>NZ_AJYQ02000050.1 GCF_000287055.2 Vibrio genomosp. F10 str. ZF-129 | reverse complement strand
ATAAACGCGTGGCATTTTTTGTCGGTTTGGCTAAAGTGTTTACGGTACAAATTTCAAGTTAAGTGGTTGTTTATTAGCCGCTTAACAGAGCGCTGACGGATCCCCTCATAATTTCCCCAGTTCTGCATTGTGTGAGCCTTTGATATTCGAACATTCCCCATTGGTATTGAGATTCATTAATCTTGTATCGCCTATGATTCCGCACTTCTCTTCCGAGGCGAGGGATTGATAGGACTCGGCGGTGTTTAAGGCTGTTGGCTTGGAAGTCAAAATGCCACTTAGCTTGTACTGCAATTAGTACATTCCACCACATCAAAATTTCAGCGAGCCACGCAATAAGAAGGAGGATATCTAACCGCTTAGTACAACGAGTTCTGTTAAGACGAAGCGCGATCCCGTAAGCCGTTCTTTTTAGATCGCGGAATGCCTCTTCTATCTGCATTCGTTTTGCGTAAAGATTGGTCATTTGTACTTCGTTTAAGATATACCGAGGGACATTAGTCCCGAGTAACCAAGGCTCCTTCGCACTGCGTTGGTAAAGATGTGTAGCGGAGTGTTTTTGGCTGGTTTGCTGTAGAATCTGAATATCGCGTATCGTTAGTCCATTTGATTTAAATGTGTGTTTGGCGATATACATTAGATCAAGGGCAGCGATGCGCATCTACCTCATTGTTTTTACAGTTAATTATGAGGGAATTCGCAAGAATGCGGCGTTATGTGCAAGAAAGAGGAAATCATGAAATTAGCAGGAATCGACTTGGCCTGGCAAGGCGATAAGAACCCGTCAGCTATTGCTATAGGGAGCTTAGGTGGAAGTAATCTAATACTCGAACAGCTGGAGCCTGCTATCTTGGGTATGTCCAATATTCTAGAGGTAATAGCTAACCAAAAAGAAATATCTGGGATTGCAATCGATGCTCCTTTGGTAATCAAGAATCAAACTGGGCAAAGAGAGTGTGAGAAATCACTCAGTCGCGATTACGGATCAAGAAAGGCTTCTTGTCACACTTCAAATCTGTCTCTCTATCCTGACGCCTTGAGTGTAAATCTGTCATCATCTTTGCAGTCATTAGGTTACGAGCATTTAGCTTCTGAACTATGGCAAATAGAGTGCTATCCTCATCCTGCCATCATTGAATGCTTTGGCTTGCCAGAAAGACTTAGTTATAAAAAGGGTTGTGTAGCAGATAAAAAAGCGGGTCAAATTAAACTAGCAAGTTTCATAGCGGCTCTTGAACAATCAAGTATTCTATCGCTGAAAATTCCGGAACATGTCAAAGGACTTCTCTCAGCACCTTATATTGAGAGCTTAAAAGGTAGAGCCCTCAAAAGTAACGAGGATGCTTTAGATGCAATCGTTTGTTTGTATATCGCGGGGCTATACCAGATTAGAACGTCAAGTGCGACTTATGGTGACGCTGCGCAAGGGTATATATGGGTTCCACAGCAGAAATGCATATAACAAGTTGCTTAAAATTGATTCAAAACGCGTGGCATTTTTACTATGTGTTGCTTTAAGTGTTGAAGGTATTATGCGGAGGCTAAGGTGCTTGAGGCTTCTCGCAGTGGGGGTATATTATTAGATTTATAATCACCAAAAAGTCACTTAACGTTACGATCGCAGCGGGCATTAAGCGCCAGAGCTGAGTGGCAACCCGTAAGTTCAAATGTACGACAGACCGTAAGCATAGGTTTCCTGTTCCCCCCCAAACTTGCCAGATCAAGACGTTAAATAGGCTGTAGATATCACCTATCTAGTGACAAGCGAAGGCTGGATATGTTATCGACCCGTACTCGCGGCAAGTCGTGAGTTGGTCAATGAGTACCAGAATGACCGAAACTCTGGTCTGTGATGCGCTATCAATGGCATGATTCCGCAGCCATGAGTGGCCTAATTATAAGCAGGTTCAAAAATTAGATTTCAGGCTCGAAGCTCGTGTTTTTTGCGGGTTTATCAAGGAGCCCCTTCTTGCAGTTAACCGCCACGTCAAATAGGTCAGTGGCGGCATAACCATTAGTTGTCTACGAACATATGGTTAGCTTTGGTTACACCTCTGTCATAGGTGCAGAATGTATCTGTAGCCGCTTCAGTTTTACTGTGAATTTTAATATTGGTGATGACTTCTACCGCACCAGCATCATAACAAGCTTGTTGTGCATCTTTCACGATTTCTAGTAGCTGGTTTAGCTCACCTTTTAACGTGGTTTCCATCGCACTTACTTGGAAAGGAATGCCTGAAGCTTTAACAACTTCTATAGCCTTATCGACAACTTCAAAGTTATTGCCTTCTTTTACTCGTGGGATAACTTGGAAAGCGAGCATGACTTCATCTAGTCGTGGTTTTTGAGCTGACATCAATAATTTCTCATTGGTTCGGTTGGTATTGAATGGCGTATTGTAACATCAATTTAAAGCATTGCGGTTTGAACTTAAATGCGTCGGCTAAAAAAGCGTTTAAGAGAGATTCCCAACGCTTGGTATTTTTGGTCTACTTATAATTTAGTGTGTACGGCACAATGGTTTAATCTGGTTGGCTGGCGTTATTCACCACTAAATGCGGCGCTATAAGTGATTTGAGATAGCTGACCATAAGCGCCACTAAAGTTTAGGCGGCTTTGACTTTTCGTTGGTTCAACCGCTTTATTTTTCTCTATTTGTATCTAACCATGGGATGTTTTTATCGCCTAAGTAGGATGAAATACATTGAGCAATAGAATCGACTTAACCTTACTACAGCTTGCTTTGTTTAGCTCTAAAGTTAATCATACTGCTCAAGAGACAAACAGAGTACCTAACTGATTAATCTTAATACAAGACTCCGAAAGGCTGTAAGATCTATTTCATCGGAGGTGTTACCACAAAATACTAATTTGTAAGAGGAAATGTGATGATTCAATGGCCATGCATTATAAAATTAGAAGGCGATGATGAGCTGATGTATGTCGGTTCCAAGAAACATTTACAGGATGAGTGCGAGGGATTGATATTCAGTGACCTTGATGTTCTTATCGACTCCGTGGGTCAAGGCTTTACGATTCGTGAAGTTGGCAATAAAGGCATAGAAACAGAAAAAAATAATCAGTCTCTTAGTGTGAGTGAAGTGACCTCATTAATACAAGCCCACGAGTTTTCAAAAGCAGAGATGTGTTTAACAAAAATACACTTTTTGTCTATTTCTGAGGCGATTCAATCGTTGACTTTCACGGATTAATATAAGCTAACGAGCAATTGTCTAGTCTAATAAACGTTAATTAGAGAATGGGCTATACGGAAAAACTACCCCAACGAGCTTTTACACTATCATTAGACATTTTATGCACAAATCGATTCGGTTTGAGTTAACCTAGATGAATAAGTATTGAAACACAATCATTAGGCATCAATCAGATATGCGTAAAACAGATATGCGTAAAACAGATAAGAAAATAGATAACCAAATCAGAAAAACGTTAACACAACTCTGTGAAACCAACCTAAAACAACTTGCAGGTTTCCAATGGCTAACTCACTCAGCGAACTACTCTAATTTCCCTAAAACGTTGAAGGTGACCTGTGTCTTTTCGACCAATAGACAACTTTCTGAATTCTTGGAAAACGACGGTGGTTCACCTGTGTATTCTTTGGTTCAGACGAAACTTGCAACAATAGGCGTAACACTTAAGGACGCCGCCCAACATATAGCATATGATACTGACGAGAACTGCGCAAACGAGCACGGTGGTAACTGGGCGAAACGGCTAGGATGATGATGTGAATCAACTTAATGAACAATCAATAGAGTGCCCTTACTGTGGTGAAACTATCGACGTATTGATTGACGCGTCGGATATTGAACAACAGTACATTGAAGATTGTCAGGTGTGCTGTAAGCCCATAACCTTTTTGATTTTAGAAAATAATGATGGTTCTTTGATGGCTAACGTTTATAGCGAAAACGACAGTTTTTAGATGGCTATTTACATGCATGACCTCATCGTTAGCAGCGTAAACCAACTCAATAGGAAAGTAACGCGTTACCTCATGTTAATAGCATCCGGTTTAGGTCTATGTGTTTGAAGCGAAGTACATAATGCTAGGCACAGTCGTCACTGATCAACAGCGATCATGTTTTCACAAGGTCGGAAGTACATTCCATAAAAACGCACTAAAAAGCACGGGAAGGACGGCTGTCAATCATCAACACATCAAGTTTCTTCTTCGCTTTTTTGGCGTTTTCTAAATCAACCGCTTCTATCATTTCACATTCATCCCGAATCATTTCTTCAATGAGGCTAGGGTAGTGTCTGCAGTCTTCAGGGCGACTTAAGTAAATACTGCACGTGTATCTATCAGGATCGTTTTTAGATGTTTTGGGCGCTAATTCGAGAAAAGGGCATCGTTGCAGCTTTTCTCCGCTTTTAGGATCGAACCATATTTCCCCTCCTTTCACGTAATCAAAAATATCTGGATTAAAAATTTCCCAGAGATCAATTTCTTCTTGCGACACCCAGAGATCACCGCCACCATATTTAATGCAGCATTTTCCGCATTGGTTACAATCTCTCATCCAAATACCAATAATTCAGCAATATTGTCATATGATAGCACTGATTATGGGACATTAATGCGGATCATTAATTTGGCTCGTTGACTGGCTGACACATACTCGGTGAGGTCACACCAGAAGGTTATTGCTCGCGATTTCTTGAAGTGCTTTATGGGTTTAATGTACAGTGCCGACAATCACTTAGTATTCGCATTAGCGCAATGCAAACCACCATAATGAGGTTGCGTAGTATGAGTAAGATATTTCACCATCCGGTACAAATCTATTACGAAGATACCGACCACTCAGGGGTAGTGTATCACCCAAATTTTCTAAAGTATTTTGAGCGGGCACGAGAACATGTCTTGGGTAGTGATAAACTGGCAACATTATGGAACGAACACGGCTTGGGGTTTGCAGTGTACAAAGCGAACATGACTTTCCAGGATGGTGTTGAGTTTGCAGAGATTTGTGACATCCGAACATCATTCGAATTGGACGGAAAATACAAAACTCTTTGGAGACAAGAAGTTTGGCGAGAAGGGGCAAGTAAACCTGCTGTGATAGGGGACATCGAAATGGTGTGTCTAGATAAAGATAAGCGCCTTCAACCGGTCCCAGCGGAGATATTAAAAGCTATGATTGGAGCCTGATAGCAAACCATCTTCCTCAAAGAACACTCAAAGATCACTTAAACATAAATAGATACGTGGCTCTAGCTGAACCTTCGAGCCGCGCTCATCAAAGTGTCGTTTTCATTCTCTCCCTGACTTTGTTCGCAGCATGTCCTCCTAACTTAGCTTTTAACATAGTCCCTAACATACAGCCTCTAACATAGACGAGTCGAAATGTTTCATCTTGATCTTCATGTCCGATACAACCCCTCCCAAAGTAACAGCAAAACGGTATTGTTCATCTAATCGTCCTAAGCAGGTCTGCCAATAAATCTGCTCGAAACATTGGTTTGAGGTATCATTTTCACTATTTACCCCAAAATTAATGTCAATACCACGATAGGTTTCAATACAGAGTTTCTCACTCTCATTCTCACTATCACGTTTGAAATCCTTAGTCAGCGTATCAATTGATAAAGCACATTTTAAAGCCGATGAAAAATCAAAAGAAAAACGGTTTAATGGTGTGGAAAGACCGAGCCCAGTCGCTTTGATGTATGACTCTTTCAATGCCCATAAATCAAAAAATCGTTCGTTTTTTTGGTCGCTGTCAAGATCGTTCAAATCCTTAATTTCTTCCGCTGAAAAGTACCGGTTCATGACGGCCTGAATATCCATTCCACTGCGAGAGTGCTCAATATCCACCCCCAAAAAGATACTGGTATTCTTCATCTGACATACAGCTATTAACAAATGATCTTTGCTATGACTAATATTGAACGATAGACCCGTGTTTAAATACTGTTCACTTATCAAGGTAGGCTTTCCCTTCTGCCCCAAATGAAACTGCCATTCCTGCGGATCCAATGATGAATATTGAGACAAAACACAGCGCAAGTAACAGCGTATATAAAGAGCCTGAATTTGATCGTGGTGAAAGCGAAATCGGTCTACTTTTGCTGCTTCATCTCCTGAAAGCCAGGTTCGAAGGGAGTGGGTATGATCCAAACATTCATCAAGTTGATTGAGTGGGCATAGCCACAGTTCAATCAGAGGCTGGACGGCCAAATGGCATCTCCTTTTAGTTGTTGTTTTCGTCATATGTCACTATGGCGTGTTGATCTTTCGCAGTTAAATTTTGTTTGAGATAAAATCGTTTTAGGCGCGGCGAAAAGTATGACGCCTAGTTATTCTAAGCAAATACT
>NZ_AJYQ02000049.1 GCF_000287055.2 Vibrio genomosp. F10 str. ZF-129 | reverse complement strand
ACGATATTGGTCGGTGGCATATTAATCTTGTGCTGAAATTGACTGGCGACAACACAAAAGAAACCGCCAAACTCGAAGCAAGCGATTGAGGTAGTTTGAACATAAAAAACACCCGCAAACACGTAACCACCCACAACAAAAACAATACGTTAACAGTAGCTTTATAACGCCCGCTTAAGTGGTGAGCAACGCAATATGGTGTTTCCGCATACCACCTAAATCACTAAAATCAACGCATAGTAAAAATGCCACGCGTTGCGAATCCGTCTTGAAGCGTTTGTTAGCCGTTCATTCCCAAAGGTTATTGCCTACTCAACAGGAACTTACGCAAATCTCTTTCAGCTCGCATAACAAACAGAATAAAGACCTTGTCACCGTCTTGTTTATAGAAAACACGGCACGGATTAACGACAACTTCACGATAACTTAAATGTTCTAGTTCGGGCGGAATACGACCTGATTCTGGAAAAGTTTCTAGGCGTTCAACTTTAGAGAAGATCGTTTGTACCAACTGCTTTGCAGCTACAATATTTTCAAGTGCTATGTATTCAGCGATATCGTTGAGGTCAGATAGCGCTGGCTCAGTCCAGATTATTTCAGCCATTTTGACATTTTGTCCTTGGCTTCATCATGACTTACCACTTTACCGTCAGCTAGTGCACGCTCGCCTCGTGCAATGCCCTCCAGAATAACCAAACGATTTTGCATAAACTCGTAATCATCAACATCAACTAGATACGCTGATGGCTTACCATGCTCAGTAATTAATACTGGTTCTTTAGTGTCGTGGAGATCAGCGAGGATCTTGGTTGCTTGACGTTTAAGTGATGTAACTAGTTCTACTTTCATGAAAGCTGCTCCAAAGGAATACTAAAGTGATACTATTCTATCACTTTGAGTATAGCAAGCTCCATGACGGCTAACGCTCGCTTAAGCTGCAACCAACAAG
>NZ_AJYQ02000048.1:583-2930 GCF_000287055.2 Vibrio genomosp. F10 str. ZF-129 | reverse complement strand
TTGTTGACAAAAGAGGGAGTCCATGTAGCCTTGTTAAGTGGCAGAACCACCAAACTTCCCGAACCTGATAAACCCCAAGCCGAGAATGCCGAGCGTTCGACTGTCCACTTGAACAATTTGTTATGTAGCTGTCTAAATGTAATCGATTGCTTCAATAACTTAGATCGATTAAAATATAACCTCTACAGGAAGTTATAATAATTCAAGGATGTAAACCTACATATAAACTGAAGGATACATCATGACTAAGAAAATTATTGACGCTAAACAAGATAGTAAAGGTAATATCACACAAGTACGCTTTGATGGTAATTCTAGTTTCACCTCGTTAGATACTGCAATGAGAATGGCAGATCGTGGGCAAATCGAAAATGCTCACACTGTACATGCTAAAGACAAGAAGCCCCACCTTAGAACGAACCCCGATCGAAAAAAAGGCAACAACCTCGACGAAATGGCTAAATAAGTAAGCTATTAAGCTTAAGGCTTGTAATCGAGATTTCACGCCTTAGCTACATAACGCCTTGTTAAGGGGTGAGCAACGCAATACCGATGCCGCCGCATAACACCTTAATCACTAAAATCAACGCATAGTGAAAATGCCACGCGTTGCGAATCCCTCTTGAACAATTTGTTAGCAGTTTAGTCGCAGCGCCCCTTGATGTTACCTACGAACATGTTTGCCCCATTAAAACTCCCAAAACCATTGATGGACTTTGTATATACAGCCTTTCCTGAATCTGGATACACAGCCCAAGTTTCTATCGTAGATTCGCCACTATTACCAACATCAGCGCAGATTAATGTAGCCGCGCCCGCTTGAAAACAACTCATGTCATTTGGAGAAACGCTACTTTCATCACCTTTAAACTCAACAATGAATTTTTGTGATGAAATGCCATCTTTACCTATTTCGAAACTTTCAATTTGACGTGTAGAAAAGCCTTTTAGGTCGCCTACAACATAGCAACTAGCTTGACTAGTAAATGATATTAACGAAAAAACAAAAATGAGATACTTCATTACTTCTCCAAACTGCTAACGCCCGCTTAAGCGGAAAAATTTAGTTGGCTAAAATGTTGAACGGAGTGAAAACAGCCAACTGTATTTTTTCCGTTTGAAGCCCTTGTTAGCTTTTACGACCCCTAAGCATGGCTACACCTAGCCAAGAAAACCATACAATTTGGCTTATCCCAAAAACTTCAGTAAGTACATCAGCAGGGTAAATAGTAAAAACACCAGCAATGCCAACAAAAAACCCAAAGTAGTTAAGTGTTTTAGGAAGTTCATTACCTTTTAAAGCGGCAAAACTTAACAATAGAACCCACAGGCCTCCAACTACTTCATTACCACCACCTAAGCCTTCGACTACAGAGTAGATAGCTCGCCAGACTGTCATAGCTTGCTCTGGATCTTTAGTTGACAACTCCAAAGCTGCTGCCAAACCTATATTTGCAATCATTCCACTTGCAATGACTAACCCCACCCAAACAACCCCAAACACCGAAGCGATTTGTGAGAGAATTGAGGCATTCCTCTTCAAACGCTCATGAAGCGCCAATACTAATATAGCCAGTAAAACTCCAAATAGTACATACATGATGAGATTTACGATGGATAGGACATTTTGGTTTTCAGCTAGAAAAGCAAACTTTTGAGCAGAATCAGCATCAGCGGGGAAATTCCAGAACGCGCCAAAAAAAACGAAAGCTGACACGTAAATGATGGACTCCAAAAGAGCAGCAACTCCCCCTGTTTTTTGTAAATTATTCACGATATAAACCCCATATTGATTGAATATTGAGAAAGCTAACGCCGCGTTAAGTGGTGAGCAACGCCACCACGAAACCTAACCATACCACCTTAAACACAAAACCCAACGATGAAATGAAAAATGCCAAGCGTTGGGAATCTGTCTTAAACGCTTTGTTATGCTGCTGTTACGAGAACCTCGATGCTAACTTTTTGTACACTGCATCTTTGTCCCGTTTTCCAATAGCCAACACATACACCACGATTTCATCGTCAATAACTTCATAGGCTAAACGATAGCCTGCTGTACGTAGTTTGATCTTGTAAACTGAGTCGTAGCCACGAAGTTTAGACGAAGGAACATGTGGATTCTCTAGCCGCTCTTTAAGCTTCTTTTTGAACTGACTTTGAATTGGTGGAGCTAACTTGCTCCATTCTTTCTTGGCAGCTGGTAGAAATTTAAGCTTATAAGTCATCGATATCTACTTCCACCGCTTCAGATAACTCACCGCGGCGACTTTCAACTAGTTTAGCAAGCTCGTAGTCATCGAGCATATCCATTAGAAACTCATAAGTTTCTGCTGGGACAAGATAC
>NZ_AJYQ02000048.1:0-573 GCF_000287055.2 Vibrio genomosp. F10 str. ZF-129 | reverse complement strand
AGGCCGCCTAACGCCCAATTAAGGTGTGAACCACGCTACCACAACACTCAATTTGAACCCCGTAAACACTGGACTAGACCCAAACTAAAAATGCCAAGCGTGGTGAATCACTCTTAAATTGTTTGTTATGCTGCTGTTACGAGAACCTTGATGCTAACTTTTTGTACACTGCATCTTTATCTCGTTTTCCAATAGCTAACACGTACACCACGATTTCATCATCAATGACTTCATAGGCTAAGCGATAGCCTGCTGTACGTAGTTTGATCTTATAAACTGAGTCATAGCCACGCAGTTTAGAAGAAGGAACATGCGGGTTTTCCAGACGCTCTTTAAGCTTCTTTTTGAACTGACTTTGAATTGGTGGAGCTAACTTACTCCACTCTTTCTTGGCAGCCGGTAGAAATTTTAGCTTATAAGTCATCGATATTTACTTCCACCGCTTCAGACAATTCACCACGGCGACTTTCAACTAGTCTAGCAAGCTCATAGTCATCGAGCATATCCATTAAAAACTCATAAGTTTCTGCTGGGACAAGATAAGCTGCTGGCTTATTGTGGTTTAGAATAGCA
>NZ_AJYQ02000047.1 GCF_000287055.2 Vibrio genomosp. F10 str. ZF-129 | reverse complement strand
CCAATTAAGGGGTGAACAACGCCTCCACCCAAAACTATAGCATTGTGCCATAGCCACTAAATTTGAAGTAGAAGCAAAAGTGCCAAGCGTTGAGAATCCCTCTTAAATTGCTTGTTAGCTATACTACCAAACCTCTTCGAACTTAGTGTTCAGAAGTATTGCAAGCCAATCTTTGAACCCATATTCTTTGAGATGTTCACTAGCCCATAATTCTACTGGGCATTCTGGGTCAAACACATATAGCAGCTTCGAAGTGGCTTTAAACCCAAAATGCTCTCCGCTCGTAGTGCTTGCAACTAGTAATAGCTCGGGAAATAAAGTGCCGCTTGCCTTGCAAATTGACTCCGTCCATTCTTCTATTGACTCAAGATTGAGTAACTCAAATACAAAACCAAACTCTTTATCGGTATGTTTGAAAGTGCCAACTTTGACTAAAAATTCTCTATATGTTTCGGGAAGTTCATAACCAAGCCTACCTTCAAATGATGCAATTTCATCAGCCGTGTACTTCTTCTTCCTTGTACATTCAACCATCGAGTCAATCATAGAATTAAACAAATCGTACATATATGGCTCTCTTCAGTATGGAATGTTCCCTGTATAGCTAACGCCTTACTAAGTGGCGCTGCCACT
>NZ_AJYQ02000046.1 GCF_000287055.2 Vibrio genomosp. F10 str. ZF-129 | reverse complement strand
TTCGTCAGCTTTCCAAATTGTTAAAGAGCATAATGACCAAAGTCACCATTTCTAAATACTTTCAAAGTAAAAATACTTAAAGATGGTGGAGCTATGCGGGATCGAACCGCAGACCTCTTCGCTGCCAGCGAAGCGCTCTCCCAGCTGAGCTATAGCCCCATCTGGAAGTTTCTTTACTCTAACTTTCTAAACCATATCAATCTGTGTGGGTACTCATCGTAA
>NZ_AJYQ02000045.1 GCF_000287055.2 Vibrio genomosp. F10 str. ZF-129 | reverse complement strand
TGCGAATCACTCTTAAATGCTTTGTTATGTTTATTTTACGTACCCTAGCAACACTTCTTCGTAATTTTTGAGCAACTGCGATGTTACAACCTTATTTTTAGGAATCTCAAACAGTTCGCAAATCTTATATACGCTGGAGGTAAACGGCTCTCCAACATATGGTGAAATATAGATAGCTTCAATCAAGGTGGATGTATCTACGTCAACAAGTATTGGTGTAGGTTTGTATTCTCTCCAATTCTTTGCTGTTAGGCATTGAGGGACTGAAAAAAGACGAACTTCATTTTCATGGGAGTATTCTTGTCGCTTTAATAGTGGAGCTGTAACCCCATCAGTCACACATTCTTTTGGTGTTAAGTGCTCTGAAAGAAAATCTAAATACTTTACACGCCCAATATGAAGAGGAACTTTGGGCTGGCATAGGTCTAGAGCTGACACCAAAGAACCTACAGTTGTTTTAATTGCTATTCCTTTCCCACTATCAGAGTATAGTTTCCACATTGCTTCTGATTCACTTTCACTGTGATACCAACAATGAACACAAGTTGACTTGCTGATTTTGTTGTTTCTAGGAACAAGGTCAGCTCTATTTTGCTGAACTGAGTTTTTCATCGTTGAGATAGCTTGATACTGTTCAGGTGTTGGCGGGGTTGCACCTGAAGATATTCGCTCTTGAAACATATTCTCGATTAATTGACTTTGCGCCTCAAGCTCCTCGATGCCCTTCAGGAATATATTAGTAGTAGCTTCAAACGCAACTTTAGGAGTAAACCCCTCGAAAGGGTCCGTTGCTTGATAATAACTTAATGGGGTCAGAAACAGCTTTTTGTTGTTTACTAAATCAATAAATTTATCTAATGACATGTATCGCCAAAGCGACATTTCCAAGTCTAAACTTTTACCAACTACTACTCGTTTCAATCGAATATCTCCACAATAAACATAACGCCGCATTAAGTGGTGAACAACGCGACCACCCAAGCCTAAACCTTGCCACATTTAGGACTAAAGCTGACCTGAACTGAAATTGCCAAGCGTTGAGAATCCGTCTTAAATGCTTTGTTATGTTTTAGCACAATTCATTGATTACATGGCAAAGAACTGAGATGCAAACCTAGATTTCTGAACTAAATCACAAGCTCGAACTTACTTGACCGGCAGACGCGCCAAAACCCAAAACGAGTAAAACCACTTCCCTGCTAATGAGGCAACTCGATACGCTTTCAACAAGCGCCCTTTCTTAGCAAAAGCAGCGCAAAACAATGGCGATTTGCCGAGACAACTGCCAAGGTTATTAGCTTATTGGGAAATATGCCCAAAGCGACTTAGAGCCAGTGATATTTGAAACCAACCGCCACGACCTGCAAATGAAGCAACCCGCGAACATTAGCATGTTTTACGGGTTGAGAAATTCACGAACTTGGGACGACAATGCGGATTTGCTGAGGCAACTCGGACGAACTGCTAAAGGGATAAAAAACAGAGATCGAATAATTTTTAAGCCATTGAAATACAAGTAAACATAAC
>NZ_AJYQ02000044.1 GCF_000287055.2 Vibrio genomosp. F10 str. ZF-129 | reverse complement strand
CTTGGGTGTTGTATGGTTAAGCCTCACGGGCAATTAGTACAGGTTAGCTCAATGCCTCGC
This sequence comes from Vibrio genomosp. F10 str. ZF-129, assembly GCF_000287055.2. GTDB lineage: Bacteria > Pseudomonadota > Gammaproteobacteria > Enterobacterales > Vibrionaceae > Vibrio. Next base: position 3,085 of record NZ_AJYQ02000044.1, on the reverse strand, counting down.
AGCACTTACACACCCTGCCTATCAACGTTCTAGTCTTGAACAACCCTTAAGGGCACTTAAAGTGCCAGGGAAGACTCATCTCAGGGCTCGCTTCGCGCTTAGATGCTTTCAGCGCTTATCGATTCCGAACTTAGCTACCGGGCAATGCCACTGGCGTGACAACCCGAACACCAGAGGTTCGTCCACTCCGGTCCTCTCGTACTAGGAGCAGCCCCCTTCAATCTTCCAACGCCCACGGCAGATAGGGACCGAACTGTCTCACGACGTTCTAAACCCAGCTCGCGTACCACTTTAAATGGCGAACAGCCATACCCTTGGGACCGACTTCAGCCCCAGGATGTGATGAGCCGACATCGAGGTGCCAAACACCGCCGTCGATATGAACTCTTGGGCGGTATCAGCCTGTTATCCCCGGAGTACCTTTTATCCGTTGAGCGATGGCCCTTCCATTCAGAACCACCGGATCACTATGACCTGCTTTCGCACCTGCTCGAATTGTCATTCTCGCAGTCAAGCGGGCTTATGCCATTGCACTAACCACACGATGTCCAACCGTGTTTAGCCCACCTTCGTGCTCCTCCGTTACTCTTTGGGAGGAGACCGCCCCAGTCAAACTACCCACCAGGCACTGTCCGCAACCCCGATAAGGGGCCAACGTTAGAACATCAAACGTACAAGGGTGGTATTTCAAGGTTGACTCCACTCCATCTAGCGACGAAGTTTCAAAGTCTCCCACCTATCCTACACATGTAGGTTCAATGTTCAGTGCCAAGCTGTAGTAAAGGTTCACGGGGTCTTTCCGTCTAGCCGCGGGTACACTGCATCTTCACAGCGATTTCAATTTCACTGAGTCTCGGGTGGAGACAGCGTGGCCATCATTACGCCATTCGTGCAGGTCGGAACTTACCCGACAAGGAATTTCGCTACCTTAGGACCGTTATAGTTACGGCCGCCGTTTACCGGGGCTTCGATCAAGAGCTTCGACCGAAGTCTAACCCCATCAATTAACCTTCCGGCACCGGGCAGGCGTCACACCGTATACGTCATCTTACGATTTTGCACAGTGCTGTGTTTTTAATAAACAGTTGCAGCCACCTGGTATCTGCGACTCCTAGTAGCTCCATCCGCAAGGGACTTCACCGCCAAGAGCGTACCTTCTCCCGAAGTTACGGTACCATTTTGCCTAGTTCCTTCACCCGAGTTCTCTCAAGCGCCTTGGTATTCTCTACCCGACCACCTGTGTCGGTTTGGGGTACGATTTCTTATAATCTGAAGCTTAGAGGCTTTTCCTGGAAGCATGGCATCAATGACTTCACCACCGTAGTGGCTCGACATCGTATCTCAGCGTTAATGAAAGTCCGGATTTACCTAAACTTTCCGCCTACGTACTTGAACCTGGACAACCGTCGCCAGGCCCACCTAGCCTTCTCCGTCCCCCCATCGCAATTATAAGAAGTACGGGAATATTAACCCGTTTCCCATCGACTACGCCTTTCGGCCTCGCCTTAGGGGTCGACTTACCCTGCCCCGATTAACGTTGGACAGGAACCCTTGGTCTTCCGGCGAGGGGGTTTTTCACCCCCTTTATCGTTACTCATGTCAGCATTCGCACTTCTGATACCTCCAGCAGCCCTTACAGACCACCTTCAACGGCTTACAGAACGCTCCCCTACCCCACGTACAAAAGTACGTAGCCGCAGCTTCGGTGTATAGCTTAGCCCCGTTACATCTTCCGCGCAGGCCGACTCGACTAGTGAGCTATTACGCTTTCTTTAAATGATGGCTGCTTCTAAGCCAACATCCTAGCTGTCTAAGCCTTCCCACATCGTTTCCCACTTAGCTATACTTTGGGACCTTAGCTGGCGGTCTGGGTTGTTTCCCTCTCCACGACGGACGTTAGCACCCGCCGTGTGTCTCCCGGATAGTACTTACTGGTATTCGGAGTTTGCAAAGGGTTGGTAAGTCGGGATGACCCCCTAGCCTTAACAGTGCTCTACCCCCAGTAGTATTCGTCCGAGGCGCTACCTAAATAGCTTTCGGGGAGAACCAGCTATCTCCAGGTTTGATTGGCCTTTCACCCCTAGCCACAAGTCATCCGCTAATTTTTCAACATTAGTCGGTTCGGTCCTCCAGTTGATGTTACTCAACCTTCAACCTGCCCATGGCTAGATCACCTGGTTTCGGGTCTAATCCTAGCAACTGTACGCCCAGTTAAGACTCGGTTTCCCTACGGCTCCCCTAAACGGTTAACCTTGCTACTAAAATTAAGTCGCTGACCCATTATACAAAAGGTACGCAGTCACAGGACAAGCCTGCTCCTACTGCTTGTACGTACACGGTTTCAGGTTCTATTTCACTCCCCTCACAGGGGTTCTTTTCGCCTTTCCCTCACGGTACTGGTTCACTATCGGTCAGTCAGTAGTATTTATCCTTAGAGGATGGTCCCCCCATATTCAGACAGGATATCACGTGTCCCGCCCTACTCGATTTCACTGATTATGATGTGTCGGTTACGGGGCTATCACCCTGTATCGCGAGACTTTCCAGACTCTTCACCTGCATCATTAAAAGCTTAAGGGCTACTCCAATTTCGCTCGCCGCTACTTTCGGAATCTCGGTTGATTTTTACTCCTCCGGGTACTTAGATGTTTCAGTTCCCCGGGTTTGCCTCGTTGCGCTATGTATTCACGCAACGATACGTGCTTATGCACGTGGGTTTCCCCATTCGGAAATCCCAGACTCAAACGGTTATTACTACCTAATCTGGGCTTATCGCAAGTTATTACGTCCTTCATCGCCTCTGACTGCCAAGGCATCCACCGTGTACGCTTAGTCACTTAACCATACAACCCCAAGAGGTCTTATGTATGGCAAACAACCAAGTTGTCTCTCTATTTTATGAGTGAGAGACGTTCGATTTTGCCGGACTCAAATATAAACGAACATGACAAGTCATGTTGTTTCCAAGAACACTTGAATGTGTGTTGGTACCTAATCTCTAAAAGAGAGTAGGATTTGAGAACTTTTATTTGAACAACAACCAATCACAGTTGTTGTTCGTCAGCTTTCCAAATTGTTAAAGAGC
>NZ_AJYQ02000043.1 GCF_000287055.2 Vibrio genomosp. F10 str. ZF-129 | reverse complement strand
ACTAACCGAAAATCGAAATAGGAATTTTGGATTATGCCAATAGATCACGATGAAATGTTTGGAGAGCTTTCTGTTTACGATAAAGGCAATCAGAAGCTTGAAATTGACTGTGACCAAATGCCTTCAAGTGCTTACTCATCGATAATGAAGCAAGGTGAGAGCGACTTCAATCGTGGTCTTGAAAAAGCGGATAACCCTCACTTAGATGGTGAGTCAAGAGCCGCTTGGTTCGAGGGGTGGACTTGGGGTGCTTATAACGCCCAAAATCAGCCCAAACATTAAGTAACACAATATTGGAAAAGTTAATGGCAAAAAGTGAAATGCAATACGCAGTATGGCAAATGCCCCATGCCGAAAAAGATTTAGCTGTTTTGGTAGATGCTGCTGAGTTACCTATTTTAGAACGTGGAGTGGAGAGTGTGCTAAACCCTGACACACCATTAAATGATGATCATTTAAGACTAAAGTTGGTTTACGGGGTGCTCATGTCCAACAACCTGCGCGGTTTTCAAAACTTTGAAGGGATGGATCACTTAGTTGATGTCCATCAAGACAAATGGTTAGTCCATCTAAAGCCAAACGAAGATGAAGATAAACCATTAGAAGCAATCTATCTTGGATTTGAGGATATGGTGGTTTTGCATTGCGGGGGATTAAGAGAAGGTGATTTTGCTTTCGCTGCTCTTATGGGGCTACCTGATAGCTTGGAACTTCATTCAGATAAAGTTTGGGGTGTTACATCGTTCCTTCGTTTACATGATTTAGACATGGCAACAAACCTAATAAATCGACAAATTATCATTTCGCTAGTCGAAGAAGAAGTTGTCGATACAGAACTAACTAAAGAAAATTGGAAGTCCTTTGTTAACGAGGGACTGGCAAAGTCATTAGCTAAAAAAGTAGGTTAATTAGCATAGAAAACTGGACTTGGTACGGCCACCAGCGAATAGGAGACACCTAGCGAAAATGATCATTCAAAGAATTACGGGTAGCAAATCATGTCGAAGTTATAGAGCTATGGCCATCGATCCAAAATCCATAGCAGCTATAACATTACTGGATCCAATGGAGCTCGATGGGGATTATGGATGCACAATTACATTTCACAATCCGGTTTGTGTTGGTATTGACGAAAATCAGAATCCAATCATGGAACGCGTCATTATTGCTGATGGAAAAATAACCTATCTAGCAAAAGACGCTGGACTAGACCCAGACGATGAGCTCATGGATAGAGACGCAACTTAACGTTGGAAACATCGACCTTATGAAGAATGTAAGCGAAAATTCAATTCAGTGGTTAGGCAATAATTGTTGTGAGATTTCTGACTTTTTGGATAGCCATGATTTTAACCATAAGTCGGGTACATTAATCGTTCATTTGGCTGATGGTGACTTGCATGTGGATAAAGGCAATTACTTAGTCCGTTTGAGTAATGGCAATGTCACTTTATCTGAACAACAAACCTAACATTGGAAACTTGAAAATGATACCTAATTACGATCCACGCGAAATTTGGTTCAGTAAGACATGGACTCTAGATTCAGACGATTTGTTTGATCGTTTTGGTTTCAGTGATGGTGCGTTATTCGAAGATTTAGCATTGGCTGAACACATGAACATGCCTAATCAGCAAGAGATTTTAAAGCTAGCGGTTGAGCATCTACTGCTACCTAAAATTGAATATGTGATTGAACTCTACGATTGGAATACCTCACATAACAGAGTGCGTTTTGATGATCGCCACAAAGGGACATTTGAACGCGTCGAGATCACTGTGACAGGTGAGCAAGTCTTCCAAGTATTGGACAAGCACTGGATATAGGAAATTGAATGCTGGAATTGTGGGTCAATGGCGAAATGCGAGGTAGTACGGTAC
>NZ_AJYQ02000042.1 GCF_000287055.2 Vibrio genomosp. F10 str. ZF-129 | reverse complement strand
TAATTTTTAAGTTAAGTGGCTGGTTTATTTTCCGCTTAGCAGAGCGTTAGCAGTTCAAAGGATACAATATGATCGAAAGGAAGCGTGGGATTTATAAGGGACGAAATAAGTCGTCTGCATACAAAGATTTAGTCTGGACTGTTGCCACATCGGTAGACACAAGCTTGGATATTTGTGGTCAAACTCAATTGGCGCTACAAACAATCGATAGTAATTTAGCTGAGTTAGGATCAGACAAAACTCAGATTGTTAGTGCCCAGGTCTACATTGCGAATATAGCTGATAAACCCAAGATGGATAGAATTTGGTGTGAGTGGGTTGGTGACAACCCTGATAATTGGTCCCAGCGAGCTTGTTTAGGTGTAACTCTTGAAGGTGATGTACTTATTGAGGTGACAGTTACAGCTGTACGCAATTAGAACACTGCTAACAAAGCGTTTAAGACGGACTCCCAACGCTTGGCGCTTTCGGTTTTCTTCAGGTTAAGTGTTTATGTCACAATGGGTTAGGTAAGGTGGTTGGCGTTGCTCACCACTTAACGCGGCGTTATAAAGCTACTGTTAA
>NZ_AJYQ02000041.1 GCF_000287055.2 Vibrio genomosp. F10 str. ZF-129 | reverse complement strand
TGGTTTATTTGCCGCTTAGCAGAGCGTTAGCTTTCTAAGTGCGCATCATTGATTTTTATACGCTTTTTGATGCTGTTGCACCATAGAAAGCCTAAACTCTAGCAGCTCATTTTCGTAGTTTTGTTAAGCGCTTTTCAACTTCTTTTTGCTCCCAGTCATCCCCTAAAAAATTGAATATCTCAAATGCCTTGATAGCGTGTGAAAGCATAAATATTCCCCAGCCTAAAGCAGGATAAATTGCCCAAAGTTCCTCAGTACCAGTTACGAAATTAATGACAAACAATAGGCATATTACCGACAAGTATTTGGTTAAGTGGACATAAAATTCTTTTACCTTTTTAACTTGAGCCCGTATGTGTTCTTGTTGATTAGTTGTGTGCATTGTTTGATCCATTTCACTATCCTTTTTTAACGTAAGTATCGAATACGGAGTAATGATAAATGTAGTTGTAGGGCTTGAGGTTTCTTTGCGACGAAATGCTGAAAAGGGGAAGTGAAGTGTCAATAACTAGGATAAAGTGTCCACACCCAAGGGATACGAACCAAAAAGTGGCATTCTTGAGTTTCTAGTTCTCCCAAGCTCGTAAGCTAACAAAGCGTTTAAGACGGATTCCCAACG
>NZ_AJYQ02000040.1 GCF_000287055.2 Vibrio genomosp. F10 str. ZF-129 | reverse complement strand
AACCATTTTTATCCGCTTAGCAAGGCGTTAGCTGTCTTCGCAGAAAGCTAGTTTGGTTTTTAGATTATTGTAAAAACGAGGGTTCGTTTTTCCTTTGAATCGGTCTTCCGTTCATTGTTTTTTAGATTGCTACTTAGGTTCTAGTTTTCAATCAAACCTTCGTTTCGCATTGTTTTTAAACTGGTTATTTAGCTTCGAAATGTTAAGCTAAATCTCCAATAATAAGCCGTTTGTTAATCTACTTTTTTCACTCAAAAAGCCGGCTAACAAGTTGCTTAAACGGAACTAAAACAGTTGGTCATCGCTACGCGATTTTAACCAACCATTTTAGTCCGCTTAGCAAGGCGTTATGTGTCATTTATTCATTGTTTCTAATTTTATAAATATAAGGATATTTCGATGGAAAAAAATTCTAAATTTGAAAGATGGACTGAAGAACGTAAAAAAGGAATGCTTAACTATGTTGCCAAGTCGACTTTATATTTAGGCATACTGTTAATCATAGGGCGCATAATTGGATATCTCGTTTCTGGTAATGCCCAATTTAATGGCGATTTTTTTGCTGAATTATCTTTAAATATTGCTGTAATAGTAATTGTTAGTGGCTTTATAAATAGTGTTATTTGGTATGTTAAAGAGTTTAAATATCGCAATAGCTTATAAACACATAACAAGTCATTTAAATGGAAAATTAACAGTTGGCTATCGCTTCGCGATTATAGCCAACCATTAATTTCCACTTAATGAGGCGTTAGTTTTACAAGGAAAGTTTGATGTTTAAATCACTGTTAGTCTCACTATTATTGTTTTCATTTACTGCCATTGGCTCTGAGAGCAAAGAGCACCCTTTGGCAACTCAACTTCAGCAGCAGTTGGATCACCAATTACAGTTAGCAATTAATGCTATGAATGATCCAAAAATCATAGAAGCTAAAGCACAATTTGCACGTAATCTTTTTGACGCATTATTAAAAAAAGGATTTACCGAGGAACAAGCTTTAGTATTAGTTAGTGGCTCACTTTCGAGTAAATTGTAAAACTAACAAGTCGTTAAAGCAGGACAAATAACCGTTGGCTTTTGCTCCTGCGTCGCTTATTTTAGCCAACATATTATTTGCCTCTTAACGAGGCGTTAGCACTACTTATTTTATCACCGTGTATAAGTCACGAATTTAGGAAAAAACATGAAAGATTATGTAAATCAGCTAGACAAGGAAACACGGAAAGTAGATTTTGACTCATTTGATATATCAGTTAAAGAGTTAGTCTCAATGTCAGATGAAGGTATAGTCGATATTGCCCCTGAATATCAAAGGCAGTTTAGGTGGCCTCATGAAAACCAATCTAGATTGATTGAATCAGTTCTTCTAGGGATTCCAGTGCCTAGTTTATTCATGGCTGCAAATAAAGATGGCTCTTGGGAGCTAATAGATGGCGTTCAGAGATTAAACTCCTTAATACATTTTGTTGGAAATGATGAACAGTTAGAAAAATTTGGTTTTGAATCAAACTTAGTCCTAAAAGGTCTAGAAGTTCTAACAGAATTCAACAACTCTAGTTTTAAAGATTTGCCTCAGACCTTGAAACTTAAATTCAATTTAAGACCACTTAAAGTTACTACTTTAAGTGATAAAAGCGATTTAAAAGTGCGCTTTGACCTTTTTGAAAGGCTAAATACTGGTGGAATTAAGTTAACTGATCAAGAAATACGCTCTTGTGTTTTTAGAGGTCAATTTAATGACTTTATTACAGAGCTATCTGAAAATGAACATTTCAACTCTGTTGTAAACCTTCCTAAAGCAAAAAGTAACGATGGTACTAAGAATGAATTGATTCTTAAGTTTTTTGCCTATAAAAATAATAGAGATCAATTTGATCATAGTGTGGTTAATTTCCTTAATGATTATATGGCAGAAGCCTCTACTTCATTTAATTATAAAAAGAATCGAGCTACATTTGAAAAAACTTTTGAAGCACTAGCAAATGAATTACCAGACGGGATAAAAAGAGGAAACAGAAGCACTACACCTTACAACCTATTCGAAGCTATAACTATTGGTGCTGCAGATGCTATTGAAGAAGGGGTAAACATACTTGATAAGAATGTTGTTGATTGGATTAACGATGGTGAATTAACAAAACTAACTTCTTCAGCAACTAACTCGAGACCAAAATTAAAAGCTCGTATTGCATACGCCTACGATAGGTTTAAATAGAATGTATCAAACGGTAGAGTTAGAAATTAGAGATAGATTAAACCAATCAAAAGAATTAATTACTCATATCTCTAGTTTGGAAGCTGTTGATAGGCACTCTGAATTGTTGAAAATACAAAAAGGTTTCCTTTTTATTTCATTGTACTCATCTATTGAATATACAATAACGAGTGTTGTTTCTAGATTTTTAGAATTAGTAAAGCAAGAAGAGCTTAAACCAATGGAGTTTAAGAAATATTTATTGTGCACTGTTCTAGATAATAAATTTAATGCTTTATTAGGTAGTAGCAAGAAAACAGTATGGAATAAGAAAAAAGAACTTTTTGATGCCTTGTTTTCTTCTGAACCTGCACCTATAGATAACTCGGTGTTTCCAACAGATGGAATTAATATTTCTCAAGAACAGATTGAAGATATTTGGCAAATTTTTCACTTATCTGGTGATGCTATTCCAACAGATGTGAATAATTGGATCTTAAAAGAAATTAAAGGGCATCGTAATGCTATTGCTCACGGCAGGGAAAAGGCCAGCAAGGTTGGTGGCCGTTATACTGCGGAGGTTCTTACAAAGCGTGTAGCTGACGTTGAGGCACTTTGTTTTCATATCGTTGCAGGGTTTGAAACTATATCCGTCAGTAAGGCATATAAATATTCAGGTGCTGCGTAGTGCTAACAAGTTGCTCAAAAGGACAAAAAACAGTTTGCTGTTTTTCGTACCTCAAACATTTTAGCAAACAATTTTTTGCCTCTTAGCAAGGCGTTATGTATATACAAGGAAAGTTTATAGTGACAAAAGTAGATTATACAAAGTACACCTTAGAAGATTTATTGGAAAGCCAACAAAACATTGATAGAAATGCATACCCAGATAGAGCTAATGAAATAGATCTACTAATTAAAGACCGTCTCAAAAACAGAACCCCTCGAAGAGTCACAATGGCCGACGAAAATGGAAACATTGCTGCTATAAAAAAAGGCAGGGCCCCTTCCTTAGGGCAAGGGCTAAGCGAGCTAATCGGAGGTACGTTATTTGGTATAATATGGATAAGCACGACTGGAAACTCTGGCCCACAATACTGGAGTTTAATCGGGTATTTCGTCATTCTATCTTCCGTAATTGGTGGGGGTTACCATATTTATAATGCTTTAGCTAAAAATAGGTTTACAGCGCAAGACATTGTTTCTCCCAGTAAGGAACCAGACCCATTTAATAAATTAATGGGATTTGATAAAAACGACAACAACAAGTCTCAGTTTTGCACTGGTTGTGGCTCACCCGTTGAAATTACAGATAAGTTCTGTTCAAGCTGCGGGCAGAAAGCTCGCGCATAAATATACATAACAAATTACTTAAGTGGACGCTCAAACGCTCGGCACTCTCGGCTCAGAATTATGCAGGCTCGGGTAAGCTAATCATAAGCGCCACTTAGTAAGGCGTTATGCAACTCAGGTAAATTTAGGGGTTCAATCTTTTGGGATTTCTCCGGCCATTCGTTTTGAGCTGTCGGCAAATGAGCATTTTTACCCTCAAATTCGTGGTTAACTCAAACCGTAAAACAGACAAATTTCTTTGTTTGCCTCAATCGGTTTTAGCGTTGGCGTGTTGTCAATTTAGTTGGCGCAAAGTGTGGAAAGAGCAAGTTAATCGATCATTTTGTATTTGTTGAAGACTTTGCTCGTTGAGTTTGTTTGGCTCAAAAGCCTAGTTTGTCGCTGAAAGGCAGACTTCATTTTTGCGGCTTATTTATCACGGCTTTTGCTTGGGTTGATTCTTTAATCACTCAACCATTGCAATTATGGTTTTTGATCGAGTAAAGTCAGCTTATCTTATTGAATTTGCATAACAAACAATTCAAGTGGATTCTCAACGCGTGGCAGTTTTACTATGCGT
>NZ_AJYQ02000039.1 GCF_000287055.2 Vibrio genomosp. F10 str. ZF-129 | reverse complement strand
ATCACAGCGAGTCTTAACGCCCTGTTAAGGGGTGAGCAACGCAATACAAAAGCCGCTGCATACCGCCTTAAACACTAAAATCAACGCATAGTGAAAATGCCACGCGTTGCGAATCCCTCTTGAACAGTTTGTTATGTGAATTTTTACTCGTACGTCTTACCGTTGTGCTTTAACCAACCGTGCGGGTGTCTATTGTTTGGGTCATGGTGTGTCCAGTGCATAACACCACCTTTTTTATTCCATTCATATTCACCGTAAAACTGAACTCTATCGCCCACTTTTAGGTTTGGAATTCTAGGAGCCAAATCAATATTGTGAGCAACAAGTAAGGTCTGTTTACTGTCCAGCTTTAAAATAAACTTTTGATGCCTACTTCCTTCGTTGTCATCACGTAGCAAGCGAATTACTGTGCCTGAGCCTTGCACTTGAACATCACTTTGATGATTTTCATATGCTTGTTTTAACTGATGATCATTAGCTTGAGCACCAATCGAGGCTAGACAAAAGAATGCTATAAATATAGCGATAAACTTCTTCATATACTCAATTTCTCCAATTCACATAACGCCCAATTAAGGTGTAAAGCACGCGACCACGACACTCAATTTGACCACCGTAAACACTAAATTTAACCCAAACCAAAAATGCCACGCGTGCTGAATCACTCTTAAATTGTTTGTTATGTGCGTGCTATCAGTTCACGAACCAAAGCCTCATCACCAGCTTCATGTAGCCACAAACACCAAATTGTAATCGAACCATTATGTTTGCTGTATACAACCCACTCACCAGTTTTGTAGTCGTTCGAGACTGACTCAATTAACGATTGGTACATTGTTTCGATATCCAAGTCTTGATCTTGTAACTTGGTGCGCTTCGCGTGATTAGCCCAGTTTTCAACAATAAATGAAGATTGCCCAAAATGAGTATGCAGGATCTTAAAACCCACTTGGTCTGATATATTTCTCAATTTACCCCGACCGTTACCGATATCACTGATGCGCTCCAAAACCGACAGCACCGAAGTAACGGGAACTGCGACAGCAATGTTTTCAATAACAACATACCCTTGGTGATACAACTGCGATATTTGTAGTTTTAAAAGGTCACTAACGTTACATGTAGGGCAATCAAAAGACAGTGCCTCCTCAACCATATGCTCATAATCGCCATATAGCCAAGTCGACTCTAGAGCTACATCTCTACGAACTTTCACGTCAGTTGAACGGATTATTTGTTCGACTCTATTCATTACTCCTCCGAAGCACATAACGCCGCAATAAGCGGACTAAAGCAGTGGGTTAAAATGTGGAGCGAAGCGAAACGTAACCCACTGTTTTAGTTCCGTTTAATTGCCTTGTTATACCCGATTGTGACGTTTAAATACATCAAGCCTATGAGCAAGGCTTACTCCCTTACATTCAGATGGTTTTCTATACAATTCAACCCCCGAATCACTATATAATTTGTTTTGACTAGTAATCATGCACTGAACAAAAGTATTGTTAGATATTTTTTCATTGGTGATCAGGCTTTTAAAGTTGGTGATCCCCAAACCGATATAGCGAGAGAAGAATATATACCACACAACATCAAATGCAGAGTTTTTATTAGATGCCGCAACTAACTCTTTTTCAACAATATGTTTTATGAAAGGTTTTAATGTCTTTTGATACTTCTTGTTTGTTAAATATACAATTTCAATAAGGCTGAGTACATGGCTCAACGTTTTTTCTGACTCACGTTTTATTAGGAATAATAATGATATGAATTTAGTTAGCTGCATTAGGCATTGACGCTCTGATTTTGAAAACTGTACTTTGAGTCTTTTATCTTTAGTAAGTAACTCTGAAAAGAACTTCTCCAAAATGCCTGTACCGGGGTACTTTCTATGTATGTCTAAAGCGATCAAGAGCGTATGCTCGAATGTTTTGAACGACACTTTTGACGTTTCTCTAAGTGAGTGGGGAAAGTATTCACGATCATGAGGACGATATAAGCCGTCAGGAAGAGAAAATATATGCGTCTTAGTTTCATTTAAGCTAAGGTTTATTTTGTTGAGTTCATCGGAAATAGTACTCAAAACCTTTTTTGCATCGTCTTCCGTATTACACAGAATTCTATAGTCATCTTTAAATCGAACAGCCAGAAAGTCCAGTTCTGCCAACTCTAGCGATACTTTCTCATCAACCCAAGACAGAAGAAGTTCGGCGATAAGGTCGCTAAGTGCTGACCCTATAGGTATTCCATTTGTTCTGGCATCATTTGAATATTGTAAAAGCTTATCTATTTTGTTCCCGAACAATGCAAAATCTTTATCTTCAAAAGCTATTTCACGACTGCCTGCAATAGCCCAGGCAACGCTATGTGTATACACCGAACAGTAGAAATTAGTAATATCCGTTTTAGCTAAGTATTTGTAAGACGTGGCATCGATAACCAGATCACTTTCGGCCATCTGTATCCATTCATAAATCATTCTACCTGAACGTAAACTACCAACAGATCCTTGATTTTTTGTATCTATCGGAATAGGCATACTATACGAGAATATCTTTGTGCTTTCTGGAAAGAGCCTATTAAGAATGTTCTCCCACTCACTATGAAGATAATAAACAATATCATGATAATTTCGAGGATCTTGAACAGCAAACACTCTGTCAGTTAGCAAAGACTTAGGATATGAAATCGGTGTTAATTGTCGTCTTGCTAGGTCTTTTACCTTACGGTTATACGGCTTATCTTTTAATTTAAAGTTATGAATTTTAAATGACGGTGGCAGTATATTTGATTCAGGAAAGTAACCTGTATTGAGTAGCCAATCTGCAACGTCATCTTTAGGCAATTTTCGAATAAATTTTTCTGTTTCACGAAAGTGTTGCTCAACTAAGGAACTAAGGATGAACATTTCATCTCCAATGTAGGGTATAACGCCGCATTAAGCGGAAAATTATAGTTGGCTAAAATGTTTGAGGAACGAAAAACAGCCAACTGTAAATTTTCCGCTTGAATGCCTTGTTATAAAGCTTTGAACAACTCTGTTTTTGAATGCTCAATTTCTTCTCTTAAAACAGCCTCTAAATGTTTTAGGGACTCTACTATATACTGACATTTATTCTGTTCGAGACTCAAGGGGTGGTTATCCATTAACTTAGAAATATCATAAGGTAACTGAAAGCTTCGACCACCTTCTTCATCAATTTCACCATACTCTATATCAGCCTCTTTATAAAAATCCTTGCTGTGAGCAACTGTTCTGGTCAACTCCAACCGGACACTTTC
>NZ_AJYQ02000038.1 GCF_000287055.2 Vibrio genomosp. F10 str. ZF-129 | reverse complement strand
CGCCTCATAGTTTGAGGCGGTTTGAAAAGATCCGATAACACGATGCAATTAGAGTTTCAAATTATGCTTTCCGTGGGACACCTTAGCTTGCAAGTAACTCTCGTTGCCGACTTTGATATGAGCAGAAGTATTGACTATTTCCACAATTTCAATTCCGTTTTCTTTTAGCTCTTTGATCTTTTTCGGATTATTAGTGACTAATCGAATCTTTGAAATATTCAATGCCGTAAGCATTTGAGCCGCTTCTGTAAAATCTCGAAGATCATCACCAAATCCTAAGTGATTATTTGCTTCGTAGGTGTTCATTCCATCACTTTGTAAACGATACGCATCAATTTTATTGTACAGACCAATTCCACGGCCTTCTTGACGTAAATAAAGAATGATACCGCCCTGCTCGCCCATCTTATTGATGGTCTCTTCGAGCTGTTCACCACAGTCGCAGCGTGAAGAGTGGAAGACATCTCCTGTCAAACACTCTGAATGCATCCTAACTAATGGGGTGTCTGTCTTTTTATCCGCTTGCTTAAAAACGATCGCAATGTGCTCTTTTTCTGTCTGCAAGCCATGAAAAGAAAGAATCTCTGCATCAATATTGCTTTGGGAGCCAACTTTCAGGTCAACTCTGGCACGAACTTCCGCCATATTTTTACTCACTCAACTGTTTGCTTTAGTACTAATGACAACAACTTGTAAGGTGCCTCTTTGCTATAACTATGGGGATTATCGCGAAATTTTTCAATGTTTCATTGAAAATGAGAGACTACTCCAAGGTGATTCATAACAATAAAGGGAGTAAGAACCAAAAATAACACGAAGGTTTTATTCAAAACATCACAGAAACGACAAGAAAAGTAAACGGGAAAAAGGAAAAAAGGAAAGGTTACTGACTCTGATTATGTTGCCAAACCGACAATTCGACCCAAACCGACTCAAGCACTTTTAACTCTTCTTCAGTGAGCGTTGAAAGCGTTGGATCAGGTATTTGTTGAGCTTCAGCATGAATAAAACCCAACTTTGTATAAAAGTCTTTTTTAAACTGTAACAGTAGGTTTTCCACCGTGCATTCTGGCATGTGAACACTCAAAATTAATAACATGTCAATATAATGTGAGAATACCACATGATGTTTGAGAGTCTTATTTAGGCAACAATTATGGAATAATAATCACAGATAACCTCTTGAAGATGCTTGCAAATTAAAATAATTCAACATCACTATCTCCCTTATCATCCACTATCAATATACCTTCGTCTTTTAACCACTGATAGCTGAATACTTGATTCCTACCATTATCTTTCGCGTAGTAGAGCGCTTTGTCAGCGTTATCTAAAATATCGGTCAGAAAGTCGGTTGTTTTGATCGTACATATACCACCGCTGAATGTGACTTGAGGTACTTTAGGAAACACATAGCTTTCAATATGCTGTCTAAATTTTTCCATTTTTTCTTCCGCTTGTTTCAATGTCGAGCGTGGGAACAACACCACAAACTCTTCGCCCCCAAAACGAAACAAATTCTCTTCATGGCTAAAAGACTCCTGCATTTGTTGAGCAAACACGAGCAGCACCTCGTCACCAATCAAATGACCATAGGTATCATTAATATCTTTAAAATTGTCGATATCGATGATGGAGACGATTGAAGCGTATCCGTCATCCAACTGATTGTTCACCGTTGATTCAAAGCTTTGATTTAATTTCTGCTCCATCATTTTACGATTCCATAACCCCGTTAACGGATCATGTTCACTTTCACGTAGAACCACTAGATAGTTCTTATAAATTTGGCTGAAGCCATCCATAAGCAACTGATATTCATTAGGAGGGCTGTCCATCAAAACAATAAAGCGGGCGGATGAATTTTCATCGATACGTATTGGGAATGTGCAACGATAAAACCCATTGTCGTCACGCTCGACTACGCTCAAACTCAGCGTATGATCAAAATCTTCAGGCACTTTTTCATCGCGCTTGCTCAACCATTCATAGCTGGCCTGTTCCGCTGAATTTTCGACTCGAGTAAGGGCTGCGGTGAGTTGGGCGATTTCGCCTTTATAATGAAATAGATGAACGCTTTGAATGGGGACCATTTCTGACAACGTCGCGACGACGCAGTGTGCCAGCGAGATGGAGTTGGTTTGTTCTGTTATACCAACAACTAAATCCAGTATCTTTTTCTCTACATTCATTCTTAGCCTATTTGTTGATAACTGTCTGCTAAGTATAGGCACTGAAATATGAGCCAAGCACAAAAAAGCAGCGAACTTCGCTGCTTTTATGCTACTTGGATAAATTTTATAAGGCTTTGATAAAAGAAACTCAGCTCCGAACGCCGAACTTAACCGTTCCTTTAGAGTTGAACCACAGAGCTTCTTTTCTGCGGCGGGCAATCAAGATTGGGCCATCGTCATAGAATAAAAAGTTCTTCCAATGCTGTTTAAACGTAGCCCACTTGGTTTCCAATACATTGTATTTCTCATAGCAAAAGTAAACGGTCACATCATCTTGCCAGTTCAACATCTCGGCTAATTCTTCAGGAAAGCCTTGATCGTCATCTTCCCAACTGTCTATCCAATTCACTTCCGCCGACCAGTTAGAATCTTTACTGGGCCAGTCTTGATTGCTTAGACGATCGGCATCAGGGCTCTGTGGGCTGATATTTTCTTTCCACAGTTGCGATGCTCTCACGGCATCCATAGGCTTAATCTTAGCGAGATCCTCTTCTGGAACGGGCATGGACTGGTGCGTGAAAATCCATTTTCTTTGGTACTGTTCCAAAGGCAAATACGACATTAAATTTCCTCGTTATTTTTTAGCCAGCCATTATCGACGGCTTGCTCAATCATTCTTTTCGCTTCATCCCACAGTGTTTGCGAGCCGAGCGCTATTTTACTGTTAACGCCAAGGACTTGCTCTTTGGTGACACCGTGCTCTTTCCAACTCTGCCCTTCATTATGAAAGTTTAATAACATTGGAATCAGACGATCAAGCGCTTTGGCAAACTTGGCGTCTGCTGTGGAGGCCGATTCGAATTCTAACCACAAGGTTTTCAGTTCAAGACCTTGATCGCTTGGAAGCATTGAAAACAGACGTTCTGCTGCGGCCAGTTCTTTTTCTTCTTGCTCTAACGAAGCCGCAACATCATAAACAAACGTATCTCCAGCGTCGATTTCAACGATATCATGCAGTAATAACATCTTAACGACTCTCGATATGTCTACGCTGTCATTGGCATGCTCTTCCATCAATATCGCCATTAGCGCAACATGCCAACTGTGTTCAGCACTGTTTTCTAACCGACCATTTGCACTTTTGACTCGCGTACGACGCAATACAGATTTGAGTTGGTCAAGCTCAATAATTAGAGAGAGTTGCTTTCCTAAGCGTTCATTCACTTACTTCACCGCCTTCCAATTTTCATTAATACAACTGGTTAAAATATGGTCTTCCCACTGCCCATTGATGAGCAAGTATTTTTTGGCAAACCCTTCTTTTTCAAACCCATTATTTTTTAACACCGCAGCGCTGCGCTCGTTTTTAGGCATGTAGGCGGCATTAATTCGGTGCATTGACTGATACGTAAACATGTAATTTATAGCTCGATTTAGAGCGCGCGTCATGATTCCTTTACCCTGTAACTGTCCATCTAACGAATAACCCACCGTACAGGTGTAGCAAGGAAAGCGGGACAAATTACTAAACGACACGGTCCCAAGAACGGTTTGCGAATCGGGAGAGAGGATAATCAAATAAAACCCCAACCCCAGTGAGTGCAGTTCGTGTAGTTTGATCAGTTTCTTTGACCAACCTTGATACGTGAAAAACGCGTCTTCTCGCTTAGGTTCCCAAGCCTTTAGGTGAGTCCGATTACGATTAAAGTAATCCGTAATTCTCTGCGCATCGTCTATTTCAGCGGTACGAAGAATAAAATCATCATCGGCTTCATAAACACTTCTATGGGAATTAACTCTATTCATTAATTTTTACGTATCGAGTAGTCACGCAACTTATTTGCGATGGAGGTATGAGACACGTTCAACCGCTTTGCGAGCTTACGACTTGATGGGAATGACTGATACAATCGTTCAAGCACCTGAGACTCATATTCTTTCATGATCTCATCAAGCGAACCGTCTAAGTTTACGTTGGGAATGCCTGAAGAAGCGGTTTCTAATTGTGGTAAATGGAACAAAGACAAGTCTAGCGGACCTTCTTGCCATTCTGTTAGCGCCCTAAGTACCATATTATCGAGTTGTCGCATGTTACCCGGCCATGGGTAGTTCGATAGCCCATCCACCAGGTCATCGGCTAAACTCGGTCTCACCATACCCAGCTGATTCGCGTATTTCGCCGCAAACAACTCTAACAACGGAACGATATCATTCGTTCGTTCTCGTAATGCAGGAATGCGCAGTGTCAGGACATTGAGTCGATAGAATAGATCTTCTCTAAATGCGCCTGAATCGGCAAGTTCAGCCAGCTTATGTCGGGTTGAGGCAATAACTCGAACATCAACGTGAACTTCATGCTCTTCACCCACCCGTCGGAACGTCCCGTCTTGTAAGAACCGTAACAACTTAATTTGTAGATGCGCACTCATTTCACCGATTTCATCTAAGAAAACAGTTCCGCCATTGGCTTGTTCAAAAATCCCTTTATGACCTTGCTCGTGATTGAACGAACCTGGTGCGTGACCGAACAATTCCGTTTCAGCCACATCGTCTGGCATCGACGCGCAACTTAAAATAAGAAATGAAGAAGCCGCTCTGTTTGAGCGATTATGGCATGCTCTTGCCAGCATCTCTTTTCCAGTGCCCGTTTCACCCTCAATTAACAAGGGCTGATCCAGCATAGAAAGTTTCTTAGCCTGGCTGATTAATGCTTTATGTCGGTTAGATACGCCGACGAAATGTTCAAAACCGAGATTGTTGTTCAGCGGTAAACTGTCATCAAACTGAGGTTTATTACTTCCTGAACGGATGATCATAACCGCGCTGGCTAAACTGGATTCATTCGACTCACTACTGATGTATACCGGCATGATTTCCATGGCGTAATCTAACCCATCAATAACGATGTTTTCACGTTGGCGAGTAATGTTACCTTCGAACCACAATGAGAAATCAAAGCAGGGTAAAAGCGCGGAGACCTGTTGCCCGATAATGTCCGTATCAGCGATCTTAAAGAGGTCGACTGCGGCATGGTTGGCGAGATCGATTTGACCTTTCAAGTCGATGGCCAGTACTGGATCCGGAAGGTTATTAAGAAGAGAGATCAGCTCAGTATTGTGCCTTTCCATAGGCATAAATTGAATTTTTCTCACATCCTTAACACCAGATATTCGACGAATTTCAGTCATAAGTTCGCTGAACGTATCAAAATCAATATCAGGGCAATTTAAGTAAATGATGCCACTGACATCGATTTCGATGCCACGCAAATCTATATTCTTCGAGGCCAAGATAGCAAGCAGTTCACGGGTAAGGCCTAATCGATCTTCACAAAATACTTCAAGACGCACTAAGAAATCCTAATTGAGCGGTGTCAGAAAAAGTTGACACTAGTGTCGCTCATGGCTTTTATTGCGTCAAGAAATCTAACTTGAATACGGTGATACCAGCCACTATTTGATTGAAATTGCAGCGACTTTCGACACGATCTGTTTGCGTATAGTAGAGAGCGTCAATGCGTTTTCTTTGTGCCAAGCCATTGGTCGTAATAACGCGATAGCCTTTAAGCCGACTCTTGCCGACAAAATACCCACGCCGATCCCCTGCCCTGCTCTAGCAGAAAGCTTGCCAGCGAGATCCATCGACAATAGATCCATGCTTGCATCAACCGCCAATTCACTGGCTCCGGCTGCCGCCATATTTATTAAAACCATTTTGAACAAGGAAAGTCTCGACCAGTAACCCAGCTCTACCCCATACAATGCCGCCAATGAGTCGATCATTTTCAAATTACGCCAGGCGACTAATGCCATATCGGCCAAAGCAAGTGGGCTAACCGCCACGAGTACGGCCGATTCACAGGCATGCTTTGTCACGATCTGCGCCGCTTTTTGATCAAATTGCTTCACAACGATGGACTCGTAAAGCTCGATGACTTCCGCATCACTGTGAGACGCGGTTAGGCAATTTTTCCACTTATCAAAACTTGGATTCTCGTCTGACAAACCGCTTTCTTTGGCTACTCGGGTACAGAATGAACGTGCTTTACCAATTCCACCCTCTTGAATTAAAGCGTGACTCTCTTCTTGAGTACTGAAGTGATGGCGGAGCTTTCGTAGCTTCCATAGCTCCTTTCCTATTGCACTGAGACCTAATAACGAGATACCACTGATCAGTGCCGCCCAACCTAAAGACAGCCAATCCGATGCGCTAATCGCTGTCACTACCGCATCAACCGCTTGCCAACCCAATAAACCACTAAAAGCAATAAATAGAGCTACTGCTAGGCCTTTGGTGCGTTTTTTGGGCTTAATTAATTGCTCCAATTCGAGCTCTGGGCTTTCCTCTTCTACTGATGTAGCCATGGGGGAGAAACTGTCTGGTGACTCAAAGGTTTGTTGTTTATTGAGCACCAGATGCGCGTTTAATTCTTTGCTTGCGTCACCCTCGTTTTCGTAACCACCGCTTGGTTGACCAGCATTGGATGTGTCTAATGACGTCACTAAGGTTTCGTTAAATACCTGTTTATTCTTTAAATCGGTCATCTAAGCTTATCTCCAATGACATACTCTAACGCCTTATCCATCCGAATATGTTCACACGGGCCATATTCACTCTTTGGTTTTGGCAAGAATGAGGTAAATTCAAACCCGGCTTTATCCCAGTAATCAGCGGCGGGAAGTGTATTCGGTAATTCGCCAGGAAATACGGTTAATGCTTCACCTTGTAAGGTTGTCCCTTGTATCGCGGGCATCGTTTTATCGCCTGACCCAATAAAGCCTGCCGTGGTTGCTTGTATTGATGACATCGCCATGCAACTCATATCAACATTTTCAAACGCGGCACTTTGCCAAGCCGGGTGAACAAGCTGCTGTAACAAGGAGACTAAGTTAGGGTGCTGCTCCGGCGTGACGTGATCAGCCTTGGTTGCCGCAAACAAAATCTTATCGATCTTAGGCGAAAATAGTCGCTTTAACAGACCGTTACGCCCATATCGAAAGCTGTGCATTATTTGCTCTAGGGCTCCGCTCATGTCATTAAACGCTTCATGACTGGTATTTAAAGGCGACAAACAATCGACCAGCACTATCTGGCGATCAAACGTCGAAAAGTACTGCTTATAGAAATCCTTAACGACATTTTTCTGATACTGCTGATAGCGCTGTATCAACATCTCTAAATGACTGTTTTTGGGCGTTTTCGCACTGGAATCGAATCGACATGGAAAAAACTGTAAAACCGGTGCCCCTGCGAGATCGCCTGGTAAGATAAATCGACCCGGTTGCACCCAATGTAGCCCTTCTTTTTTGCATTTATGCAAATACTCAGTGTAGGCATTAGAAATCAACTCTAGCTGTTTTTCATCGACTTCGGCCATTACGTCTAGCGCATCTAATCTATCAAGCCAATGTCGAGCCAACTCTTTTCTTTTACCCTTGAGAGCGGCAAATTGGGACGTAGACCATTGATGAAAGTCCATATCGAGAAGGGGGAGATCAAGTAGCCACTCTCCTGGGTAATCAATAATATCCAAATATAAGGTCGCCGTAGAACTGAGAAGTTTTTTATGCCGTTTCATTGGCTTGTACTTGATAGCCAACCTAATTTCACTGACATCTCGAGTCGGCTCTGGCCATTGAGGTGGCGTTGAGTCTAACTGGGCAATAGCTTCATCGTAGGCAAATCTTGGAACCATCATATTGCTTTGCGGGACTCGCTTTGCGCCAATAATACGTTTGTCACGGGTTGACTTGAGCAGTGGCAAATTATCATGGGTCGACGTGTGCAATAATTGATTTACCATAGAAGTAATGAACGCTGTTTTACCTGCTCGTGATAATCCAGTAACAGCAATACGAACATGGGAGTCCATACTCCGATAGATAAAATCGTTCACTTCTCTAGTCAACTTTTTCATTTATTCTCTCTTTTTATGACTTTCCGCTACTTTAATTGAATCAATCTTAATCTTAGATGAACAAAAAAGCCCCTGAAAACACTCAGAGGCTTTAGAAACAATGTACTTATATATTAGGCTAATCGTCTTCTATAAGCTTGTAGATGACAAACAAAGCTAATTCTAGCATTACGAACAAGACACAAGTGATGGTGACGTATTTGACGTCAAAAATACTAATGCCATGTAAAATCAAGTCGTAGCCTAGAAAGCTACCCACTACGACCGCAATGGCAATCTGTAAAATCTGAATAAATCGAGGCACGCTAGTCTCCTTAAATGACCGTGAGAGTATACTGCGTTGTGGTGTGGTCAACACCACACCAGCGTTATATTTTCTTCATTAGGTCAACGTTTTGTCAAAGTCTTAAAACTAAGAAAGTCTTTTACTTCGAAGATTCCGCTTCCGCAATTTTCACTTTCCAAGTATCAGGACCAATTTGATGGGCATTCGCACCGGTCGAATCAACAGCTACAGTGACAGGCATGTCTTCAACATCAAATTCGTAAATAGCTTCCATACCGAGATCTTCAAACGCAACCACTCGTGCTTTCTTAATCGCTTTCGAAACAAGATATGCCGCGCCACCAACAGCCATTAGATAAACGGCTTTGTGTTTTTTGATTGACTCAACCGTTGCAGGGCCGCGCTCAGCTTTACCTATCATGCCCATGATGCCGACATCGTTGAGCATCAAGTCCGTGAATTTATCCATGCGTGTCGCCGTTGTTGGGCCAGCTGGGCCAACGACTTCATCGCCTACCGCATCAACTGGGCCAACGTAATAGATGAATTTCCCTTTTAGATCCACACCGTCAGGTAGGCTTTCCCCTCGTTCGATCATGCCTTGCAAGCGTTTATGCATTGCATCTCGACCGGTCAAGATTTTCCCTGACAGAAGCACTGTTTCGCCGGTTTTCCACTGTTGAACTTCTTCTTGCGTGACAGTATCGAGATTGACTCGACGAGTATTTTCCCCCGCTTCCCAGGTAATATCCGGCCAATCTTCGAGTTTAGGCGGTGTTAATTCCGCAGGGCCACTGCCATCAAGCGTGAAATGCACGTGACGAGTCGCGGCACAGTTCGGGATCATACACACAGGTTTTGATGCTGCGTGAGTTGGCGCTGTCTTAATTTTGACATCAACAACGGTCGTTAAGCCACCAAGTCCCTGTGCTCCAATACCTAATTTATTCACCCGGTTGAAGATGTCCAAGCGAAGCTCTTCTTCCGCATTTTCTGGGCCTTTATCAATCAATTCTTGAATATCGATATGTTCCATTAAGGACTCTTTAGCCATGACTGCTGCCTTTTCAGCCGTGCCGCCAATGCCTATTCCTAACATACCCGGTGGGCACCAACCCGCTCCCATGGTTGGAAGGGTTTTTTCTACCCACGCAGCAATATCATCTGACGGGTTCAACATCACCATCTTAGTCTTATTTTCAGAGCCGCCACCTTTAGCCGCGATCTGAACTTCTACTTTATCACCTGGCACCATATTGATATGGACGACGGCTGGAGTGTTGTCTTTGGTATTGATTCGTTTGCCTGCAGGGTCTTTCAGAATAGAGGCGCGCAACGGATTGTCTGGATTGGTATAAGCTTGACGCACACCTTCATCCACCATTTCTTGAACCGTTTGATCAGATTCCCATTGAACATTCATACCGATGTTGACAAAACAGGTCACAATGCCGGTATCTTGACAGATAGGTCGATGCCCTTCTGCTGACATTCTTGAGTTAATTAGAATCTGCGCGATCGCATCTTTAGCCGCTTGGCTTTCTTCTCGTTGGTATGCAGAATCAAGAGCTTGGATAAAATCGAGTGGGTGATAAAAAGAGATGTATTGTAGAGCATCAGCAACGCTGCTGATGAGATCCTGTTTGCGAATGACTGTCATTGCTTGCCTCGTTATAGTTATACTTCCTTGTCGCTACCTATATAGTAGAAAGAGTCGTGTGTTATCGAGAGGGACGAACCAGTGTCATTAACAGCTTCTATCTACAATACAGTTAAGTAGAGACTTTTTAATTTGTTTTTATGATACTCTTGCTTTCCTCTAGGCGCTATGAAGCGATCGTTTTCTTCGTCACAAATTATACAAATGAACTATTATCTGCATGAATAATAACGCTATCCAAACGATTCCGGTTGACTATCAACCAAACCTAGCCAATGACCTATTTCATTATATTCAGCATCAGCCGTGGGCAATGTTACTGCGCTCGGCGTCTGAAGATCATGTCGATAGTCGATTTGACATTTTGGTCGCTTGCCCGGTGGTGACCCTGACAACAAAAATAGACAGCACTTTAGTCACTACTCCTGACGGTCATTATACGAGTAGCGATGATCCATTTGAGCTGTTAGCAACGCTTCAAGAGCACTACTTACCCGGTATTGAACACGGCGGTGAACTCCCTTTTATTGGTGGCGCTGTAGGCTACTTTTCTTACGATCTTGGGCGACGAGTCGAAGCACTGCCCAATATTGCAATCGATGATATTGAGCTGCCAGAAATGGTGGTCGGTTTGTATGAGTGGGCACTGGTTATTGATCATCATAACAAGTTAGCGTTTGTCGTCGGGCATCAACCTGAACACCATTGGCAATGGTTACAAGCACAGAAACAGTATCAAGTTCCCCAAAACAAGAACGAACAGAAGAACAATGAGTTGACACCATTCAAGCTCAGTTCAGCTTGGCAATCCAATATGACCAAAGCAGACTATTCACAAAAATTTGATGCCGTGCAGCAGTACCTATTATCTGGAGACTGCTATCAAATCAATTTGGCCCAGCGATTTCACGCTCAATTTCAAGGCAGTGAATGGCAAGCGTATCAAAAACTGGAGTCCTATAATCTCGCTCCGTTCTCCGCTTTTATCCGGACGGACGACGGTGCGATTCTCAGCGTTTCTCCGGAGCGTTTTTTGCAGGTGAAAGATCGAGTTATCGAAACAAAACCGATTAAAGGCACTCGACCACGCTCTCAAGATGCCAATCAAGACAGAAACTACGCGAATGAACTGACCAATGCAGAGAAGGATCAAGCCGAGAATCTGATGATTGTAGATCTACTGCGCAATGATATCGGTCGTGTTGCGAAGCCTGGCAGTGTCCACGTACCAAAACTGTTTGATGTAGAAAGCTTCCCGGCCGTTCACCATCTTGTGAGTACGATTCGCGCCAAGCTCGATGACGACTTTAGTAATGCCGATTTACTCAAAGCGTGCTTTCCTGGGGGATCGATTACTGGAGCACCAAAAGTCAGAGCGATGGAAATCATTGAGGAACTGGAACCTCATAGACGAAGCGCTTACTGTGGCAGTATTGGGTACATTAGCCGCAATGGCGCTATGGATACCAGCATTACTATTCGCACTTTGGTTGCAAAAGAAGGGACCATTTATGCGTGGGCGGGCGGCGGTGTCGTGGCAGATAGTCAGTGCGAGTCTGAATACCAAGAAACATTGGATAAGCTTAGTCGTATCTTACCGGTACTGGCTAGGCACTCCACTTCACAATAATTTCATGCAATCCTGAAGCGGTATAAGGCTTGGTTAAAATATCATCCATACCGCTTTTCATGCACTTTTCTCTCTCTTCTAGTGTGGTTCCGGCCGTTAAGGCAATGATCGGTTTTGTATAGCCTTGTGAGCGTAAAATCGCCGTCGCCTCAAAGCCATCCATTTCTGGCATGCGACAATCCATAAAAATGATGTCGTACTCATTGGTTTTGACCGCATCGAGTGCTTCCAGTCCGTTATTACCAATATCCGCAACCAATTTGAATTTTTTAAGCATTTGATTAATGATGATTTGATTCATACGAATATCGTCAACCACCAGAATAGATAAGGATTTAGCCAGTGGTTTTAATGGACCCTTTGATAGGATTTCTTGATTGCCATCGGTATTCGTGGATTTTTCCAGCGGAATCTGGACCGTAAACGTGGTGCCTTTACCTAACTCACTGTTGAGATCAACGCTGCCTTTCATCAAGTCCAGTAGCTGCTTACAAATCGCAAGACCCAACCCTGAACCTTCAAAGTTTCGCTTGCTCGACCGGTCGGCTTGTACAAAGGGGTCAAACAAACTCTCTTGAGCCTGTTTATCGATACCAATCCCCGTATCAACAATCTCAAATATCAGTCGATTCGAATCCCAATTCACTTTTAATGTCACAGAACCATACTCGGTAAACTTAATCGCATTACCTACTAAATTGACCAATATTTGACTGATCCTCTCAATATCACCGATAAAGACACTGGGAATCGCATTGCTGTGCTCTATGGAAAAATCAATACGCTTTTCCATCGCCTTAGAGGTAAAGATCCCTTTCACGGTATTTTCTACATCATGCCAATAAAATTGACTGGGTATCAACTCCATCATACCGGCATTCATTTTACTAAAATCCAGAAGATCATTGATAATACTTCGCAACAGCTCACCCGATTGCGTCAAATTCATCAGGTAACTGCTTTGCTCTTGATTTAAGCCGGTATCAGCCATCAACTCTGCACTGCCTAGTAGCCCATTTAATGGTGTTCTAAGCTCATGGTTGATCATCGCGACAAATTCTTTGGTGGCCCGTTCGGAGTCTTCCGCCCGAGTCCGAGCTTCAATCGTTTCATTGAGCATTAGCTGTCGATTAATGGCACTGCACAGTAGGTCGTTAACAAGCAGCATTTGGCTGACGATGAACTCTTTGTCAACATCACCAATAATCACACCAAAAATGAGCTCACCAATTAAATCGTTGCCTATTGTGATTGGCAAATGGAGCTTGTTCCCTATCCAGTGAATATCATGGCTCAGCTGGCCCGAATGCCGATGCTCCAAGTGCCCAAAATGTTCGTACTTAAAAGACGCTATCGGGACATCTGGAATGGTTAAATAAGCCGTTTCAATGACATTGCTGTTTGTGAGTCGCTTCAAAAAGCTGGACAGCAAAACATCGTCGAGATTTCGCGACAGAAAGGCTCGTCCAAAGTGAATCAGTGCTTCATCAATCAGCTGCTCAAACTCAAATTTTCTTAGGTCCGTCGCCGTTTGGTGCTCTAATTTCTTTAACGCTAACTGTAAATGCTGGTTAGATTGATAAAGCTCTAACCCTTTTTGTTCCAGTAAACGTTCTGCTTCTTTTCGAGCAGCAATTTCTCTGTTGAGTTTTCGTTCAAGGAGAGAGAGCTTGTCCATAGTCAAGAGCCAAGAGTAAGCGTAAATCGAACATGATCATGATTCGTTGTTTGACTTTGTGTCGCTATGTTCACACTCTCATTAAAATGCTCTGCGCACCCTTTTATCAAACCAAGGCAAACATGAGACATGCACCGTGCACTCTTATAATCAAACACCATCTCTGTTTGTGTCTCAGAGATAAAATCAAATGAGGGCGGTTTAGCGTCAGGGTAAAGTTTTTTCACCTCTAAATGGATGTAATCTTCTACATGGCGGATAAATTGAAACGAACTGGCGCATTGATTCAGTTCAGCATTATCTGGCATCGATTTATACAGAGTAATAAACACTGATTGACCAAACACTTCCTGCAACTGTTCGCTTGGAATATCAGTTTTTTTACTCAAAGTGACAATGAGCTTCACCAACGCTTTATGATCATAGCTTCCGACCGAAGTGTAAATACCACTGTCTCCTGCCTCATCAAGTATCGTATCCAGTACTTCTAAGCCAAACTCACGCTCAACCAGCTCCATAAATTCCGTAAAAATAAGTCCTTTCATCTTTATGGGCTATCCTTATGATAAACAACACAGTTAAAAGCATGATCCATAAGTGGGTCTTTTACAAATCCAATTCTGAGGCAAATACGTTGTTTGAACTTAATAAAAATAACCTAATTCAAAAATTTCAGTTTCAGCAGCCGGTCAAATACCACGTAGAATCAACCAAACGGGTGTCAGCATTGGCCCAGCGCCCACTGAGAAAAGCTTCTGTATTAGTGGGGTTTATCGAAAGGCCTCACGGGTTATCAGTCGTCCTGACAAAGCGAGCCAAGCATTTAAAGCACCACCCTGGGCAAATCAGCTTTCCTGGAGGGAAATACGAAAAAAGCGATCCATCCATCTTATTCACTGCGGTTCGTGAAACTCAGGAAGAAGTTGGTATCGCCCCAGAGCACATCGAAATTTTTGGTCAAATGCCCGAGCTAACAACCGTCAGTCATTTTTCTGTCACGCCTGTACTCGCCTTCATCAACCCGAACCATTCTAAGTCGATTGACCCAAATGAAGTGGATGAAGCCTTTGAAATGCCGGTCAGCTACATGCTCGATAAAAAGCAACTTCACAGCTACCTTTTTACGGTCAATAAAGATCATCACCGTGTTTTCGCTTTGCCTTACAAAAATCATTTCATTTGGGGAATGACGGCTCAAATCATCCACGCCATGCAACAACACATTATGATAAACAACTAATCTTCAGCTCGATTTTTCTTTGATCGCCCTTCTATTTTAATTAGTTTAATTCATCCGAAACGAGAGCAAACGGTTGCCTTTAGGCTAGCAAATCCGAAGATAAAGTTAACCCAGCCACCCAACCCATTAATTAAACTAATCTGTAACTCCAATTTAAATAATGAGTAGCACGTAAATTACGTGACCTAAACGTTGTTTTTATTGATAGGTTTATAATCCAAGCAAATACATGATCTAGATCTAATATTTGTGCAACAAATCTATGCACAATGCACTCAACTTATTTCCTGTTCCCCTAAAATGAGTACTTTTAATGACTACACAAACTTCTTCAGCTACGGCTGTACAAACTTCATCAAAGTGGACTTATAAAGATTTTACTTGGTGTCTTTCACTTTTCGGTACTGCTGTTGGTGCTGGTGTACTATTTCTTCCAATTCGCGCTGGTGCCGGTGGTTTTTGGACCCTTGCAATTCTTGCGTTAATAGCGTTTCCAATGACTTGGTTCGCACACAAATCATTGGCTCGTTTCGTTCTATCTTCTAAAAATCCGAATGCAGATATCAGTGATACTGTTGAAGAGCACTTTGGTAAAACTGGCGCAAACCTCATCACTTTTGCTTACTTTTTTGCGATTTACCCTATTGTGCTTATTTACGGTGTGGGTATCACAAACACCGTTGATTCTTTCTTAGTGAATCAAATGGGCATGGAATCGATTCCACGTTGGTTACTGTCTGGCTCGCTGATTGCAATGATGACGGCGGGTATCTTGTTTGGTAAAGAACTGATGCTGAAAGTCACTTCAGCACTGGTTTACCCACTGGTTGCTATCCTGCTTGCATTGTCGTTCTACCTTATCCCTGAGTGGAATACGTCAATGATTGCCGTCAGCCCTGATTGGAGCTCGATGCCAGTAATGATTTGGCTAGCACTTCCAATGATTGTGTTCTCATTCAACCACAGCCCTATCATCAGCCAATTTGCTAAACAGCAACGTCTGACTCACGGTGACAATGCCGTTAAGAAAACCGATGCCATTACTGGTGGTGCGGCAATGATGCTGATGGGTTTTGTCATGTTCTTCGTATTCTCTGTGGTTTTATCTCTATCACCAGAGCAACTTACACAAGCGCAAGCTGAGAACATCAGTGTTCTGTCTTACCTAGCGAACATTCATGAATCCCCATTCATCTCAATCTTGGGTCCTTTTGTTGCATTCGCTGCAATCACTTCAAGCTACTTCGGTCACTTCCTTGGTGCTCAAGAAGGTCTAGTTGGTCTTGCAAAATCTCGCACTAAAGCTTCTGAAGCTAAGATCGAGAAAGGTTCACTTATCTTCATCGTACTGACAACTTGGGCTGTTGCCATCATCAACCCAGATATTTTAGGAATGATCGAAGAACTGGGTGCACCAATGATTGCTGCAATCTTGTTCCTAATGCCTATTTTTGCGATGAACAAAGTCCCAGCAATGGCAAAATACAAAACATCTAAAGCGGCTCAAATCTTCACAGCGATTTGTGGTCTTGCTGCTGTAACTTCTGCAATAAACGGTATATTCTAAGCCGAATCTAATCTTGATTAGATATAATAACTATAATTAGGCTCCAGATCAGGAGCCTTTTCTAATGAGGTTTCAAATATGATCAGTGTATTCGACATCTATAAAATCGGTGTTGGTCCTTCAAGCTCACACACAGTAGGACCAATGAAAGCGGGTAAAGAATTTATTGATGATTTACGCTCAATGGGAAAATTGCGCGACATTACTAAAATCACCGTGGACGTTTATGGATCATTATCACTGACAGGGAAAGGTCACCACACCGATATCGCCATCATCATGGGTCTTGCTGGAAATTCCCCTGAAAAAGTCGATATCGATTCCATTCCAGGCTTTATCGCTCGTGTTGAAGAAACAGAGCGTCTGCCTGTAGGTATGCATTGCCATACTGTCTCTTTTCCAAAAGATGGCGGAATGAATTTCCATACTTCAAACTTATCTCTTCACGAAAATGGCATGCAGATACACGCTTGGATCGAGGAAGACGTTGCTTACTCAAAAACGTATTACTCTATCGGCGGTGGCTTCATCGTTGATGAAGAAAACTTTGGTAAAGAAGATCAAAATCCCATTAAAGTGCCGTACGAATTCACCTCAGCTGAGCAACTGATTGAACAGTGTAAAGAGAGTGGTTTGTCCATCAGTACATTGGTGATGGAAAACGAAAAGTCACTCCATTCTGATGAAGAATCTCGCACATACTACGCGAACATTTGGAAAACCATGCGCGAATGCATGGATCGTGGGATGAGCACCGAAGGTATTCTTCCTGGTCCACTGCGTGTGCCACGTCGTGCTCCTGCTCTGCGCCAATTGTTAATGACGTCTGAAAAGACCACAACCGATCCTATGGCGGTGGTTGACTGGGTAAACATGTTTGCCTTTGCCGTTAATGAAGAAAATGCGGCTGGCGGCCGTGTCGTGACAGCACCGACAAATGGTGCTTGTGGCATCATTCCGGCGGTTCTTGCTTACTACGATAAATTCATTCAAACCGTGACCGAAAAAGATTACACACGCTATTTTGCAGCCTCGGGTGCTATCGGCGGTTTGTATAAACGTAATGCTTCTATCTCTGGTGCCGAAGTCGGCTGTCAAGGTGAAGTCGGTGTGGCTTGCTCTATGGCTGCTGCTGGCCTTGCTGAGCTTATGGGTGGAAGCCCTGAGCAAGTATGTATGGCTGCAGAAATCGCTATGGAACATAACCTAGGCTTAACCTGTGACCCCGTCGCTGGCCAGGTTCAAGTGCCATGTATTGAGCGAAATGGTATTGCGGCGGTTAAAGCGATCAACTCGACTCGTATGGCATTGCGTCGCTCTTCTGCTCCTCGCGTTTCGCTTGATAAAGTGATTGAAACCATGCTGGAAACGGGTAAAGACATGAACGCAAAATACCGTGAAACCTCTCAAGGTGGATTGGCTATCAAGGTCGTTTGTTAGAAACCTACCTTTCTAGTTTTGCACTTATCGAAGATGGAGCCCAAGCATATAGCCTGGGCTTTTTATTATTCTAAAGAATCAAGAGTCACCTTAGATCGTATTTCATCGCCAGCACCTCGAAGTAGGTTTATTGGGGATAACACTACCCCTTTCACTGCGCCTTGTGTCGCTTCTGCGGCTATTTGCTGTGTCTTATCAATAATCTCATCGGCTTTGGCGAGCATGGGCGGGATATCGCTTCGTAGGTTATTGGATTCTGTTAAGACATTCGGTATCACCGTTGAACGGTACGCTTTACTTTCTAACAAGGCAGGAGGAATAACATCTATCCGGTATTTCTTGAGTTCATTGACTGCAGCTGGAACGACATCAACACGGTAATGTTTCATTTCAGCTAGGGCTGATGGGATAGTGTTCTCGCGATACGCAGTAAATTCTGACACGATAGCAGGAATTTTCTTGTCAACAGAATCCACCGTCTGGTTCACTTCCACCAGCGTCTTATTCACATCGTTAACCGCGACCAAAATCTGTGGAGCAATAGCTTCAACATGTTCAGCAAACAGCAACCATTCTTTTATTTCGAGTTTATCGGTAATATTACTAATATCTGTGACCATTTGCGGGTATTTATCGACGACTTCACCGACTTTTTCGGTAAAACCATGAATAGCAAAACCTAGATATAGAATCGCTATGGCTAAT
The DNA here is from genome assembly GCF_000287055.2 of Vibrio genomosp. F10 str. ZF-129. Lineage (GTDB taxonomy): Bacteria > Pseudomonadota > Gammaproteobacteria > Enterobacterales > Vibrionaceae > Vibrio. The sequence continues at coordinate 171,724 of NZ_AJYQ02000038.1, read as the reverse complement.
ACGGATTGAACAATGATTGAGAGTCGTAACATCATAAAAACAAGTTCCCTTTGTGCTTCACCTAAGTACTTTTACCCTTAATTAGCCAGAACCACAACGTCAGTTTGATGTTAACGCGAGTGCGGTAACGAGAGTGCTTAGGCGAAAAAAAAGCGAAGACCTGCTTCGCTTTTTATACCATTCTTGTTAATGCTTAATTTTCACCAACATAAATACAACCCGCCGTGCAGGTCTCTTTAATCTCAACTTTACTCAGCAGCGGAAGACTTGGTTTCAATTCTAGCCAAATCCACTTAGCTAAAACTTCACTAGTCGGGTTCTCTAACCCTTTAATATCATTTAGGTAGTAGTGATCAAGGCGATCATAAATCGGCTTAAATGCTTCTTTAATTTCTGAAAAATCAATCACCCAACCAGTGTGGGGATCCACCTCACCTTCAACAAAAAGACGAACCAAAAAAGAGTGTCCATGAAGACGACCACACTTGTGCCCTTCTGGTACATGTGGCAGATGGTGTGCAGCTTCAAACATAAACTCTTTGTACAATTCAGCTTTCATTTTTATTCTCTAGGTTTTTAACGACGCGCAATAGTAAGAAATAACCCACGTTGTGACAACGTTTAGTTAAGAGAAATTATACCACTTAACTGGGCCCTTCAAGCACCCAGTGTTACCGCTACCCTTGACACTTAAACTTGGTTCATAAGACTTGGCATTTATCATTTGTACATGTATCACATGAAAAACAGCGACATCACAAGATGCTAACATCACATTTACAATGAAACCTTATGTCACATATCACATCAACAATACACCCACCATATTAACCTTACTTCAAACAAGGTATATTAGAGACGTCTGTTAAAAAACTATAAAAATAACATTATGAAAATATCCGTCAGCTTCAAACTACTCGTGACCTTAATCTCCGTCTCTACACTGGTATTATCGGTATCTACTGGTTATCAATACATCCAGCAGCGCAACCTGATCAACTCGGTACTCAGTGAACAACTGCATGAAAAAGCGAGCAACTATTTCGATAGCCTTAACATGATGATGCTCACGGGTACCATGGCTCAAAAAGAGACATTGAGAGAGAAAGCGATGGCCCAAGAGGGCATTGAAAACGTCAAAGTGCTACGCGCGGATGCAGTCAGCAAAATATATGGAGAAGGTAAAGCAAACCAACAACCAAGCGATGACATTGATCGCAGAGCGCTTGCCGGTGAAACCGTGATTGAACCGTATTCGGGTGAATGGGGCAATGGGATTGTCGTCGCGCTGCCGATGAAATCGAGCGAAAATTACCGCGGGACCAACTGTGTGTCTTGCCACTTGGCTTCCGAAGGTGAAGTACTAGGAGCGATTCGTTTAGAGTACAACTTAACCAACGTGAACAAACTCATTAATAGCCAAACCATCTTTGCTTTGGGAATCACCGCGCTGATTTCATTTGTGGGTTTTCTCATCACACTCGTTGTTATCCGAAAAACGATTGTTCGCCCGATTCAACGCACTTCCCAATTCATGCAATCTGTCAGTCAAACAAAAGATCTGTCAAAACGCGTACGTAACACAAAAAATGATGAAATTGGCGACCTTTCTAATGCGATTAATTCGTTCATGTCTACCGTGAGTGATAGCTTAAGTAAAGTGCAAGAAACTTCCCACAGCTTGTCCGCATCGGCGGCGACTCTAATTGATGTTGCTAAAATCACCGATCATGCTGCAAATAACCAACAACAAGAAACTGCTGATGTGCAAGCCAATATTGAACAAATGCAAAATCAGCAAAATCAAGTGGAACAAGCGACTGTCGATGCGTCATCGTTAATTAAACATACCACCACAATTGCTAAAGACAGTGCAAACCAAGCACACCAAGCGAGTGACGGTGTTAAAAACCTTGTCGGCGATATTGAGAACGTTAAAGACAATATTCTGCAACTTAACAACCAAACCAATGAAGTTTCTAGTATTTTGGCTGTGATTAAGGGGATTGCTGACCAGACCAATTTACTGGCACTGAATGCGGCAATAGAAGCGGCACGAGCTGGAGAGCAAGGACGTGGGTTTGCAGTTGTTGCCGACGAGGTCAGACAGCTTGCGAGTCGGACATCAGAAGCGACGGACAGTATTGAACGTATTATTTCCGAGCTTCAATCAAATAGTGAAGGCTCGCTGCTCTCTGTCGACAATGTTTGTGATCAGGCACATCAACGGTCCACCGTTATTGATGCTTTATCTTCTGCAATGAACGAAGTGGTTACTGAAATGCAGCAAGCATTAAATCACGCAGACAGTATTCAACAACAAAGTCAAGTCAGCACTCAAATTAACCAAGATATACTCGGAAAAATAGACGTCATCACTCGTCACTCTGATGACACGTCGAGTTCCGCAACACAAACGCGTGAAATCAGTATAAATCTTGAGCAATTATCTGACCGTTTAGAAGCTTTATTAAACCAATTCACCCTTTCAGACAAGAAATCCACATGAATGGATAAATATTCGCCGGATGAAGGATAATAAAGGTTGAAGCTCTCGATATGACAGGTAATATGTCCTATCGATTACAATGTTTTAACTGCCCTAGTGCTGTAAGTTCTGCTTCTTTATCTTTGTTGACAAACGAGTTGACCTAGAGAGCAAGCGATCAGCGGCACTGGGTGATTTATCCCTTTATGGAGAATGAAACCAACATGACTTACGCGCCTGTAACAGACGTACTTGGCGGCAAGCTAGCGGTAGACAGTGAAGTCACTGTTCGAGGCTGGATCCGTTCACGTCGTGATTCCAAAGCTGGAATCTCTTTCCTTGCCATTTATGACGGCTCTTGTTTCGACCCGATTCAGGCCGTGGTCCCTAATAATCTTAATAATTACGAAAACGAAGTATTAAAGCTAACGACTGGCTGCTCTGTTGAAGTAACAGGTAAGATTGTTGAGTCTCCTGCAAAAGGCCAAGACTTCGAACTCGCTGCAACCGACGTTAAAGTCGTTGGTTGGGTTGAAGATGCTGACACTTACCCAATGGCTAAGACACGTCACTCTATCGAATACCTTCGTGAAGTTGCTCACCTACGTCCACGTACAAACGTGATCGGCGCGGTAGCACGTGTACGTAACTGTCTATCTCAAGCGATTCACCGTTTCTACCACGAGCAAGGCTTCTTCTGGACTTCTGCTCCGCTTATCACTGCATCTGATGCAGAAGGCGCTGGTGAAATGTTCCGCGTTTCTACGCTAGACATGGAAAACCTACCACGCACTGAAAAAGGCGACGTCGACTTCAACGAAGATTTCTTCGGCAAAGAGACGTTCCTAACCGTATCTGGCCAACTTAACGCGGAAGCTTACGCTTGTGCACTCAGCAAGGTTTACACCTTCGGCCCAACGTTCCGTGCTGAAAACTCAAACACAAGCCGCCACCTAGCAGAATTCTGGATGGTTGAGCCTGAAGTTGCGTTTGCAGACCTTGACGATGTAGCAAAACTGGCTGAAGACATGCTTAAGTATGTGTTCGCTGCTGTTCTTGAAGAGCGACGCGACGACCTTGAGTTCTTCGCTTCTCGCATCGACAAGCAAGCAATTACTCGTCTAGAGCAATTCGTTGACGCTGATTTCGCACAGGTTGACTACACCGACGCAATCCAAATCCTACTAGACTCTGGTAAGAAATTTGAGTTTGACGTTGAGTGGGGCATCGACATGTCTTCTGAACATGAGCGTTACCTAGCTGAAGAGCACTTCAAAGCACCGGTTATCGTTAAGAACTACCCGAAAGACATCAAAGCTTTCTACATGCGCTTAAACGACGACGGAAAAACCGTTGCAGCAATGGACGTACTTGCACCAGGCATCGGTGAAATCATTGGTGGTGCGCAACGTGAAGAGCGTCTAGACATTCTAGATGAGCGTATGATCGCAATGGGTATCGACCCAGAGCACATGAGCTGGTACCGCGATCTACGTAAATACGGCACAGTGCCACACGCTGGTTTCGGTCTTGGTTTCGAGCGTCTAGTCTCTTACGTAACAGGTATGGGTAACGTTCGTGACGTGATTCCATTCCCACGTACTCCGCGTTCAGCAAACTTCTAAACCGTTTGATAGAACTTTAAAAGCCGGCCATCACAATTTGATGTCCGGCTTTTTATTTTCATGTCTATCCAGCTATTTATATCGTTTATTTATATGGTTTGTTCTAGGTCAATGATCCTAACCTGACCTTTTCTCGCTTTTTTCGCTTCGTACATTGCTTGATCAGCCACTCTTAAACTGTCGTATAAATTCGTTTGTTCTTCTGAGGTAAATACAACGCCAATACTTGCAGACATTGAGTGTTTCAGACCTCTAAGGCTTTCTAGTCGATCATTTGAAAACAGATCAATCACATCATCCGCTAGCGTAACGACGTTATTTTCTCCACGTGGTGCCTGTTTAACAAAAACCGCAAACTCATCACCACCTAACCTCGCCACATCATACTGGCTTAATCCATCCCCTATTCTATCGCTAGCAATCCTCTTTAAATGGTAACCAAAGTCTACGAGCACACTATCTCCAGTATCGTGTCCATAATCATCGTTGATCTGCTTAAAGTTATCGAGGTCAATGTATATTAAGGCAGAACGCTGAGTCGATATTCTTTGCATTGTACGGCCTAATATAGAACGAAAAGTGGCTCGGTTGGCTAATTGAGTCAATCCATCAAAATAGGCTAAGTTATGGATACCTTCTTCATGCATTTTCAATATGTAATCATCTGCTTTATTTTGAAAATAGATCAAAATATGACACATACCACTCAGTGCAGATAAAGTAATAATAAAACGAATTTTCATCACATCGTTATAGTCAGCAATGAGCCAATCATTAACGATCAATAAGGTTAATACGCCAATAAAAAAAGTATTTAGAATGAGCCCTTGGCGAAAATGATTAATGAAAATACTGATAGCAGCTAGCGGATAAACCCAAAGGGAACCTGTATTTTGATAGCCCCCAGAAACGACCAATATCGTTGAAAGTGAATAGATAATCGTCGTTAATACGATCAAACCTGCATTTCTCCACCGGCTCATAACGTAGATGTTAGCTAGGCCGGAAACAGAAAAAAAAGCTAAAATACTGGCAAGAGTAATATTTTGATTATTAAAGTTAAACAAGCTAAAAAGAGTAAGAAAGAACAAGCCCAAAACCGTTAGCGCATTCACCATCATTCTTTGTCGACGATGTTTATCTTCCACGACTTCTACAAGCTTTTCAGCAACAAAATTATGTGTTTTTAGAGACACTAATGTTATTTCCTTTACAATCGGTAAGTGGGCATTCAACAACAGGAAAATAATTACTGATAATAATAATAACAGTAATTACAGTACAGCACACTCTAACATGTCACAATTTGCTCTGTGTGACGCTCTATCCTCAATGTCACCTCTCTCCATACAAGCTGCAACAGCACTGGTTGCTCAACGGGATGATGATAATGATAAGCAAATTTGAAAGCGTTTTATTACTTACTCGGTCTACTTAAAGGCAGAATTGGTTTCAACGAGTAAACTAACAAATAGACCAAAAATATGGTAACTAGGCTATGACAAACTATCGGTACAATGTTTCACTAACTCTCAAAATGTACATTCTTGCTGGTGTCATCTTTGCTATCTATGGGGGACGAGTCTGCCCTATGCTAGAGACATTAACGGCCAACGAAATACTGGTTCATGTTGGGATTACTTTTACTTTCATGTGGTTTGTTCGTCATCGACTATCAATGAGCCATGACTCTTGGGCAACACAAAATGTAACCCAATCTGAGCCTCTACTGTTCTTTATTTTCAGTATTCCACTCGCGCTGTTTTATAACTTCAGCTACGACTTTCCAATAGAAAGCAATCTTAAAGTTCTCTTCGGTATGACGCTGTTTGGTTTTTTTACCGGCACGATTTTGCAACTCCACTCAAAAATAGCGCACTTTGAATTATGGCAAGATAATCGAAATGAGAGCGAAGTATTAGCGGGTCAACGTGAGTCCATAGTCAAGCAAATGATTATGATGATGGCCTTATTACTCATCACTCTCACCACGATGTTAGCCATGGTTGCGTTAAAAGATATTTTCTGGCTACAACATAGACCGGACCGCTTGTTAGATGGATCAGGCCAGTTAAGTGTGATCAAGGAGTTTATCTATATTTCTTTCGTCTTAGGCGGTTATGCAGGAGTAATTTTGTATCTATGGACAAAACTGATGAAGAAAATATTATTAAGCCAAGAGTGCTCTCTCATTGAAGTGACCCAAGGAAACATAAATACACGTCTCCCTGTCTTTGAGCATAATGAACTGGGGTCAATGGCTTACTTAACCAACCAAATGCTTGATAGTCTTCAATCTTCTCAAGATGAGGTTAAGGTGACTCGTGATGTTGCCATTATGAGTTTGTCGGCTCTTGCGGAATCTCGTGACAATGAAACCGGCGCACACATTATGCGCACACAAGAATATGTTAAAGCACTGGCGACAGAATTGAGCCACGACAAACGTTACGAGCAGCTGCTCTCTCCTGACTACATTGAGCTTCTCTATAAATCCGCGCCGCTGCACGATGTAGGAAAAGTTGGGGTTCCAGATAATGTACTACTCAAGCCTGGCAAATTAACGGAACAAGAATTTGAAATAATGAAGCAGCATCCAGAAATTGGGGCGCAAGCTCTCTCTATGGCAGAGGAACAACTGGGCACGACCTCCTTCTTGATACTGGCAAAAGAGATTTCCCTCACCCATCATGAAAAGTGGAACGGCAGCGGTTATCCTAACCAATTGAAAGGGGAAGACATTCCTCTATCTGGCAGACTGATGGCATTAGCCGATGTGTATGACGCCTTAATCTCCAAACGAGTGTACAAACCCGCCTTTAGTCATGAAGAAGCTCGGTCGATCATTATTGAAGGTAAAGGGCTTCACTTTGACCCATCTGTTGTGGATGCATTCATCGCCATTGAAGAGCAGTTCATTCAGATCGCTCGTGATCATCAAGATTAGGGCGTGTTGAATATAAATTTTAGGGACATTTGGGCGTCAAAAAGGGATAAAACTATGGGTGAGTTCTAATGCAAATAGCGATTCCAGCAACAAAATTACGACTGTCGCATTTTTTTGTCATTTTCTGTTTTGTTTCGGTTGTTTCAAAAGGCGCACAAAGGTATAAATAAAGGAGTAATGAATACCACCCTAACCTAACACGGATGAAGATTATGTTTGAAAAAGTTCTCGCAGCTCCCGCTGACCCTATCCTTGGCCTGACAGAAGAGTTTAAGAAAGATACACGCTCTGAAAAGATTAACCTTGGTGTTGGCATTTACAAAAATGAAGCCGGTGAAACGCCGGTTCTTGCAACGGTAAAAAAAGCGGAAGCAGCGCTGCTTGAAACTGAGAAAACTAAATCTTACCTGACCATTGAAGGCACAGCTGAGTACGGCCTAGCTGTTCAAAAACTGCTTTTCGGTGCTGATTCAGACATTGTCGCTCAAAAAAGAGCAAAAACAGCACAAGCGCCAGGCGGTACAGGTGCACTTCGCGTTGCTGGCGAATTCATAAAACGTCAACTCGGTGATGTGAAAATTTGGATCAGCAACCCTACTTGGGCCAACCATAACGGTGTTTTCGCGGCTGCCGGTATTGAAACGGCTCAATACGGTTACTACAACGCTGAAACCAAAGACAAAGATTTTGCAGGTATGGTCGCTGATCTAAACACGGCTTCTGCAGGTGATGTGGTTCTGCTTCATGGGTGCTGCCATAACCCAACGGGTATTGACCCAACAGAAGAAGAGTGGGAAGTATTGGCTAAACTGATTGCAGACAAAGGTTTGCTGCCGATGTTTGATTTTGCTTACCAAGGTTTTGCTAAAGGCGTTGAAGACGATGCGATTGGTCTGCGTACTTTTGCTAAATACAACAACGAAATTCTCGTTGCGAGCTCATTTTCTAAGAATTTCGGTCTATACAATGAACGTGTTGGTGCTTTCACTTTGGTTTCTGAATCGGCTGCTGTCTCTGAAACCGCATTTTCTCAAGTAAAAGCCATCATTCGTTCTATTTACTCAAACCCACCAGCTCATGGTAGTGCCGTTGTTACTCACATTCTGAATAACACTGAACTTCGTGCAGAATGGGAGCAAGAAGTTGCCGAAATGCGAGATCGTATCCAAGAGATGCGTGAGCTATTCGTTGCGACACTGAAAGCGGAAGGCGTTAACTCTGACTTTAGCTTTATCGAGCGCCAAAATGGTATGTTCTCATTCTCTGGCCTATCTAAAGAGCAAGTGACTCGCTTAAAAGAAGAATTTGCGATCTATATTGTTGGATCAGGCCGAATCAGCGTTGCTGGTATGACAAAATCTAACATGGGACCACTTTGTAAAGGCATTGCAGCCGTTCTTTAATGTTGCTTTGTTTTTTCCAGTAAAAATGGCTTGTACCGAATAAAAGCCATCCCTACTGATTTCTCAATGAGTAAGGCCGATACAAAAAAGAGTCAGCATAATTGCTGACTCTTTTTATATCTGGAATTTCGTCACTAGGACACTTAATGATACGTTCAGCCTAACACTGGCGTTAGAAGTACAGTATAAATTCTTCTTGCTGCTGGCTAGTAACAGCAAACTGGCATTGCTGCTGTATCGCCTCAATTTGCTCTTTTTCTAAAGAGTAAGGCATCACGACTTTAAGTTGATCTATCCCCTCTTCTTTGGCCAATTCGACCAGTGTCAACAAATTAACTTCATCGCTATAGCTTGGAGATAAGGATTGTAATGCAGACGCCCACAAGCGTTCCTCGACAGACATCCGTGGTTTGTCTGTGCCACTCAGTTTCTGAGTCAATGTCGGAGCGAGCGCCCTTAAAGCTTCAACGAACGTCCATGTTTTCGTGCATGACGCGCCAAGAAAAGACGTATAGTCAAAAACTATGCACTGTTCTTCCTGTTTATCCATTGCATTCTCATTCAGTTAACCGCTCTGTGTTTACTTAATATCATGCAACAACCTGACTATATCAATAGGATATAAAGGAATGGTCTGTTATAGCCAAAACAAAGGACAAATGGCTATATAAAAACCAACTATGTAACAAATGATGTACATGAAACAATCAAGTCACACCCTAATAGTTAATATTTTCCAACCTAAATTAAAGTGCCTGAATAATGATAGATCACTTAGTATCAATGCTAATGGTTAATGCGAGGCATCACTAGCAATATAGGAAACTGATACGAGTGTTGTAGGAAGGAAGTTTGAATCGAGTCAATTCGAAGCGATTGCATGATGCCCCGTAGGAAAAGACATGAATGGCCTAAAATACTCATGTTATTCAAATAAACACATTTGTATCAATATTTTCCATTAACATGGTTGAATTCGCGAGTCAGCATCCAGTGTTCTATTTACAATAAGATAACTTAACCCTATCATTTTGTAGTCCCTCCACCCTACAATAGGCACATAATGAAAATCGATAAACGCCCCCTCTATATTACCTACGCTGGGCCAGCGCTTCTTAGTACGCCATTACTCAATAAAGGCAGTGCATTTACTGCGAGCGAACGAAGCTCTTTTAACCTTGAGGGGCTTCTTCCTGAAAGTACTGAAACCATTCAAGAACAAGTTGAACGTGCCTATCAGCAGTACACTAGTTTTGAAAGTGATATGGATAAGCATATCTACCTTCGTAACATCCAAGACACCAATGAAACGCTCTTTTACCGATTGGTTCAAAACCACATATCCGAGATGATGCCCATCATCTATACGCCGACGGTCGGTGCTGCCTGTGAAAATTTCTCGAATATTTACCGTCGTGGTCGCGGGCTCTTTATCTCCTACGCCAACCGAGACCGCATTGATGACCTTCTTAACAACGCGACCAACCATAACGTAAAAGTCATTGTGGTGACTGATGGTGAGCGCATTCTTGGTCTAGGAGATCAGGGCATTGGAGGGATGGGAATTCCAATTGGTAAACTGGCTCTTTATACCGCCTGTGGTGGTATTAGCCCAGCGTACACCTTACCTATCGTACTGGATGTTGGTACTAATAACCCGCAGCGACTTGCGGATCCAATGTACATGGGCTGGAGAAACCCTCGAATTACAGGTGAAGAATACGCAGAATTTGTGGAAGAATTTATGCAGGCCGTTCAACGACGTTGGCCAGATGCATTGATTCAATTTGAGGATTTTGCGCAAAAGAATGCCATGCCTTTACTGGAAAGATATAAAGACCGCGTTTGTTGCTTCAACGATGATATTCAAGGGACCGCGGCAGTCACCGTGGGATCTTTACTGGCAGCATGTAAAGCGGCTGGCAGTCAATTATCTGAGCAACGAGTGACCTTTTTAGGGGCAGGTTCAGCCGGTTGTGGTATTGCTGAAGCAATCATCGCCCAAATGGTGTCTGAGGGCATCAGCGACCAGAAAGCTCGGTCACAAGTCTTTATGGTTGATCGCTGGGGTTTATTGCAAGAAGGTATGCCAAATCTACTCGACTTCCAACAACGTTTGGTACAGAAGAATGCCGACACAAAAGACTGGAAAACAGAAAGCGGCGCGTTCTCTTTACTGGATGTCATGGTTAATGCTAGACCAACGGTGCTGGTCGGTGTGTCAGGGGCTCCGGGATTATTTAGTAAAGAAGTTATTCAAGAGATGCACAAGCATTGCGAACGCCCGATTATCTTCCCATTATCCAACCCAACCAGTCGTGTCGAAGCAACACCAAACGATATTATTCGCTGGACGAACGGGGAAGCTTTAGTCGCAACGGGCAGTCCTTTCGATCCTGTCATACACGATGGAAAAACCTACCCTATTGCTCAGTGTAACAACAGTTACATCTTTCCAGGTATCGGGTTAGGGGTACTAGCAGTGAGTGCAAAACGCGTTACCGATGAAATGTTAATGGAATCAAGCCGCGCACTATCCGAATGTTCACCACTTGCGATCAATGGTCAAGGTGCTCTGCTTCCTCCACTGGAGTCTATCCACTCGGTATCGAAGAAAATAGCGTTCGCTGTTGCTAAAAAAGCAATACAACAGGGTGTTGCGTTAGAAATCACAGATGAAGCCATTGAATCGGCAATCGAGCAGCATTTCTGGCAACCTGTATATCGCCGTTATAAGAGAACTGCATTTTAATCGATTCATTTTAATCGACTGTTCCCTTGCCTAACTTGGATAAGATGCTTAGGCAAGGTTTTTCCTTTGAGGTTCCTATGTTTGATTTGTTAGCGCCACTTGGCCGCTATCTAAACCCCTATATGTATGAAGTCTCTACGGCTTTGATTGCCTGTACACTCGTCGTATTTGGCTCAGAGATAAACCGAGTCCTTAGAAACTTGCTACGCTCACATCACTTTATTCTCCGAACGTTAGCCTTTATTTTAGTCAACGCCTTTGGTTATGGGTTTTTCATCGTAAAAGCAACGCCTTACCTATCTCGCACACTCTCTGGCCTGAACTCTGGTATGATGTTTTTTACCGTTCTAATCAGTTTTATTATTATTGGATTATGGGCTCAACGGAATCGACAAATTTGATCGTGCGATTAATCAATAACCTTCGTATCCGCATTCTTCATACCCGAATTTCCTGGCGGTTTTGCCTTCAGGTGTTTCGCTATGCATTAGTTGCGACGGCCTTGATCGCGTTATTGTTAATCTCTATTGATCGTTGGATTAGCTGGCGTACCTCTGATTCCATTATTTCAAACAGCCAATCAATTGAGCACTATGACGTCGCTGTCGTGTTAGGCACCAGTAAGTACTTAGGGAAAACACTCAATGAATACTACGTGCACCGTATAGATGCCGCCATTGAACTGTTTCAACAGGGTAAAATTGACGATTTCTTGCTCAGCGGTGACAACGCTCATCGATCGTATAACGAACCATGGACAATGAAGCGTGACCTGTTAAAAGCAGAAATACCAGAACGCAATATTCATCTCGATTACGCCGGATTTAGAACCTTAGACTCCGTCGTACGAGCTCGAATGATATTTGATAGTGACGATTTTCTTATCATCACACAACGATTCCACTGTGAACGCGCACTCTTCATTGCAGAGCACCATAATATCAATGCCCAGTGCCTGGCGGTGTCTGGCCCTAAAAATCATTGGGGTGTCAAAGTTCGGCTTAGAGAGGTTTTTGCTAGAGCAAAGGCATTTCTCGACCTCTACATCATCAATACTCAGCCAAAATTTTTGGGGCCCAAAGAACCCATTGTTAATAGCCGAGTATTGGAAGGCCCACCTGAAAACAGTTCATTATTAGACGAAAATTCACCCCAATAAACTATTGAAAGTACACAGCCTAACCGAAATGAATCAACTGAAATAGATCATTGATTTCCAGCGATAAATTGAACTCGATTTCGACCTAAATGCTTTGCCAGATAGAGCGCTTCATCGGCCCTGGCGATGGCTTCTGTTGAACGTTCATTAGTTAACATCGACACACCAATGCTGCACGTCAATGGATCACCATGTACCCATATATGGTTTTCGACGCAGTGGCGAATATGTTCGGCCAATTCCATCGTTTCCGCTTGACTTACCGAAGAACAAAAAACAATAAATTCTTCTCCTCCCCAGCGAACCAATCGATGTTCTTGTTTGATGACGCTAAAGATCACCATAACAAACTCACGCAGAATATCGTCACCAATACTGTGACCGTAGTGATCATTTACCGCCTTAAAAAAGTCGATATCGACATAAAGAATGCCAACAGAATCGTTGTCATTCGCGCATTTTTCCGACTGGACCTTAAGCCAATCTCGAATTGCATGACGATTCATCGCCCCCGTAAGAGCATCACGGTGAGCCAATTCGGCATATTGAAAATTTTGAGCTCTTAGAGTGCGGTTGATATTTTTCAAGTGTTCTTGCCTTGCCGTCGATTGATTAATCAACCTATGATTGCGGCGTATTTCACTCAAAGAGAGTAAGCTCCCACCCAGTACCCACATCAATAGCAATGAGATAAATAGCTGATCACTCGGGATAAACTCTCCCACGAGTGACACTTCATTGATTGTCATTTGGTACTGACCAGGGCCAACGCCTGAACCTGTTGCAAACTCTATTTTGTTGATATTCGAGAATTCCGGGGCGGAGTGTGCAATTGGAATATTATTATCCACCAACCACCACGTCATCACTTGTAAGCTGTATAACGGAATCTCAATAATACCTTGCCCCTCGATTGGCGAGTACTCTATACCATTGTATTTATGGGTATACTCGTCATCGACACTTGAGTATTCTGGGTTGAAGTTACGCATGTAAAAGCGCATTCTTGGATGAGACTTATCTGTTAAATTCACTAAATCAACATCGAGTCTGACGGTGTGATAACCCGAAAAATCGAGCCCATTTTCGGCTTTAGCGTCCAAGTGAATTGAAATACCACAATAAGGCCAAGGATAGTCGCTCTCTCTAACCTCACACGTCAACACAGCGGAATCGCCAACGCTCGTCACTTCAGAAGTAGACAGACCGCCATTAGCAGCGTCACTGGTGGGTAAAAATGCGTACATGTTTGGCGAAATGGTTTTGACTCGGCCATCGCCATACATAAGGTACAGCTGAACCGTAGATATAGTCACCACGACCATAAAAAGTACCGATTTATGTACGAAGTTCATGCTTTGGTGTTCACCCCATAGCTCATTGGAAAAATCAAAAACTTCCAAGCATAGAATCTAAGGATTCGACCCGATCCGCTTTGCAGGAAACTCATGGTGTGCAAATAACGATATCTCTTTTAATACCGTAATATAAGTATATTCTACTTTAGGTGATTGGCATTTTATTAAATCACTTTTTGTTTGTTAGAATGAGTAACAAATCATAAAAAGACGAGCCATGTCATGTCAGCAACCGTAACCGGTACATTAAAGAAAATGTCAGCTTCCTTAATGGAGCAAGTCCACTATCAATTACCAGTAGGAGACCAGTTAGTCGATCTCAACCCGTATATCGGTAAACCGATTACACTCACCCATACTGGTAATATATTTTGCAGTTCATGTGGCAAAAAAACCAAGAAAAGCTATTCGCAAGGTCACTGCTTTGTTTGTATGAAAAAACTGGCGAGTTGCGATATGTGTATTATGAAGCCAGAAACATGCCACTACGAACAAGGCACATGCCGTGAGCCTAAATGGGGCGAAGAGAATTGCATGGTCGATCATTTTGTTTATCTCTCAAATACCTCCAGTATCAAAGTGGGCATTACTCGCCATAGCCAAATCCCAACGCGATGGATTGATCAAGGAGCCACACAGGGCCTCCCAATATTCAAAGTGAAAACTCGTCATATTTCCGGGCTGATTGAAATTGAGCTAGCAAAACACATCGGCGACAAAACAAACTGGCGCACTTTGCTTAAGCAAGATGGTGACGACTTACCATTAGACGAGCACTTCCAACAACTGTTACCACTAGTTCAGCCAAGAATTGACGAAATTAAGCAGCAATATGGTGATGATTCCATCGAAGTATTAGCCAGCGACATTACCTCATTGAACTACCCAGTTCATCAGCACCCGGTGAAAATCACCTCTCACAATTTTGATAAGAATCCTGAAGTCACAGGCGTTCTCCAAGGCATTAAGGGGCAATATCTGATTTTTGATACTGGGGTGATCAACATACGTAAATTCACATCTTACGAAGTTGAATTAAGCGCCTAATGCTCGAATTCGTTTTAGATAGCATTGCTCAAGACAAGTAGTTCACTTAATCGAGCCTCCTTTTTTTAAATATCAAGATGGGGCTCCACTATTTTTACCAATGAGTACACTCTTCTCAATGTGTACATTCCTACCAAATAAGGGCCCTAACATCTCAGGTTCTTCAATACGTTACCTCTTTTCACGTTCATACTCATTGTGACTAAAGCCACCTCTTTACTAGACGACCGTTTTCTCGCCAATCACCGGTAAATCACTGTAGCAAGCTTGTTTGTTCTTTCTTTGTCCTCATATCTTCAATACAATCATCCGAATAATTATTCGATCATTAGCATTGGAGCAAGAATGAGCGACGTGAAACATTGTAACCTTCTAATCCTTGGATCTGGCCCAGCAGGATACACTGCTGCGGTTTATGCAGCCCGAGCCAACCTTAACCCAGTACTGGTCACCGGAATGCAGCAAGGTGGGCAACTCACAACCACAACAGAAGTTGAAAACTGGCCAGGTGATGCAGAAGGACTCACGGGTCCCGCTCTAATGGAACGTATGAAAGAGCACGCCGAACGCTTTGAAACCGAAATGATTTTTGATCATATCAATGACGTCGACTTGAGCCAGCGCCCTTTCCGCTTAAAAGGCGACAGTGCTGAGTACAGTTGTGACGCTTTGATCATCTCAACGGGTGCGTCTGCAAAGTACTTAGGGCTAGAATCCGAAGAAGCGTTTAAAGGCCGAGGGGTTTCCGCCTGCGCAACCTGTGACGGATTTTTCTATAAAAATCAAAAAGTCGCTGTGGTCGGGGGTGGGAATACCGCCGTAGAAGAAGCGCTATATCTATCCAATATTGCTGCGGAAGTTCACCTTATTCACCGTCGCGATACCTTCCGTTCGGAAAAAATTCTAGTGAGACGTTTGATGGATAAAGTCGAGAACGGCAACATATTCCTTCATACCGACCGTACATTGGATGAAGTACTCGGCGACGACATGGGTGTGACAGGCGTTCGAATCAAAGATACGCAATCCGACTTAACTGAAGATCTCGATGTCATGGGTGTCTTCATTGCGATTGGTCACCAACCAAACACTGCGATCTTCAAAGGTCAGCTCGATATGAAAGACGATTACATCATCGTTAACTCTGGGTTAAACGGCAATGCGACCCAAACCAGTGTCGAAGGTGTGTTTGCCGCAGGAGACGTGATGGATCATAACTATCGTCAAGCAATTACCTCTGCTGGGACAGGCTGTATGGCAGCGCTTGATGCCGAACGATACTTAGATGGGTTATCTGAAAAAGCCTAAAGACGCTTCAACGGGCACGCTCACCACATTTAAATACAAAACCCTATGGCCCAGAGGTATTACCTTTGGGCTTTCTTTTGTATACTGCGTCTCTAAAATTCATAATAATTATCATTAAGTTTTCATATGGATAAGAAAAAGCAACGGAGCCTGAATGTGTGGCTCAAACAGCAAAGTAAGCTCGCAAAACGCTGGCTTATGATTACTGTTGGCCTTGGCGTACTTTCAAGTGTTTTTTTGTTGGCTCAAGCCGCTCTTCTCGCGACAATTTTAAGTCAACTTATTATGGATCACGTTGATAAAAGTGAGCTCGTTCCACAATTTATCGCACTTGCCGCCACCATTGCACTTCGAGCCATTTGCGCTTGGGGCAGAGAAATCGCTGGTTTTCGCTGTGGTGAACAAATTCGCATCTATATTCGTCAGTTGATCCTAGACAAACTGCGCGCACTCGGGCCTGCTTATATCAAAGGAAAGCCAGCGGGATCCTGGGCAACGTTGCTACTAGAACAAGTCGAAGATATGCAGGACTTTTTCTCTCGTTACCTTCCACAAATGTCTCTTTCCGTGATGATCCCTTTCATCATTTTGGTGGTCGTTTTTCCCGTAAACTGGGCAGCAGGCCTCATCTTTTTAATCACAGCACCGCTCGTCCCCATATTCATGGCATTGGTTGGAATGAAAGCCGCGGAAGCCAATAGGAAAAACTTCAAAGCAATGCAGCGCTTATCTGGACACTTTTATGATCGTTTACAAGCCATGACCACGATTCGTCTGTTTGATCGAACACAAGCCGAAACAGACGTATTAAAAGGGTCATCTGAAGTATTCCGTGTACGGACGATGGATGTGCTGAAAATTGCTTTCTTGTCTTCGGCTGTTCTTGAATTTTTCACCTCACTCTCGATTGCCGTTACCGCCGTATACTTCGGCTTTGCTTTTATTGGTGAGTTGAACTTTGGCCACTATGGCGTCGGTGTCACTCTGTTCGCTGCGTTATTTATTCTTATCTTGGCACCTGAATTTTATCAACCATTACGAGATTTAGGCACCTACTATCATGCTAAGCAGCAAGCAGTAGGAGCCGCTGAGAGCATTGTTGAGTTTCTAGAAACCGACGTCAGCCAAGTGGAGTCTGGAGACACACGAGTTAAGAGCAGTGACCCTATTTCGATCACCGCTCACAACTTAGAAATATTCAGTCCAGACGGTAAAAAACTTGTTGGGCCAATATCATTTGAACTTAACTCGACGTCTCAAACCGCGCTTGTTGGCCCAAGTGGCGCAGGGAAAACCACCTTAGTGAATGCCCTATTAGGTTTCATGCCTTACCAAGGCAGCCTGACCATTGACGGAGTAGAACTGAGCCAAGTTGACCATTCCAGTTGGCGAAAATGCATCAGTTGGGTTGGACAAAATCCGCTACTTTTACACGGTTCAATACGCGATAACATCACTTTAGGTAACGAGTCCGTATCAGATCAAAACATAACTCAAGTTCTGGAAGACTCTTATTCCGCCGAATTTGTCACTAACCACGGTTTAGACTATCTCGTCTCTGACCGTTCTGGTGGCTTGTCTGTAGGCCAGGCTCAACGCATCGCTCTTGCTCGAGCCATGCTACAAGACGGACAGTTTTGGCTGCTCGACGAGCCCACTGCTAGCCTTGATGCGCGAAGTGAACGTCTAGTAACAAAAAGCTTAAATAGCCAAACAGTAGGCAAAACCACCTTAATGGTGACGCATCAACTCAAACCGCTTAAAAGCGTCGACCAAATACTCGTGATGAGTGAGGGCTTGATTGTTGAGTCCGGGCACTATCAACAGCTTGTAGAAAATGACGGACTGTTCCATACCATGCTGAATTCCAACCAAGCTCTTAGCCAATCAAACGAGGGCAATTTAGATGCGTGATCTTCTTCCTTATTTGAAACTTTATAAAAAGCACTGGTTTGGGTTATCTCTTGGAATGGTGCTGGCTTTTGCCACTATTTTTGCTTCTATCGGGCTACTGACTCTCTCTGGTTGGTTTTTGTCTGCGGCGGCTGTCGCGGGATTAACCGTTGCTCGCGAAACCTTTAACTACATGTTACCCGGTGCCTTTGTGCGAGGCTTTGCAATGAGCCGAACCGCTGGGCGTTGGGGGGAAAGGGTCGTCAGTCATAATGCGACATTTAAACTGTTGACTGATTTGCGACTTTTCTTTTTCAAGAAACTTGCACCTCTTATACCTGGAAAAATATCCGCCATTCGCGATGCTGATTTATTGAATCGTCTGGTTTCTGATGTCGATGCGATGGACCACGTGTACCTGCGTTTAATCAGCCCTGTGGTTGTGGGCATTTTTGGTATCGCAGCGCTCACCGCTTTCTTAAGCTGGTTTGATCTAACTCTAGGGCTAACGCTCGGCTCAATTCTGATTTTACTGCTGTGCACCTGGCCGATTCTTTTTTATAAGCTCGGGAAGCAGAATGGGCAAGAACTCACCCAAAACAAAGCAACCCTTCGTATCGCGACTCTCGATTGGATTGAAGGCTATAGCGAGCTCACTTTATTTGGTGCTGAGGAAAAATATCGCAACGCCATTTTGAGCGCTCAAGATAAATTGATTCGGAATCAGTTTTTCAACGCACATTACGCCGGGCTTGCTCAAGCGGCTCTCATGCTTGCCAGCGGTTGGACATTGGTGTTGGTCGTCTGGCTATCGGCGGATGGTGTAGGAGGCAATCCACCCGACCCATTCATTGCATTGGTCGCGTTTGCCACAATGGCAAGCTTTGAGCTACTTATGCCTATAGCGGGAGCGTTTCAGCACTTAGGTCAAACACTCACCTCGGCAAGGCGTCTTAATGAAGTGACACTCTCTGAGCCTGACGTTGTCTTTTCCTCAGAAAAACAAGCACTCTCCGATGCCTACTCTATTCAGTTTCAATCGATCAGCTTTCAATACCCAGGTAGTGAGCAATTGGTGTTGAATAACATCAATCTCGATATCGCAAGTAATGAGCGAATCGCAATTGTCGGCCAAACAGGCTCCGGTAAATCTACCTTGCTACAGCTGCTAAATCGCTACTGGGATCCTAAGCAAGGCCGTATTTCTATCGCTGGGCTCCCCCTCACTCAATGGAACGAAAGCCAATTACGATCTTCTGTTTCGGTAGTCAGTCAGCGAGTCGATATCCTGAATGGCACACTTCGAGACAATCTTCTCATGGCCAATCCATCCGCCCATGATGACACTCTGTCGAACGTACTAAACCAAGTACAGTTAGATAAGCTATTGGAAGACTTAGGGCTGGATGCTTGGCTCGGTGACGGTGGGCGACAACTTTCTGGTGGTGAGAAACGTCGAATCGGTATCGCTCGTGCTATTTTACATAATGCACCCATTCTACTACTGGATGAACCAACCGAAGGACTAGATAAGCAAACAGAACAACAAATAATGGATTTACTTGAATCGCACTTTGTTGATAAGACGGTGCTGTTTGTTACCCATAGGCTGGTTAATTTACATAAGATGGATAGAGTTTGTTTAGTTGAACAGGGAGAAATCGTCGAAGTGGGCAGTCATCAAACGTTATTAGAGCAGCGCGGACGTTACTTCGAGTTAACTCAAACACTCTAGCGTTCTAGCAATCACCATGAATAAAACTGGAACAGCGAGCCTATGTGGCTCGCTTTTTTTAGCAGCATTTTATACCAGTCGTAGTAAATAACGGTTCACCCTAGCTGATTAAAATACTCGATAACTGCGTTACAATTTTTAATTGTAGAATAACGACTGATAAAAAAATCCCTCCTTGTTCTCAAGCCTTTTTCTGCGCTATTTCTGATCACTTACTGCGATTGGTATTAATCCTGTTGGATCTGATTTCTGCCATTATCTTTCGCTTTGTATAAAAGATTATCGGCTCTGGTTAACATGACATCAATATCATCACCTACTCTTAATGACGTTAGGCCAATGCTCACCGTTAGCTTCAACCCCGCCTGCAAGGCATCTAGATTAGAATTTTTAAGCTGAGACATAATACGTTGCAAAACTTTAGCGGCAGCTTGCGTATCTGTCGATGAATAAACAGCGATAAACTCTTCCCCACCCCAGCGTCCAATAAAATCGGTTTTCCTGCTGAATGACCGAGCTATTT
Organism: Vibrio genomosp. F10 str. ZF-129; assembly: GCF_000287055.2. Taxonomy (GTDB): domain Bacteria; phylum Pseudomonadota; class Gammaproteobacteria; order Enterobacterales; family Vibrionaceae; genus Vibrio. The sequence continues at coordinate 151,486 of NZ_AJYQ02000038.1, read as the reverse complement.
CACCAAATAACTGCAGCACCTTATCACCCACTAAATGTCCGTAGGTATCGTTAATATCTTTAAAATGGTCAAAATCGATGATGGCCACCGAAAGGTGATTACCATAACACTTAGAATGCTCAATGAGCTCTAGTAGTCGGATTTCTGAAAATCGACGATTAGGCAATTGAGTGAGTACATCCGTGTTTGCAATAGACTCCATTTTCTGACTGACTTCTTCTAAAGCGCGTAAATCATTTTCCCTCGCAATTTCATGACCTACCCAATTAGAGAACAACTTCACTAATTCAAAGTCTTGGCGAATAAAGGGGCGACAAGGGTTTGGACTTGAAAAATTCAACGTACCAAAACGCTCCCCATCGACAAATATGGGCGCGCCGAGGTAAGACTCTAAGCCAAACGCCACAAAACATGGGTGTGTCGCAATTTCACTTTTTGAAACATGGTTAAACCCTTGCACTTCATTGGCTTTGTAAACGTGGCTGCAATACGTTCCTGAAAGTTCAAAGCTCATGCCTGTTTCTAATCCATCTTCTGGGTGAACAGCTTGTTTTATGACGTATTTATTGCCATCAATTTGGCTGAATATGGCAATAGGTAAGCCAAACAACTCTACCCCTAATTGGAGGATGGCATGAACGCGTTGTTGAAAATCTAATTGCCGAGAAGAAGTGATCGAATGAAGTTTATTGAGCGCTTCTTCAGCCGCAAGTGAAACCGACTCATCCGATATCATTGATACAATAAGAAGGTTATTTCCTTGCTCATCTTTGATGACTCCGCCAGAGGTTTTTCCAATGAATCCATGTCCAAATTTGGTTTGGTAGTTCACGAGTATCGAAGATTCTGACGTGTTCATGTCTGGGTTATAACGAGAATCACCTAAAAGTAAATATTCTTCTCGATTTGCGTATAAAATTTCCGCACTTTTATTGATGACCTCATCGAGAGAGTATCCAAAAAGATCACTTGCTGCCCGGTTGATAGTGAGGATCTTTCGATCCAAAGAAGCGATGATAACCGCTTGTTCTAGGTGTTCAAATACCTTGCTCAATAGAGAGCTGTCCATTGCTTGTTCGGCGGGCTTATTCGGCATAACATTTCTCTGAATAGCGTGCGATATGGAAAATGAGTATGCTATAACCTTAGCACATACCGCTTCATTTCCAACTTATTGATTAATTAAATAAAGCCTTCAGTTTGGATGGCCACAATTTGTATTTGAGATTCAAGATTACAGACATAAAAAAAGCTGATAGAGGACTATCAGCTTATCAAAACAATGTTATGTGGCAATAAACGTTAATTTATCGACGATTTTTATTACGTGCGCCTGGTTCTCCTGCCGACTTCTTAGTTGGCTTTTTACCGCGAGACGGGTTATTGCTGCGACCTTTTGGCGTACTTACTCGCTCTTCGTGACGCTTAACTGCACGACGAATTTTTTGACTACGAGAACGCTCACGTTTACGTGATGTATTATCTTTAGATTCATCAAGCATCGTGTTCTTTTCTGGGCCTAACTCAACCAGAGTTCTAAGATAATTCACCTGAGTAAGATCAAGCTCAGCCCAACCACCACGAGGCAGTTTTTTATCTAAATAGATGTCACCGTAACGAACACGCTTAAGGCGGCTTACCGTAGTATCTTGAGACTCCCATAAACGACGAACTTCGCGGTTACGGCCTTCGTTGATTGCTACGTAGAAAGTATGGTTCATACCTTCCCCACCCGCATAAACGACATCTTCAAATCGAGCCATACCATCTTCAAGCTTAACGCCGCGAACAAGGTTTCTCACTTTTTCTTCGTTAACTTCACCAAAAACTCGAACCAAATACTCACGTTCTACTTGACGGCTAGGGTGCATCAGACGGTTTGCAAGCTCACCATCAGTGGTGAATAAAAGCAACCCAGACGTATTGGCATCCAAACGGCCAACAGAAATCCAACGAGAACCACGGATTTTTGGCAAGCGGTCAAAGACGGTTCTGCGTCCCTCAGGATCATTGCGAGTACACAACTCACCTTCAGGTTTGTAATAGGCGAGAACGCGGCAAACCACTTCTTCAGAAACTTTCGCAGAGACAGTGTGTCCATCGATACGAATAACAGCACTTTCATCTTCTAGGCGTTCACCCAGTTTTGCTACTACTCCGTTGACACTGACACGGCCAGATTTAATTAACGTTTCAAGTTCACGACGTGAGCCATGCCCTGCGCGTGCTAAAACCTTCTGTAGTTTTTCGCTCATTTTTTTACCTAGTAATTGTCGTCTTCACAGACGTCGAAAGAATAATTGTGCGACCAAAAATCGCGGCCGCGCAGTATCTCAAATTATCATCTGAAAAGCATCATTTTTTGGTTATTCAAATGGAGATGGATCTCCTGAACCTATACGGGCTACAACCGCATCATCTTCACTAAAATCAATCACCGTTGTGGGTTGTTCGCCTAAGTAACCCCCATTTAAAATACAGTCGACGGCATGCTCTAACTGATCTCGAATATCTTCCGGATCCGATTCGGTGTGATCGTTACCCGGCAAGATGAGAGACGTCGACATTAGCGGCTCGCCTAAAGCTTCTAATAGATCCAGCGCGATTTTATTATCAGGAATACGAATACCGATGGTTTTACGTTTGGCATTCATTAAACGTCGAGGCACTTCTTTTGTCCCTTTGAAGATAAACGTATAGGGGCCTGGTGTATTCGCTTTTAGCAAACGGAACGCTGTATTATCAACTCTTGCGTACAGCGCTATTTCAGAAAGGTCTCGACATAAAAGCGTGAAATTATGCTTACTGTCTAGCTTACGTATCTGACAAATTTTCTCTAACGCTTGTTTATTTTCAAGCTGACAACCTAGCGCGTAGCCTGAATCGGTCGGATAAATCACAACACCGCCATTGCGTATGATTGCGACTGCTTGATTAATCAAGCGAGCCTGCGGATTGTCAGGGTGTACATAAAAGAACTGGCTCATTGTTATTCCTCATTATCGAGTCTCGCGACTCTATACTGTGAGATCATCTTCATTATTCGTGGTATTTGATGATCTCAACGTCCAATCTTTCCAAACTGGTTCAACGCCAGAAGGCAACCAGAGGTTTCTTCCTAACTCCGTCCACGGAGAAGGATAGTGAAAGTCACTGCCTTGAGAGGCTAATAGTTTGTATTGTATCGCATAATCAGCAAGTGTGCGTCTTTCTTGTTGCGCTTGTTGAGGAAGCGCTATTTCCATTGCATCGCCCCCAGCTTCTGTAAAGACCGCCAATAAACGCTTAATCCATTTTGCTGTTAGGTTATAGCGCCCCGGATGAGCCAATACTGCGAGCCCTCCTGCACTGTGTATCGCATCCACCGCATCTTTCATAGAGCACCAATTAGGTGGCACATACCCTGGGTTATTGCGAGTTAGGTATTTTTTAAACACTTGCTGCATTGTTTTAGCATAGCCGTTATCAACCAACCATTTGGCGAAATGTGCACGAGTAATGGGTGCATCCCCTGCGATATCCTGTACTTCGGAAAAAACACCGTCCCTTGTTGATTTCTCTAATCGGTGGGCAATCAGTTTTGCTCTTTCGTGACGATGTAACTTTTGCTGGTTAATTAACGCGAGTACAGCATCATCATTGGTGTCGATATTCAGCCCTACAATATGGATATCTTTATTCTGCCATACCGTGGAGAACTCAATACCAGTAATGAGCTCTAGGTCTAACGAATTTTCTTCAATGTACGCCTTGGCTACACTGATCCCATCTAACGTATCATGATCGGTTATCGCTAACACTTTTACGTCAAAGCTCACCGCCCTTTCTACAAGTTCTTGCGGGGTAAGCCTGCCGTCTGAAGCGGTTGTGTGACAGTGTAGATCTATTTTCATTTTTTCATTCGTTTTGGTTGACTTTCTCTTCGCATACTAGTTAACTAGTACACAAATACAAACGTATCCGATAAGGCCCACTATGTTACAAGCATTTAACCTAACGAATAAAGATAAAGTTTCTGTACTTTGTGCTGACATTTGTTGGTGGCGTACTTGGACATATTCTAAGTGGGTAAACGTGTAAAAAAACAAGCCAGATTGTTTCACTAAAGCCCGCTAAAATTAGCGGGCTTTTTTATTTTGTCGACGCGCTCACATTCAACCGCTGAACAATTCATCAAATAAGGCATATTGTTCATTGGGAGTCTAGGTAGTTTGTGCGAGTATGTATGATAAGCAGATACAAAAAACTAGAAGGAAGTCTTGTGAACAAGACCATAAATATTAAACAGTTGGGAAGTATTGAAACCATCAATACCAACGTTCCATACGCTCAAGACCCTACTCAGCTATTTCATTCTCTATGTGAAAATAAGCGAGACAGTTTATTACTTGAATCCGCTGAAATTGACTCAAAACAGAACCTTAAAAGTATGCTCTTGATCGATTCTGCGGTCAGAATTATCTGTTACGGGCATCGGGTTACCTACCAGGCGCTCACCGAAAATGGTCGCAGCTTAATCAAGCATATTTACGCGAATGTGAATCCAGAGATTCACTCTGAATTCAATGAAAATCAGCTGGTACTGACATTCTCATCGGCATGCGACACATTAGATGAAGATTCTCGCCTTCGGGAGTCTTCTTCATTTGATGCCCTTCGCCTTGTCCAACATAGCTATAAAACAAACCCAGACGAAAAGTTAGAACTATTTTTAGCTGGCCTTTTTGCCTATGACTTAGTGGCAAACTTCGAGCCGTTAGGTGAGGCAGAAAGCACTAACCAATGTCCTGACTATGTTTTTTATGTCGCCGAAACCTTATTGCGCTTCGATCATCAAACCGAGCAAGGTCACCTTCACGCCAGTAATTTTAGCCAAGATCCAAAGATAAAAGCACAGCTAGAGCAGCGACTGACGGAAATCACCACACAGTGCCAACAACCACCAGCAGAGGTTCATGCTAAGAAGCTCACTAAGGTTGATGTGGTTCCAAGCATCTCAGATGACGTATTTTGTCAGACAGTACGAGATTTAAAAGAATACGTGGTTAAAGGCGATGTATTCCAAGTGGTCCCATCACGCCGATTTACCTTGCCGTGTCCATCTCCTCTTGCCGCTTATAAAGAGCTAAAACAAAGCAATCCAAGCCCGTATATGTTCTACATGCAGGATGAGCTTTTTACTCTGTTTGGCGCGTCTCCTGAAAGTGCCTTGAAGTACGAAACCGAGACCAATCAAGTGGAGATCTATCCGATCGCAGGCACTCGCCGCCGTGGTAAACGCCCGAATGGAGAAATTGACTTTGACCTAGATAGCCGCATTGAACTTGAATTGCGTAGCGATAAAAAAGAAAACGCTGAGCATATGATGTTGGTCGATCTAGCAAGAAATGACGTGGCTCGAATCTCTGAGCCCGGCACTCGCCATGTTGCCGACTTACTTAAAGTCGACCGCTATAGCCATGTGATGCATTTGGTCTCTCGCGTTGTTGGTCAATTACGTGGGGATTTAGATGCACTTCATGCCTACCAGGCTTGCATGAATATGGGCACCTTAACCGGCGCACCAAAAATTCGAGCGATGCAACTCATTCGCGACGTAGAAAAAGCACGACGAGGCAGTTACGGGGGCGCAGTCGGATACTTAACTGGGGAGGGAACGCTGGATACCTGTATCGTAATTCGCTCAGCTTATGTCGAAAATGGGGTCGCTCAGGTGCAAGCGGGCGCCGGCGTTGTGTTTGATTCAGACCCTCAAGCCGAAGCTGACGAAACTCGTGGCAAAGCCCAAGCGGTTATTTCCGCTATTCAGACTGCTCATAAAGGATAACGACATGACCAACGCTCAATCTCAAGTATCTGCCAATATCGTTTTCGTCGATAACTTTGATTCATTTACCTACAACTTAGTTGATCAGTTTCGATCGCTTGGCTATTCGGTAACGGTCTACCGCAATAATATCGATGCTGACGTCATTGTTGACGCGATAAAAATGTTAACCAATCCTGTTGTGCTACTTTCACCGGGCCCAGGCGAGCCTTCGAAAGCGGGCTGCATGCCAGAGCTGATTCAACAGCTAAAAGGACACGTGCCAATGATTGGGATCTGTCTTGGTCATCAAGCGATTGTTGAAGCCTACGGTGGAACGGTTGCCGGAGCGGGCGAGATTATTCATGGTAAGGTATCAATGATGGATCATCAGCAGCATTCTATTTACCAAGACCTACCGTCTCCTTTAGCCATCGCTCGTTACCATTCATTGGTTGCCACGCATGTAACCAAAGAACTGACCGTAACGGCGGAAGTGGATGGACTTGTCATGTCAGTAGCTCACGAGCAAGATAAAGTGTGTGGATTTCAATTTCACCCAGAATCGATCATGACAACTTACGGTGCCACTCTGCTCGCTAACGCCATAGAATGGGCATTAGACAAACCGCGTGTTACTGAAGCGTCACCAAAAAAAATAACGGAATAATAGGAAAAATCATGGAAACGATTATTAATAAGCTTTATGAACAACAGTCGCTAAGTGAAGACGAAAGCCAACAGTTGTTTGACGTTATTATACGCGGTGAACTTGACCCTATTTTAATGACAGCGGCGCTCACAGCCCTAAAAATTAAAGGCGAAACACCGGAAGAAATAGCAGGCGCAGCGAAAGCGTTACTCGCTAATGCTCACTCATTCCCTCGCCCTGATTATGATTTTGCTGACATCGTCGGAACCGGGGGGGATGGGCACGATACGATTAACATTTCTACGACCGCCGCCTTTGTTGCCGCAGCGTGTGGGCTAAAAGTAGCCAAACACGGAAACCGCAGTGTTTCATCCAAATCTGGCTCTTCTGATCTGCTCGACTCTTTTGGTATCAACTTAGCCATGAGCCCTGAAGATACCCGTAAGGCGGTTGACGATCTCGGCGTCGCTTTTCTATTTGCCCCTCAATACCACGGTGGTGTTAAACATGCCATGCCCGTTCGACAAACGCTGAAAACACGCACCATTTTCAATATTCTAGGCCCGCTGATTAACCCTGCTCGTCCGAATATAGAACTCATGGGCGTTTACAGCGAAGAACTGGTGCTCCCTATTGCAGAAACCATGTTAAAAATGGGCATGAAGCGTGCGGCAGTGGTACACGGAAGCGGTCTTGATGAAGTCGCTATTCACGGCCCAACCACAGTGGCTGAGATCAAAGAAGGTGAAATCATTCAATATACATTAACGCCTGAAGATTTCGGTGTAAGCAGCCACCCTCTTGAAGCCATTAAAGGCGGAGCACCAGAAGAAAATCGCGCTATTATCACCAATATGTTGACCGGCAAAGGGACCGATGCCCAACTCGGAGCTGTCGCTGTGAATGTTGCGTTACTTATGCGCCTATTTGGCCATGAAAACCTAAAAGAAAACACGCAACAAGCGATCACCGCAATGAATTCAGGTAAAGCGTTCGATCTGGTTCAGCAACTAGCAAGCAGAGGCTAAATAATGACTCAACTTTCTGAACACGTTTCGCTGCAAGAAACAGAAATGGCCGAAGTTCTCGCCAAGATAGTAAAAGACAAACACGTATGGGTTGCAGAAAGAAAACAATCTCAACCATTGGTAGGGTTTCAATCTCAGCTTACTGAGTCTGATCGCGACTTTTATGCGGCGTTAGCCAATGGAAAAACAGCGTTTATTCTGGAATGTAAAAAAGCCTCACCTTCTAAAGGGTTGATACGTGACGACTTCAATTTAGAACATATCGCTAGCGTTTATAATCGCCATGCCAGCGCAATCTCAGTGCTAACAGATGAGAAATACTTTCAAGGCAATTTTGAGTTTTTACCAAAGGTACGCGCTATTGCAGCGCAACCTATTTTGTGTAAAGACTTTATGGTCGATAGCTACCAAGTGTATCTCGCTCGCCATTACAGCGCAGACGCTATTCTCCTGATGCTGTCGGTTCTCAACGATGAACAGTACAATGAACTATCAACGCTGGCCCACTCTTTGGGTATGGGCGTGCTCACTGAAATTAGTAACGAAGAAGAACTCGAAAGAGCCGTCGCATTAAACGCAAAAGTTATCGGCATCAATAACCGCAACCTTCGTGATTTATCTACTGATTTAAATCGTACTAAAGAACTGGCTCCGTTAGTCAAAGCAAAGGCGCCTGACGCGATCATTATTTCAGAGTCAGGCATTTACACGCATCAGCAAGTCAAAGATCTTATCCCATACGCGAAAGGGTTTCTTATTGGCAGTTCGCTGATGGCAGAAGACAACCTTGAACTGGCCGCTCGAAAAGTCATTCTTGGCGAGAACAAAGTCTGCGGCTTAACCCACCCAGACGACGCAGCGAAGGCATATCAAGCGGGTGCAGTGTTTGGTGGATTGATTTTTGTTGAACAATCTAAACGATGTGTTGATATCGAAACAGCTCGCATGACTATGAGTGGTGCGCCTCTTCAATATGTTGGCGTCTTTCAAAATCATCCCGTCTCTTCGATTGTCGAGATTGTCGCTAAACTTGGTCTTAAAGCGATTCAGTTGCATGGAGATGAGCCCCAGGAATTCGTCGACGAACTCAAAGAGCAGGTTTCAGATTCAATTGAGATTTGGAAAGCGTATGGAGTTACCGACGTCATGCCTGTTCTTTTAAAGGAAAATGTTGACCGACACTTGCTCGATACCAAGGTAGGCGACCAATCGGGTGGCACAGGAAAAGTATTCGATTGGGATGTAATTAATCGCACTCAACAAATCATGCTAGCGGGAGGCCTCAATGCTGACAATGCAAAACAGGCGTCCATGCTCGGCTGTTTAGGACTCGACCTAAATTCAGGCGTCGAGTACCAAGCAGGTAAAAAAGATACCGATAAGCTGCAACAAGCGTTTGCAGCAATCAGAGATTACTAAGGAATAAAATCATGGCAAAACTTGACGCCTATTTTGGTGAATACGGTGGACAATATGTTCCACAAATCTTGGTACCAGCACTCGATCAACTTGAGCAAGCGTTTATTGACGCGCAAGCTGACCCTGAATTCCAAGCGGAGTTTATGACGCTGTTACAAGAGTATGCGGGCCGACCAACAGCATTAACCCTGACAAGAAACCTCACTAAAGGAACAAAAACCAAACTGTACCTTAAACGAGAAGACTTGCTGCATGGCGGTGCTCATAAGACCAACCAAGTTCTTGGTCAAGCTTTACTTGCAAAGCGTATGGGCAAAAAAGAGATCATCGCCGAAACAGGCGCTGGGCAACATGGTGTAGCAACCGCACTTGCCTGTGCATTGCTTGATTTGAAATGTCGCGTTTACATGGGTGCAAAAGATGTCGAGCGCCAAAGTCCTAATGTATTTCGCATGAAACTGATGGGTGCTGAGGTCATTCCCGTCCATTCAGGTTCTTCTACGCTTAAAGATGCGTGTAACGAGGCGCTGCGCGACTGGTCTGCCACTTATGAAGAAGCACACTACTTGTTGGGCACCGCGGCGGGTCCTCACCCTTTCCCAACGATTGTTCGTGAATTTCAACACATCATTGGCGAGGAGACTAAACGTCAAATTCTGGCGCGTGAAGGTCGCTTACCCGATGCTGTGATTGCCTGTGTGGGCGGTGGTTCAAATGCCATTGGTATGTTCGCAGATTTCATCGAAGAAAAAGACGTTCGTTTGATTGGTGTAGAACCTGCAGGTAAAGGAATTGATACTGACCAACACGGTGCGCCACTTAAACATGGTAAAACGGGTATTTTCTTTGGTATGAAAGCACCTCTGATGCAAGATCAAGACGGACAAGTTGAAGAATCATACTCGGTCTCTGCTGGGCTTGATTTCCCATCTGTAGGCCCACAACATGCTCACCTTAACTCTATTGGACGTGCCGAATACGATAACGTAACGGATGATGAAGCACTTGATGCATTCCAAATTCTAGCTCGTAAAGAAGGGATCATCCCAGCGCTAGAGTCTGCACACGCACTCGCTCATGCGTTGAAAATGGCCCATGCCGACCCAGAAAAAGAACAGTTATTGGTTGTAAATCTATCTGGACGTGGCGATAAAGACATTTTCACCGTTCACGATATTCTAGAAGAGAAAGGAGTTTTATAATGGATCGCTATCAAACACTATTTGCTCGCTTAAGTGAGAAAAATCAAGGTGCTTTTGTCCCTTTCGTTACCGTTGGTGATCCTAACCCTGAGCAATCACTAAAAATTATGGAAACCTTAGTGGAAGCAGGCGCTGATGCCCTGGAACTGGGTATTCCATTCTCAGATCCATTAGCTGATGGCCCAACGATTCAAGGCGCAAATATTCGAGCATTAGAGTCTAAAGTCACTCCTGATATTTGCTTTGAAATGATTGGAAAGATTAGGGCGAAATATCCGGAACTGCCGATTGGGTTACTGATGTACGCTAATTTAGTGTACTCGCGCGGTATCGACAATTTTTACCAACGTTGTGCCGATGCAGGCATCGATTCGGTGTTAATTGCAGATGTTCCTACCAACGAAAGCGCGGAATTCGTTGCTGCTGCTGAAAAATATGGCGTTCACCCTATTTTTATCGCACCACCAACAGCCAGTGATGACACACTGAAGTCCGTGGCTAAGCTCGGTAGCGGTTATACCTACCTATTGTCTCGCTCAGGGGTCACTGGCGCAGAAACCAAAGCCAACATGCCAGTCGACACTTTGCTTGAGAGACTCAATCAGTTTGATGCACCACCCGCCTTACTTGGTTTTGGTATTTCTCAACCTGAACAAGTAAAACAAGCCGTCGAAGCGGGTGCAGCGGGTGCCATTTCGGGATCTGCCGTAGTCAAAATTATCGAAACGAATGTTCAGGAACCCGATGTGATGATTGCCGAACTGCATGAGTTTGTCTCTTCAATGAAGCAAGCAACACAGAAATAGCACTGTCGTAAACCGCATCACTATAAACTCTGAGGCCTTCAATCATTGAAGGTCTTTTTTTGTCCCCCTTTCTTGCTACAAGTCATTCTTACCGCCACACAACCAAAAAACTATCGTAACCAAAACCATCATAACCAAAACCAATAATTAAAAAGAAAATTATTGATCAGCCCCACAGCAAACGTTTGCATTAAGTAAAATAAAATCAGTTTAGATAAAAAATGTCATCTTTTTTAACGATTATGGATCCAGTCGGTTGCCAATACCTCCTGTAACGTGTAAAAACATATCAAAATATTAATCTAATTATTTAATATAGATTAGTATTTAATATTAGGATTTTACAATTTAGTAGCACAGGAGTTATACAGGTGTTAAAACAAAAGAATTTACTAAGTAACATTGGAGTGCAGGTTGTCATCGCGATGATCCTGGGTACCATCATCGGTGGTCTTATGGGCGAAAGCGCTGTTATGTTCGCTCCAATGGGTGCCATCTTCATTGCACTGATTAAAATGTTGGTCATTCCATTGGTTGCGGTCGCACTTATTTCAGGCGCTGCGGGCTTAGGCAGCAGCCAGTCAGCAGGAAAAGTTGGCCTCACGACTCTAGGATTTTTTGGTATTACTTCCGCTTTAGCCGTTGCGCTAGCACTTTTTATGGGCGAAGTATTTCAACCAGGAATCGGCATTGATGTTTCTGGTGTTGAAGGCATGTTCTCTGCTGAATATGCAGCGAAAGGTGAGCTACCCACTTTCTGGGCGACCATCACTGGTATGATCCCAACCAACATTTTTAGTTCACTCAACGATGAAAACATCCTCCAGATCCTAGTCTTTTGCCTTTTCTTCGGTGTGGCACTTTCTCAGCAAGCAAAAGAGAAACGCGATCCAATCATCAATGGCGTAAACACGATTGTTGATGCCATGGTATGGATGATCAACAAAGTAATGGTCATCGCTCCTTTAGGGGTGTTCGGCTTAATGGCTGAAGCCGTGGGTACTTTTGGATTCTCAGCCTTAATGATCGTTTTCAAACTGTTTCTGGTTTACACCGCTGCGATTCTGATTTTTGGCTTCATCGTCTACCCGTTGATGATTCAACTCTTTACTAAGACCTCAGCTAAGAAATTCCTAACTGCAATGAAGAAGCCACAAGCGGTTGCTCTTTCAACGGCTTCTTCTATGGCGACATTACCAGTCACCATGGAAACGGTTGAAAAAGAACTTGGCGTTCGTAATTCTACCGCTTCTTTTGTTTTGCCTTTAGGTGCAACAATCAACATGTCAGGCAATGCGATTTACTACGGTCTGGTTGCAATCTTCTTTGCTCAGTTATTTGGTATCGACCTAAGCATGGGCGCTTACATTGCGATCATTTTGACTTCCACACTCGGTGCGGTTGGCCAAGCGGGTGTCCCTGGTCCATCATTCTTAGTTGTTGCTGTATTACTTGCAGCAGGTATTCCAATTGAAGGTCTACCGCTTCTTTTCGCTCTTGACCGTATCTTCGATATGATTCGTACTGCGCTTAATATCACTGGTGATGCAGCCTGTGCGGTTATTGTTGATTCTTTAATTGAAGAAGAAGCAAGTGAAGTCGAACTTCAAAAGCAAGAAGCGTAATCTAAATAGATCAAATTAAGTCTCTTAAATTCAATTGGTTAAGTTACTTAAGTTAAGTAGTAGAAAGTAAGTCGCAGAGCCTACATCTAAGCAAAGCGTCTTAAAAAGGTCACAAGATCTATCCTCTTGTGGCCTTTTTATTATTTTAATTTGGGGATCTATTGTTGGGATCTATCGCACGCTTTCCCTGTTATGCACTCGATGGCATTTGACTCTATTGTTATGGTACTAAGTTATCAACGAGTCTGTTCAGACAGGGAATTCAAATGGCTGCGATGAATGAATCAAATAGCATGGAAAAACCCTGCATCGGTAAGGCACTCAAAGAAGCATGTTTCTACGCGGCGCTGTTTATTGAAAAAACGCTCTCAACTCAATTCTGTGAAACCATACTCATCGATAGACTCCAACTGACCTATTCACTTGATCCTTCGACTGAAACTCTAAGCATTACGACCTGTTTAAAAACCCGTGCTTATCAACAGGCATTAGATATTAATATTAAGTCATGGCCAGGTGAGTACAAATCATTAGAGAAGTCAGCCATCCAGAGATTCGGTCATTGGGCTCAGTTTTGGTGTGAATACGAGATTTTCAAAATCAAACAAGGCTACCCTTATGAGGCTGACCATCGGCCAGGGTCTCTATCCTTAAACGAAGATCACTATCACTCAGAGTTCATTGAGCATATCGAATCCGTCGACACGCCGTATCAGACGCTTCACCATGAAGTGCCCGTCACACTCAGTGATGCGATTGTATTAATCAACCTCTCCACACTTGTTTTACACAACCAGTGGTACGAAATTTTATTCAATCTAGACATATCTCGCCAGGGTAGCCATTTCGTAATGACGACGACCAATGATTATCCTCACCTAAATAAGACAAAGACTATTGTTTCATCGGCCCGCGTGCAAAACTGGCAAGAATCAAATAATTGGCTCTATTTCACTCCTTTTTTCCGTAATCATCACTGGCAGCTTTGCTTACCTAACAATCTAAACCAACGCTGTTTAGAACTTGAACTGTTTGATTCGACGTTTCATCTTGAAGGGAACTGTAATCAAAGCTTTGAAGATAGGTTTAGTGCACATATCTTAGATAAATCATTCGTCTGTGAAGTGCTGCGTTTAACGGTCAGTGGCTCCAGTACTCAAGGTACATTTTTTCTATTTCTTGCTCAAAAAAAGCTAATGAGATATTTGATGAATAAGCACATAAAATTGGCTTACACTATCATTGAACAACCTTGGATGATTCGCTTTTACGAAACCTTAGAACAAGGCGGCTATTTTCCGAGTAGTTTCAGGAAGATCGATCATTCTGATAGGCATACATACAAAGGGTTTTGGGTTATTCCCAATTTATGCAATGAGCTCGAAAACACAAACTTTCACTCTTATAAACGTCGCGTTGTAAGCAGAATCAAACAAATGAAAGAGATCAACTATGTTTGACACACTGATTGCCCCTCTACTTTACCCTAAAGCGCTGGTTCTTATTGGCATCTCTTTCCTCATTCTCAGTTGGGTAGGATACTTTCGGCTGTCCCTACACAGACAATCGAGCTCGAATAACAACAAGACCTTTCGGTTTTATGTACTGTACTCCATTGGTCTATTTTTCTGGATCATGAGTAACGCCTATTTTCATACCGACTTTCTTGTCATTTTCCCCACTGACGTTGCCATTTTCATGGCGATCTTTGCCAATCTATCCGCTTTCTTTGGCTTCATGTTTGCCTTTTTGTTCTCATGTCAACTTCGAGCTGAGTTATCCCAATCAGCGACACCCAAAATACACTACCTCATTCTCAGTCTATTTGTTTTTTATGCTGTCATCGTCAACATTATTCCTGATTTGACCGTCATTGATGTTCAGGTGAGCAGCGCAAGTCACTTTATTATTGAATTTGGCCCGCATACACAAGGTTTTTTCATCGTTCTGATATCCCTCGTTATCCTCACGCTGACCAATCTTATCCATATCAGACACAGTGCGAATAAGCTCGGGCAAGCGAGAATTAACTATATGCTTCTCGGCATTGCTATCTTTATGATTTCAACAGCCATCATTCAGCTCGGTTTTACTTATTTGTTGAACGACTTTTCACTGACATGGCTACCACCTGCACTGTCAATCAGTGAAATGTTGATGGTTGGTTACGCTCTACTAACCCGTCGATTTTTTAGTGGCCGATACATTTTATTTCTGGGACTCACCGTCGCCCTGACTAGTGGTATTTATTCCGCACTCTACCTGTCGTTATCTCAATTCCTTGCGCCTGCACAAGCCGGCATTCATGTCATCATTTGGTGTATGTTTATCGGTGTCACATGGCGATACCTATTCAATACGATCAAACGCTATGTCAGTCTAATTATCTATCGTTCAAAAACCACGCCACTCGATGATATCAACGCGTTAGTGAGCGAGTTTCAATCATCTCCTTCCATCGCTATGTCTAAACTATCGCGGTTGTTAGATGTCCCTCAGTCTCAGATACAACTTATCCAGACCAGCGAAGAAGATGAGCTTTACACCCATCAAATACAGCTGAATGGGAACGCGCTCATTGTTGATGAGATAAAGGACCAAATTGATCGTTCAACGTCAAGTCAACCTAAAGAATTGCTTGAACTGTATACAAAGATGAGCAATACCGATGTGGCCATGATGCTGCCACTCTATGACGACAGACAAGATGTCTCTCACTTCCTGATTTCCACCCATAAAATCAGCGGACGTTTATTTTCACAAGAAGAGATACTGGCCTTGCAAGGAATGCTTAAAAAGGCTCAAGGCTATATCAATATGGAGTGCAAAATTCGACAATCTCAAGCACTTGCGAATACCATTGCCCATGAAATGAGAAACCCTTTAGCTCAAGTATTACTGCATTTCGAAGCGCTCAGTTCACATATTGCACGTGGTTCGCAAGTTGTAGAGCTTGAAAAAGAGATAGAAAACGGAAGAAACGCCGTTGAACGTGGCAAACAACTGATTGATATCATACTGCGCGAGGTGAACAGCGCCTCTTTGGACGATGAGCCATCCTCCTCCTACTCCATCACACAGCTTCTTAAAGGCTCGTTGGAACAATACGGGTTTGAACACCCTAATCATCGAGAGCGTGTTGATCTGCGGATAGACGGTGATTTTTACGTAAAAGTAAATGACACTCTGTTTAACTTTGTTATTTTTAATCTATTACGAAACGCGATTTACTATTTTGATTCTTATCCTGATAGTCAAATTACTATTTCAGCGTCACAACACGAAAATCAAGCGACCGTGGTCATACGAGATTCTGGGCCAGGTATTTCTGACAAGATACAGAGCCAAATTTTTAACGACTTTTTCTCACACAATAAAAGTGGTGGCAGTGGGCTGGGCCTGAGCTACTGTCAACGAGTCATGACTTCCTTTGGTGGCACCATTCGATGCCATTCTAAACTGGGTGAATTCACTGAGTTTCACCTCATATTTCCCGCGGTAAGCCCTCCACCAATCAATGAAAGAAAGACGAGCGGTGTGGTTAAAAATACCGACAAAAAACATCGCGTTGATGTGAGTAAGGTTTCCAATAAACATATTTTAGTTGTTGATGATAAGGAAGTTCAACGAGCTTTAGTCACTCTTTATCTTGAACAGCTGAACATGGGGTTCAACGTCATTCAAGCCAACAACGGAAAAACCGCCATTGATATCTTTAACACTAACCCTATTGATCTTGTGATCATGGACGTGCAAATGCCTATCATGAATGGCTTTGAGGCTTCGATTGAGCTAAAGAAAATATCCCCCGCAACCCCTATCATCGCTCTGTCTGGAGAGTCTGGCGCCAAAGAACTGTCTCTGATTGCTCGCCTAATGGATGATCATTTGACTAAGCCAACCGGACAAGATGCATTAAAAGAAAAAGTACTCAAATGGCTGAATAAAGATAAGGAAACTCAATCGATCCATTAGTTGGCATTTAATATGCTTCATTTTCTAACAACGATGCGGTGGCAATTTTTTGGCTAACAAAAGCCCTCCGCGCCGATTTAGATTAGGAGCAATCACTATGGATATTCATCGACACACATACTACGGATTAATTCATCACGGAATAAAAACGCTGCTTGTGGATCGCATTGGTCATTTTACTGAGGCGGAATACCACGAATACTTAAATGTCATGACAGGAAAGTCCTGTTGTTTTTCAATGAGCGATGAAGAGTTAAGGTCAGCCGTCGACAATTTAAGAACCGAAGGGTATCTAGAAGATATAAAACAACTGGTTTCAACTCAACAAACCTCCAGTTTAGAAAGATAGTTCGCTAGCTGGAGAGTACACAGTTATCCCTAGTTTTATTATTCCTTGTATTTATTGTGCCTTGATTATTGGTTATTGGTTAGTGGTTAGTGGTTAGTGGTTATTGCATTGTTTTTTCTTTGGTTGAATTCACGCGACGGCAGGCCAATCCAATAATGGAAAATCACTCTTCAGAATTATAACGCCACTTTCTTAATCTCTATTTGCTACAATGCCTCAATAACTGTTCTCAGCGACCTCTCTGGTCGCTGTTTTGTTTTTTGGAATACCTATGACTCATGAAGTGAATGCCCCAAAAGGGCAACTGTTATTAAGAACCCTCGCAATGCCCGCAGACACCAACGCTAATGGTGATATTTTTGGCGGTTGGATAATGTCTCAACTCGATTTAGCCGGTGGTATCCTAGCTAAAGAAATTTCTTCAGGCCGTATTGTTACCGTTTCCGTATCCAGCATTACCTTTAAGAAACCCGTGAAAGTGGGCGATGTAGTGTGTTGTTATGGTGAATGTAAAAAAATTGGCAGGACTTCGATGTCCATTAAACTAGACGTATGGGTCAAGCCTGTTAAAGAAGATGGTGTCGGTGAACGTTTTCAAGTGTGCGAAGCCACGTTCAATTACGTAGCAATCGATCAAAATGGTAAACCTCGTTTAATTCAGCAGCCCTAAGCTCACATTAAGGTTATATTATTGCTGAAGAAACCTGCTAAAGTCAGTACATTACTTTTCAGAAAATGAACCGAATCATTCAACAAACTCGCTAAATATTATAAGGATATAGCCATGTGGTACGTAATTTTTTCAACAGATATTGAAAACTCACTCGAAAAACGACTTTCTGTTCGCCCACAGCACTTAGCCAGGCTAGAGAGTTTAAAAGAGGAAGGTCGCTTGCTGACGGCAGGTCCAATGCCAGCGATTGATTCCGACAATCCAGCGGAAGCCGGCTTCACAGGGTCGACGGTAATCGCAGAATTTAATTCACTGCAAGATGCGCAGCAATGGGCGGATGCAGACCCTTACATAGAGGCTGGTGTTTATGCCAATGTCATCGTTAAACCATTTAAGAAAGTATTTTAATATGCGTAAAGTTATCATTGGTGCTTTGGCTTCTTTGATGTTATTTGGCTGCTCTTCTAATGCTAATCAACAAAGAAACCTTGAACTCTTAGCCCAAAACCGAGCCAGTGTTTTGAGCTCGGAGCTACCTTTGGAGTATGGTCCTCTGTCAATCATGCAAGCGAGAGCAAAGGGTACAACCATCGAAATAATGATGGTTTACAACGATGATGCTCCTGGTGCAAAACCCACTCAACAAGTCATGAAAATGAGTGTAGACAGCTATTGCAGTGACCCCGATGTCAAAAGTAATCTCGAAGTGGGCGTTAGCTACCGTATACAAATGCGCAACAGTCGAGGCCAGCTCATGATTGACCAATACATCGACAATAGTACGTGCCAGTAGATTGAAATA
The DNA here is from genome assembly GCF_000287055.2 of Vibrio genomosp. F10 str. ZF-129. GTDB lineage: Bacteria > Pseudomonadota > Gammaproteobacteria > Enterobacterales > Vibrionaceae > Vibrio. Next base: position 133,149 of record NZ_AJYQ02000038.1, on the reverse strand, counting down.
CCGGTGACCCAGGTGATGTTAGGTCGACCACACTGCTCAAAAATGCCATATCTTGATATGATGATTTTTATCTTTTCACCGTGATACGCATTCAGACCAGCAGCAATTGAAGCTTGCATATTCTATATCACACATATACAGTATGCGATTCAGATCACATATATACTCTTTGTTACCTCAAACACTTGAGAAATAGTAAGAACCCGCTGGAGTTTCCATGAAAAAAATCATTTCTGCACTCGCTGTTACCGCTGCACTTGCATCATCTGTCGCTTTTGCTTCTACGCCTGTGATGTTCTCATCGATTAATAATTTTAATTCACCCGACGAGCAAGCGGTTGGTGGTGTACGTGTTGCTGCTCTTTACGGTAAAGTCGATGACCTTAAAGGGGTTGATTTGGCTATTGTTGGCCTTTCTGAAACGAACAATACAACGGGTGTTAACCTGGGGTTTTTTGGCGCTTCTAAAGTCAACGAATCTATGACAGGCGCATCTTTAGGCTTTTTTAACTGGAATACTGGTTCAACGCTTGGCGCAAACATTGGTGCTGTCAACTTAACCAACGATGTTAAAGGCGCGAACATTAGTTTTGTTAACTATTCAGAGGGCAATACGCTGGTTGATATTGGTGCAGCAAACCTTTCTGATACATCAACCGTTCAATTTGGCTTTTTCAACAAAACAGCGAAAATTGAAGGCGTTCAAATCGGTATCATTAACTGTGCTGATAATGGTTTTTTCAAATGTTTCCCTATTGTCAACTTTGCTAAATAGTCTACCTTTTGTCCGAACTTAGCACTTAGAGCATCGCTCTAAAGAAAAACTTCGTCGGACAATTAAACGATACATAAACAAAATGCCGCTACCATAGCGGCATTTTTTTATCGAAGACTGTTCTACCTTATTGTGTTTACTCGCTAAGCTATTTCTCGTTCCTTCCATTCTTTTCTTAACGATTTTGCCGCTGAAACCAGATTGGTTAAGGCTTGCTCTGTTTCTGTCCAGTTACGCGTTTTCAACCCACAATCTGGATTAACCCATAAACGGCTCGCTGGGATTTTCTCTGCTGCTTTTCTTAGTAGGTCTTGAATCCACGCTTCTGATGGAATATTTGGCGAATGAATGTCATACACTCCTGGTCCAATTTCATTGGGGTAGTTGAACTCTTCAAAAGCACGTAATAATTCCATATTCGAGCGAGAGGTTTCAATGGTAATAACATCCGCATCAAGCGCCGCGACGGAATCAATAATTTCATTGAATTCGCTGTAACACATATGCGTGTGAATTTGTGTTTCTGGTCTCGCACTGGCCGCTGAAATCTTAAATGCGTCCACCGCCCACTCTAAGTACTGCTTATGATCTCTCTTTTTCAGCGGCAAGCCTTCACGAATCGCAGGTTCATCGATTTGAATAATATTAATGCCTGAATTTTGCAAGTCAGAAACTTCATCTCTAAGAGCAAAAGCAAGCTGCTGGGCAATTTTTTTACGGGAGATGTCTTCTCGAGGGAATGTCCAACACAGTATCGTTACTGGGCCTGTCAGCATGCCTTTCATGTGTTTAGAAGTCAGAGATTGTGCATAGGTGGTCCAATCCACGCTGATTGGCTTTTCGCGCTCAATATCAGCAACAACAATCGCCGGTTTCACGCAGCGTGACCCATAGCTTTGTACCCAACCAAATTGAGTCGTTTGAAAACCTGAAAGGTGCTCTGCGAAATATTCCACCATATCATTACGTTCGGCTTCACCGTGCACCAGTACGTCCAAATCTAGGGCTTCTTGGCGTTTCACGGCATCGGCAATATGCCCTTTTAACGCTTCATTATATTGGGATTCGGTTAGAAGGCCTTGCTTATATGCACTTCTCTGAGCTCGAATTTCACCCGTTTGCGGAAACGAACCAATCGTTGTTGTCGGCAATAAAGGTAACCCAAGTACAGTTGATTGATGCTTAGCGCGTGTTACATATTGCTCACTTCGCTCTGATAATGCCTTGGTAATACTGTTAATACGCGCTTCAACTTGAAGCTTATTCACCTGGCTTGATGAGAGCCTTGCAACAATAGGTTGGCTGTATTTCTCACACGCTATAATCGCTCTACCATCGCCATCGATAGCAGCCGCGAGCAACGCAACTTCTTCAACTTTTTGTTTAGCAAAAGCAAACCACGACTTCACTTCTGCACTTAACTCCTCTTCTAACTCCAGATCCACTGGGCTATGCAGCAATGAACACGATGTGCCAATCCATAACCGTTCAGCCAGTTTGTCTTTCACTGGCTTCAAGCGTTCAGCCCAAGCGCTTAAATCTGCGCGCCAAACATTTCGACCATTAATCACACCCGCAGACAATATCCAGTCTTGAGGTAGTTTTGAAACAACCCGATCTAATTGCTCTGGTGCAGCCGCTAAGTCGATGTGTAAACCTTGTACTGGTAGTTGCACAATCTTATCAATCGTATCGACTACTGAATCAAAATACGTCGTGAGTAGCAGCTTCACATCACTTTGAAGCACTTGGTAAGCAAGTTTGAATGAATCAAGCCACTTATCTTCCAGCTCTAAGGACAAAATAGGTTCATCAATCTGTACCCACTCCACACCTAAGCTCGCAAGTTTTGAGAGAATGGCTTGGTAAGCGGTCAATAAACGAGGCAGCAATGTCAGACGATCAAAGCCCTGCTCGACTTCTTTTCCTAAATATAGATAACTCAGTGGACCAAGTAGAACGGGTTTGACTTTATGCCCCGCTTTAATAGCTTCATTCACTTCTTCGAATAGTTGCGGCCAACTGACTTCAAAACTGTCATCTTGGCTGAATTCTGGAACGATATAGTGGTAATTGGTGTTGAACCACTTGGTCATGTCTGAAGCAGCGTTGCCGTGACTCTCTCCCGTACTGCTGCACCCACAACTCTCTTGGGATTGACCCCGACCGACTTTAAATAATGCGTCTAAATCGGGGAAGCCATCTCGATGACGCTTTGGTGTATGACCCAATAACAGTGTTGTCGTTAACACATGGTCATACCAAGCAAAATCCCCCGCGGTAGTAAAGCTCAGCTTTGCATTATCTTGCAACTGCCAATGCTTTTTACGCAGGGTTGAACCTACCTCTTTGAGTGATTTTTGATCTATTTCTCCACGCCAGTATTGTTCCAATGCAAATTTTAGCTCTCTTTTTTCGCCGATACGTGGGTAGCCTAATATATGTGTTGTGGTGGTTGCTGCTGTCATTTCCCTAGTCCTTCTGATGATTACGGTTCTGCGCCAATAATTCTTAAGCTAGTTAGTCATGATTACTAAAGAGCTCTAGATGGCCAAACTATCTCGTTTTTCATCAATATGAACAATCTCCATTTATTCACCTTGTTTATTAATAATATTCATGAACATTCAACCAAGTAGCCATCTAGATGTTTACACATCTAATATTAATGGGTAGATTAGAGAAGCTAATGAAGCTTCTAGGAAGATGAGAGGAACTCATGATTGAGCTAAAACATTTACGCACTCTGACCTCATTAAGAGAGACCGGGTCATTAACCGCCACCGCCACCGCACTGCATCTGACTCAATCGGCGCTGTCTCATCAAATAAAAGATCTCGAATCCAGAATCGGTGGGCAGCTCTTTTTGCGTAAAACGCGACCAGTGAAATTCACGTCCGAAGGGGAAATTTTACTTAAAGTGGCCAATGAGGTATTGCCGAAACTCGCTCAAGCAGAAAATGAAATTGCCAGTTTGAAAGAAGATGTGAATGGACGATTGCACATGGCCATCGAATGCCACTCCTGTTTTCAGTGGCTTATGCCTGCTCTCAAAGAGTACCAACTCGCTTGGCCAAGTGTCGCCCTTGATTTTTCATCAGGATTTGGCTTTGAGCCCTTACCTGCCTTGATGGCTGGTGAGCTCGATCTTGTTATTACCTCAGACATTCAACCCCGATCTGAAGTCCACTATGAACCCTTGTTTGATTTTGAAATGCGTCTTATCACCGCAACCACTCATCCGCTCTCAACAAAGGAGTGTATCGAGCCGGAGGATATCATGGATCAAACCATGCTCTCTTACCCGGTGCAGAAACAGCGCCTTGATATCGTAAAACATTTTTTGCAACCCGCAGGTGTGGAGCCTCAGAAATGGAAGCAAGCCGATAACACCTTGATGCTAGTTCAAATGGTGTCTGCAGGGCTAGGAGTTGCTGCTCTACCCAACTGGGCAATTAGCGAGTTTTCAAGACAAGGGTTAATCAGCAGTAAACCTCTAGGCAAAGGCCTCTGGCGCAGGCTGTTTGCCGCCACGCGAAATTCCGAGAAAGATAAGCGCTACTTACAAGCCTTCTTTTCGACCGCCAAACTTCAATGTAAAAGCCACCTTGATGGGATCAAGATGGCTTAAAAGAAATGGCTGATATATCATTGTTTATGTGCGCATTTCCTCGTCAAACAAGGAAATGCGCTTAACGTTGGTATGCTTTAAACTGATTGGTTAATGGATCATATTGATAACCTAATACATCCAGCTTACCGATTAGGCTTTCCACATCCATTTCATACGTGCTGACCAACTCGTCAAAGCTGTCACATTCTAATCGCAGCTTTTCGTTAACGATACCCAGAAGGATGGCGTTATCGAGACGAGAAATATTGCTAAGATCCATCATTATTCTCCTTTATTGCGAGAGTTAAACTTCTCAGGGGTAAAGATAAAAAGTAAGAGCTAAACGTTTACCAATACAAGCTTTACTCAAGGCGCATATCTTACTTACGCAACCTTGCTTAAAGCATAGTTGTTATTCATAGTATCACTGTGATTTCTTAGTTAAAAAGTGATCCTCTTCTAAATCACCATGATTTGAGATGAAATGGTCGCGGAGCATAACAATAACAGCAACCCCAGACCTATCTGAATTTTTTCTGGTGCGCGAGTCACCAATAAATGCCAACACGAAACCACCACCCCAATCAACACAAATAGAAAACTAGTAACGAGCGGTGTCAATAATAGCGCCAACTGTGACTCATGGAACTGATAAATACTCGCTAAGACACACCCGGTGAACATCATTGCGGCAATCACTACGGTCACAGGTAAGATTCGATGGAACGCTTGTAAACGTGTTCGAGCAATGGTCAATAATAAGTGAGAGAAACTTGCACCAAGCAAAAAAATCAGAACAAAGTAAGTAAGAGATTGAGACACACTCACTTGCTGAACAATTTGAATTCCCACAAACGACAAGGCAAAGCCATTCGCGAGAAATAGCAACCAAATAGGACCAGCATCACGTGTTTTGCCCGTTTGAACACGAGAATAAAAATAGAATATCGCAAAAACCACCATAAATGCTTCGATTTTCAAAGAAGCAGTCGCTAACCATAGTACCCCTATCGCTGGTAGCATTTTATGAATACGCCCACGCTGGCCTGGGCAAATGTCCCCTTTCACTAAAATGAGTGTCAGTACAAGCTGTGCCCCAAGAAGCATCGCTGGAAAAAGAGAAATTAAGTGATTGATCATAATATCCACGGTTAAAAATCGAAGGTTCAATAATTAGCAGAGGATGATAACAGACCTAAACCCATTCACTAACCGCAATCATTCACAAACCGCTATTGATGCCTTATTTGTCACACCAGAGCTAAGTTGTGCAGGGGTCAATGTTTCTGTAGTAGATAATTCATGGCGGCTTCTGACTCTAAAATCCCTTTGTAGCCCCCCTGTTCATCCACGAGTACCCAAGGAAATGGCAGTTGTTCTTCAATATAGCGTTCTAAATCTAAAAGAGACGAACGATGATCCAACCTTGAAAATCCAGTTCTCATTAACTGATTCACAGGACGATGCCAAATGGCGGCCTCACGGTTACTCTCTAACTCCGTCCCCATTTGAGGTGTTAGGTGTAAATTCACCTCAAGCTTTGACACCAAACCCACGCATTTCTTGTTCACAATAACGGGCAAGGTTAGCGAAGGAGAACTTTGAAGCCTTTTATTGACCTCAACAAGCGGTGTACTTGGGTCTAACGTCCCTGCATCAGTCGCCAGATTAAGCAACGTCAGTTTTTGTTGTGTATTTCTAAAACCTTCTAACTCCGACGCTAACGCCACTTGGTAATCGAGCGCGTATGTAATGTTTCCGATAGCAACCGGTTTAGAAAATAGATAGCCCTGCATATAGTCGACCCCTAGAGCCTTAAGCACACTTAACTCCGCCAAGGTTTCCACTCCCTCGGCCACCACCTTGATACCTAAGGTGTGAGAGAGTTCTGTGATCATTTTTACTATATGGTATTGCCCTGACCCTTTTGTTATCTCTCGAACAAACTCACGATCGATTTTCAGAATGTCAAAATGCCTCTCGCGCAAGTAGTTGAATGAAGAATACCCTGTGCCGAAATCATCAATGGCGATTTGCACACCACTTGCACGAAGAGCCTGCAAAGCTTTACCCTGGCTAGGGCTACTCTCAAAATAGGCACTTTCAGTGAGTTCAATGGTTATTGATTCAAAACCATCAGCGAAGTGCTCAAGCATCTCCGATGTTTCTTTCAACACCTGTTCCGTTCCCAAGTTCGTATTGAGTGAACGGTTGATCGTTAGCCCAACCTTATCACCACAAACGGCTCGGATTTTACTCAGATCACCTAAAGCAATCATTCCAACAGCGCTGTCCAGCTTTGGTACAAGCTCAAGATCTTCAGCAATATTGACCATTTCTTGGGTCGTAAATTCCAGATTGAGTGTTGGGGTGAAGCGGCACAATGCTTCAAACTTGGCTATCTGCCAGGTGTTGGCGTCAATAATCGGTTGATAATGTACATGAAGTTTATGGTTCGCTATCGATTCTCGAACAATCCCTTCGAGTATTTTTTTTCTTTCCAGCTCTTTATGAGTTTTACTGTGGTAAAACGAAATGCTCGTTTGACCACTAGGCTTGCTATCCATCATCGCTTGCATCGCATGAGAAATGGCTCGTTTAGGGACATCGGTATCATAACCAATTATGGATACCCCAATTCGTCCGCTAACCACATATTCATGTATGTTTTGTCCGCCTTCCAATTTAACTTCTTGGAAAAACTGGCTAATCGATTTCATTAATGCACGTTGTGGGCTTATTTTTTTCTGTGAAGGGCTTTCAACGCAAACAACAAAGACACCATTTGAAAGGTATCCAGCCAAACTGCTGTAACGGCTGCGAGACAACATATCGGAAAACAACTGCCTATTTTCCAAAATATTTTCCTCACCAAAACTCGGCTGCAACGCAATCACCACTTTTCGGCTATCGATCGTATTCGAAGAACACAGCTCTTCTAGCAGTTTAACAAACCGATCTTTAGTCGGCAGTTGAGTTAAAAGCTCAACCCCGCCTAATCCTTTATCGGCAATTCGATACAATTGATTCGATAAATCGACGACGATCCCTAGGTAATAGACTTTATTATCACTAAAGGTGACCTTTTGGATGGTGAGATCTTGAGGAGCCGTCAAACCTGCAGCTGTGCGGCTTAAAATACTGCCGCCCCAAGAACCTTTTTCGTGAATGTCTCGCCACATATCTTGGTAAAATTCGTCGGGATATTTGCCTGCATTAAATATATTGGCTTTTAATCCCAGCATTTCATTTCGCTTAAACCCTTTTAACTGCTCAAAATAGCGATTGCACGTTAAAATTCGAGTCTCACTGTCTGTGACGACGATGCCATGATGCGTATTCTCAAACAATATTTGAAAAACTTCACATAATTCACTCATTGACGTTAAACCAATCAAAGGACGAAATGTCCCACTGACCGCGTTTTTCTCTGGCTTCTCCATGTAAACTTCAACCTGAATGAAACCCGTTCCTTTGGGCATTAGAGTGCAATTGACGTATTCACTGACTCCAGTTTTAAGAACTCGCACCAGTGCATCTTTCAAATCACGTCTCTGTGTTCCCGGCATATACTCCAAAATGTCGTCCATTGACGAAATTAAATTGGTCGCGTTGAGTAAGCCTTCCAGTTCTTTTTTATCAAAGACAAACTCTCGCTTATCTAAATTCAAATACCACTCATACACGGCAGAGGCATTGAATACTGAATCAATCTCGAGTACTCCAACATCTGACACTTCATTATCCAGCGTACTCTTATTTTGAACCATAAATATACTCTCGGTTGTTGCATCTGATTTTGTTAACGTTGCCCGACTCATTTTATAGAGAACCTGTTTATAGAAAACTCGCTAAGTCACTATTATGAATATAGTTGAAACTATAGATCGCTCGCGGTTTAATTGGGACTTTTTCCTGCATTCTTGCCTATAATTTCCACTTCATTGCAACGAAACTAGCTACTCAGTCAACAACTCGCTATACTTCGCCCTCGCAATTCTAGAGGTCAAAATATGCACAGCAAAATCACACCAATCTTTGAACACAAAAAGTACTGGGCCGAATGTTTTGGAACGGCTCCTTTTCTTCCTACTAGTAGAAAAGAAATGGATATGCTTGGTTGGGATAGCTGTGACATTATCATCGTTACCGGAGATGCCTACGTTGACCACCCTAGCTTTGGTATGGCGATTATTGGCCGATTGCTTGAGGCCCAAGGGTTTCGTGTCGGTATTATTTCTCAACCCGCTTGGAACAATAAAGATGCGTTCATGGCACTCGGCAAACCAAATCTCTTTTTTGGTATTACAGCCGGTAATATGGATTCAATGATTAATCGATACACGTCTGACCGTAAGCTACGCCACGATGATGCCTACACGCCAAATAACGAAGGCGGCAAACGCCCTGACCGCGCCACTCTCGTTTACTCTCAGCGCTGTCGCGAAGCTTATAAAGGCACTCCGATTATTCTTGGTGGTATTGAAGCCAGTTTGCGCCGTGTCGCCCATTACGATTATTGGTCAGATAAAGTGCGTCGCTCTGTTTTGTTTGATGCAAAAGCGGATATTCTACTGTTTGGTAACGCTGAACGTGCTTTAGTGGAAGTTGCTCACCGTCTTGCTGATGGTGAAGGCATGAGTACCATGACCAATATTCGTGGTACAGCAGTTAACATTGCGGCAGCCCCTGAAGGCTTTAAGATCATCGATTCTTCGCGAATTGAAAAACCGAATAAAGCGTATGTTCCGGTTAACCCGTATGAAGTTGAAACGCAGTGTGACACCAAAAAAGATGAAAAAGAAGCAGTAAAGGCTCAACCTATTACCATTCGTCCTTCTCGACACGATGCCAAAACAACCGCGGTTCGTATCCCTGCGTTTGAGAAACTGAACAACGACCGAATCTTGTACGCACATGCCAGCCGTATTCTTCATTTAGAAACTAATCCATATTCTGGTCGAGCCCTGATACAACGCCATGGTGATCGCGAGCTTTGGGTTAACCAGGCACCGATTCCCCTCTCTACAGAAGAGATGGATTACGTATTTGGTCTTTCATATAAACGCGTTCCGCATCCTATGTACGGTAAGGCAAAGATACCCGCCTACGATATGATTAAAACCTCCGTCAACATTATGCGTGGTTGTTTTGGCGGTTGCTCATTCTGCTCTATTACCGAGCATGAAGGTCGTATCATTCAGAACCGTTCGAAAGAATCGATCTTGGATGAAATCGAAGATATTAAAGAGAAAGTGCCTGGATTTACTGGGACAATATCCGATCTGGGTGGCCCAACAGCCAACATGTATCGCTTAGGGTGTTCAGACCCGAAAGCGGAAATTAACTGTCGTCGCCCTTCATGTGTGTTCCCGAAGATCTGTGAAAAACTGAACACAGACCACCAGCACACTATCGATCTTTATCGCTCAGCGAGAAAAGTACCAGGCGTTAAGAAGATCATGATCGCTTCCGGTGTTCGTTACGATCTAGCGATTGAATCTCCAGAATACGTTCGTGAGCTTGTGACTCACCACGTTGGCGGTTACTTAAAGATTGCTCCAGAACATACTGAAAAAGGCCCTCTGGACCTCATGATGAAGCCAGGAATGGGCACCTACGACCGTTTCAAAGAGATGTTCGAGAAATACAGTGCTGAAGCAGGCAAGAAACAATATCTCATTCCTTACTTTATCTCTGCTCATCCTGGCACTGAAGATGAAGATATGCTTAACCTTGCGATGTGGTTGAAAAAACACAATTACGAATGCGATCAAGTACAGAACTTCTACCCATCGCCTATGTGTAACGCCACATCAATGTACTACTCAGAGACAAACCCTTTGAAGCGCGTTAAATACAAAAAGCGCGAAGATGTCACGGTACCAAAAGGCGATCGCCAGCGTCGTTTACATAAAGCCCTGTTGCGATACCATGATCCAGATAACTGGAAAATCATTCGTGAAGCCTTGATCAGTATGGGCAAACCGCACCTTATCGGTGATAAGGCAAACTGCTTAGTTCCTGCTGAAGATTTGGAAACCATGACACCTGCACAGCGAAGAAAATCAGGTCGTCACGGAGCCAATCGATTTGCTACTAAACACACCAAAAACCAGCCTGGTTTTGGCCCAAATCGTTCCACGCCAGGTGAAAACACAGAGAAGCAAAATAAAGGGAAGTCAAACAATCAGAATGCAGGTAAGCAAGGATCGGGGCAAGGGCAAAAGCCGAACCGTTCTGGCAAGCCAAACCATAGCGGAGCCGCAGGGAACAACAGTGGGAACAATTACACTGGAAATAATGCCGGTGGGAAAGCAGGCGGAAACAGAAATCCCAAGCGTCGCTAAAGCGATGGTTGGCTGATTATACCAACCAGTCAAACCGATATGGGTTAGTGTTTCACTAACCCATTTTTTCTAAAACGTACTCTATAAAATCACTCTCCGACAGCGGTTTACTAAAATAGTAACCTTGAATAAACTCAATATTTTTCTGTCTCGCATAATCAAGTTGCTCTAACGTTTCCACACCTTCCGCAACAACAGGCTTATTTAGGTTCGTCGCTAAAGACGCGATTGAGTTAAAAACGGTCTGTAATTTTGTGTTATCTACCACGTGTGTCACAAATGCCCTGTCAATTTTTATTTCATCAAAACTCAAACGACAAAGATAACTCAGACTGGAAAATCCAGTTCCAAAATCATCAATAGACACTTTAAAACCAATATCTTGCAGTTGCTTCAATACTTGATTTACGTAGGTAAAGTTGTCAATCAACGCCGATTCTGTCAGTTCCAACTTGATATTTCTGGGCTCAATATGGGCGTTTTTAATCGCTGATGAAAGCTTACTAACAAAGTCAACATCCAGTATCTCAACCACGCTGATATTGAGCGCAAACAGAATGCTGGTGGTATCGACGCCTTTTCTTTCCAACTTAATGATCAACGCTTGCAATTTTTTAACATTAAACTTTGTCAAAAGGCCGATATCTCCGATTCTCTCCGCTATTGGAATGAATTCAACTGGCGAAACCATTTGTCCTTTAACCGTCCAACGAATCAAACACTCTGCCCCTGTTACTTGTTCGGTGAAGGTGTCATGAACAGGCTGAAAAACAACATAAAATGACTCATCGAGATCGCGCTGGGAGACCGCCGCTCTAAACGCATTTTCGAGATTATTTTGATGTTCTATCTGTTTTGCTAAGTCTTCCTGAAATTCGGCTAAACGTACCCGCTCAGATAGCACATCCAATATCGCCATCTCCGCTTTGTTGACGCTTTGCTCGTGAGAGTCTCCATCTTTTTCACGGTAGTATCCTAACGCAACATTACTAAAAAAATGTCGACCATTAAAATGAAAAGGGGCATTCAATGCCGTGTAAAACTCGCCAACATCAAACTCTACATTAGGTGGAATAAAGATATTAAAGCTGTCTGTCGAGTGTTTACTACAAATCGCACAGTCTATTTCCGTACTAACACGCGCAACAATCTCCATAAAGACCAGATTAGCAACGGCAGTACCCCAAATTTCGTTGATACGCTGGTAATTGCAAATTCGTACACAACATACTAAGCCAACATCGTACTCAGAAGCGATCTTAGCTAGAAACGCTTCTCGATACAGCAGCCCTGTATGTGGGTCTAACATCGACAATTGGCGATTAAGTCGTCGTGTTGTAATCAATTCACCTTGCTCGACAGCATGTAAAACGCAGTACTCTTTCTGAAACAGAATCGCTATTTTTATCCACTCAACATTTTTGTCTGGGTAACTGATCCCTATCTCTATTTCGCTTTCTTGCCAGTCAGTGACAGCCTGTTCAACGAATGTAAGCAAATCGACGGGTTTATATTGATCGTCAACAAATCCAATATCTGCACCAAACGCATGATTCCCGACATCGGTACGAAACAATTCCTTTGCTTGTTCCGATACCTTTTGAACGAGCAAATCCTTGTTGATAATTATATAAGCTATATTTTGAGCCAAAAACTGCTCACTTAACGTATTCATTTATCCACCAATGCCTTTTGAACTTGATAAGGTAGCGCGTGCAAAGAAAACACGCCTTTAACCCCTCCTTTGGCAATCGCCTCTTTTGGCATACCAAAGACCAAACTGCTGTCTTCATCTTGTGCAAACGTTACCGAACCTGCTTGATGCATTTCCGCCATTCCTTGTGCTCCATCACTGCCCATACCGGTCAGAATGACACCAACCGCGTTATAACCTGCTGCTTGCGCCGCCGATCGAAACAACACATCGACAGACGGTTTATGCCTAGAAACCAAAGGCCCATCTTTTAATTCTAGGTAATAATGGCCAGAATGGCTGGTTATCATCAAATGCACGCCACCTTTAGCAATATAGACCACTCCCGGCATCAGTCTCATTCCGTCTTCGGCTTCAACGACCTGGTGCCTCGTTTCATGATTTAAACGCTGTGCAAACGCCAAGGTAAATTTAGGCGGCATATGTTGCACGATAACAATGGGGGGGCTATTCAAAGGGGTTTCGATCAAAAACTGTAATATAGCTTCAGTGCCGCCCGTTGACGCCCCTATCACAATCACTTTCTCGTTAGAAAGCACTTTACTCGACGCTGCTTTTAGCATGACATCTGCTGACTTCGTTTCTCGATACGTTTCTTCACTCAGGTATTTTAGTGGTTTCACTTTAACGGTTGCTGCACTCTTCAATGCCTTTAAAATCTTGTGCACTTCCTGCGAATGTAAAAATTCAGACAGGCTACTTTGAGGTTTATTGATCACCTCGATAGCCCCTGAAGATAGCGCTTCTAAACTCAGCTCTACCTTCTCTTCTGTTTTTGAAGAGCAGATCACCGTTGGGGTTGGGTGCGTTGACATAATCTGCTTCAGAAAAGAGATGCCATCCATTTTCGGCATCACGATATCCAGCAAAATAACATCAGGCCACTGCTTATTCATTTTTCGTAACGCCAATATAGGGTCAGGAGCGACACCGATGAGTGCTAGGTCTTTATCAGCAGCGATCACCTCACCCAATACCTGTCTCATCACCGCAGAGTCATCGACGATAAAGACTTTGTAAGGAGGTTTATTCATGGGCTACCTTTCTGTAAATACAGTTATCGACCAACTCTACTTTAGGGTTATCACGCAAAATATTTTCACTATGCCCCAAAAATAAAAGCCCATTTATCTTTAATGCATTGATGATATTTCCCACAATACGCTGTTGTTTTTCATGAGAGAAATAGATCAATACATTCCTTAAAAAAATCACTTCGTACAACTCTGAACCTACGGGTGTTAAAAGACTCTGAGTTCGAAAATCACAATATTTCTTGAGTGCAGGTACCAATGTAAAATGATCAGAATAGGTACCAACGCCCTTCAAACAATAGGCTCTTCGGTAAGAGGAAGGGATTTTTTCCGCTGCCGACAAATCGTAATTACACAGTTTCGACTTTTGAATCACCAAATCTGAAATATCGGTCCCCAGTACTGACCATGTACCTTTGCCTATAGCATCTTGCAGCACCATGGCTAGGGTATAAACCTCCTCTCCCGTGGAACAGGCGGCACTCCAAACACTGATTGGGTTAGACTGGCGTGAAGAGATCAATAGATCTCTTAGCGCATCAAACTGATACGCTTCTCTAAAAAATGAAGTCTCGTGTGTGGTCATCTTATCAATGAACGACAAAAATTCACCATTCTCACTTCGGTCAGTTAGGGTGATCAGGTATTCTTCAAAACTCTGGCATTGACGATAAGTGAGTCGGGACTGAAGTCGATTCTCTACAATGCCACGTTTGCTGTTTGGGAGATAAATGCCAGTATACGATTCGACTAGATTTTGAATATGTGTAAATTGGCTATCCGTCAATATCTTCGTCATGGCAATCATTCTCTGCACAGATACGAGGATTTTTGATGCTGAACTATCTCACTATTAATGGCGGAACTGTCCAATAGTTCTGGCATATCGAGTATTGGACAAATCAAATTGTTCACACGAATCATTTGCTGGATATAGCGCTCAGGTATATGAGTTCCAAAGGCGGGCGTATTGGTTTCCATCATATCGGTAACCGCTTCGATTGATCGCACCCTATTGACGATTAAACCTAACGTGGCGATCTCGCCAGTTATGTTATCAGCATTCTCATACAACACGATGCAGCTGTATTTGTCGTAATCTTGAGATTGAGATAACCCTAGCCGAATCGCAGCATCGATTACCGGTACTACACTCCCTCTTATATTAGTAACACCAACAATGATATTTGAGCACATAGGCACCATTGTGATCTTACCAAGCTCTATAACTTCTTTAACAAAGTAAATCGGAATAGAGAAAACTTCTTCTCCGATGTCGACAAAAAGCTGCCCTTTGTTACTGTTTTTATCCATCTTCGGTTCAGCTTGTTCCATCAAAGTGATTCCTTACTCAGTGTCATAGAAGAATCATGATCGGTAATTGACTTATTCAGCCACTGTCCTTGCTCTTGACTCAGCAAGTTATCCACATCCAAAACCGTCAGTAATCGATTGTCTAACTTGGCTAGCCCTTTAAGCAGCGGGTTCGTTAAGCTTCCTGCTAAATCAGGGATGGCTTCTAACTCACGACTATCAATTTCCATCACTTGAGTCACTAAGTCGACCTTGTTTCCAACAATATACTTGACCCCCTGATGTTCTATCTCGGTAACGACCACACATGTTTTAGGACCTATGCTTAATGCTTCTTTACCTAAACACTGTGACAACTCAACAATGGGCAGTAATTGACCTCGTAAGTTCATCGCGCCATTTATGTAGTTAGGGGCACCAGAGATCGGCTCAACCAGTGGATACTCCATGATTTCCTTGATCTTCGAAATGGGATAAGCGAATAAGCCTGAACCCACCTTAAACTCTAAATATTGATCACGATGAGGAGTTTCAAATGTGTCTTTACTCACGGCACTCTCCTAATCTTTGAACGGTACATACCCAGCTTCATATCTATCTGACGATGCGATATGTCTATCTACATCGCTGTTTCTTCCGATATTTTTGTCCCTATATTGATAAGGTGAGTTATCGTCTCGCGTCAACTTGAAGAAACCAACGGTTCTTCTTATTTCACTGGTTTTCTCTTGTACCATGACGGCCGTTGATGCTAACTCTTCTGACGCTGACGCATTTTTTTGTGCGATGTCGTCAAGCTGAGAAACGGTACGATTAATTTCTGCCACACTGGTACTTTGCTCTGTTGATGCAGCAGTGATTTCTTGAACAAGATCCGCCGTTTTTTGAATGTTTGGCACCATGCGGTTAAGCATGTCACCTGCATGCTGGGCAACTTTGACGCTACTGTCAGCAAGGGTACTGATTTCCTGAGCCGCTACCTGGCTTCGTTCCGCAAGTTTACGGACCTCATCGGCAACTACTGCGAAGCCTTTACCATGCTCTCCTGCTCTAGCGGCTTCAATCGCTGCATTTAGCGCCAGTAGATTAGTTTTGTAGGCGATATCTTCAATAATCCCAATTTTTTGGGCAATCTCTGTCATCGCATCAACCGTATCATTTACTGCCTGACCGCCTTCATAAGCTTCGGAGCTAGATTGTGTAGCAATACCATTCGTGACTTTAGAGTTTTCAGTGTTCATAGAAATAGAAGAACTCATTTGGTCTAACGAGGCACTCGTTTCTTCTACGCTTCCGGCTAGCTGGCTTGAAGTGGAACTCAGAAGTTGTGAGGTGGTGGTCACTTCATTGGTACTGTGTGCAATGGATTCCACTGAACGTTGAATATCCAGTAAAATATTTTGTAATTTATCGATGAACCCATTAAAGCTCTGTGCAGTATTTCCCACTTCATCAGAGCCAAAATCAGGAATTCTTCGAGTCAAATCCCCTTCTCCAGAACGCAAATCTTCCGCCGCCTGAGCCAGGGCCTTAATAGGAATAACGATCCCCTTAATAAGAAATAGAGCGATGAAAAACGCCAATATCACCGCGAGAACGAGTAAGCCCCAAACGAGAGAGATACTCTCTTTTGCTGAGTTAATCAGGTCTTTAAGAGATTTTGTCCCTTGTTCAGTTGCATTAAGACTGATTTCATCAAGAATAGTCTCTAGCTTTCTAAACACCTCATGTTCTAGTTTGTCTATTTGGACCGCCGCTTCGAGTTTGTCTCTCGGATTATAGGTGTCAAATATGTTCTTCCCACCTTCGTACAACTCTAAATACATCTGTTCAACTTTGCTTAAACTTTGAATCTCGTTGGGTTTACGCTCTAAGGGCTTAATTTGAGAGAGAAAATCAGCAAAGGTGCGGGCCTCCTTTTCAAAGGCAGTGACAGCGCCTATCTCCCCTCGCATGTAATCATTCAAAGCAGACATCATATCGCCCAATTCATCGATCAACTCAAGATAGTAACGAACGCCGGGGAGGTCATCGTTTAATACCTCTTGAAAGTCACCCGATCTTCCAGCATCTTCCACTTCTTCTTCTTTTAATGTGTCGAGCAAACGCTCTAGTGGTTCTGCAAACTCTTTAATTAAATAGTGGTACTGTTTAACTGCTTTACTCTCAAGCGTGGGATCAAATCTTTGAAAGACTAACGTTTCCATATCGTCATAGTAGCGATGGGACCAATCATCCAATTGTGTCATGAGCACAGGATCAACTGAATTGAGCTTTTTGAGCCTTTCAAAATAGGTAACAAACTCATTGTAATTCGATATAAAGTCTTCTTTTTCTTCGGCTTCACCCGTTATAAACTCCAATACATTCGAATTCATGTCACCCAGTTCTTCGAGCATATTCAATGACAAAATTGCAGTGGGTATGTCCATTTGCCCAACGCTATAAGCATAAGACTCAATCGTTCGATTTTTTGCTTGAACTGAGATTGCAATGACCAAAAGCAGCAAACCCATAGTGCACATGGCGATGATGATTTTGTTCCGTATTGACAGCATTCCTATCATGTCTTTCTCCTCACCAGAGCTTAAAAAATAACAACCTATTGGCTGGTTACTCATTTCTCAAGCGCTGTGAACTTTCAGTTTCACTACGATTCAGAACTGTCTGAATCAGTGCTAGTACATCCAAGATAATGGCAACATCGCCACTCCCTAATATTGTTGCTCCACTGACGCCTTTAAGTCCTTCGAAAATGGGGCCTAATGGCTTCACCACCGTTTGATATTCACCACTTAATGTGTCAACAATCAAACCCGCTCTAAAAGAACCAAACTGAACAACAATTAATGCTTCTTGCTCAAAAGAGCAGTGAGATTTAACACCGAACCATTCACTCAGTCGCATGATTGGTAATGTTGAATCTCGCAGATCCACAAATTTTTTATGACGAATCGCTTCCTCTGACGTAATTTCGTTGAGTTCTAAACATTCAATAACATTGTCGAGTGGAATAACATAATTACCGCCCGACACCTGAAACATAAACCCGTCTATGATTGACAGCGTTAAAGGAAGCCTAATGATGAATCGAGTACCAACACCTGCTTCGCTTTCTAACTCGATGGTGCCTCGTAGTGATTCAATGTTCTGCTTAACGACATCCATACCGACACCACGACCAGAAAGGTCACTGACTTCACTTTTCGTAGAGAAGCCAGGTTCAAAAATAAGCCTTTGTAGTTCTTGAACATTCAGTTCGTGAATCGAATCAATAAGACCTTTTTGAAGTGCAATAGACGCGATGTTTTTATCGTTCAACCCTTGCCCATCATCTGACACCTCGATCACTATTGAGCCGGAATCATGGAAGGCATTTAATCGAATCACTCCTTTGCGAGACTTACCTAGAGCTTCTCTCTCATCAGAGGATTCAATACCATGGTCAATCGCATTTCGAATAAGATGAGTCAGAGGGTCACTGAGCTTCTCGACGAAGGTTTTATCGAGTTCCGTTTCCGCGCCAGTAATGATGAGTTCAACGTCTTTTCCAAGATCCGAAGCGCTGTCGCGAATAATTCGCTTGTATTTTTTGAACGTATCACCGATTTGCACCATTCTCAGCTGTAACGAACTGTCTCGAATATTTTCAACCAATCGCTCGAGTTGAGCCATTGCTTCAATCAGCATTTCATTGCCCGTTTCATGAGCGAGTAGATTCGTTCTTGCCCCGGTTATTACCATTTCTCCCACTAAGTCAATAAGCTGATCCAGTTTAGCGGCCTCTACTCTTAAGGTTTTTGCTACGCTGATATTGGGCCGCTGCTTCTTGACTGCCGCCATGATGACTTCTGAAGGGACATTTTGGCGTTGAGTCAAGATGCTACCGAGTAACGGAGCCGGTTGATGAGAAGTTTTGTGGTTATGCTGGATGTTAAGGCTATCGTTGAGTTGTTCTTGGGTTAAAGCGTCGACTTCCACTAAAATTTCACCCAACTTCTTAGATGACTCAGGCAATTTATTGATCAAGTCAATATACGAATCAACTTGACTGTCTGGTGGAATAATAATTAAGTCAGCATCATTAAGGATAAATTCAAATGCATCTAGAATAGCGCGACGCGTTGTTGAGGCTTGAAACCGAATTTCAAAACCTAAATAACACTTGCTAGGCTGATACTCTTTGCCTGTATCCAAATCCTCGTCAATGAGATGGACAGACACCAGTTCACCTTGAGTCGATAAGTAGCGAATAAAAGAGATGGGATCTAAGCCATCTTGAAAAACATTAGGTTGCGGGCGAAACGAAATGTGCCAAATGCCATTCATTTCAGAATTATCTGCAGAATCGCTATCCGTTATATCGGCTTTTTCTGATACTGGACGCTGCTCGGAGATGAATGACTTAGGTAGATAATCGGCTATTTTTTTAGCGAGACGGTTTGATTTCACGGCAAGTTCATCAGATTGGCCGACACCTATACTTGCAATATGGATTTTTATCACAT
This sequence comes from Vibrio genomosp. F10 str. ZF-129, assembly GCF_000287055.2. GTDB lineage: Bacteria > Pseudomonadota > Gammaproteobacteria > Enterobacterales > Vibrionaceae > Vibrio. The sequence goes on along the minus strand of NZ_AJYQ02000038.1, from coordinate 113,841 downwards.
CGGTTGATTCGATCACCAATGCCATGATTTGAGCATCGATATCAAGGGATTGACTTCTTAATCGTTCAAGCAATGATTCGAGCAGGTGGCTAAAGTTGACCAATTCATCAAGACCAAACAACCCCGCACTGCCTTTAATCGTATGCACACCACGAAATACTTCGTGCAACCAATCAATATTGCGCCATTGCGTTGCATTTTCGTTATCTAATAAGAGCTGTTCAATATCGTTGATGAGCTCTTCAGCTTCTGCAATGAAGGTAATAAGTGCCTTGTTAACATCAATACTCATAGGCACTACTTACGCTTTCTTGCCCGATGAGCAACCTTTGGTTTTGAACATTAAGCGTTCTAACATACTCTAAAACAACGTGACCTGAACGGCATAGAGGAGGTATCGAATTGACCTCTTGTGAGTACTTAGAGAACCAAATTAACAACTGAAAACCAGCGGTATCTAACTCTTCAACTTGTGAGGCATCCAGTTGTATGAGTTCATTAGTTTCAATGAGATCAAGCAGGTCTTGGTGAACCTCATTCACCTCATAAATCGTTAACTCTTGGGGTAGTAAATAAACTTTTATGTCCATCCATCACCTCTTTACACTGACAATAATTTCGAGACGGCTTGTAACATTTGGTCCGGCTTAAAGGGTTTCACCATCCAAGCCTTTGCACCTGCTTTTCGACTTTCCTCTTTGAGATATTCTTGGTTTTCGGTGGTTAGCATGATAATTGGAGTGAATTTATACTTATCCAACGTTTTAACTTGCTTAACGAAGTCTATTCCATTCATGTTTGGCATATTGACATCGCTAATAATCAGATGTACCCGCACGCCATCAAGCTTATTCAGCCCATCCACTCCGTCTTTCGCTTCCAAAACATCAAAGCCAGCGCCCTCTAATGCAATACTCACGACTTGTCGAAGCGATTCGGAATCATCAACAATCAGTATTTTTTTCTTCATCCTTTGATGTCTCCTTTCAAAAATAGGTCACGCCTTCATCAGATTCATTACGACTTATCTCTTTCGCAATAGCTAATTCGGTCCGATCGATGATTCTATTGAGTTGATTGTTCAGTAAGGTTTCATCCCATCCCTGTCCTTCATCATCAATGGCTTGTAATTCCTCTACGAGTAGAGCCAACAACTCCATGACACCTGCTTGCCTCTGCAGGTTCCTGTCTCCGTGCTGAAGAAGTTCCATGAGTTCACTGTAGGCTACGTTCATCTCTTTTTCTAATTGCTGCTTCTCGTGTCCTGCTGTCTCGTCACTACTTTGAGCAGCCAAACACAAGTCAATCTCGTTCCTTTTTTTCACCAATTGGCTTAATGTAACGAATCGTAACGTTATTTGATTTATCGATTGATGAGCATCTTTGTAAGAGATTTCCAGCTGCTTATTGAGCTTGGGGAGAAAATGACTATGCATTGAGTGGACAATGGTTTGGTGAGGTGTATGAGATGATGATTGGGGCTGTCGTTGATTAAACCAGGCTGTAAAAAAACTGATAATCAAAGTAGCAATTAACGTTTTCCAGCTCAGATCAAATATCAACGCGAGCGTAAAGAATACGCCTAACACCACTTTAATGTTAATCCGAACATTGCCCACTCAATCCGTCCCTTTTATTTACAATCTAGTAAATAGCCTAGTTCAGTTTTGACGGTTTGCAGTGAAATGGTGAGATAAAATTGGAAAAAGGCTTAATCATTCGTTTTGATTAAGCCTTTTTGTTTTAGGTCATAAGGTTAGTTGTTGCTTCAAAGAGAGGTTTACGCAAATTCCGCTTCAAATTCTTTCATCAGCTCTACTAGCGCTTGAACACCTTCGATAGGCATGGCGTTATAAAGAGACGCCCTCATACCACCCACCGCTCTGTGACCTTTAAGAGCGACTAAACCACGCTTTTCAGCACGTTCTAGAAATACTTCATCCAATTCAGGTTTGCTTAACTGAAAAGGTACATTCATTAATGACCGATTCTCAGGATGTACGTTGTTTTTATAAAAACTTGATTCATCAATACAGCGGTACAACAACGCCGCCTTTTCGCGGTTAACACTCTCAAGTGCTTTAACCCCACCTTGTTGTTTTAACCACTTGAAGACGAGCCCTGATAAATACCATGCAAAAGTTGGCGGTGTGTTAAACATCGACTCTTTTTCTGCCAGTACTTTATAGTTCAAAATGCTAGGCAATACATCGGTTGCCAAGTCTAAGAGGTCATTGCGAACAATCACGATACATAGGCCAGCTGGGCCAATGTTTTTTTGAGCACCGGCGTAAATCACACCATATTTTGAAACATCAATCTCACGCGACAGTATCGTTGATGACATATCTGCGACGATGGGTTTATCCGTTACGGGTAAATCATTGATTTCTATGCCATCAATAGTTTCGTTAGGGCAGAAGTGAACATACGCTGCATCAGCATGGATCTGCCACTCTGTCGCATCCACAACCGCGACTTTATCGTCTCGCACCGTTTTCGCAACAAAGACATCAGGTTCGCAATATTTTTTCGCTTCCGCAATGGCACTTTCTGCCCAGTATCCGGCATCAATATAAGTGGCGGTTGATTGGCTGCCCAGTAAGTTCATAGGGATTGCAGCAAACTGAGCACGCGCTCCACCTTGGCAAAACAGAACTTTATAATTAGACGGTATGGATAAAAGATCTCGCAAATCTTGCTCGGCATCTTCAGCCACTTTAATAAAGGGTTTGCTGCGATGGCTGATTTCCATCACTGACGTGCCTAAGTTATTCCAATTGATGAACTCAGCTTGAGCTTGAGCCATCACGGCTTTAGGTAAAGCGGCTGGGCCAGCACTAAAATTAAAAATGTTATCCGTGTTGGGCTGCATGAGTGTCCTTGCTCCTAATTTCAAAATGCTTTGTAGATACTAACTGTGATTAATAGCACGTTTTTTTAAGGATAAAAAGTGACAAAAGAGCTCTTTCAAGCTCTTTTGTTATTCTAGTACTCGTTATCGACTCATTTATTGCATTAGCATTGGCAGTAATAGCGACATTAAAGGAATTTCCTGCCCACTTTCAAAGACCACATTGGCCTCTTTAAGTTCTGCTGTAATCCGGTAACCCTGTTCGGTTTGTTGAATAATTTCCATCACGACGGCTTCATCGATCCCTTGCTTAATGAATGGAAAATCCATAACCAGTTGGTTAGAAAAATAGGTGCTGATATTCCCCGTTAGAGCGGGTAATATTTTACTCGGATCCTGTGAAACTTGGTCTGTACCCTGTGGCACCGAGAGCTTCCACATAGACTCAAATTCACCTTCGCCTACTTTCAAGGACATCTTATTCATTGCTAAATAAAAACCTTGGGAGAAAAGAGATTCAACATAAGGAATCGCCTCTGCTATGTCTTCTTCTGTCATTATTGGATTACTTTGATACAGAGACATTAATCGTTCAAAAGCGACGCTATCAATGTCACCCATCGAAAAGTCGAGGCTAAAATCATCGACTGAACCATCTGGTGTAAATAGGCTGCCCATCGTCACCTTATGATTACTGGTCAATCGATTTTGTTCATTATTAAGCTCAGACGTAAACTGATACTGACCTTTCTCTATTTCAAAGGATGTCTGCATGGCAGTGGAATCGGAAATCGTAAACTTCTCAATCGACATCGATTGATTGCCTAACCAAAATCCACTTTCATTTTTGCCCTCGCCTTGACCTACGACATCCGTCAATATCAACTTTTCACCCGTTGAAAAGTCCAGCTCGATTGAAGGCATATTCAGTTGGTAAGCAAGTTGTCCCAGCACTGTAATGTTACCGGTGATGGTAGAAGGAGATACCGAGATGGCCAATTCATCTACACCTTGAGTTCGGTAATACCAGTTTGCCAAATTCACCGTATAATCAGTATTCCCGTTTAACTGAGTAACGGTATTCACCGTCAACGGAAATTCGCTCCCTTCGAGTGACGAATGCGCATCTAAACTGAGTAAGCCATGTTTGACCACACTATTAACAACCACCTCTGTCGGCAGACCATCGGCTTCAAACTGAGCGATCATGTCAACATCATTCAGCGCATATCGAGTTTGAACGGTTGAATTTAAATAGCCACGATCATAATCGATGATTTCTGCGCTAACCAAGTCATTACTTAAATGCGTAACCCCATCAGTAATAACCCTTTGGCCTATTTGACCAACAGCAAGTGGCCAGCACAATGCAACTAGCACAGCACCACTAATCGCGCCGATTTTTTTTAATTGTTTCATAGATTGTTGGGGTTCCATTAGTTATTTGGGCCGTTTTTTATACATTAGAAATGTTTGAGTTAAATCAGAGTATTGCTTTTATTTTTGTTAAGAGCAAATTTCTAAAACCTAGCTCTCAAACCGATAGATTGATAATTGATACAGTTTTCATAGTTCCGTTTACCTGTGAGAAATTCGTGAATTCATTTGCGCTCTTGTATCTTGATAACAACCCTATAAGCGTAGAACAACTACGTACTGAGCTTAGCCACTTTGCGACACGATTCGATATCCATGCAGTAGATAGCATTGAAGACGCTCACTGCACCTTAGAGTTTTGTAAGCAGCAAGAGCAAACGGTCGCGCTTGTCATCGCTAGCCACCATTCTGAATTTAATGGCGCTGAATTTTTAATTCAACTGGATAAATCTGCCCATACCAAAAGCGCACGAAAAATTCTCTTAAGTTGCGGGCAAGACATTCAGGCGATTTTGTCTGCGGTTAATGAAGGTCGTTTGGATCACTGTTTAACCAAACCGCTGCAAGACAACTTAGTCTATAAAACCGTCAAAAAAGAACTCACGACTTTTGTCATCGAACAAGATACCGATAACCTCCTTTCCTATAGCCTTATTTTAGATCAGCAACACTTACTTCGCGCGCATATCGACGCGAAGATGAAAAGCTACCAAGAAGGTTTTATTTCAGATCACCACAGGCTATCCGATGCCGAACTGGCAGAACAGGTGATCTCAGCTTTAGAACTGTTCTTTCTTCAAGAAGACGATAGTCATGCCTGTCGGACCTATTCCGCGGATCACCTCTTAACCAAAGAAGGAGAGGAAAATCGCTTCTTATGGTTTATCACTGAAGGGAAAGTTGCACTGTATAAAAAAGATGAGCTCGGCCAACAGCGAGAAGTGGTTCGTCATGATAAGGGGAATATTGTTGGGGGTATGTCATTTGTCACGGGTGAGTTGTCCTTTTCCACCGCAATTACCCTCACCAGAACAAAGGTTATCAAGTTGGATCGCGATATTTTCACCAAGGTGATGCATTCCAACACACATCTATTACCACTGTTTACCAACTTATTACTTCGCCACTTCAACCGCCGCTTACAACGAAGTATTAACACAAAACTTGAACTGCAAAAAACCTTAGAATCACTCGAAACTGCGCACCAGCAACTGATCGAAAAAGAGAAAATGGCCATGTTAGGTCAACTCGTTGCTGGGGTGGCCCATGAACTCAATAACCCTATTGCAGCGATTTTGCGAGGGACAGAAACACTGACGAGTAAGCTTGATCAATTACTGGAACTTGGTTCAAAAAATCTGTCTAATGAGCTAACGACGCCGAACGAGAAAGGCAAGACTATTTTGGACCAAGCGTTGATATCAACACCCACCTCGACGTCTGAAGATCGTGCCAAATCTAAGCTTTTAGATAATGAGATCAAGCACCGCTTACTGGCAAAAAAATTGGTTAAGCTCCGTTTAGAAAATGATCAGGAACTCGTCTCTCTCGCCAAACATAACCCTGAGCATGCGCTTGAGCTGGTGAATCAATACGACCTTTACCACTTAACCGGCACGACACTTCGCTCTATTGGAGTTTGTGCACATAGAATTGCAGACATGGTCAAAAGTCTTAAAGGATACGCCCGACCTGATGATGAATGTTTCCATTCGGCGAACATCTATGAAGGGATTGAAGATACGTTGGTGATCTTTGAAAATAAGCTAAAACACCATACGGTTGTCAAAGAGTATTGCGAGCTCCCGAAACTTTATTGTCAGCCGATTGCTTTACAGCAAGTCTGGACAAATCTCATATCCAATGCCATTGACGCTCTCCCAATACCTGGAGAACTCAAAATTCACACATCAATCGAATCAATCGAAGATCAACACTGGGTTGTTATTTGTTTTGAAGATAACGGGACGGGTATTACCCCTGAGCTACAAGAACAAATTTTTACTTTAAATTTTACCACCAAGAAAGAAGGCAATTTTGGACTGGGTATTGGATTATCTGTTTGCCACCAGATAATCAATCAACACAATGGCAGAATTGAGGTTGAATCCGTTCCAAATGAATTTACTCGAATGGCGGTCTGGCTTCCTATTCACTGCACCCTACACAGAGACAAGGAGTAACCATGAATAAATATCTCATTCTATGTGTTGATGATGAACGCGATGTTTTAGACAGCGTCATTCAAGATTTAGACTGTTTTGAGGAGCACTTTATCGTTGAAGCGGCAGAGTCCGTCGCGGAAGCGAAGCACATTCTGTCAGACTGTGCTTCGGAGCAGACGACACTCGCGCTGATACTTTGCGACCACATTATGCCAGAACAAACCGGCATTAGTTTTTTGATTGAACTGAACGGTGATGATCAAACCAGTGCCAGTAAAAAAGTGTTGCTGACAGGCCAGGCAGGGCTCGATGACACGGTGGAAGCCGTTAATCACTCTAGCCTTGATTACTTTGTTGCGAAACCTTGGAGTGGAGACGAACTGAGAAAAGTGCTTATCGCTCAACTCACTGCATTTATGATAGAGAATGAACCCGAACTAATGCCATGGGCCTCGGTTTTAGATACAGAGAAAATCTTCAATGCTATCGCTAAGAATCGTATTAGCTTTGGAGAATAGTGCGTTTTTAGGCACTCAAATTGCTTAGTTTTTGGTTAAACGACAAAAGAATGACATTTTTTGTTAGTGCCATTAAGCAAGGATGCATTATCATGTCGTGATATATCATAGTCATAGCGGTTACACTGCTTAGGACAACGGAAATAACTAGAAATAGGTTCATCGTAACTATGCATAAAAAAATCATTGCAACAGCTTTATTGCTCGCATCAGGTCAGGCCTTTTCAGAAACTGACCCTAATAGCCCTTCAGTAATGAGTAACTTCAGTTACGATTATTTTGAAGCTCGTATTGGCGCAAGCCCCGTGACTTTCGGCGCTGCCGTCAGCAAAACCATTCATCCAAACGCCCACTTTATTGGACGTATCGACTCTGAATTTGAAGGCGACTATGACGCTGCTGCTGGTTTTGGATTTCACGCACCAGTCAATAACTGGGCTGACTTTACCGGTGAGATGTTGTTCCGCATGCAAGATTTGGGTAGCACAGATACTGGAATCGAAGTCAACCTGGGTATTCGCCAATGGTTAGGTCCTCAACTTGAGGTCGGTGGTAAAGCAGGTTACGTTTCAATCGACAAAAAAGAAGACTGGCTAGGCTCTGCTCACATTCGTTTCCATTCAACAGAGCTTTTTTCTGTCGGAGCAGAGATCCGTATCAATGATGCATACGGCGATCAAGCGATTTTGACCGCTAGATTCAAGTATTAAACCCAATAATATAGTGTCGAACCGCTTATTCTGAGCACTATTTAATAGTGCTCGGTGTTCACTTAGATTACATCGACATTTTCTTCAATATTATCCCCAATAAAAAAGCCGCCCTGGAATACCATGGCGGCTTTCTTTTTAATCGATAGAAAATAACTACTGGCAGCTTTCCAACAATTGACGTTTACGAGGCTCTTGAATTAATTTCCAATGGATACCTTCCACTGCACCTGCAAACTTCCACAACAATTTAACATCAACGTCAGTTCCGTACGCGGTTCTCACTTTAGAAAACACCGCCGAAGCACCTAATTTCATAAATGTCTCTACGTCTTCGATGCCAGCCTTTTTGACCATGCGTTCTAGTGTCAATTGCATGTTAGGCAAGTCTCTCAGGCGTCGACTCGCAGACGATTTTTGGAACTTACGCTGATCAACAGACAATTTAATCGACTCACTTACGATCTCGTATATAGCGTCACCTTTGTCGGCGAAAATTTGAGTTATATCGTAGTAGTTTACTGTTGCTGTCGTTTGCTTTTTCACATGACGGTATTTCTCACAACCAAGTTCATTAAGCCTTGAATCGAGTTGATCTCCACCACGAATGAAAATTCTACCGCTACTGAGTAGAGCAAACATCGCCTCATTTTTAAATAAGCCTATGCCACCAAACATTGAACGTTTCTGAAAAGAACCGAAATCGCCCACATAATCCATAAATAGTTGTTCTGTCATATCCATTGATCCTTCTAATCATGTGTTACCCCGATTATGTGTGATCACCAGATAGCAGCGTTTTAGCGAAATTTTTTTGCTCTAAGGCTGATATTATAATTAAATTTGAGTTCGCCTTAGTTAGTAAGGAAATGATAGTTAACGACGAAAAATAAGTCTGTTCAAACTTCACATCATTTCAATAAAAAAGTCGATTTTGTGAGAAGGAAATCACACTTACAGTCTTTTATATTCAACATGACACACATTGTTCATACTAACGCTAATGCAGACAGACTCTAATTATGTAAGTTGTTGCTAATCTACTCAGCATTTAGTTACACTGTAAGCCGTATTTCTTTGGTGACTGGCTATGAATCATTTATCTTTTTATTGGCTTCCCGACAATAAGGAGGCTCTCGTTAAAAGTATAGAGAGCGAATTTTCCGAACTTATTGCTCATTCAGTAAGCACTGGCAAAATAACTTTACCCCCTATTCCAGAAGTCGTTTTACGCATTCAGTCCCTTTGTACTCAAGAAACAACGGAGATTATTGATATTGCAGACTGTCTCCTCGAAGACCCTGGGCTTGCTGCCGTAGTGATTCGTGTTGCAAATTCGGTTATTTTTAACCGACGAAACATTACCTGTACCGATCTTTTTACTGCGGTATCTCGTTTGGGTATCTTGCGTGTGCGAGACATCGTCACAGCGCAAGCGATTGAGCAATTAAAGCATACCGTCAGCTTAAGTACGCAATGTAATAAAATTCTAGTGAAGAGCGCAGCAACTTCTAGGGAACTCGCGGCGACCATGGTTATGGTTGCTAAAGCATTTAAAGAAGCTCAGCCCAAAATTTATAATTATGTTGAGGTAGAAAAAGCACTTTTGTCCGGTTTACTTGCTGATATCGGTCTTTTTTGTATGGTTAATGAGTACCATCAGTATCTAGAGAATGGCAACTACCTCGATATAGATATCGCACTGCAAATCTTTGACTCACAATGTGCGGCTTCAAGTCAACTGGTACTATCAAGCTGGGGGTTTGACCAAGATTTCATCAGCGTTTCTAGTAACCTAGATCACACCCCTAATGTAGAAAGTCCACTGAGCTATCTAGACATCGCCCGAATTGCTCACCATACTCTCCTGTTCCGTAGAAAAGATGACGAACTGGATGAGCATTTTGTTGAAATTGATACAACAGGCGCCGATGTGTTGTACAAATTAACCAACCTAAGCGATTTTGACTTTAACAATCAGATAAGCGAAGTCATTGTAGCAAGTGGTCTGTAGCCTTAACACCGCATAGCATTTAACGATACATTCGCTATACAACCGAGTCACAACAGGATTTTTAATGTTCTCAGGGATGATCTTTATCTTTGCCCCACTGGTGGTGGGGTATCTAATTTCGATATCGAAAGAAAACACCTTACACCTATTAAATAAAATGACTTCGTATCTTATCTACGTCATTTTATTCTTAATGGGGCTGAGCTTAGCTGCTCTTGATAATCTAGGCGAAAACCTACAGCTCATCATCAAGTTCACCGCGACGTTTTTTCTATGCATTGGTTTTTGTAATCTAGCCACATTACCCATTATCGACCGGCTATTTCCAATTAATGCCAGTAACACTTCGTCAAATCTACCGCTGGCTCTTATGGCTCTCGAATCAGCCAAGTTGATCCTGGTGGTTGGCGGTGGACTCATTATAGGTTTGTTGGGTGCAATGAGTCTTGATTGGGTTGATACCGCAAGTGAATGGATACTATTTTTATTACTCTTTTTTATTGGTATTCAGCTTAGAAACAGCGGTCTAACCCTGAGACAAATCCTCATCAATAAACAAGGGATGCTCATCGCACTCATCATTGTGATCAGCTCGCTCATTGGCGGTGTGTTATCAGCGTTTATTTTGGATATCGATGTTTACAAAGGATTAGCCATGGCTTCAGGATTTGGTTGGTACTCTTTGGCCGGCATTCTCATGGGCGACGCATTCGGCCCCGTCTACGGTGGTGCATCGTTTATGCTAGAACTATTAAGAGAGCTGGTTGCATTGATAATGATCCCAGTATTAATCAGAGTAAAACCTTGTACTGCCATTGGTTATGCTGGTGCAACGGCGATGGATTTTACGTTACCTGTTATTCAAGCCACGGGTGGTGTAAAGTGTGTGCCTATCGCCATCGTTAGCGGATTTATTCTTAGCTTACTGGTTCCAATACTCATGCTGTTCTTTGTGTCATTAGCTGCGTAAAATCAAACTGATAACTCATCATGCCAACTAACGGCAACGATAAAGAAAGCCCAATAAGAACAAAAAGTGTGTAAAAAAGGACGTATTATGAAACACATAGTGATTGCTGCATTATTAACTCTTTCATCAAGCTCTGTCTTTGCTAACAACACCCAGTGTTTAAGCGACAAGTATGATGCCTATATCGATGCCTCTCTAGCTTGGTACCAAGACCTTTCAGATCTCACTTCTGAACGCTACCCTGAACTAGAGGAAGCAAGTAAATGGTTCTTAGAAGGGCGAAAAAACCATTTTGAGCTTAACCGAGCTGCTGTACATTATTATTTAGACAATGATGCGGCTAAACTTTCAACGGCACAGTCTATCGAAAGCTGGCTTCAGCTTGATCAAGCTGACATTAAAGCACTTACACAGCGAGATGATGCATTAGGCGAAGCCGCTCAGCTTACATTTGCCGACCGTCAGAGTGAACCTCATGAGAAAAACTATCAACTTCGTTCCGCTTTCGCTGACCTATTAAGTCATCCAAAGCAAATTGATAATGTTTTACAGAAATACAATCGTTCTATAGCAAAACTTGAAGAAATGGATTGTAAATAGCCTTACTTAGACATCATTCCAGCCATTTTTGATGGAAAAACACGCACTCTAAATTAAGACGGGACATTGGTTTCGTTTTGGTTTAGATTGTGCCGTTCGCAATGTAAACTAGATTAAATAAACGAAGTTGTATGGGATCAGAACAGAAAACTGTTGATGTAAACTTTGATAGTTTACTTCGTATTTTTACTGTGCCAGAAGGGCCAGATTCAACGTTAACGAAAATTGAAGAGGGCCTTTCCAGGAACCTCAACCAATTTTTGCGAGAGCATATCGTTGCCGAAGAGAAACCTTTAAGAGACATCGAAAAGGACTTTTCTAATCCTGCTATTCCTGAACAACCAGAATTCGTTTCCGATCATACTCAGCACTTGCTCGATACGTTAGTCGCGCAATCGGTTCATACTTCTGCACCCAGCTTCATCGGACACATGACATCAGCGCTTCCCTACTTTCTGATGCCTCTGTCGAAAATCATGATCGCGCTTAATCAAAACCTAGTTAAAATTGAAACCTCTAAAGCATTTACCCCTCTTGAGCGTCAAGTGTTGGGTATGCTGCATCGCCTCATATACAACCAAGATGACACTTTTTACTCTCGTTGGATGCACAGTGCGGGGCACTCTCTTGGTGCATTTTGCTCTGGAGGGACTATAGCCAATATTACTGCACTTTGGGTGGCTCGAAATAATGCCTTAAAAGCGCAAGGCGACTTTGAAGGAGTAGAAAAAGAAGGCTTGTTTAACGCAATGAAACACTATGGCTACGAAGGGCTCGCAATACTCGTCTCTGACCGTGGTCATTACTCTCTAAAAAAAGCAGCCGACACACTGGGTGTAGGGCGCCAAAGTATCGTTTCAGTAAAAACAGACGAGAATAATCGCTTGTGCACCCGCGATTTAAAAGACAAGTTTGCTCAACTTAAACAACAGAATATTAAGCCTTTCGCGGTCGTCGGTGTTGCAGGCACGACAGAAACAGGCAATGTCGACCCTCTCAAAGCGATTGCCAAAATTTGTCAGCAAGAGCAGTGCCATTTTCACGTTGATGCGGCATGGGGTGGCGCGACGTTAATGTCGAATAATTACCGCCAATTGCTCGACGGGATTGAACTCGCCGATTCAGTGACCATTGATGCTCACAAGCAGCTGTATATCCCTATGGGCGCAGGTATGGTTCTGTTTAAAAATCCAGATGCGATGCGATCGATTGAACATCACGCGCAGTACATTCTACGAAAAGGCTCGAAAGATTTAGGTACACACACACTTGAGGGATCTCGCTCAGGTATGGCTATGCTGGTTTATGCCAGTATGCATATCATCAGCAGACCAGGGTACGAACTGCTTATCGACCAAAGTATCGAAAAAGCCAAGTATTTTGCCGACCTTATTGATGCTCAGCCTGATTTTCAACTTATTTCAAAACCAGAGCTGTGTCTTCTTACCTATCGCTATGTACCTGAGTTCGTAAAACAGGCATTAGAAATTGCAAATCAAGAACCGGCTAATCATGAGCAGGTAGAGCAGCTTAATTCGCTGCTGAATGAGTTAACTAAGTTCATTCAGAAAAGGCAGCGGGAAACCGGTAAGTCGTTCGTATCTCGAACTCAGTTAAACCCAAAAGAGCTAAATAACCTAGACACTATTGTTTTTCGTGTTGTGTTGGCTAATCCATTAACTACGTATGACATTTTGAACGCCATTCTCTTTGAGCAAAGAGAAATCGCGAAGAAAGCGCCTTTTTTAATGAATGAAATCAAACTATTGGCCAAGCAAATATGTCAAACTGCCTAGTAGCTTGTTTGAAAAGTGAAAATTTCTTTCTACTTAATGTAATTACAGTATCAAAATGAATTGTGTTAAAGCACAAAATTTCAATTTTCGCTCAAATTTCCTTTAAGAATTGAAATTTAGTTTGAGGTTTGTCATATTCTCACCAATTGTCCGCAGGTAAACCTTTTGCTTAGGTTTATACTCGCCCTATGGCGCTGATCTATTATTTTGGTTGTGAACGTTACAATTCGACCTTTAATAGCAAGATGATCAGCGAGTTGTTCTCTAGCCCTCGTGAACACTATGAACACATTAGAAAAAATTCAAAAAAACTTAGAAAATTTTAGCAAATCTGAGCGTAAAGTGGCCGAAGTGATCATGGCTTCCCCGCAAATAGCGATCCACTCTAGTATTGCTACGCTTGCAAAAATGGCGGATGTTAGTGAACCAACCGTTAACCGCTTTTGTCGTCGACTAGACACGAAAGGTTTTCCTGACTTTAAGCTGCATTTAGCTCAAAGCCTCGCTAACGGTACACCTTACGTCAATCGTAACGTCGAAGAAGATGATGGGCCAGACGCTTATACCCATAAGATTTTCGAGTCTACGATGGCTTGCCTTGACGTTGCGAAGAACAGCCTTGATGCGATGCAAATTAATCGCGCGGTTGACCTTTTAACTCAAGCTAAACGCATCTCTTTCTTTGGTTTAGGTGCTTCCTCAGCCGTTGCAAAAGACGCGCAAAACAAGTTTATTCGTTTTAATATCCCGATTACGTGTTTTGAAGATATCGTTATGCAACGTATGAGTTGCATCAATAGCTCAGACAATGACGTGATTGTCCTTATTTCACATACTGGACGTACTAAAAGTCAGGTTGAAATTGCTCACTTAGCCCGTGAGAACGGTGCAACCGTCATCTCAATTACGGCGAAAGACTCCCCTCTTGATAAAGCTAGCTCTCTATCAATTACACTGGATGTACCTGAAGACACTGATGTGTATATGCCAATGGCAAGCCGAGTCGTACAAATGACGGTGATTGATGTACTCGCAACCGGATTCACGCTTCGTCGTGGGACAGGGTTTAGAGAAAACCTCAAGCGCGTAAAAGACGCGTTAAAAGATTCTCGTTTTGATAAGATGAATCAGTACTAAAATAAACGGAGCTTTCTTTAAGCTCCGTTTTTTCTTTTCTGTGCCCCTCACATTTCAAGAGTAATAAGAAGGTCAGCTAAATTGAGGATTCGATTCAATTAGGTCAGCTTTTCTTCCACAGAATTCGTTAAGATTTCTACCTTACTGGTTCGCTCTGTTTGTTCACCGTGACAATCACCAGAGCAATGGCACACCTGATCCAGTATATAGACCAGGCGTTCTTTCGTTAATGGCAATGGATTTCCTTTAATTGCAACCGACATCAGAGCATCCTCAGCAACCTTATCGAATGAGGTTGAACAAACGCCATAATCACTCAACACAGGCAACTCCAACTTATCAAGCATCATCTGAACCCACAGCACGCCATCTTCTACATGTACGTTGGTTCTCCCGGTGACCAATTGCGCTAGCCTGATATAGCGTTTCAAAACATCTTTTCGACCCGCGCCTTTCGCCGCTTCAATATTCTCTTTCATAACATAAGGAGCAAGACGACTGGTGATCACACTGTGTGGCGCATTCAGTTTGCCCCCCAAAGCCGCAGCAAGCCCATGAGCAGCCCCCAGTTTCGCGTTAGTCATTGCCATGCCACCTAACATCGCAGCAAACGACAGGTCAGCTCTGGCCGAATAATCATCCCTTCGGCACGCCGCGATAACCGAATGAGACAACTTGCGTAACCCTTCCTCACACACCATATCCGTTAACGGATTTGGGTCGCCACAGACATAAGCTTCCATTAAGTGAGTGAACGCATCCATGGCGCCTCGAGCAGAGGTATGGACATCGGTGCCATAGGTAAGGGTCGGGTCAACAATGGCCACATCAGCGAGCATATCGGGGCTGCGTAAACTGACTTTGACTTTATCTTGTCCTGAGCGAAGCACCGCGTTACGGGTGACTTCCGAACCACTGCTCGCCGTAGTAGGGATGGCAATAAAAGGAATAGGCTTGGTTTTCAAAGGGACACTCCGACCGACGACTTCAACGTAATCGTACACATCCCCTTGATTAGGGATGATAGCGGCTAGAGCTTTGCCCATGTCAATGACACTCCCTCCGCCCATGCTGACGACCATATCCGGTTTGAACTTTCGCCCGACCACTGACGTTTCTTCAACCATAGTGATATTAGGCTCCCCCGATATACTCACATGCTGATAGCGCATGTTTTGTGCCTTTAGATACGAGATCAGAATATCTGAACGAGACTGATCTTTTCCTGTCACCAGTAGAACGCTATAGCCGTATTGATTCAGTACTGATAGTGAGGATTGTAGAGCGCCTTCTCCGAAGATAATTCGAGTCGATGTCATGAACTGAAACATACTGCATCCCTCTCTCAAGATTAAATTTATCTCTTTTTAGCTTGCACTCATCAACGAATAATTTGTTTGACCGAGTGCAACTTGCTGGATAATGCCTCAACCAAAAGTAGGTATTTTTGCGACACATCACGCTGAATGCTCACCGACGTCATTTCTTTCATCTCCTAAACGAGATCAATAGGTAATCCCTATCGTAGCAAGAGGTAATTGCTTCTTTATTTCCAGAATAGATTGGGGCATAGTTGCACCTATCAGAATAAAGGAGAAAAAGTTATGTTCGTTGTTATTTTTGGCCGCCCAGCATGCCCATATTGTGTTCGTGCTAAAGAACACGCAGAGACGCTTAAAGCGAATCGCGATGACTTTAATTATCGCTATGTTGATATTCATGCTGAAGGTATCAGCAAAGCGGATCTAGAAAAGACTGTCGGTAAGCCAGTTGAAACGGTTCCACAAATCTTTGTAGACCAAGACCACATCGGTGGTTGTGATGACTTCGAAGCATACGCAAAAGAGCATTTAGGCCTATTTAGCTAAACCGCTTAACCCTTTGTAAAACGGCTTGCCCCCTTGCAAATGATAAACCTGCCCACAGTGGCAGGTTTTGTTTTACTTGCCCTATGTGAAGTAATTGCAAATTATAAAAAAACTCACTTATCTTTTGGGCGTAATCCGCTACAATCCCCCCACTTAAACAACCCCAGTTCTTGCAACAAGAGCCAATCGTGAATATTGACGTTATACAATTACTAGAGCAAAACCCCATCCTACTTATTTTCGTCGCCTTAGCATCGGGCTTGGCGTTCGGAAAAATCCGTTTCGGCAGTTTTCAGCTTGGCAATTCAATCGGTGTACTCATTACGTCATTGATTATGGGCCACTTAGGCTTTTCATTTAGCCCAGAAGCCCTCGCAATCGGTTTTATGCTCTTTATCTACTGTGTTGGTATTGAAGCCGGACCGAATTTTTTTGGTATTTTCTTCCGCGATGGAAAGCATTATTTCATCCTGAGTTTAGTGGTACTGTCTACCGCTCTGTCAATTACTCACTTTGCCTCTCGTTTGTTTGGGCTCGATTATGGCATGGCCGCAGGAATGATGGCTGGAGCCCTAACGGCAACCCCCGTTCTCGTTGGTGCGCAAGATGCCATAACCACGGGGTTAGCAACGATGCCAAGAAACATGGATCTTACTCTGGTCATGGAAAACCTATCCGTGGGTTATGCGATGGCCTACCTGGTGGGTTTGATCAGCATGATCACTTTTGCCAAGCTATTGCCCAAATTACAGAAGCAAAACCTATCTGACTCCGCGCAGCAAATCGCACAAGAACGAGGCATTGGAAGCTCTAGTCAGCGCAAGGTCTATTTACCGATCATTCGTGCTTACCGAGCCGGCTCTGAGCTCATTGCATGGACAGACGGCAAGAACCTACGTGAACTGGGTATCTATCGTCAGACAGGCTGTTATATCGAACGTATTCGTCGCAATGGCATTCTCGCCCACCCAGATGGTGACGCGATATTACAAGAAGGTGATGAAATCGCTCTGGTTGGTTTTCCAGACAGTCATGCGCGTCTGGACCCTAGCTTTCGCAACGGCAAAGAGGTATTCGACCGAGACTTACTTGACCTAAGAATTGTTGAGGAAGAGATTGTTGTAAAGAGTGACAGTATGGTTGGGAAAAGACTCTCAGAACTCAATCTTTCTGAATTTGGCTGTTTCCTAAACCGAGTGGTGCGTGCTCAAATTGAAATGCCTATGGACTTAGACATCGTTCTTGCTAAAGGTGATGTATTACAGGTCAGTGGTGAAAAAAGCCGAGTTCTAGGTCTTGCTGAACAAATCGGTTTTATCTCTATTCATAGCCAAATCGCCGATTTGCTGGCGTTCTGTAGCTTCTTCATTCTTGGTTTAATGTTTGGCTTAATCACCATGACATTTGGCCAGGTTTCGTTTGGGCTAGGAAACGCGGTAGGGCTGCTTCTTTCAGGGATTACCCTTGGATTTCTGCGTGCCAACCACCCTACTTTTGGTTATGTTCCACAAGGCGCATTAAATATGGTCAAAGACTTAGGGCTTATGATTTTCATGGTGGGTATTGGGTTAAGTGCAGGGGGCAAGATTTTCGAACACCTATCTCAAGTAGGCCCGCAGATAATAGGCTTGGCATTTCTTGTCAGTGTTGTCCCTGTGGTTATCGCCTACTTAGTCGGTGCTTATATCCTTAAGATGAACAGAGCTCTGCTATTCGGCGCCATCATAGGCGCACGGACGTGTGCTCCCGCAATGGATATTGTAAACGACTATGCTAAATCAACCATCCCGGCTCTCGGGTATGCAGGGACCTATGCCATCGCCAATATTCTTATGACGCTTGCCGGAACCGTTCTGATTATTATTAGTTGATGGTCGCTTCTTAAAAAAAGAAAGATGAAAGTGAAGCGCTGTAAAAAAGCTAGAAAGCAAAATACCGAACAGAAATATAGAGAACAGCGAAGTCATTGCAACAAGACAAAAAAAGGCGCTCAGTGAGCGCCTTTTTAGTCTCTAAATAAACTCGATCAATCCTATTTGGGTGGATTGACGGTCACTTAGCTTTAGCTAGATATTAGATAGCAATAATATCAGATTCAACCGCAGGGTTAACATCAGCGTCGTAATCAACACCTTCAACGCCAAAGCCAAACAGTTTCAAGAATTCTTCTTTGTACTCTACGTAGTCAGTAAGATCTTTAAGATTTTCAGACGTCACCTGTGGCCATAATTCACGGCAATGCTTTTGAATGTCTTCACGCAGTTCCCAGTCGTCAAGACGTAGACGGTTCGCTTCATCTACTTCTGGGGCGCTGCCATCTTCTTTATATAAACGCTGGCTAAACATGCGATAGATTTGTTCCATACAACCTTCATGGACACCTTCTTCACGCATTTTCTTAAACACCATCGCGATATAAAGAGGCATAACTGGAATCGCAGAACTTGCTTGTGTGACTACAGATTTAAGAACGGCAACGTTCGCACTACCACCGGTCACAGAAAGCTTCTCGTTCAGCTCTGTGGCTGCACGGTCTAGGTCCATTTTCGCTTTGCCTAGTGCGCCTTCCCAGTAGATCGGCCAAGTAAGCTCAGTACCAATGTAGCTGTACGCTACGGTTTTACAGCCTTCTGCTAATACACCTGCATCAGACAGCGCATTGATCCACAGTTCCCAGTCTTCGCCACCCATTACAGTAACGGTGTCTTTGATCTCTTCTTCTGTTGCCGGCTCTACTGACGCTTCAATAATCAAATCTTTGTTGGTATCAACAGCCGTTGCTGTATATGTTTCACCAATAGGCTTCAGCGATGAACGGATCAGCTCACCGGTTTCAGGCAATTTACGTACTGGTGATGCTAGCGAGTAAACCACCATGTCAATCTGACCTAGGTCTTCTTTGATAAGGTCAATCGCTTTTTGCTTCGCTTCGTTTGAGAACGCATCGCCGTTCAAGCTTTTAGAATACAAGCCTTCTTCACGAGCAAGCTTGTCAAATGCCGCCGCATTGTAAAAACCAGCGGTACCAGTTTTACGCTCAGTCCCTTCTTTTTCAAAGAAAACACCGATAGTAGAAGCACCGCCGCCAAATGCAGCCGCAATGCGAGAAGATAGACCGTAGCCACTAGAAGAACCAACCACCAATACACGTTTTGGTGCATTTTGAATTGGACCTTGCGCTTTAGTGTAGGCAATTTGTTCTTTTACGTTTGCTTCACAGCCCACAGGGTGTGTTGTGGTACAGATAAATCCACGAATTCGAGGTTTGATGATCATATTCAACTTCCTTAAAAAATCATCGCTAGAATAAAAGGTTCACGACCAAATCGCATCAAGTTTCTGCAAAAACAGGGTAAATAGACAAGTGGTTGGATCACTCAAGCGAGACTCTGATTCAATTTGTGCTCTTATCATCACTTTAACGATTAGATTTAGCTGTTCGATCTGGCTATTCGATTTCACTAACTGATACGAATGATTCCAACAATGAAAAAGGACCTCTGATTCAGAGGCCCCTTACGATTTACTGGTCGTTCATGATAACAACCAAAAACTAGGCAACACTGTTGAGCTTAGGTTGACTGTTTTTGTGTGTTCTCACTTCACTGTAATCATGGCTAAAGTCATCGACTTGAATCGCTTTGTAGCGAAGTCTATCCGCCGCGACAATCGTATCGACTTCTTCCTGCGTAAGCACTTCAACCGCCAACGCTTGTGCTAATTTTTCCGTTAATGGCGCTTTGCGAACCACTTTACCAGCCTTAACGGCCTTATTGAGCTTTCTCTCTAGGCTCTTAATGTCGTACATGGCTAGGAACGCTTTTTCCATTAGGCCGACGCTGTCATCTTCACTGTCACCGACATAACATAAGTGAGTCAATCGATCTCGGCATGCGCCTGGAGTCATCACACTTTCAGCAAGCTTGACCGCTAACTCGTCACTGGGTTTGCCGAAGTGATTCCCCAATGGGAATACAAGCAGCTTGAGTAAACGCCCGACCATTTTTTGTGGGAAATTTCGATACGCTTCTTGCAACGCCTCAGCACCTTTATGGAAACAGTGTTGAATGGCGTAATGCACATAGTCTAAATCTTGCTGCTGACGGCCTTCGTCTTCGTACTTTTTCAATACAGCCGACGCCATGTAGAGATAGCTCAGCCCATCGCCCAAGCGGGCTGAAATCATCTCTTTACGTTTCAAATCGCCACCGAGTGTCAACATGGCAAAATCTGCACTGACCGCGAGTGCACGACTAAGGCGAGTCAAATCTTTGTAATAAACCTGAGTTGGTCCACTCATTTCAGCTTTAATAAAGCGCGATCCGGTTAAACCGGCACCAAAAGCGCCGAGGGTATTTTTGGTCGCATGCCCAATATGTTTAAACAGCAACTTATCAAACGCTTTTGCCCCTTCTTTTTCATCAGGGTTCGCCGCCGCTTCCATTTCTTTAAGTACGTAAGGGTGACAACGTGTCGCACCTTGACCAAAGATCATCAAGTTACGCGTAAGAATGTTCGCGCCCTCTACCGTAATCGCAACTGGCACACCAAGATAAGCTGACGTCAGATAGTTCATCGGTCCTTCTTGAATTGCACGACCAGAATGAATATCCATGGAGTCATTCATAATGGTTCTTGCGATTTCTGTCATATGGTATTTAGCAATCGCGGTAACAATGCCAGGCTTTTCTTTCATGTCTAAAGACGTGGTTGTTAACGTTCGTGTCGCCTCTAGAAGGTAAGTCATCCCGCCGATACGCCCTAGCGATTCTGCCACACCTTCAAACTTACCAATCGACATACCAAATTGTTTACGCACATACGCATAAGCCCCCGTAGTACGAGAGGTGAGGTGGCCAAGTGCCGTGCCCAAAGCTGGTAACGAAATACCACGCCCCGCTGACAGACATTCCACCAACATTCTCCAGCCCTTACCTGCGTATTCAGAGCCGCCAATAAGCCACTCAATGGGAATGAACACATCTTTGCCACGAGTTGGGCCATTCATGAACGCCAACCCAATAGGGTCATGGCGTTCACCCACCTCTACCCCCTCATGAGAAGTCGGAATAAGTGCACAAGTGATGCCTAGCTCTTCTTTGTCGCCCAGTAAATGGTCTGGATCGTTCAGTTTAAAAGCCAAACCAAGTACGGTAGAAACAGGCGCTAACGTAATGTAACGCTTGTTCCAGTTCAAGCGAATACCAAGCACTTCTTTACCTTCATGAGTGCCGTAGCATACGGTGCCTTGATCTGGAATGCTCCCGGCATCCGAACCGGCTTCCGGGCCCGTTAATGCAAAACATGGGATATCGGTACCGTCGGCTAAGCGTGGCAACCAGTAGTCTTTTTGTTCTTGCGTACCGTAATGAGAAAGTAACTCACCAGGCCCAAGAGAGTTCGGCACCATAACGGTGACCGCGGCGCTGATGCTGCGAGTTGCAATACGAGAAACAATGGTTGAATTGGCAAGCGCTGAAAATTCACGACCACCATATTGCTTAGAAATGATGAGGGAAAAGAACCGTTCTTTGCGTAAGTAATCCCAGACATCTTTAGGAAGATCGCGGTCCTTTTTGACAATTTGATAGTCATCAAGCATCGCCAACAGAGTTTCTAGCTCATTATCCATGAAAGCTTGCTCTTCATCAGTCAAGCTTGGCGCTGGATACTGATGAAGCTTCGAAAAATCAGGGTTACCAGAGAACAGCTCCCCATCCCACCAGACACTTCCGGCTTCCATCGCTTCTTTTTCCGTATTGGATAATGGTGGTAGAACTTTCTTAAAAAATTTAAAAGCGGGATCACTGACCCATTTTCTTCGTAGAGAGCACATATTCATATCCTTTTGTTCACGTGTTGGTGTGTTTTTATATTTATTAGGTTTTTTAGTTTTATTAGTTTTGTGTTTCAGTTGAGTTAACTGGCGTTTAATTAATTGGCTGCAACCCCTGCTGACAAGTAAGGAATGAGCCGATCAACCACCGCTTTAGAATCTACTTTGGTACCAAAATCGTTCTCGGCTATCTCAGCCAGCGCCTGGCTAGATGCCATGGTAAATACGCAAGTGCCAAGCGTGAAATGAAGACGCCAGAACAGAGTTTCTTGAGTTAAATTAGGGTTCGCCTTAAGCACAGATTGAGTGAACAGAGACAGAACGCCTTGATAACGCGTGGTGATGAACCAGCGCAAATGCCCCTGAACGTCGGTGTATCCACGACCAATAAGCAGCATAAATCGACTTGTTCCGTCTGGTCTCACACTGTTTAGTGCCCTTAACGGCTGACGTAACGATTCGAATACATCAGCCACTTCAAAATCATTGCGTTCATTAAGCGACTCCAACGACTGCTCAAGTGCTGGCATAAACGCTTCTAAGTATCGATCGATGACGGCTCTGACTAAGGTTTTCTTATCGCCAAAGTGATAGTTAACCGACGCCAAATTCACGCCTGCTTTGCTCGTGATCGTTCTTAATGACGTGTCATTAAACCCTTGCTCCGAGAACAACACTTCCGCCACATCTAGAATTTTATTTTTGGTATCGTTTTTGGCTGCCATTTCAATCGCTCGTATTAAACATCTGTTTGAAATATACAGATCGAAAACATGATTAACAAGCCATTAACATCACATTTATGATCTTTGGTCCGACCAGAATAGTACGTAACGTTTTAATTTATTGAAAATAAAAGAGTTAAAAAAACTTCGATTTTTATTAAAAAAAGATGGAACTGTATTGGAAAAGGCGGGTCATATTAGGTGTAGTGAGCAGAGTTTTAAGAGTTTCACTGGCCGTCAGACTTGTTTTTATACTGCCACTACCGTTTAAACTGCTTTTTCATATTAACTCCTATGTTTGTATCTGCCCAGAACCTGATTGTTCTGGGCTTTTTTTATTCTGTTTTTTATTCTGATGTAGCGGTTTGTGGTCACGGTGTAATAGGTAAAATGGCGTCAGGATTGATATACTTCCCCCAAACCACATTCTTGAGCCTTTCCATGATCTTAAATAATTCTCCCGTCACTCAACATCGCTTTCAAGATATTGAGTTTTTCCTCAAGAGAGACGATAAGCTTCACAGCCAGTTTAGCGGTAATAAAGCTCGAAAATTCAGATGGCTACTCAATAACAATGACGAAACGATAACCACAATTATTGGCTATGGTTCTGCTCAAGCTAACTCGCTGTATTCCCTCGCTGCCCTTGCAAGCATTAAAGGGTGGCAACTTGAATTTTATGTTGATCATATTCCCCATTGGCTCAAAAAAACGCCTATCGGTAATTATCGAGGTGCACTGGATTTAGGGGCTAAAGTCATTGTGGTAAAAGAGGCGATTTCGACGCCTCTTCACCCTGCGGATTTTATTGCACAGGTTCGTCAGCCAGACGAGTGCTGCATTGTTGTCCCAGAAGGTGGGCGTTCAACTTCAGCCGCATTAGGCGTTACCGAGCTTGCTGAGGAACTTTTACAATGGGCGAGATACGATAGCAGCCAACGTTGTGTTGTGGCTCTACCATCAGGAACAGGCACCACATCACTCTATCTAAGCCAGTATTTAAAGCCACATGGGATTGAGGTATTGACCTGCCCTTGTGTCGGTGGGCGCGATTATTTAATACAACAGTTTCATCAGTTAGAGCCTCACAACCACCCTGAAATCCTGACATTAGACAGCAAACATCATTTTGGACAGCTCGATCATGAAGACTACTTAATTTGGCAGCAGTTACTCGAAGATACTTATGTCGAATTTGATTTGCTCTATGATCCGATGATGTGGCGCTGTTTACTCAAACATAGACAATACTTAGAAGACAAAACGCTGATCTATGTTCATCAAGGTGGGATCTTAGGCAACGAGAGTATGCTACCTCGATATCAAAGGCAGTGGGATTAAATGACACCAGTAAGGAAGATTTGAATGATAAAATATCAACTGATAACGCTCACTTCTATCGTTTCAATGACTTCTATCGTTGCAATGATAGCGCTCCCATTGAATGCGAAAGTGATTTCAACACCGGGGAAAAGTATTATTGCCGTTGATGGTTCAAGCGCAGCAAAACGGGTTTGCTATTACCAAGACCAAGCCTACTCATTAGGGGCAATTCTTCAGGTTGGCGAGCATTACATGATCTGTAAGGAAGCGAATGACTTTGAAACCAATGGTGCCTTAAAATGGGTTCAACTGAAATCTTCATCACAAGATAACTAAAAAAGCGCTACCAAAGTAGCGCTGTGATGCTTGATTCTAGTGGGGGAAAGCATCGAAATTAAACGGTGCAGTTGAATCTGAGATCTTTCATGTTACTGAAATATCTTATGCTCCTGCCATCTCTTACGCGACGGCTGCCTCTTTGCTCGATTCTCTTTGCTTTAAGAACGCATAACCAAACCCGGTCACTGCAGTACCTGCCGCTATTGCCACTAAATACATCAGTATTGGTGAAATTGCACCAGGGATAAGCAACACAAATAAACCACCGTGCGGTGCCATCAGTTGAGCGCCAAACAGCATCGAAAGTGCACCCGTTAATGCTCCGCCTGCCATACACGCTGGAATAACACGCATCGGATCTTTTGCTGCAAATGGAATCGCACCTTCAGAAATGAAGCACAGTCCAAGAACAAATGAGGCTTTACCCGCTTCTCGTTCACTCGCCTCAAACTTATCTTTCGCTAACCAAGTCGCAAGGCCCATGCCTAGAGCAGGAACCATACCCGCAGCCATAATCGCAGCCATTGGCGCGTACGTTTGTGATGCCAATAGACCCACACCAAATGTATAAGCCGCCTTATTGATTGGGCCACCTAAGTCAAAGCACATCATTGAACCAAGAATAACACCGAGAAGTACCGCGTTCGCTGACCCCATGTTATTTAGGAACTCGGTCATGGCTGACATAATGCCAGACACCGGACCGCCTACGATGTAGATCATCACAAGACCGGTAAACAAACTCGCCACAAATGGGATAATCAGTATCGGTTTCAACGCTTCCATGGATTGAGGAAGCGAGACTTTGTCAGCGATGAGTTTCGCGGAATAACCAGCAATAAAACCCGCAGCAATACCACCAAGAAAACCGGCACCGGTTGAACTGGCCAACATACCGCCAATCAAACCAGGAGCAAGACCCGGACGATCAGCAATTGAAAAAGCAATGAACCCAGCGAGTACTGGAATCATCAAAGCAAAGGCAGAGCCACCACCAATAGTCATCAATGCCGCGGCTAATGTCCCCTCTTCTTTAAAGGCTTCAATACCAAAAACAAACGAAAGCGCGATGATCAAACCACCCGCCACCACGACAGGTAGCATGTGAGATACCCCAGTCATAAGATGCTTATAAGCGCCTTTTTTCTCTTCACCGGCGGTTGACGGATTAGCACCACCACTGTGTTGGTATGGTGTGGCATCTGAAAACGCTTTGTTGATCTCTTGCTCAGTTTTTTTAAGGGCAAGACTTGTGCTGGTTTTATACAGGGCCTTACCATTGAATCGATCTAGTGGTACTTCAATATCGGCCGCAATGATAACCAAATCGGCTTGTTCAATATCTTGAGCTGTTAACTGATTCTTTGCACCGACAGAGCCGCGAGTTTCCACTTTAATACTGTGGCCTAGTCGAGCACTCTCTTTTTCCAGCGCTTCGGCCGCCATGAAAGTGTGCGCCACTCCGGTTGGACAAGCGGTTATCGCGACAATGTTTTTCGCTACTTTTTCCGCTACTGGGGTTGCTACTGCGACACCTGATTCAGGCTCTAAACGATTAACTTGACTAGATTGATTCGATCGAAGTTCGCTCGCATCAGAAATGGCAGAGGTTAAGAACGCCACCGTATCGGCAGTACAATCTGAAATCGTCGCTTGGTAAACGCGCTTTCCAATGAAGCGTGCCGTATCAACCGGCGTGTTGGCAGCGATAACGACAATATCAGCATCCGCGATTTGTTGCGATGTTAATGGCGCATTATCGATAACGCTTGAGTGACATTCCGTCACGGTATCATGGCCTAATGTTTCTGCTGCCTTTTGCAATAAACCAGCGGCAATAACACTGTTGGCAACACCACTTGGGCAAGCGGTAATGATGGCAATTTTCATAATGTTGACCCTTTTCCTTGTTGGCCTAATAGCCGTTAGCTATTGGCTTATGATGTCTATCTGAGTTTGCGTCTGTAGAGTGTGTAGTTGTTCTTTTGAGGGTATTCCAACGCCAATCTGTGTGACTGCTAAGGCAGACAAAGCGGTGGAAAATTGAAGTAATTCGGTTTTTTTCATCTGTTGCATGTGGCCCCAACAGAGGCCCGCTACCAGCGTATCTCCGGCACCGACTGTGCTCACCACCTTCATTTTGGGTGGTTTTGCATGGAGCCACTCGCCTTGATTTAGCCACATAACGCCATCCGCTCCCATTGAGATAACAATGTTCTCTATGTGCTTTTCGGCCAGCGTTTCTGCGGCAGTTCGACATTCGTCAGGATTCGATGAAGAAAGTCCCATAACCTGTGACAGTTCTTCTTCATTAGGCTTTATCAACCACGGGCTCGCATCAATGCCTTGAGCTAGTGCATTTCGGCTGCTATCAAAAATGACTTTTTTTCCCAATGAACGCAGTTTTTTGATCCAACTTGCGCAAAGCTCAGGGGAAATACCAGGTGGCAAGCTTCCCGCTATCACGAAATAGTCATGATCTTCAGCTAAATCCAACAATGTTTTTTCAAACTCAAGTACAGCTTGAGGAGTCACTTCTACGCCCGGGAAATTGATGTCACTGACACTGCCCGATTGCTCAACCAGCTTGACGTTAATACGAGTTGAACCAGGAACCCGAACGAACTTGTCGGTTGCGCCAAGCTGTTCAAACAGCTGACAAAACATCTCTTGGTTATCAGTCCCTAAGAATCCGGTGACCGTGACCTCAGCCCCAAGCTCTGATAGCACCTTGGCCACATTAACGCCTTTACCGGCCGGGTGAAGTGAACCTTCATCGACCAGGCTTACCCCACCGGTATGGATAAACGGTAAGTGCCCGGTAAGATCAAGCGCAGGATTCAAAGTGACCGTTACGACTTTGCTCGTTTTCGTTTTCATTGTCATCACTCTCTCTACCCTTCACCCAGACCAGATTGAATCGCTTTACCGATCGCTTCAATGGCTTGTTTTGAATCTTCCCCATCGGCGGTAAATTTGAGCGTGCAACCATGCTTAACCCCCAGTGAAATGACCTTCATGAGACTCTTCGCATTGACTTCCTCTTTGTCACCATTAAGGTTGGCGACTTTGATCGTCGACTCAAATTTTTTCGCTTCAGCGACGAGCATAGCGCCTGGTCTCGCGTGTAGACCGTGGGCATTTCGAATCGTAAATTCACCACTATTAACGAGTTCGCTATTCATTGGGTTCGACTCTAAGACCGCGTCACCTGACATATCTTCAGTTCGATTATCATCACGTACGAACAGCGCCACCAGCTGATCTTCTGACAGGGCAAACAGTGATTTTTGCTGCTTTGAAAAAACAAGTTCTGTTAATTGTTCAAGAACGGGTTGATGGAGATGATTACAAGATGAAATAACCAGTAGGGCTTTCACTGGCTGATTGTTCATTTCAAATGGCTGTGCCGCTGAAACAAAAGCCATTCCTGTTTGATTCACCGAACAATCACTACTGACTAACCACAAACCATCGCCCAGAGAGGTTGGCGCTTTATTAATAACATCGGAAATAAATTCAGCGTCGACGCAGCCTTGATTACGCAGTAACCCACTGGCAACAGCACTCATCTGAATCATATCGGTCGCGGGAAACTCACGTTGAACAAGAGAAGCAGAAAATGAAAAACGGCTTTGGGCTTTGTCGCTTTGCACATCGCCATTCAAAATAGCGATCAATTGATCTTTGGTACTGGCTTGCTTGAGCAACAACTCAACATTTTCATTCGATAAAACATGGGTCAGCTGCTTCAATATGCCAAGGTGCTCATCAGATTGAGCAGCAATACCAATAGCAACATAAACGATATTTCCATCACCCCAGCTAATTCCCTGAGGAAAATGATGCAGTGACACCCCTGTTTGTTGTACCAAACCACGTGTTTGAGTCGTGCCATGAGGGATCGCGATTCCATTCCCCAGGTAAGTGGAATGTTGAGCTTCGCGCTCCAGCATTCCTTCAACATAGCCATCTTCAACATAGCCCTTGCTAGATAAATCTGACGCTATGGCTTGGATAGCCTCAATCTTGTCATTAAAAGACTGGTTTAAAATGATGTCATCTATTGTCAATTCGAGCATGGTGGCTGCCTCAGGGTTATTCTATTTCGCTAGAAGCTGAATCGATTCAGCAATAATCTAAAAAAAACTAACAAAGAAATTCACATTATTTTCAATGTTAGCAAGAAACAGCACAGCTCTAAAAATGTAAGATTTGCAACTCTGCTGAATCCTTTCAGCTTTCATACTGAATCGATTCAGCGTATAATGCAACTCTTGCTTAACGTAAGGTCGTATTTTTATGATCAATGGCACAAAAAGGATCCATAATGACGTTAGATGAAATCGCAAAATTAGCAGGGGTATCCAAGACGACGGCGAGTTATGTCATTAATGGTAAGGCCCAGAAATACCGAATTTCTCAAAAAACTCAGCAAAAAGTCATTGCCGTTGTTCAAGAGCATAACTACCGCCCTGACCACGCTGCATCATCGCTACGCGCAGGAAACAGCCGTTCATTTGGCCTAATTATCCCTGACTTGGAAAACACAAGTTACGCGCGCATTGCTAAAATCTTAGAGCAAAACTCTCGCAAAGCTGGCTACCAGATATTAATTGGTTGTTCTGATGACGATCCTGACACTGAAAAAAATGTCACCGAGGCACTCATATCAAGGCGCATCGATGCGCTTTTTGTCGCCAGCGCCCTTCCTGACGCCAATGATTTCTACTTAGCCATTCAACAAGCTGGTACTCCAGTCATAGCAATTGACCGACCATTAGATGACGAACACTTCGCTTGTATTGTCAGTGAAGACTATGATGCAGCGTTTGAATTAACCCAGTCGGTTATTGATTCCAACACAAAAAAGGTCGGACTTATTGGGGCGTTACCCGCTCTTAACATATCGAAAGAGCGCCAACTAGGGTTTGAATCCGCAGCGAAAGAAAGGAATGTCCAGACACTGTTTGGGTATGGTGAACACTTCAACCGACAAGACGGCTATGCTCAACTGAAACAATGGATTAAATCGGCTCAAATGCCCGATGCCATTGTAACGACTTCTTATACGTTGCTAGAGGGTGTGCTTGACGTGTTTTCAGAAAAGCCGGAGTTAATGACAAGAATAAAGTTAGCCACCTTTGGTGATAATCGTTTACTCGACTTTTTGCCTTTCAAGATAAACTCTTTGCCCCAGCAGTTTGATTTGATCTGTGACAGTGCATTAGAACAAGCACTCAACGCCTCACAAAAACGGTATAACCCCGGCGTTGAGCTTATTCCAAGAAAGATTGTAGTTCGTCGTTGATTGAGTAGTGAAGGCGCGTTTCACCTCATGAGTCAGTAACCCGTCGCTCAATATTACAACAAACACGAGAAAGACAAAGATCATACCGATGGCATAAACCGAGATGAAATTCATCACGTTCAGGGCTTGAGAAACATCCATAAAAAATCCAAATGCATAAAAACATTTGGATTTTTACATCCATAGAGGATCGTTCAACCGATCACTTTAACGCAAGGGCGTGTTGATCGGTATTAAGCCCTAAGCTCTGTTTATTTATCGATTCCGAAATGCAGGTAAGCTCTGTCAGTTGCAATACGCCCTCTTGGAGTACGTTGCAAATAACCTTGTTGGATAAGGTAAGGTTCCAATACATCTTCAATGGTGTCTTTCTCTTCACCGATAGCCGCGGCCATGTTATCTAACCCTACCGGACCGCCACCAAATTTTTCCATAATGGCTAACAGAAGCTTTCTATCCATGTAGTCAAACCCTTGTGCATCCACATCAAGCATGTTCAACGCTTTGTCAGAAATCGCTTCACTGATATGGCCATCCCCTTTCACTTCCGCGTAATCGCGAACTCGACGCAACAGACGGTTTGCAATACGAGGAGTCCCTCTAGCTCGGCGAGCAATTTCCAAAGCACCTTCTGGCTCCATAGAGAGATTCAAGCAATTCGCACTGCGCTCAACGATATACTGTAAGTCGGGGACTTTATAATATTCTAGGCGCTGAGTAATGCCGAAACGATCTCGTAGCGGGGAGGTCAAAGAGCCTGCTCGCGTTGTCGCGCCAATCAGGGTAAATGGAGGCAAGTCGATTTTAATTGAGCGAGCAGCAGGGCCTTCACCAATCATGATATCGAGCTGGTAATCTTCCATCGCTGGATACAACACTTCTTCGACCATTGGGCTGAGTCGATGAATTTCATCAATAAAAAGAACGTCATTCTCTTCTAGGTTCGTCAACAAAGCCGCCAAGTCCCCTGCTTTTTCCAATACAGGTCCAGAGGTGGTTCGAATGTTCACTTCCATCTCATTGGCTACAATATTAGCCAGTGTTGTTTTTCCTAAACCAGGTGGGCCAAAAATAAGCAGATGATCAAGAGGCTCATGTCTTAACTGGGCCGCTTTGATAAAGATTTCCATTTGATCTTTAACGTGATCCTGCCCTCTATAATCAGCGAGTTTTTTAGGCCGTATTGCCCTATCAATAAGTTCTTCTTCTTTAAAAACTGGGCTGTCAGGGGCAATCAAACGATCGGCTTCAATCATAACGTGTAGAATTCCTATAATGTGCCTTAAACCATAGATTTAAGTGCATCACGGATAAGTTGTTCACTGGTCATATCATCACGGGCAATCTGTGAAATCACTTTAGACGCTTGTACGGGTTTATAACCCAGTGCCAATAATGCACTCACGGCTTCATCTTGTGCACTTTGAGCGCGATGAACAGGTCCTGATTCCGAAGGCGCGGCATCCGTCGCTGGAGTAAATAGATCACCAGCGCCCCATCCTTTCAAACGGTCTTTCATTTCTACAACCAAACGTTCAGCGGTTTTCTTACCAACGCCGGGAAGCTTCACTAATGTGGAAATATCTTCTCTTTCAACCGATGAAACAAACTGGCTTGCTGACATGCCTGATAGAATACCTAGCCCCAATTTCGGGCCGACACCATTGGCTTTAATGACTTCTCTAAAAAGGGCGCGCTCTTTCACTGTATTAAAACCATACAAAAGTTGGGCATCTTCCCGCACAACAAAATGAGTATAGATAATGGCTTCTTCACCCAGCTCAGGAAGTTCATAAAAACAGCTCATTGGCATTTGAACTTCGTAGCCAATACCGTTGACTTCAATTAATAACTCTGGAGGCTGTTTTTCTATCAGTAAGCCGCGAAGACGTCCAATCACACTCGATTCCTTTAAGACAATATTATCTAGCGATGATAATAAATAACTGGATGGATAGCCAGTAAAAGATAGGGGGCTAAAATGTTAACGATAACGACCTTTTTTAGCACTCGTCGCTTTGCCAGCCAATGCAGCCAACGTTTTATTGGTATTGGCATGACAGATTGCTACGCCCAGCGCATCCGCTGCGTCGGCTTGAGGTCTTGCTGGTAGTTTCAGCATGTGTTTTACCATGTGCTGCACTTGTTCTTTATCGGCCCCACCTGTACCCACCACCGCCTGTTTTATTGAACGCGCTGAATACTCGAACACAGGTAAATCTGCGTTCACCGCAGCGACAATGGCACTGCCTCTGGCCTGTCCTAGTTTAAGCGCTGAATCTGGGTTTTTCGCCATGAACACTTGCTCGATAGCAAACACCTCTGGCTGAAACTGAGTGATAATCTCTGAAACGCCTGCATAAATCTGCTTTAGTCGACCTGGAAGCTCTTTTTCTGAGGTACGGATACAGCCACTGCCTAAATAGTGAAGGTGGCGACCTTGCTGAGAAATAACCCCATACCCAGTAATTCGTGAGCCAGGATCAATCCCTAAAATAATTGTCATTAATG
This sequence comes from Vibrio genomosp. F10 str. ZF-129, assembly GCF_000287055.2. Lineage (GTDB taxonomy): Bacteria > Pseudomonadota > Gammaproteobacteria > Enterobacterales > Vibrionaceae > Vibrio. The sequence continues at coordinate 81,787 of NZ_AJYQ02000038.1, read as the reverse complement.
GTTACCTACCAACAAAAAATGCCCACTGATTAGGGGCATTTTTATTTCATTCACTTACAGAACGCAAGTTGTTATTCAGCGTCTTTCTTCGCTGCGGTCACAGTCACGGCTAGCTCTTCAAGAGATGCAGGGTTTGCAACACTTGGGGCATTAGTCAGTAGACAGGCTGCGGCGGTTGTTTTAGGGAAAGCGATAACATCACGGATGTTCTCTGTTCCACAAAGTAGCATCGCCAAACGGTCAAGACCGAATGCCAAACCAGCATGAGGTGGCGTACCGTACTTAAGCGCGTCAAGTAGGAAGCCAAACTTCTCTTGCTGCTCTTGCTCTTCAATGCCAAGAATACCGAATACCGCGGTCTGCATGTCTGCGTTGTGAATACGTACAGAACCGCCGCCCACTTCGTAGCCGTTGATTACCATGTCGTAGGCATCAGAGTTGGCTGCTGCAGGATTCGCTTTAAGCTCTTCCGCGTTCACACCTAGTGGTGATGTGAATGGGTGGTGCATCGCATGCAAGTTACCTTCGCCATCTTCTTCGAACATTGGGAAGTCGATAACCCAAAGAGGAGCCCACGCTTTTTTGTCAGTTAGCTCTAAATCGTCACCCAGTTTGATACGAAGTGCGCCCATTGCTTCAGCAACAATGCCCGCTTTGTCTGCGCCAAATAAAATGATATCGCCGGATTCAGCTTGAGTGCGATCTAGAATACCGTTGATTACGTCTTCGCTTAGGAACTTAGCCACTGGAGATTGAATACCTTCCATGCCTGCAGCACGGTCGTTCACCTTCATCCAAGCTAGGCCTTTCGCGCCGTAGATGTTGACGTGCTCAGCGTAACCGTCGATTTGCTTACGAGTTAGCTTAGCACCACCAGGAACACGGATAACCGCTACGCGACCTTTTTCGTCGTTAGCTGGGCCAGAGAATACTTTGAACTCTACATCTTTAACCAAGTCAGCAACGTCTACTAGCTCTAGTGGGTTACGTAGATCGGGCTTATCAGAACCGAAACGACGAATCGCTTCAGAGAAAGGCATGACTGGAAATTGGCCCAGTTCAACGTCTAAAAGCTCTTTCCACATATCGTGAACTAGCTTCTCAGTGATGTTACGCACTTCTTGAGAAGACATGAACGATGTTTCGATATCGATTTGAGTAAATTCAGGCTGACGGTCAGCTCGTAAATCTTCATCACGGAAACATTTAACGATTTGGTAGTAACGGTCAAAACCAGACATCATCAACAGTTGCTTGAACAGCTGAGGAGATTGAGGAAGTGCGTAGAAGCTACCTTTATGAACGCGGCTTGGTACTAGGTAATCACGAGCACCTTCTGGCGTCGCTTTTGTCAGTACTGGTGTTTCGATGTCTAGGAATAGGTTCTCATCTAGGAAACGACGAACGAAGCTAGAAGCGCGTGCACGAAGCTTAATGCGGTCGCTCATTTCTGGACGGCGAAGATCGATATAACGGTACTTAAGACGCTGCTCTTCCGAGTTCGTTTGGTTGAAGTCGAGTGGAAGCGCATCAGAACGGTTGATGATCTCAAGACCCGTCGCGTACAGTTCAACTTCACCAGTAGCCATGTCTTTATTTACTTGGCTGTCTGGACGAACACGGACTTCACCCGTGAACTTGATACAGAATTCATTACGCAGTTGGTTGGCGATTGGAAAGATATCTTTCATATCTGGATCAACAACAACCTGAACGATGCCTTCACGGTCTCGCATATCGATAAAGATAAGACCGCCTAAATCACGGCGACGGTTTACCCAGCCGCACAGTTCTACAGTTTGTCCCGCCAGGGACTTGTTCAGGTTACCACAGTAATGGGTACGCATAATGAATTTCCCAATCTCTTAATTATTTACTAGTTTCCAAGCTGTCGGCGGTAATATCCACCCAACAGAGCAAAGGAATATTTATACGCGGAAACTCGCTTAAAATCGACCTTCCACACGTGAATTTGTTGTGTTTTATCTTGCTTTGCTGCTTTTTAACTCGCCAAACGTGCAAATATTCAGCAAAAGCAAAAAAATGGCGTTAATTATATCTCGAAAGTACCTTAATCAGCAAAAGTCTCGTACAGTAGTTTTTGGTTTTAACCCAAAATAATGATGTGGTGACTATGGCAACTTTACCTTTAAGGCTTGGACTCACGATGTGGTCTCATTCTGAGTGGCAAAGTCCGTTCTATGGAAAAGGGACCAAACCTGCAGAGCGCCTAGAAAAGTACAGTCAAGTTTTTCATACGGTTGAAGGGAATACGACGTTTTACGCTACACCGAGCATACCCACAGTCCTAAACTGGAAAGCCGCGACTCACCAGAATTTTCGCTTTACGTTTAAACTGCCCAAATACATTACTCACCAACAGCAACTCCGGCAATGTCAGGCAGAGTTGAGAGAATTTTTGACCACCATGTCTCCACTACACGACCGGATAGGGCAATGGACAATTCAACTACCGCACAGCTTTGAACCCAGCATGCTCCCTACCCTACAAAAGTTTTGCACGTATTTCCCGAAAGACATGCAGCTCGGCGTCGAAGTTCGCCACCTTGGTTTTTTTAACAAAAAGAATGAAGAAAAGCACTTTAATCAATGGCTCGTTGAAGAAGGCATCAATCGCACGATTATGGATAGCCGTCCAGTCTTTTCTGCACCGCCAACGACAGAAGCGGTCATCGATGCGCATCAAAAGAAACCACGCGTTCCTGTTCATGCTATAGCCACCGCAGAAAACCCAGTGATTCGATTCATAGGCCACCCCGAACAAGACGCCAACGTTGCTTTCTTTGAACCCTGGCTTAAAAAATTGCCAATATGGATAGCTGAGGGAAAACAACCTTACGTGATGATACATACGCCCGATAATGTCGAAGCCCCGCAACTTGCGACACGGCTATACGACAAGTTAGCTGAGGAAGTTTCGCTTCCTCCTCTCGCTGATTTTCCCGCAATGAAAGGCGATCACCAAATGTCGATGTTCTAGGGCGTGTTTAGAATGGATTCCCATAGGTTTAACTTCTTATTGTCCGCCCTTACTGAAGTTGTACTGTCGTGATTTCGTGACATGGGACGAATTATTGCGTAAAATACGCCCCCTTTTATTGGGGATGTTGTACCCCTCTATTGCTGACAACCACGAGAGAACACCATGAGCAACAAAGCGAGTAATAAAGACGCTATCTTTTCCGCTCCCATTGATAAGATCGGTGACTTCACCTTTGATGAACGCGTTGCGGAAGTTTTTCCAGACATGATTCAACGCTCAGTTCCAGGTTACAGCAACATCATTTCGGCCATTGGCATGTTGGCCGAACGCTTTGTCAAACCGCATTCTAATATCTATGATTTAGGCTGCTCGTTAGGCGCGGCTACCCTGTCAATGCGTCGCCATATCCAGCAAGAGGGTTGTACGATTTTTGCTGTTGATAATTCGGCGGCAATGATTGAACGCTGTAAGCTTCACGTGAACGCTTATCGCTCAGATACACCGGTTCAAGTGATTGAAGCCGATATACGGGAAGTTGCCATTGAAGATGCCTCTATTGTGGTCTTAAATTTTACGTTGCAGTTTCTTTCGCCAGAAGACCGCTATGCATTGCTCAAAAAAATTCATACGGGTCTGCGCCCCGGTGGAATTCTAATTTTGTCTGAAAAATACGTTTTTGACGACGACAGTGCCAATGAACTGTTGATCGACTTACACCACGATTTCAAACGTGCAAATGGGTATAGCGAGCTTGAAGTTAGCCAGAAGCGCAGTGCCATTGAAAATGTCATGCGCCCTGACTCCATCGACACGCATAAAGAACGCTTTAATACCATTGGTTTCTCAAGCAGTGAAGTGTGGTTCCAATGCTTTAACTTCGGCTCAATGTTTGCCATAAAATAACGTTCGGTTTTAATTCAGCGTACTTAGTTTTAATTCGGTGCAATTTAATTCAGCACACTTGTTAATTGAAGACACACAGAGAGTGAACACTCAAAGTGTGCCTAACTTTGTTCAGTCATTTTCTTTTTGCATCCAGCTTTAAAAAAAATAAGCGATGCTTTGATCATGACGACTAGAACATTCGATCTCTTTACAGGAACACAACCATGTTCGATTTTGCAAATATCTATCAACTCATCGCGAATGATGACCGCCTTCAACCTTGGCTCAACACTCTCCCACAGCAGCTAACGGATTGGCAAAACGCAGAACATGGCGACTTTGAACGCTGGTTAAGAGCGCTTAAGAAGATCCAATCGGGTAAGCCCGATAATATCGATCTGAAAGAATTGGTGTCTTTAAGCAACCAAACTCCCCTGTCACAAGGGGAAACTAAGAAACTAGAAAACTTACTTAAGACTTTTCACCCTTGGCGTAAAGGCCCATACACTGTACATGATATTCATATTGATACCGAGTGGCGAAGCGACTGGAAATGGGATCGCGTCCTGCCTCATATTTCACCTCTTAAAAATCGATCTGTACTCGATGTTGGCTGTGGCAATGGGTACCACATGTGGCGAATGCTTGGCGAGCAAGCCCGTCTCTGTATTGGCATTGACCCTTCTCACCTTTTTTTGGTTCAGTTCGAAGCGATTAGAAAATTGATGGGGGGTGACCAACGCACCCACCTATTGCCTTTAGGTATTGAGCAGTTACCAAAACTTGAAGCATTTGACACCGTGTTTAGCATGGGGGTGCTTTACCATCGCCGGTCACCCCTTGATCATCTTATCCAATTGAAAGATCAGTTAGTAAAGGGGGGAGAGTTGGTGCTAGAAACCTTGGTCATTGAAGGGGATGAAAACACGGTGCTTGTGCCCGTCGACCGCTATGCGCAAATGCGAAACGTCTATTTCTTCCCATCAGCCCGTGCGTTAAAAGTTTGGCTAGAACAAGTTGGCTTTGTTAACGTTCGCATCGTGGATGAGAACACAACCACCATCGGAGAGCAGAGAACGACGGAGTGGATGACTCATAACTCACTACCCGATTATCTCGACCCAAATGACGCCAGCAAAACCCGCGAAGGGCACCCTGCGCCACGCCGTGCAATTTTGATCGCGAATAAGCCATAATTGACAATATTCTAACCTGCATTTTAGCGGATAAGATATTCTCCTGCTGCTATTAAGAAGGGAAACCCAACCCTCCCTTCTTTGCAGGAAAATACACGAATAATTACGTTTAATGGCCCTTTAAGGTTTCCAATGTTGAAAAGATTAGCTCCCGTCCTCGCCCTTGGCTTATTGTCTGGTTGTGTTCAAACCAATAGCGAACAATTTCATAACGACACTATCTCTGCTATTCAAGAATCAAACGCTCTCCTTACGAATAAATTGACTAACATCGAATTGGCGGTGAGTAATCAGACCGATTATGTTGACAGTTTAGAAGCTGAAATCCTGTCTCTTCAAGAGAAACTGCAGCACGCGACGATAACTTTAGTTCCCGCGCCTGGCTCCGAGGGAGCGGACAAAGAAAGCACGCCAACTCACGTCGTGTTTACCCCAACCTCTTCAACACAAAAAGTTGTATTGGGTGAGATAGAGCACGTCACCATCGACGCGATAAATCAGCCTTTTGACGCCCGGATTGATACTGGTGCGGCGACGTCGTCACTCAATGCTATCGACATTGAAGAATTCGAGCGTAACGGAAAAAACTGGGTACGATTTCATCTGTCTGATGGCATTACCGAACTCAGCGATGAAAACTGGATAGAATTGCCAGTTCTGCGCTTTGTCAAAATTAGACAGTCGACCAGCGAATCCGTTGAGCGTCGTGCGGTGGTTGAACTTTGGGTCAAAGTGGGCAAAATTCACGAAAAAGCACAATTTACCTTGGCAGACCGCTCTCAAATGAGTCATCCTATTTTACTCGGGCGAGAGTTCATTCGCGATATCGCGCTCGTAGATATAAGTCGCCAGTATATACATACGGAAATCAAACAAAAATAATAGGTAAGTTATGACGTCAAAAGTACCATTTTATCTGTCAGTTGTTCTGCTGATCATCGCAGGGATTGCACTGAGTGTGCTAAGGCATCAGACCTATGGTGTTCCTTGGATACCAGGTGAAACACGCCAAGTCTGGGATATCGAAGCACGAATAGAGTTCACGGCTCAGAATAAACCGGTGAAAGCTTCACTCGCCGCCCCTCATACTCAAGCCGGATACACTCTCGTCAACGAGTCGGCGTCTTCACCTGGCTACGGTGTCTCTTATATCAATACCGATTCCGGTCGACGTGCTGAATGGTCTATTCGTGAAGCAGACGGCGATCAAACTATCTATTATAAAACGCAATTCTTAGTCGACCCACAAGCAAAAGTGAGCCCGATCAAACCAAGTGGTGAGATTGTGAAGCCAACGTTTGATGGACCAGTGGAAGCGGCGGCAAACGCGCTCATTGAACGCGCAAATCAACGTTCGGCCGATGATGTCACTTTCACGCGCGAGCTCATTAAAACGCTCAACGACAGTGAAAGCCAAAATTCAGCGCTTATATTAAATACTCTCTCCAAAGTCGAAGCCGTAGACAAACTTCTCGCCTATGCGCAAATACCGAGTAAAGTCGTCGGTGTTATTGAATTGGAAGATGGGCGTCGACGTCAAAGCATACAACAAATGAATCAGGTGTGGGATGGCAACAAATGGGAGCTATTTAATCCGACCTTAGGCACTCCTGAGACTCAAGATAACCTGCTTATTTGGGACGAATCTAACGTATCCTTGCTCGATCTGGTCGGTGGTAAAAATAGCCAGGTGCATTTCTCTATGATTGCTCAAGAGGTGTCACCTAAGCAAGCAACCAATGGAAAAGTTGAGGCTGATGGGCTACTCAACATTTCTATCCATAGTTTGCCACTCGAAGAGCAAGCGATGTTTAAAACCATTATGTTGATCCCTATCGGTGCGCTTCTGGTTGTATTCCTTCGTGTCATTGTTGGGCTAAAAACATCTGGCACCTTCATGCCTGTTCTTATCGCAGTAGCCTTTGTACAGACTCAACTGATTACCGGCATTGTGGGTTTCTTACTCATCGTCGGCACAGGCTTAGTGATTCGTAGCTACCTTTCTAAGCTCAACCTATTGCTTGTTTCGCGAATATCCGCCGTCATTATTACCGTAATAATGATCATCTCGGCCTTTACCGTCATCGCCTTCAATATTGGTCTCACGGAAGGGCTTTCGATTACCTTCTTCCCTATGATTATCCTTTCATGGACCATCGAACGTATGTCGATTCTGTGGGAAGAGGAAGGGCCTAAGGAAGTGGTACTGCAAGGCGGTGGTTCATTGCTAACAGCAGTTCTTGTCTATTTAGCGATGACCAACAGCTACATTCAGCATTTGACCTTTAACTTTATTGGTCTTCAACTGATTGTATTGGCCGCTATTTTGTTGCTTGGTACCTACACTGGTTATCGTTTAACTGAGCTGCGCCGCTTCAAACCACTCGCGGAGGACTAACTATGTTTTCACAGTTTACCTCTCCAAGTAAATTGAAGCACAAAGGTATCATGGGAATGAATCAGCGTAACCACAGCTATATCGCTCGTTACAATGATCGTTCTAAGTATCCTTTGGTCGATGACAAACTGAAAACCAAAATTATTGCCGAGCAAGCTGGGTGTACTACTCCCGCATTGATCGGGGTTATTAGCCATCAAGCGGAAGTAAAAACCATCCATAAAATGGTGCTTAAATGGCCCGGCTTTGTTATCAAACCTGCTCAAGGCAGTGGTGGTAAAGGGATCTTAGTGATCGTCTCCCATAAGGATGGTGTGTATACCAAGCCTTCTGGAGATACGGTTGGCAAAGAAGATGTAGAACGTCATATTAGTAATGCACTGGCGGGGCTGTTTTCTCTTGGTGGTAAAAATGATGTCGCCGTTGTAGAAAACCTGATCAAATTCGATGAGTGTTTCAATGGCTACAGCTTTGAGGGCGTACCTGACGTGCGTATCATCGTGTTTAAGGGCTACCCAGTCATGGCGATGATGAGATGTTCAACCGCCGCCTCTGATGGTAAAGCCAACCTGCACCAAGGTGCGGTCGGTATTGGTATTGATATCGCCACTGGGCGAGCGGTTCGAGCGGTCCAGTTCGATAAACCCATCACTCACCATCCCGATACGGAGCAAGAACTTAGCCAATTACAAGTCCCCCATTGGGAGAAGCTTTTAACATTGGCAGCAAGCGCTTGGGAAATGACAGGGCTGGGTTATATGGGGACCGATATGGTGCTCGACCAAGAAGAGGGGCCAATGGTTCTAGAGCTGAATGCTCGACCTGGTCTTGCTATTCAAATTGCGAATGGGGCCGGACTCATACCTAGATTGCAGCATATAGAAAACTTAGGGACGCCTGCTGAATACCCGAAACCGGCTGAGCGCGTTGCCTACGCCGCTAAGCAGTTTGGTATTTTCAGTAAGTCGATTTCGGATTAGTTGAACAATATCCTTTCTTGTCAGCACCACAATCGCTAGCGTCTAGCGTTCGACAATCAAAATGCTTTCACGCATAAAAATGCCTTCCATATGGAAGGCATTTTTTGTTTATGGGTATATCGAACAGGAATAATGGGGGCAGTGGCTCAATCACATAGCTCATTTACATAGCCAAATTCACCACTAACCTGCATTACGAGCCTGAGCTACGATCCTTCAACCAATTCTGCGTTTAACGCTTCGCCTTGTTCTTCACTTGGCTCATTATTGAATGATTCACTGCGAGTCGCCTCAAGTGAATCCATTGCGGGTGACGACTTTGCTGCCTGACCAAAACCTCGCAGACCAACAACATGCACATGTTCATGATCTTTAAAGATTTTACGTACTAATTTATACGTTGTTCCTTTTTCTGGGCTAATGTTCTCTGGGGCGGCGATCAATAGCTGCATATCCAGACGATCACAAAGCTCAAACAGGGTCGAGATTGATTTGGTATCCAAACGCGCGGCTTCATCCAAGAATAGCAAACGACATGGAATGACATCCTTACTTCGTAAACGACGGGACTCCTCTTCCCAACTTTGGATAACCATCAGCAAAATTGACTGACCTGTACCAATCGCCTCACCCGTTGATAATGCGCCTGATTCAGCTTGAAGCCAGCCATCAGAACCGCGGCTTACTTCAACACTGAGTTCTAGGTAATTTCGATAATCAAGTAACTCTTCCCCAAGCACCTGAGGAGAACGCTGGCCCATGTCAATATGCGGGTTAACGCGCTGGAACAGTTTTGCCATCGCTTCAGAGAAGGTAAAGCGCGTACTTTCAAACAAGTCTTTATGCTGAGACTGTTGATCAGAAAGCCCATTTAACAAAATCTCATGGCTTTCTCTGACTTTAACGTTGAGACGAACCCCTTTAACCTGACCAAATCCAATGTTGGACAATCCTTGGTTCAACATACGAATGCGATTTTGCTCTCGTAAAATCGTCTTCTTAATGATGCTCGCTACCGAGTCTGAACTGATCGCTAAGCGATTTTCACGCAACGTTAACTCTTCCGTTAATCGGGCGAGTTCGACTTCCATCTCTTCGATCGCTTCAACTGGATCATCGGTGCGAATAATATCCTGACGAATACGTTCGCGCAGATGCTGGTACACCGCAATGTAGAACAGAACTTTACGTTCAGGGTGGGCATTGTCTTCTGACAGGCGAAGTGCATCGCGTAAGTCATCATTATTCGCGACCGCTAAACGGAGGGCACCTAATGATTTATCCGACATAGAGCGTAATTCGCCCGCAGACAAGTACGCCAGTTCACGTTTGTGCAAACGACGCTCAACGTCATTTTCACGAGCTAACCTCAGCACCGAACACCAGCCGGCTTTCGCCGCAACAACGAACGTTCGCAGTTCAATGTATTCCTTCTGAACTTTTCTTAGTCGCTTAGCCAACCCTTTAATTTCAAGCTCAGTCGACGTAATGGTTCTATCGCACTCACTCTTTCGATGTCGAGTAGTGTGTAATAGTTCATGCAATTCGTCTTTACGGCGTTGTGCTCGTTCTACCGCGCTTTCATCCGTGGTTACCCCGTACTCTTTCAGCTCTTGCTTAAATTCTTGTACCGTTTCTTGCTTGGCTTGATGTGAACTTTTTAGTGACGCTAAAACTTGCTGGTATTGGTTCATCTGCCCTTGAACTTGCTTATAGTCTTCGCGATAACGACTGCGTGCGCGTTCAGCATCCACCAACTTCGATTTCAACTGCTCGCTCAGTTCGCTGCTTTGGTTCAATAGATCGACAGAATCGGAATAGCTAAAATACTGTTTACGCTCAACCAGATCCGCCACCGCAAAGATTTCTGCTTTTAGCGACTGGAGTTTTTGGTCTGCATTCTGATATTCAAGTGTTAAGGCTTCATACTGCTCAGGATCACTGTCTAGCGCATTGACGATTTGCGACAAAGCGTCGACTTGTTTGCCATGATGAGATAGAAAAGCTTTTGCTTCTGTTAACGAAGCCATCTTACTCTCTAATTCATCATAGCGAGCACCGAGTTCAGTGTCCTCAATGAGCGCCATCATCGGTGCCAATTTATCTAACACCGTTAGTGCTTGCTTACTTGCTTGACGTTGGCTGTTAAGCTGCTGCTCGTTAGACTCTAGGTCTGATAGTAAACGTGCCCCTTGAGTATGAATCTCTCTCTGATTGGCAAGTGCTTGCTCTGGATCGTGTTCAAAAGCAACTTGAATATGGCTCGCGACAAAGCGGTTGAAGCTTTGGTACAAACGAGACAGTTTTTGCGAATCAAAAGCCGCCTTGGCATGATGTTCTAATACTTCTTCACGTTCCTCTCGCAATAGCTCTAAACGCTGTTCACGTGCCGCTCGGCCAAACAGCGGGATCTCTGGAAAACGCGAGTAACGCATTTGACGGTCGTTAAGCAGAACACAAACCGCCCCTTCAAGCTCATCGGCATTAAATGAACTGTCATCAAAAGCGTCGATATCCCCTTCAATGATGTAAAGGTCTTCTGGGCAATCATCAAGATCCACCAGCTTCTCTTTAATATCAGTAAGATCGGAAACCACAATCGCGTTACGTGCCGGGCCGTACATTGCACTGAAATAAGGCGCATCACCGAGAGTAATGTCATCGTAGATTTCAGAAAGCAGGACACCGCCTAAGGTATCGGCCAACCCTTTCAAGCGAGGATCATTTGAACCACCTGGCGATGCTAGGCGTTCAATTTCTGCATCTAATCCTGTTCGTTTTAGAGCTAAGCGATCTTTCTCAATTGACAAGGTTTTTTCTTGCTCTAAGACTTGCTGCATGGTGTGCATAACCGAGTGGCTATCAGGCAGCTCAGAACCACTCTGCTCTCTTAACCCATTTAACGCATCATTCGCCGCAATCCATGTCGGGGCTATCCCTTCTAGCCTCTTAATTTCACCACTCACAGTCTGAAGCTGGTTGCGCTGCTCACTGCGCTTTTCACGCAGCTCTTCTAGGGCAAACTCTAGGCTGTCTATTTGCTCGGAGTGGCGCTCTCGCTCTTGCTCCAAACTGACTTCATCAACCAAATTGACGTGATATTGTTTTTGATAGTGAGCGACCGAGTCCAAGAGCTGCTTCTGCTGCTCTAATTGACGCTCGACTTCTCGGAACTGTGCTTTCCATTGCTGCTCATTTTGAGTGATTTGCTCAGCATGACGACGGTTATTGAGTATCTCTTTCGCCACACTAGGAGCATCAACACGTTCAACTGGGCCTGCGATCGATTTCACCAGTGCCAGTGCCGTTTCAAATTGCTCAGCGGCGGCCGATGAAACATCAAGCTTATGCTTCAGTGCCAGTAATAACGTTGTCTGTTGTGTCTCTTCGCGCTTTAACTCGCTTAATACTGACGAAGCAGAATCGGCGGTTAGGTCATCATTAGCAAGTAAGGTTTTGGCTTTAGTCAACGCCTGTACAGCTTGTTGATATTGCAAAGCTCGAGTTTGCTGAACATCTAATGCTTGTTGATAATCTGCCAACTGAGTTTTTAGGCTGTCCACTTCTTCTTCAGCAATATGCGCTTGCTGCTCAACCGTCATAAGTTGCTCTTGAGCTTCTTCAACCACCATCAGCTGTTCTTCAAGGCGCTCATTCAGCTCTTCCAAATCCCCTTCATAGCGTTCCACTTTTTCTTGTTGCCTTAACGCAGTAAGCACTAATTGGAGATGATCGGAAGCACCTTGATGATCTTGTTCCAGTGCCGACTCTTTATCTACTATCGCTTCAAGTTCTTGCTGCACATTGGTCAATAGATCGTGTTGCTCAATGAGAGTGCTTCGTGAGCTAAACAGCTCGGAACGAAGCGCCAAGGTATTATCTAACTTAGCCTTGCGCTCATTTGCATGACGCATGTAATCGGCTGCAACGTAGTGTGTTGATTCGGTAATTAGGTGTTTGAACAGATCACGATCCGCTTGGGTCGTTTTGATCGCCTCTAGAGTCATGCGGTTTTCACGCAATGCCGATTCCATGTCTTGGAACGCTTTTTTAACGCCACCATTTTGTGGTAACAGATAATCACGTAATGAACGCGTAATCGCGCTCGAGATACCCCCGTATAAAGACGCTTCAATCAGGCGGTAGAATTTAGAGCGATCGCCGCTGTTACGCAGTTTTTTGGGCACCACACCATATTCGAACATCTGCCCGTGGTAATCGACTATCGAGCTAAATGCTTTAAAATAAGCCCCTTCATATTGAGCGGTGACGTCTTTCACTTCGTTCAGTTGACGAACGCGAGCGTGGCTGTCTGAAACGCTTTCAATCAGAATATCCGTTGGCTTGATATGGCTCGGTAAACCTTGAATGACAAACGGTTTAATATCGACTTTTTTGTCTCGACCGGCCACCTGCTGAAGCTTCACGGCAAACAGTAAACGTTGTTTTTTCGAGTTCACAACGTCAAGAGCTGCGTAACATGCGCCAGGCTGCAACTTCCCGTAAAGCCCTTTATCACGTGAGGCTTGTGAGCTCCCCGCTTCTGTTGTATTTCTAAAGTGAAGTAAGCTTTGGTCTGGAATAAGCGCCGTAATAAAAGCGGCCATAGTGGTCGACTTACCCGCACCGTTCCCACCCGACAAGGTGGTAACTAAATCATCAATATCAAAGGTTCGCGCAAAGAAACCGTTCCAGTTGATCATCGTGAGTGATTGATACTTTCCTCTTTCAATCATGCGTTACCTTCCATATCTATTTCGTCTGCTTCGCTATATTGAGCGTCATCATTGTCTTCAGAGTCGTCGCTATCTTGTAACAATTCCCCTTGGCTTGGTTGTTGCGTATGAACCACCGCTTCACCATCTCGAATCAAACGCAGCTGCGCGTCTCTAACATCATCACCAATACGAACATCGGCACCAAAACGGAAAACCGACTCGCTTATCTGAAATTTACCGGTTTCACCCACATTAATTACCATGCCTAATCGGCGTAATCGACGCAGTGAAGTCCGTACTTTTTCAAACAGTTTTTCTCTATCTAAATCTGATCCGCTTGCCCTGTTTGTCACTAACTTCATAAGTTTCTTTTCATCAGCGAGGTTCAGTAGCTCTTCATACAGCTCTTGATTGGTAAAAATGCCTTCATGGGCAAGTCTCTCTGGGCTTAGGTACAGGAAACACAGAACTTTACCCACCAGCATATCGAGCTCAGTTAATACACTGCGGTTGATAAGCGAAGTTGAACGTGGACGAAGATAGAAAAAGCCTTCCGGTGCTTTCACCAACTCAACGTTATAGCGTTGATAGAAAAGGGCCAATTCCGTTTCAAAATCACTGAGTAAAGCGTGTTTATCCAGATCGTCACTCGATACATGACGCCCCATGCGCAATAGGCTGTCGAGTTCTGGGAACAGTGGGTTTGATATTGCTTTTGCCAGGTTTTCTGGCATGTATTCATTAATATCGGTCGATGACATTTGCTTGTACCTTTGCACCAAAATCATTAATTGCTTGCCAATTAGGTTGAATCGCTCGGTAGTCTGATTCCGAATACCCTAATCGAACGGCTTGATCAATAATCATTCTGGCTAAATCAAAATGATGAGTCTGTGGATGAGTGAATAGATAGTCGCGCAGCACCTGACTTAGATCGATATGGCTGCCCTGTTCTTTATGCTGCTTGAGCATCGAACTGATTTTGGTTGATAACTCTGTATTCACTCGTTGAATTTCTTCATACTCAACGTCAAGTGGAACTTGCCCTGTGACTTCATCATCACGAAGAACAAGGGCTTCATCTCGTAAGTCACTTAATCGTTCCGCATCGGCATAAGTCAGATACCATGGAGAATCAAAATAATCGGTAACCGATTGACGTAGGCGTTGACTGAACGCACGGTTTTGATCCATGTCTATCGCAGTACGAATGAATTTGTGCACATGGCGATCGTACCCTATCCAAAGGTCGATAGCCTGCTGACCCCAGCTGATGATTCGATCTAATTTAGTTTGTAAACTGAACAAGGCTTCTTCAATTTCTTCAAAGGTAGGATCACCATAAACCAACCCTTGAATATCGAGAATTTGGGTTTGCAGTTCATCACCAGCGGCTTGCAAGGTATCTTGCAGTTCTTTTAATGTCGACGACGTTTCTGACAGTAAAGATTCGCAATTATTAATGGCTTCTCGCCAGTCTTTATTCAATAGCTCTGCTATTTGAAGCTTTACGTTCTGCTGCTGTTCATCCATCACTCGTTGATTGAGATCGATTTGGTCAAATATTTCACCCACCGAGTATTTCAAAACGCCATACACTCGCTTTTTCCAGTGCGTCGCATCGCCACCTTGGTGGGCTGACTTAGACGCTTTCGCCATTTCATCAGCAGCCATAGAAAGCTGAATCGATAGTTTCAACTTAGAAAATTCTCGGTGACGCAGGTAGTAATCGGTGATGCCGATAGCAAGCGATGATAATCGGTATATACTCGCCCCATCCGTCACTTCACTGGTGAAACGGCTGATTAAACGTTGCTTGACCAATTCATTGATCGCGTTATTCGCGCGAAACGCGGAGGCTTCTCCGGTACTTTCAAACATCCGAGTGACGATGGTAAAAGCATCATGCAACTCACCTTCACCCAGTTCTTCATCAAACCTATTATCACTTAAAACCGCTAACGCTATTAAAAATGCGAGCCGTTCATTTGAGAGGTTTAATGAGAAATCGTGCTGCTTTACCCAACCAACCAATTCATCCACTGGCTGTTCAGCAACATTGAGAGTCATCTCACTCATGTCTATTCCTGATTTCTTTTTCTTTTTACCAACACATCAACACTTCAATGCATCGGCCTAATGGCAAGTACGGCTCTTATTCGACATGACTGTTTGTCTAGAATCAGTACTGCTTCTTATTATGGGTTGTTCCCTATCCTCGCTATACTCTATTCACCTTTAAGTGAATAAATGTCTAACGAGTGTCGTAGTATTTTCTCCTAACGAGCCCGTTTTAATAGAGTCGCTAAGTGCTTTCTGTAACAAAGACCCATGTTCAAACCGTGTAAAAATAACCGAAGGTCTTCCCAAACAATGACTTGGCGTGCCTAGGCTTTACTCAAACCATCCATGTTTTTTACAAATTTGTGGGCGATATCGTCGAAATCACGGCGTTCGCTTACAACAGTTGGGTTATGATAAAGAATTGTCCCGCTATTCTGTCATAGGAATGGTAGGAATAGAGAAGGATTCTCCTATTTTTATTATCAAGTGGTGTTTTTTCGGACTATTTTTGTATGTTTGAGCTGAAAAAGATTGTTTCTTCATTGTTGATGCCTTTACCTGCAATGCTCATTGTTGGTTTTTTAGGCTTGATGCTTATTATGTTTACCGCTAAACGAAAGACAGGATGTTTTGTCGTATTGTTTTCTCTTTGCGGTATTTTCCTCATTGCTTTCCAACCTATCTCTACGCGCCTTCTAATGCCAATGGAGCGGACTTACTCTGCCTTTTTACCCATCGATGAATCTATCGATTACGTGATGGTTCTAGGCAGTGGGCATGTGGTCGATGATCAAATCCCACCCACCTCTGAACTCAGTCGCACTGCGTTGATGAGACTGAGTGAAGGGATTCGAATCTCTCGTATGTACCCGGGTTCTAAACTGATTCTCTCAGGTTACGCTGGAGGTTCTGAATTTAGTAACGCGCGAATGATGGCGAAAGTTGCACTCGCGTTAGGGGTGTCCAAGTCTGATATTATCTTGCTGGAAACAGCCAAAGATACGTGGGAAGAAGCGCGACAAGCCGCGGCGTTTGTCGGTCAGAAAAAACTGATACTCGTTACATCGGCAAGTCATATGCAGCGCTCACTAAACGAGTTTCACTCCGCTGGAATTAAACCAGTTCCTGCGCCAACTAACTACTTGGCCCACCAAAATATTAATCAGCCTTGGGAAAAATACACACCAAGAGCACGCTACCTAGAGCAAACAGAACGATATTGGCACGAAACCTTAGGGATGATCTGGCAAACATTACGTGATAAAGCCGCCAATTACGAAGAGAACGTTTTGGAAGTAGAAGACAATACGCTTTAGGCGTCATCTCTAAAACGGTTAAATTTATGAATCTCCGAGATAGATCGCTCCCATATTAAAAGCCCGAAGTCATAAACTTCGGGCTTTTTTGTCTATCCTATGAATAAATACCGTGATTGTGGGAACACAATCTTTTACGAATGCTAGGTTTAGTCTCCGGCAAACATATACCCCTCGCCATGGACAGTGACAAAAATTTGCGGGTTCTTTGCGTCGTATTCCATTTTCGCTCTCATGCGTCTGATCAACACATCAATAGTACGATCGTTTGGCGCATCAACGCGGTGACTGATCATGTTGAGTATACGTTCTCGACTTAGCACTTGGTTAGGGTACGATGATAACGCAACAAGCAATTCGTATTCGGCTTTGGTCAGTTTAACCGGAACACCATCACGGCTAAGTGCTCTGCGCTGAATATCAAACGTCCAATCACTAAAGTGAACCAATTTCTCGTTGGCGTCTTTTACCGTAGGGAGAGAAGAGGCATTCTTTGCTGTTGAGATCCGCCACAATAAATTTTTCACTCGAACCAGCAGTTCACGTAATTCAAAGGGTTTGGTGACGTAATCATCCGCGCCCATTTCTAAGCCAACAATCTTATCAATGCTGTCGGTTCGCCCGGTTACCAAAATAATACCCATGTCCGACTGACTTCGCAGTTCTCGTGTCAACATCAGGCCATCAGAGCCTGGAAGGTTAATGTCAAGCATGACCAAATCGACAGAGGACATGTTCAATATTTCATGCATCTGTTCACCGCTTTGAGCTTCACTCACCGTATAACCTTCATTCTGAAAGTAGCCGACCAGCTTACTGCGTGTGACAGCATCGTCTTCGACGACCAGTATATGATAAGTCATTTAACCCACTTATTTTTATTCATTGGAATGATTTTGCTAGAGCCATTCTATTCATAATTCATCACAATTCTAGCTCATCCGGTTAAGTTTGGACAAATCTTGCAAGTTTATTGATTCAAAACAAGATAGCTGAATCTGTTCATAATTCGACATAATTTCACAATTTTTATCATACTCTTAAGTAACCCTGTTCATTTTTATTCGTTAAACTAGAAAGATAATTTCTGTTAAGGCTAATGACAATGCAAGAAACAAAAGCATTCAACGAAAAACGTGCTGAAATCTACTGGTGGCTATCTAGTCTATTCGCCAAAGAACTCACAGAACCGGATATCGAACAGTACCAGTCGGCTCAGATTAGAGCTTTCCTTACTGGTTTGGGAGAGAACCCATCATTAAAGCCTGCGATTGATAAACTCGTTGATGCACTGAATCGACTGCAAGATAGAGAAGATGCACAACTTGAGTTATCTGCTGACTTTTGTGACCTATTTTTAAAGTCAGATAAAGATTCGGCTCTGCCATACGCGTCAATTTATATTGGCGAGGCTGGAATACTCAACGATACCCCTGCAAAGGAAATGGCGGATCTGATGGCGAAGCATAATGTGGCAGTGCATGAAACCCTCAATGAACCGGCTGATCATATCGCTATTGAGCTCGATTTTTTAGGTCACCTGATTATCCGTTCCAATGAAGTTGAAATAGAAAAGCACCTTGACCAAGCGCTGATTGAGCAAGAACAGTTTATCTCAACCTACTTGTTATCTTGGGTCCCGCAATTCACTCATAAATGTCAGCAATTGGATGATTTCGGTTTCTATGCTGCAGTATCTGAATTGATGCGTGCTTTTCTGGAACTCGATTGCCAGTACTTAACTGGCGAGTAAAAACTCGATATAAACACCATGATATTGTCTAATTGTCGTTTTAGATCACGCGAATATGACCGCTTTTCATTGCTTGTCCTTCACATGACGTCTAAAATTGAAATAATAACGACAAAAGAATGACTAACTAACCGCTATTATTGGCGGTTTTTGTGTTTTTACTCATAATAAGATGTTTTTGCTCATGTAAGCACTGAAACGCTTTGTTAGTGAATGGAATTGCAACTGCAATTAACAGGAAAAGAATTATGGCCACAATTAAAGATGTTGCTCGCTTAGCTGGCGTATCAACGACCACTGTTTCTCACGTTATCAATAAAACGCGATTCGTGGCAGAAACGACACAAGAAAAAGTGAATAAAGCCGTTGAAGAGCTCAACTACGCGCCAAGTGCCGTTGCCCGCAGCTTAAAATGCAACACAACACGAACTATTGGCATGCTGGTCACTCAGTCTACTAATCTTTTCTTTTCTGAAGTCATTGACGGTGTTGAAAGCTATTGTTATCGCCAAGGCTACACGCTGATTCTTTGTAACACCGGCGGTATCTATGAAAAACAGCGTGACTATATTCGCATGCTGGCCGAGAAACGAGTGGATGGCATTCTGGTCATGTGTTCTGACCTTACTGAAGAACTTCGAGAAATGCTTGATCGTCACTCAACCATTCCAAAGGTTGTCATGGATTGGGGCCCAGAAAGCTCCCAGGCTGATAAAATAATCGATAATTCAGAAGAAGGTGGTTATCTCGCCACAAAATACCTGATTGATAAAGGCCATAAAGATATTGCCTGTCTAAGCGGGCATTTTGAAAAAGCAGCATGCCAAGAGCGCATTTTAGGCTTTAAGCGAGCATTGACAGAAGCCAACCTAAAAATCGATGAAGATTGGATCTTAGAAGGTAACTTTGAGTGTGATACCGCAGTCTTAGCAGCAGACCAAATTGCGGCGATGGACAACAAACCAACGGCCATTTTCTGTTTCAACGACACGATGGCTCTCGGTTTAATCAGTCGCTTGGGGCAAAAAGGGATTAACGTTCCTAACGATATCTCTGTCATTGGTTATGACAATATTGAGCTTGCTGAGTACTTTTCTCCTCCACTAACGACCGTACACCAACCCAAACGTCGTGTAGGTAAAAATGCATTTGAAATTTTGCTTGAGAGAATCAAAGATAAAGATCACGAAAAGCGCATATTTGAGATGCACCCTGAAATCGTAGAACGAAACACCGTAAAGGATCTCAATAAGTAGTTTGCTTTGACCGGCTTTTCTTTACTTGCTAATTATATGTTATAGTTTAGACTCAATATTGAGATGAATTTGTTGGATGAACATCACACTAACCAGGCGGTTTTGTGATTCTCATTCAAATTGATCAAAGCTTTATTTTCAGTCACGCACAGGGCAAACCACTTGAAAAGGTGGGACGCAAAGCCTCCGGCCTAAACCAAACATTCTGTTTATCACAGGAGTTGGTAGGTAGCGGGGTTACCGATGGCAAGCAATGCAAACATAAAATTTACCCGTAAATGACACAGTTTCTGCATATTTTGCTAACCTCTCGGACCTGATTTGGTGGCGTATTTAACATACACCGAGAACATACAGCATGGATAAACCAATACTAAAAGACTCAATGAGGCTGTTTGAACAGCTTGGACGAGTAAAGTCTCGTTCAATGTTTGGCGGTTTCGGTATTTTTGTTGAAGACACAATGTTTGCACTTGTTGTAAATGACAAACTTCACATAAGAGCCGATAGCATTGCCGTTAAAAAGTTCAAGCAGCAAGGCTATATGCCATATGTCTATAAAAAGCGCGGACACCCTGTCGTAACAAAATATTATGCGTTACCTGATGATTGGATGTCAGATTCAGCAACCACTCTCGCTGAAGCGAAAAACTCATTAGAGATTGCAAAGAAAGAGAAAGAAAGCCAAGCATCTGCAAAACCGGATCGCCTTAAGGATTTACCAAATCTTAGGTTGGCAACGGAAAGAATGCTGAAAAAAGCGGGTATTGATTCTGTAGCAACGCTTGAGGAACAAGGCTCTGTAGCCGCTTATAAGGCCATTCAGCAATCTCACCCATCAGATGTGGGGCTGGAGCTTCTTTGGGCGCTAGAAGGCGCCATTAAGGGGACTCACTGGTCTGTTATTCCCCAAGAGAGACGGGAAGAACTCGCGAATCGATTAAGATAACTCAAAAAAGCCAACATTCATATGTTGGTTTTTTTATGCCTCGTTATCAGCATCAAAGCTTGAATCTTTTTATTCTATTGCTACTTGAAATTTTTTCACCCTAATACGGTTCTCTATAAACACATCAACTTACTGGTTCTCTAACTATGAATAAAAAAATACTCTTTGCCATTTTTCTGATAGGCACCATTTTGTTTCTAACGATAAACTACGGGCACCTTTTGACTTTAGAGAATGCAAAGTCACAGCAAGAATCATTGAGTAATATTATTGAATCCAACTTTGTAATCGCTGCGCTAAGTTACTTTGTGATTTATATCGTTGTGGTCGCATTTTCTATACCAGGTGCTGCGGTTGTTACTCTATTAGGTGCCGCGTTGTTTGGATTTTGGACCAGCTTAGTTCTAGTTTCTTTTGCCAGCTCAATAGGCGCAACGCTTGCCTTTCTTAGTAGTCGATTTTTGTTGAAGGAATGGGTTCAAAAGAAATTCGGTTCCAAACTCTCGACGATTAATGAAGGGGTAGAAAAAGATGGCGCGTTTTATCTTTTTTCACTGCGTCTTATCCCTGTTGTTCCATTCTTTTTGATCAACCTTTTAATGGGATTGACGCCAATATCAGCTTTAAGATTCTACCTCGTGAGCCAACTCGGTATGCTACCGGGTACCGCTGTCTATCTTAACGCGGGAACACAACTCGCCAACATAGAAAGCCTTTCAGGCATTGTCTCCTTGCCTGTAATTCTATCGTTTGTTTTGTTGGGGCTATTTCCAATCATCACCAAGAAAGCTATGACGATAATAAGAAAGAGTGACTCTGCGAAGCAAAATGAAGGGTAACGTATTCTTGAGGCAAAAAAGTCGTGGTGCTACGGAATAAGGCTCGTGTAGCACCTAATTGATCTTGCTTGGGTGGGATTCTTGCGTGAGTGGAATCTACCTATCGAGTGCAGTTTTTAATAAACTCTATAGAGTAACGATTAAATTCTTCCGGGCGCTCAACATTACATACATGGCCACAATTAGGTATTTCTAGCAGTTTGCTATCTTGATGAGCCGCAACCATTTCTTTTACCGGTTGGATAAACATATAGTCTTGCTCACCCATTAAATAGAGTGTCGGGATCGGTAACTCTCTATTTTTGAAGTACTTCATCAATGGGTTGACTTCCGCCGTCAAAATAAACCAACGTTTAAACTCTTTCTGACATAATTTTTTTGCCTCTCGTACAAACATATGACGAGACTCTTTCTGATTGCGCTGAGGCATAACAACATAAGCAAACAAACGATATAACCACATGTACGGGATGATGTGTTTACTCAAGTCACCAAGTTTTATTAATATTTGAGAACGAATATTAAGCCGTGTAACAGCGCCCCCTAAAACCATACTATGTACACGCTCTGACGCAATCTCTGCAATGTTCTGAACAATGATCGTCCCTAGAGACATGCCAACAAAGTGGGCAGAGCGAATTTTAACGTGATCCAGTACTTTCAAAATATCCAGGGTCACTTCTCTAAACGTATAACGATTCGCAATAAGATCTTTGATAAATAGATTTGATTTTCCATGCCCACGAAGATCAAGCAGCAAGATATTGAAATGCTCTTTGTATGCTTTAATCTGTTTGAACCATATCGACGAGCTTCCACCTGCCCCGTGCACAAAAACCACCCACTCATTACTTGAAGGGTGTTCGTATGTCTTATGAAAAAGTAGAGTTTGTGACATTATTCAATAAAACCTAAATACGCAATCTAATGAACCTAACATAGAAGCCTACCATATTTTATCGCAAATGCTATTTATCGGATAATAAACACCACTCAAATAGTATTCTAGTTGTTGCCTGACGCAACCATTCACATAGGGATACATTAATGTTACAAAATCTAAACCGCACAACCTTTATCGTTTAAGCAAAAAAAAAGCACCCGTAGGCGCTTGAATGTATAGAGTGTTATTGAGTACTTCGATACATAGCTAAATAGTGCTTAGCTGCATCATCCCAACAAAAATTCTTTTTCATTGCATCTAGCTGCAGTCGACGAATCTCTGGGGTATTTTGTGCATAAAGTAACAGTGAACGCATAAGCGTCAGCAAAAGAGCATTTGCCGTTGGCTCAGTAAAGACAAAACCTGTTGCTTGTTCAGGGTTCTCATCGTAATCCGTGACGCTGTCTTTTAAACCGCCCACTCCGCGTACTATCGGAAGTGTGCCGTAGGACATACTATAAATCTGATTCAAGCCACACGGCTCAAACTCAGACGGCATCAAAAAGAAATCCGAACCAGCTTCGACCCAATGAGCCAGCTTATTGCTATACGCTTCGACAAATGCGAATTTTTCTCCGTGTTGAGCCGCAATGTCTTTCAATTGACTCGCCAGTACTGGATCTCCGGTACCGACAATGACGATTTGTACATCATGCTTAAGAAACTCATGCAAAATAGGTAACAAGTAGTGAACACCCTTTTGATGTGTCAAACGACAAACCATCCCATAAAGGGCGACATCTTTAACCGGCAAACCCACTTCTTCTTGTAAGGCTTGACGATTAGCTTTCTTACCGCGAACCATACTTTGCTTTGTCGCTTTGTAGGTTTTAGTCAGGTAGTCATCCGTTTCTGGATTCCACGATGAATAGTCACATCCATTGAGGATACCCACTAAATCATCTTTACGACGATTGAACTCATAAGACATGCCATGGCTTCCAAGCTCGGTCTTAAGCTCTTCCGCGTACGTCGGGCTAACGGCATTGATCTTGTCAGCACACATCACTCCAGCTTTCAGCATAGTGATATGTGTATCGCTTACCGCAGCTTCCGGCACATGTCTAGAGTGAAACTCAGGGACCGACTGCAATTCATCGTAACTGAACACACCTTTAAAAACGGCGTTATGAATTGAGATAACACTTCTCATGCCTTGATAAAAGGCGTCTGCTTGATGACGAACTTTCAGAAAGTATGGGACGAGGCCCGTGTGCCAATCATTCGCATGAACAATATTTGGTTGGAAGCCAAGCTTAGGGAGCATGTCTAAACTTGCCGCACTGAAAAAAGCGAACCGTTCTGCATTGTCTGTATAAGCTTGATTATTTTCCGCATACATTTCCTTGCGAGAAAAATATTTCTCACAACGAATCGCATAGACAGGAACACCTGATACTTCGGTACTCACGACTTGATATTCAGTATGTGGCCAACTATTCAACTGAGTATCAATCAACACCTCAGCATCTTCAATATTAGGGATTTGGCTGTAAGCTGGAATAGCTAGTTTCACCACTTGCTTCAATCTTTGCAAGGATTCAGGCAGTGCCTTGGCAACATCCGCCAAGCCACCACTTTTGATCAATCCTTCAACCTCAGAAGCAACAAATAAAATCGATAGCTTTTTAGTAGCCAATTTTCTCGCCCTTTCCTATCACAACAACACCATCTTCTGACACATGATAGTGCTTTTTATCTTCTTGTAAATTCACACCAATCTGAGTTCCTGGCGCAATATCGGCATTTTTGTCAACAATGACACGGCGCAATACACAGCCTTCACCAATCTTGACGTCTCCTAATAGAATGCTTTCACTAATATCACACGCTGAAGCAATGTTACTTCTGAAACCCAACACTGATTTTTCAATTCTTGAACCACGAACATAGCTACCATTACAGACTAAGCTATCGATAATCTGAACACGTCCATTGGCTGAGTCGGTAAAGGTTGCTGGTGGTAATGCTGGATAAAATGTATGTAAAGGCCATTTTCGGTTGTATAAAGAGAACGGTGGATCCTTTTTCAACAAATCCATATGAGCCTGCCAATACGCATCGATCGTACCTACATCTCGCCAATAAACTTCTTCTCTCTCACCTGTAATGGTATTCGTACTAAAGTCATAAACAAACACATCGCCACGTGGGTACATATTTGGAATGATGTCATTGCCAAAATCATGCGACGAGCCTTCTTTATCTGCATCTTCAATCAACTCTGCATAAAGGTTTTGTGCTTCGAAAATGTAGTTGCCCATCGATACTAATGCATTTTCCGGATCGCCTGGAATTGCCTTTGGATTGGCCGGTTTCTCTTGGAAACCCACCATGCGGCCTTCTGTATCAACTTCAATGACACCAAACTGTGACGCTTCAGCAAGTGGCATACGAAGTGCAGAAACCGTTAAAGCCGCTTCTTTTTGTTTATGGAAATCAAGCATTTGCCTGATGTCCATTTTATAAATATGATCAGAGCCAAATATGCAGACTTGATCCGGTTCCGCTAATTGCATGAAGTTCAAGTTTTGATAAATTGCGTCTGCAGTTCCCTCATACCAACGCTTTCCCGTTCTCATTTGAGCAGGGATTGGATCAATAAATCGATCGGTAATCCCACTGATATTCCAACCTTTTTTCATGTGGTGGAATAAAGATTGAGATTTGAATTGCGTCAGTACGTAAATACGCATCAAATCTGCGTTAACAAAGTTATTCAGAGCGAAATCGATTAAACGATAACTGCCTCCAAACGGGACTGCAGGTTTGCTCCGAGATTCGGTTAACGGTCTAAGGCGAGAACCTTCGCCGCCAGCAAGAATCATACCTAAAACACCAGCCATTTTTTTCTCCATATTTATTATATTATTGTTTGGCACTATATTTATTAGTATTGGGGGTAGCGCCACTGTTCCTTCTTTTACACAAAGTCGATATCAACGACTTCGACTTCGCGATCAAGCTCCTATACGGTAACTGCTTCCGAAAATAATACAATTTCAAATATGCAATTACGTTAGTTACCTTTATGTTTCCTTCTTACATTCTTGGCTAGCTCACAGATATAGAGTAAATACGAACAAATCAGTAACATTAAACACACAAGGTTTTGATGTAAGTTCCATAAAGGAATTATTCGTATCATTTATATTGCAAATACTTACATGCCCTGACGGCGATGCTATGAATCAAACAACGATTTCGCTACAGATTCGTCAGCTACTGACCATAATACATAGGATTTATTCACCGAACGCTTCGCTAAATATAAAGCGCCATCTGCTTTAGCAAGAGCATCTCTCATTGAGTCCTTTGAATCAATACACGCTCCCCCGATTGTTAAACGGTAATCAGACAACATAGGAACACTGCGTATTTGACGTACAAGCCTTTTGCATAAGTCTTCTAGTGATCTGTCGCTATCGGTGTTGGTCATGAGCAGAAAATCTCGATAACTCCAACGGCAAACAGAATCATATTCTCTAACGCAAGTCTGTATCGCGGCGGCGACTGAATAGCTCACTTCATCGTCAATATCTGATGATAGAGACAAATCATGACAATTATATTGTTCAATATCTACCCACAGCAAACCAAAGCGCGTTCCCTCTCGCTGAGAAATGGCTATCGCCTTAGAGATCTCTCTTTCTATTCCAACTTTGCTGTACAATCCTGTCAATGGGTCTAACGTTTCTAGGCTATGAAGGTCATGTCGTGTCGGTGTCGATTGAAAAGACTGTCGTTCTGATTTCTGCTTGGGCGGGTGGGTCATCAATTCTAGTTGACTCATCATTGCCCCAATTTCGTTACTTGGTTTTTTAATAAATCGCATTTTTTTCGCATTATTGTTTGGATCTAAATATCGATGTAAGGAGGCGTGCGTATCAACTATTGGCTTTATGAACAGTTTGTCGATAACGGTATAAAGCGCCATAAAAAAAATAGCGATCACAATGGCGATTAAGATGTAAATCAAATACGACTGTTTATATTGAACAATGTGTTTTTCATTGATAAACGAGATCTCATACCAATCGATCACATCGAGATATTCGATTGCAGCGATGACATTACTGCTTTCTAGTTTAGTAACTAACCTATCTGGCTCTTGACCTAGACGCTGCCTTTCCATTAGATATTCAATGTTCAGGTAATCTTGTTCGTCGACAACAGTCTCAATAATGGATCTAAACGCTAAAGGCTTAGGATCCTGTTGAGACGGTTGTGGACGACGTGGAAGCTGGATTTGGTAAAACGGATCAACCAGGATGGTGTTAATCCCAACCTCCGCGTTTTCCTTTAAGTGCTGTTTGTACTCTGATATCTCTAGACCCGTCCCAGCAATGCCAAGAAATTCACCCTTATTGTAGATAGCCTGATTAATCCAGAGAAATATTTCATTGAGTTCCTTGCTGTAATCTAAATTCACATTCACGGTTAACGCACTGGCTTTATGATCGAAAAACCAACGATCATGCTCATTCCCTTCTTCTAATTGATGTTGAAGGACGCCCCCCTCCTCCTGTGAAGTCTGGCTAGAATCAAAAAAGTAGTACTCCAGTGACTGGTCTAAAGCAATGAAGGAGTTTTTGGAATGAAATCGCTGGTGAAAATCATGAAGAACCTGCAAAGCAGAATGTTTGAACTGGGCATGATCGGTGTCTTGCGCCCATGCGACTAATGCGCGATTTGTCGCCAATGCTTCAACGATACTGACATCATGCTCAACATCATGTAAGAGACTATCAAAATCGAAAGTCGAGGCTATCTGTCCATATTTCCACAACAGATCGATAGTTAATTGGCGCTCATAATATCGGACAACCGACAAGACAACCACAATCAAAGTGATCGTAGCAATTGTATAAAGCCAGGTAAGTTGTGTGCGAATATTCATAGCGATCACTCTAGTAACTATTCCATCATTAGAGCTAGTTGATTGCGAGGTAAATAGGGGACACTGGAAAATATAAGATATATCACATCTCAGAAGCAAAACTCATACTTAAGTATGAAAAAAGCAGCTCTTGTGAGCTGCTTTCAATCGTTACTTTTTGGGCTTTTTCCTTTTATCGGTAATTTCCCATTTCCCATCGACGAACATGCCAGTCCAGCCAGAAGGCTTACCGTCTATTTCAGAACGCACATAGTTTTCTTTCGTTTTACGGCTAAATCGAACTACGGTAGGCAACCCATCAGGGTCTTCCGTTGGCGCATCAGCCAAGTAAGTAAATTTAGGGGATAGCCTATCTTTAAACCGAACCAACTCGGAAACCAATGGTGCTCGGGTTTCACGCGATTTAGGAAAGTTACTCGCCGCCATGAATAGACCAGACGCACCATCTCTCAAAACAAAATACGCATCTGAATTTTCACATGGTAATTCAGGTAAATGAACCGGATCTTCTTTGGGTGGTGCAACTTCCCCATTTCTCAGAATCTTACGCGTGTTCTTACAGGTCTCGCTGGTACAGTCCATATATTTTCCAAAGCGGCCATTTTTTAGCACCATATCTGAGGAACATTTATCGCATTCAACAAGAGGACCGTCGTAACCTTTAACTTTGAATTCACCGTACTCAACAACGTAACCATCACAATTTGGGTTGTTACCACAAACATGCATCTTACGTTTTTCGTCAATCAGATACGCATCCATTGCTGTTTCACAAATCGGACAACGTTTCTTAGCTCTCAATGCCTCAGTTTCAACGTCTTCTTCAAGTACATTGATAATACCGTCTTCATCGCCTAGGTTTATTGTCGTTTTACAACGCTCTTTGGGTGGCAGCGCATAACCCGAACAACCTAAGAACACGCCTGTTGATGCGGTGCGAATCCCCATAGGTCTCGAGCAGGTTGGGCATTCAATATCGGTTTCCACAATATTGTTTGGCTTCATTCCGCCTTCAAGCTCATCGAGATCGGCTTTTTCTAAATCACCGGTAAAGTCTGTGAAGAAGTTGTTGAGAACCCCCTTCCAGTCCATATTACCTTCTGCGACTTGGTCAAGCTTAGCTTCCATTCGAGCGGTAAAGTCAAAGTTCATTAAATCATCGAAACTACCATCGAGGCGATCGGTGACAATTTCACCCATTTTCTCTGCATAGAAACGACGTTGGTCCACTTTGACATAACCACGGTCTTGAATCGTAGAAATAATAGAGGCGTATGTAGAAGGACGACCAATGCCACGCTTCTCTAGTTCTTTCACAAGTGCCGCTTCCGTAAATCGGGCTGGTGGCTTGGTAAAATGTTGTTTCGGCTCTAGAGTTTCAAGCTTTAATGTATCGCCAACTTGTACTGCGGGCAAAATCTGATCTTCATTTTTACCTAACGGGCGTTGAACACGAGTCCAACCATCAAACTTGAGGATGCGACCTTTCGCTTTTAATGTGTATTCATCCGCTTTCACGCTCACGGTGGTAGAATCGTATTTGGCTTGCGTCATTTGACAGGCAACAAACTGATTCCAAATTAATGTGTACACTTTCTGAGCGTCAGGTTCTATACCTTGCAAGTCTTCCGTTTTAACCTCAACACTAGACGGACGAATCGCTTCGTGAGCTTCTTGAGCGCCTTCCTTGCTACCGTAAACAAGAGGTTTAGCTGGCAAGTAGCTCTCACCGAACTCAGTGTTGATATACTCTCTCACAGACTCTACAGCCTCTGAACTCAAGTTAGTTGAATCTGTACGCATGTACGTGATGTAACCACCCTCATACAGCCTCTGAGCAAGCATCATGGTCTTTTTCACGCCATAGCCGAGACGTGTACTCGCAGCTTGCTGCAGTGTTGAAGTGATATAAGGCGCAGATGGCTTACTTGATGTCGGTCTATCTTCACGCTTGCACACTTCAAAAGTGGCATTTTCTAAGGTATTAACCGCAGATAGCGTTTGCTGTTCATTGGTCGGCTTAAAAGCAACACCATCTTTTTGAGCAACTTGTAAACGGAAATTAGTCTCTGTACTAGTCAGAGTATTCGCATGAATGTCCCAAAACTCTTCTGGAATAAACGCTTTAATTTCACGCTCTCGTTCGACAAGAAGTTTAACCGCAACCGACTGAACTCGACCAGCCGATAAACCTCGTGCTACTTTTTTCCAGAGTAATGGCGAAACCATAAAGCCAACCACTCGATCCATAAAACGTCGAGCTTGTTGGGCATTGACTCCATCCATATTCAATTCACCAGGCGTTTCAAAAGCCTGCTGAATCGCATTTTTGGTGATTTCGTTAAAGACCACTCGTTTGTATCGCTGTTCATCACCGCCGATGATCTCACGAAGATGCCATGCGATCGCTTCTCCTTCGCGGTCCAAATCGGTTGCGAGATAAACATAATCAGCATCTTTAGCCAATTTCTGTAGTTCGGCGACGACTTTTTCTTTACCTGGAAGTATTTGATAATTCGCTTCCCAGTCATTAAATGGGTTAATGCCCATTTTCTTGATTAAAGCTTTGCGGTCTTTTTCTTTCTTGATGCGTGCTTTTTCCTCAACACTCATCCCTTTAGTCGAGATAGCTGCAGCTTTTTTTCCGGTACTTTGACCCGCCGTCGGAAGATCACGCACATGACCGACGCTAGATTTAACGATGAAATCTTTACCAAGGTACTTATTAATAGTTTTTGCCTTGGCTGGTGATTCCACTATAACGAGTGATTTACCCATAATTGACTCAAATGTCCTTAATCGCTGCGCGAAATTTATCGCATGACATACTTAAATGCTTGTTCTTTTTTTACTATCGAGCGAGATTCGAAGAAGATCAATATCTTTTTTTAAAAAATAAATTCAATTGGTCGACAAATCGACAAAATCACGGGTAAATTACCGAGAAATAAATGACTGCACCTCAATAAGCTGGCACATACTAAACACCTAAGTCGTTGTGCTTCCAATCATTAACATAAAACTTAGTCGTAACTCACAAAATCCATTTTCATATTTTCCATTGAATTTCCTTTTTTCTCGCATAAGATAGAGCGATATCTAAATGCCATCCATCAAAAAAGTAGCCAAATACGCATGAAAAACGCCATTTCTAGTTTCGATTTATTGCTCATTGCCAATCAGATTATTCAGGAGCATGATGACTATATTGAGGGTATGAGAGCCACCTCTGTGGAAGAAAAAGAAGAGGTTTTAATCTTTAAAGGCGAGTATTTTTTAGATCAAAACGGAATGCCTACAGCCAATACGACGGCGGTATTCAATATGTTTAAGTACCTTGCTCTCCACCTCTCTAAAGAGTTTACTCTCCAACAATAAAAAAGCTTGCCGATGGCAAGCTTTTTAGCAAATCCACTACTGGCTGAGGCCAGACAGTTTTTCAAAATAGTCGGGGAAAGTCTTCGACGTACATTTTGGATCATTAATGGTCACCGGTGTGTCACTTAACGCGACCAGTGAAAAGCACATTGCCATGCGATGGTCATCATAAGTATCAATCGCAGCATGTGTCAGCTTACTCGCTGGCGTGATAATGATGTAATCTTCACCTTCTTCGACTTCAGCTCCTACTTTGCGTAGCTCTGTTGCCATCGCTGAAAGGCGATCCGTCTCTTTAACTCGCCAATTGTATACGTTGCGAATAGCCGTCGTACCTTTAGCAAATAGAGCCGTGGTGGCTATCGTCATTGCGGCATCAGGAATATGGTTAAAATCCATATCTATGGCATTTAATTCGCCGCAGCGAGAGATAACATAATCCTCACCCCACTCGATTTCTGCACCCATTTTTTCTAACGCATTGGCGAACTGAACATCACCTTGAATACTATTTTTTCCAATGCCTGTGACTTTAATTTCTCCACCTTTGATCGCCGCAGCCGCAAGAAAATAAGAAGCGGAAGAAGCATCACCTTCAACAAGAAAATCACCAGGAGAAACATACGATTGACCGGCTTTGATAATGAAGGACTGATAATCGTTGTTAATCACGTCAATACCAAATTGTTTCATAATATGAAGCGTAATATCGATGTATGGTTTAGACACCAACTCCCCTTCAATATCGATGGTCATGTCACCGTTTGCTAGCGGCGCCGACATTAAGAAAGCCGTCAGAAATTGACTTGATATTGAGCCATCAATGGATACGGTGCCAGACTGTAAGCCTGTACCCGTTATTTTTAGCGGTGGGTAGTTTTCGCTTTCTAGGTACTCAATTTTAGCACCCGCTTCTCTTAGCGCATTAACAAGGTGTCCAATTGGTCGCTCTTTCATTCTAGGCTCGCCCGTGAGCACAAATTCACCGGTTCCTAAACAAAGCGCCGCCGCCAATGGGCGCATTGCGGTGCCTGCATTACCAAGAAAAAGTTCTTGAGCGTCCTCGATACTGAACGCTTCACCAAGCCCAACTACTTCACATTCCGTTTTGTCTTGTGACAATGTGTAAGAAACACCAAGTTGCTTCAAGGCATTCAGCATATGCCGAATATCATCGCTATCAAGCAGATTGGTTAGACGTGTCGTACCTTGTGCTAATGCGGCAAGAAGTAACGCACGATTAGAAACACTTTTCGAACCGGGTAAGTTCACAACCCCATTTACTTTTTTAATTGGTTGTAACGTAAGACTTTCCATTAAAAATTATTATCCTTGAACTCAATGCTGAACTTCCCAG
Source organism: Vibrio genomosp. F10 str. ZF-129 (assembly GCF_000287055.2). Lineage (GTDB taxonomy): Bacteria > Pseudomonadota > Gammaproteobacteria > Enterobacterales > Vibrionaceae > Vibrio. The sequence continues at coordinate 49,851 of NZ_AJYQ02000038.1, read as the reverse complement.
AGTGAAGCATTAGTGAAAAATTTGATTCTTTCAGACTAACGAAAATAATTCCTGAACTCCAGACCTAATCTACGTTTCGTTAAAATATTTTTACGCTCAAATTCTGACTTTTATACGCCATCCTATTGACAATGAAAATATCTCACTGGTGACAACAAAAGCTGACATCAAGACGAAAAGTGAATACCATTGACTCATCCTCTTACCGCTTGTCTTTTACTACTCTTATGGCTATTTACTTACCCGAGCTACCTCTTACTCAATTAGTGTTCCCCTCTCCTTATGAAGCACTGACCGAGCCCAATGGATTGCTTGCCTTTGGTGGAGATCTTTCCGCGGATAGAATCTATGCAGCCTATCAGCAAGGTATTTTTCCTTGGTATGGCCCCGGAGAGCCAATTTTGTGGTGGAGCCCAGCCCCTAGAGCCGTATTTTATCCGGTCAGCTATACGCCATCGAAAAGTGTCAAAAAATTTCAGAGGAAACACCAGTATCGGGTTAGCTTAAATCAAGCAACAGACCAGGTAATCCAATTGTGTGGTAATTTGAGACCGGAAGAAGAAACATGGTTGAATCCGGATATGCAGTCTGCATACACAGAACTTGCAGAGCGAGGATTGTGCCATTCTGTTGAAGTTTGGAGTGATAGCGAACTCATAGGTGGGCTATACGGGATAAGCGTCGGGGCACTGTTTTGTGGTGAGTCGATGTTTAGCCTTAAAAGTAACGCCTCTAAAATTGCGCTTTGGTATTTTTGTCATCATTTCCAAAAGCACGGTGGTACCTTGATCGATTGCCAAGTGATGAACCCTCACCTCACTTCTTTGGGTGCAACAGAAATACCACGAGACGAATTTTTAAATTCATTGCTACAATTAAAACAACAAGTCGTTACTAATGATTGTTTTAGCACTCAATGGCTCGCATCTCCATTAGAGGATCATAAATGAGCTCTGACATTCAACAAATCAAAATAGGGCTAACAAATAGCCACCCGTGCAGTTATCTTGAAAACAAAGAAGAACGTGTAGCGGTTGCTCTTGATACACAAATGCACTCCCCTTCAAGCTATGAAGTATTACTGGCGAATGGATTTCGTCGCAGTGGTGATACTATTTATAAACCTCATTGCGATAATTGCCAATCCTGCCAGGCATTACGCGTTTCCGTTCCCGATTTTGTCCTCTCCAAAAGTCAAAAACGGCTCAAAAACAAAGCATCCGATTACCATTGGGTATTAAAAGATGAACTGGATGAAAGTTGGTTTGATCTCTATTCTCGTTATATCCACGCACGCCACAAAACAGGCAGCATGTTTCCGCCAAAAAGCGAAGAATTTGCCAAATTTTCAACTTGTGCTTGGTTAAATACCCAGTTTCTACATGTTTACGAACAAGAAAAACTCATCGCTATCGCAGTCACTGATCTAATGAGTAACAGTGCCAGCGCCTTCTACACTTTTTTCGACCCAGATATCCCTCTATCTCTTGGAACACTTGGTGTTCTATACCAATTAGAATATTGCCAAATGCAGGGTAAACAGTGGCTCTATTTAGGTTATCAAATCGACGAATGCCCAGCTATGAACTATAAAGTCCGATTTCATCGTCATCAAAGGCTAGTAAATCAACGTTGGCAAGGGTAGAATACGCTCCAACTTTGCATAATTCCCCATTTTGACGGTGAGTAAAGTCCGTTAAAATTGCCAAATTTCTAAAGAGGATTAAATGGCTAAAGAAGACGTAATTGAGATGCAAGGCACTGTCCTTGATACTCTTCCAAACACAATGTTCCGTGTTGAGCTAGAAAACGGTCACGTAGTTACAGCTCACATCTCTGGTAAAATGCGTAAGAACTACATTCGTATTCTTACTGGTGACAAAGTAACTGTTGAGATGACACCATACGATCTTTCTAAAGGACGTATCGTCTTCCGTGCTCGTTAATCTCTGACTGCCTTAGAGCAATCCGAATTAGTCGAATACAACAAAAAGCGGAGCCATGGCTCCGCTTTTTGTTGGTTGTTATTTATTGCTATCGGCTAAGTGTTCAGCTTTCTTAACTCGGTAACATGTAAGCTACGGTCGTTCTGTTTTATTTCCCAAGCGCTTCTTTATAATGACGGCGACAAGCTGATACATAACGGTCGTTACCACCAATAGCCACTTGATCGCCCTCTGCTATCGCATTTCCTGCTTCATCGGTTCTTATTACCATGTTCGCTTTACGCCCACAGTGGCAAATTGTTTTTAACTCAACCAGCTTATCTGCCCAAGATAATAAATATTGGCTACCCTCAAAAAGCTCACCCAGAAAATCCGTTCTTAACCCATAACAAAGCACTGGGATGTTCAACTTATCTACGACCTCAGTTAACTGATAAACTTGCTCTTTTGATAAGAACTGACATTCGTCCACCAAGATACAGTGACGCTTCTCTTGTTCATTTAAATGCGCTATTTCTTCGTATAAATTGGTTTCACTTCTAAATAACTGAGCTTCAGATTGCAGACCGATACGTGAGCTCACCTTGCCGATGCCATAGCGATCATCAAGTGCCGCGGTAAAGATAACAGGCACCATTCCTCGCTCTTGATAATTAAAAGATGATTGTAAAAGTGTTGTCGATTTACCCGCGTTCATTGCTGAGTAGTAAAAATACATCTGTGCCAAAAGAAAGTACCTGCTTTGCCATTTGTTGTATATGAGAGTTGCGTATAATAATTGCGTATAAGCATTACGCATAAAAATGATATATGGAAAATAAACAATAAAAGATTGAACATAAAAAAGGGCTGAAAAGTCAGCCCTAATCATTCAATTAATTGCGACGCCAGGTCGTACCTTCTGCACCATCTTCAAGAACAATGCCCATTTCAGTGAGCTTGTTTCTTGCCAAATCAGCATTAGCCCAATCTTTAGACGCTCTTGAATCGTTACGCAGCTTGATCAATCCTTCAATTTCAGCGACTTCATCGTTATCCGCGACGTCTCCTTTCAAAAAGGCTTCGGGCTCTTGATGCAGAATACCAATCACGTCAGCAAGCTCACGCATCAGGCTTCCCAATTCACTCGCCTTTTGGATGTTCTCTGTTTTAATGCGATTAATATCTCGCGCCATTTCAAACAACACAGAATAGGCTTCAGGCGTATTGAAGTCATCATTCATTGCTTCTGAGAAGCGGGAAATGTATTGCTCACCACCAGCAGCTGCGACCGTTAGATCCAAACCACGAAGAGAGGTGTACAAGCGCTCTAGTGAAGCACGAGCCTGATTGAGGTTTTCCTCACTGTAATTTAATTGGCTACGGTAATGACCAGACATTAGGAAGTAACGCACGGTTTCAGGATCGTAATGCGCTAACACATCACGAATAGTGAAAAAGTTACCTAATGACTTCGACATCTTCTCTTTGTCGACCATCACCATCCCACTGTGCATCCAAGTATTTACATACTGAGTACCATGAGCGCAGCACGACTGAGCTATTTCATTTTCATGATGTGGGAACTGCAAATCGGAGCCACCGCCATGAATGTCAAAATGATTACCCAATATTGAAGAGTTCATTGCTGAACACTCAATGTGCCAACCAGGACGCCCCGCACCCCATGGCGATTCCCAAGTGGGTTCGCCTGGTTTGGACATTTTCCACAATACGAAATCCATTCCGCTACGCTTGACACTGGTTTCTTCTAAAGTCACGCGAGAGCCAGCTTGTAATTGATCGAGGTCCTGGCGAGAAAGTCGACCATATTCATCATACTTTTTCACTTCGAACATCACATCGCCGTTGCTTGCTACGTAAGCAAACCCACGTTCAATCAGCTTCTCGACCAGATCAATAATCTCTTGGATGTATTCTGTTGCTCTCGGCTCTACATCCGGTCGTTTCATATTCAGAGCGTCAAAATCCGCATGCATTTCAGCTATCAATCGTTCCGTTAATGAATCGCAAGTTTCGCCATTTTCTGCTGCGCGTTTAATGATTTTGTCATCGATATCAGTAATATTGCGAACAAAATTCAGATCAAACCCTAAATAGCGCAAGTAGCGAGAAATAACATCGAAAGAAACAAAGGTACGACCATGACCGATATGACAGAGATCGTATATGGTTACCCCACAGACATACATGCCTACTTTTCCGGCATTGATTGGTTTGAATTCCTCTTTCTGTCTTGTGAGTGTGTTATATATCTTTAACATGATCTCTATCTAATATTTGGTGAAATAAAGTAAATCCGAGTATATCAAGTCACAGCTTTTTAGGTAATCCCACTATGAGTAAAAATCTGACTATATCGGCAAATTCATCGGCAGTTTCTATGAAAATCCACGTATTAAATTGAGTAAAGTTGATATAGAATCTTTGCCCTAAGTCAAAAACATGAGTTAAAGGTATATCCATGATCACGCTTCATACTAATTTCGGCGACATCAAAATCCAACTAAATGAAGAAAAAGCACCAGAAACGTGTGCGAACTTTTTACAATACTGCCGTGACGGTTTTTACGACAACACACTTTTCCACCGTGTTATCGATGGTTTTATGATTCAAGGTGGTGGCATGGAATCGGGTCTTCGTGAAAAGGCTACTCGTGCGACGATCAAGAATGAAGCTAATAATGGCCTAAGCAACAAAGTGGGCACGTTAGCTATGGCACGTACAATGGAACCTCATTCTGCAAGCTCTCAGTTCTTCATTAACGTTAATAACAACAACTTCCTAGATTTCCGCTCAGAGAGCATGGATGGTTGGGGTTACTGTGTTTTTGCTGAGGTTGTTGAAGGTATGGACATCGTTGATAAAATTAAAGCAGTAAGCACAGGAACGATGGGGATGCACCAAGATGTCCCTCTAGAAGAAGTCCTTATTACTGGCTCGACTATTGAAGAATAAGTGAGACAGAAGAGCACCTAGTGTGCTCTTCTATATTGATTATGACGACACTATTTATTTCAGACTTGCACCTTTCTCCTATACGTCCTGATATCACTCAATGCTTCATCGACTTCATGCGTAACGACGCTATTAACGCCACTCGCCTTTACGTACTTGGTGATCTGTTTGAGTTCTGGGTAGGTGATGATGACAACTCTGAGTTTTCTCTGCTGATTCAAAAAGAGTTCAAGCAATTAACAGATTCTGGAGTCGATTGTTACTTCACACAAGGTAATCGAGATTTTCTTGTCGGCAAACGATTCGCCAAACAAACCGGGATGACCCTTCTCAATGATGAAACCGTGATTGACCTTTATGGTCGCAAGGCCGTCATTCTTCACGGTGACACCTTGTGTACGTTAGACATCAAATATTTAGAATATAGAAAAAAGGTACATCAGCCATGGCTTCAATGGGTCTTTAACCGTATTCCATTTTTCATCAAAAAAAGAATCGTGTCCAAAGTTCAGTCTGACATTAAGGAAGACAAACAGAAAAAATCGATGGAGATCATGGATGTAACCCCCGGTGAAGTGGTTTCTGTCATGGAGAAGCATGGCGTCAATTTAATGATCCATGGGCATACACACAGGCCAAACATTCATCAAGTTAGTACATCTAATGGTGAGAGTATTCGAATCGTATTAGGCGATTGGTATGCCCAAGGTTCGATTTTGGTCTATGATGATAGTGGATTCAAATTACAAGAAAAAGCATTACAAAGTTGAATGAATTGACAATTTTGACTCACGTTTTGTGAATCATCACTTGTTGGTACAGTAAATACAACGCAAAAGATAAGGGACTTTTTTGAATTATTCTTATGTTGCTCGGCAACCTATTTTGGATCGAGATAGAAAAACCATTGGCTACGAGCTGCTCTTTAGAGATGGCCCTAACAACTGCTTTCCAGAAATTGACTCAAACCTGGCCACTAGTCGCTTGTTGTCTGATCATTTTTTGTCGACTCATTACTCGACGCTGGGTGAACACCTTGGTTTTGTTAACTTCCCATACCAGAGCCTAATTAATCGAGTCCCATCACTGTTTCCTGTCGATAACTTAGTCGTTGAAGTCCTAGAGGACTGTTTACCGACCGATGAATTACTCGAAGCCATCAAAGATATGGCGAGACAAGGCTATAAAATAGCATTAGACGATTTTGTCCCGAGCAAAGAATGGAAGGCTTTTTTGCCTTATATCTCGATAATTAAATTTGATATTCGCGCATTACCCATTGCTAAAACTCGAGTTTTCATAGAAAAAGCAAAAGATACAAAGATCCGTTTCCTAGCAGAAAAAGTAGAAACCCACGAAGAGTTTGAACAGGCAAAAGAGGCCGGTTATCATTATTTCCAAGGCTATTTCTTTAGTAAACCGGAGATAATTCAACGTAAAGCGCTGGAACCGTCATTCGTTACCCTCATCCAACTTTGTAAAGAAGTGGCCAAAGACGATATTAATTATGCATCCATAGAAGATCTAGTGAGCTCAGACTTAACGCTATCTTATAAGCTCCTGACGTTTGTTAACTCTTCCTCAACGGTGAGCTCAAAGATCACCTCTTTTAGACAAGCGCTCGTTTATCTCGGTAAAGAACGGTTGAGAAAATTCATTTCCTTAGTCGCTATAGCATCGACTAAAGAATCAAAACCTCAGTACCTTTATGGTCTTTCCGTTCAGAGAGCAAGATTTTGTGAATTACTCTTTACTCATCATACGTCCGAAGTTGCAGAAGGTAGCGCCTTTTTAACGGGTATGTTTTCGTTGTTAGACAGCCTATTGGATCAACCTCTTGAAGAATTAGTCGAGGCAATGCCAATTGAAGAAGAAGTCAAAGAGGCTCTGTGCCATGGCTCCGGCGTACTCGGGCAAATCTTACTATTAGTCAAAGCGTATGAAAAAGCGGATTGGTCAAAAGTCGCTGAGATGACAGAAGAGCTTGGATTGGAAAGTGACAAAGTCAACCTAAGTTACGATGAGTCGTTAAAATGGACGGCTGATCTTTTCTCTGCCAGTTAACGAAGGCCCTGTTCTACACCTCGGAACAACAGACAATATCGTTTTTAGCATAGATATAGCTGACTGCTTTATTAACCACCTTCATATTTTGGCGTCTTTAGATGGCGCCTTCTTCATTATCAATCGACCCTATACTAGCAATGGACCCTATTATGCCTTTATGCCCTTGTGGGAGCTCACTGACCTACGCGGCTTGTTGTGAACCCATTCATTTAGATCATTCTGCTGCTCACTATCCAGAGCAGTTAATGCGCGCTCGATATAGTGCTCATGTACTCAAACTGGTCGATTTCGTTGTTGATACTTATCACCCAAGTTGCTTGGCAAGCGAATCCAAAGAAGCCATCACGGAGTCTATTCATTGTGATTGGTGTAAGCTCGATGTTACCTCAACACAGTACGGCAAACATTCTGATGAAGGGTATGTTTCGTTCAAAGCGTATTTCAATGACGATACCCAACAGTATTGTATGCAAGAAAAATCACGTTTCATCAGACTCAACAACCTTTGGTACTACATCGATGGCGTTGTCGAAGAAGACCCTTGTCAAAAACAGTCTGCGCCTAAAATCGGACGCAATGACCCCTGCTTATGTGGCAGTGGAAAAAAATATAAAAAGTGCTGCGGATAAACTCTAGCTGCTTGAAAACAGCTGGCCTTTAAACAAACCTTGAAACAAGCAGTAAAAATAAGACCAACAATAAAAAAGCCGAACAATCTCACTCTATGTAAGGGATTGCTCGGCTTTATCTTTTTAATGAAAACTACCTAGACTCAGAGAACGACTAAAACGCTAGGCTGCTTTACCTTTAGGGTTCGCTCTATTATTGGGTTCGGTACATCAACCAATATGAGTCAGCCCTCCCATGTACTTCTGTAACACAGTTGGAATTGAGATTCGACCATCCGCTTCTTGATTGTTTTCTAAAATTGCTACCATAGTACGACCAACCGCTAAACCAGAGCCATTCAGCGTGTGCACCAGTTCTGGTTTCTTCTCACCTTTACGGCGGAAACGCGCTTGCATACGGCGAGCTTGGAAATCACCCATGTTAGAACATGAAGAAATTTCACGATACGTTTCTTGTGCCGGAACCCACACTTCCAAATCGTACGTTTTATGAGAACCAAAGCCCATATCGCCAGTACAAAGGACGACTTTACGGTAAGGAAGCTCAAGTAACTGAAGTACTTTCTCCGCGTGACCAGTCAGTTCTTCAAGTGCGTCCATTGAATCTTCAGGTTTTGTAATCTGTACCAATTCAACTTTGTCAAACTGGTGCATACGAATAAGGCCACGCGTGTCACGGCCATATGAACCTGCTTCAGAACGGAAACAAGGGGTGTGTGCCGTCATTTTAATCGGCATATCCGCTTCATCAGTGATGGTGTCGCGCACCATATTCGTGACCGGAACTTCAGCAGTCGGAATCAAAGATAGCTTACGAGGTTCTTCATCATTCACTTTTTCAGTCAGTGGCTCCGTGTGGAAAAGGTCGCCACCGAACTTTGGTAACTGCCCAGTACCAAACAAGCTATCTGAATTGACAAGATACGGTACATACATCTCAGTGTAGCCATGTTCATCGGTATGCAGATCCAACATAAACTGCGCAATCGCGCGATGCAGACGAGCAAATTTACCTTTCATGACGATAAAGCGAGCGCCAGTGATCTTAGTAGCACTGGCAAAGTCTAACCCACCGCTAAGCTCACCCAGGTCAACATGATCTTTTACTTCAAAATCGTAAGATTTAGGTTCTCCCCAACGAGAGATTTCAACGTTGTCGTTTTCATCTTTACCATCGGGTACAGCATCATCTGGAAGGTTGGGAACCGACAACGTAATCTCTTCAAGCTTACTTTGAACAACAACCAGTTCCGCTTTTTTAGCTTCCAAATCACTGCCTAGCGTACCGATCTGCTTTTTAATCTCTTCGGCACCCGCTTTGTCACCAGACGCCATTTTCTGGCCGATTTGCTTGGAGATGGAGTTGCGCGTGGATTGTAAATTTTCGACTTCTACTTGAATGGATTTACGTTGCTCTTCAAGTTGACCGATGGTGTCTACGTCAAGTTTAAAACCGCGACGTGCTAATTTTGCAGCTGTTTCATTCAGCTCAGTGCGAAGTAATTTAGAATCCAGCATTGCTAATCCTATGCCTTATAGTTGTGGAAAACACACCAACATAACACTTAAGAAAGCGGTGATGTGTAAAGAAATTATAATCGAACAAATGTATCCAAAAACACTCACTTTTCATAGCGCTTTCGTGGGCTTTTTGCATCTAAACTAGCCAAGTAATCTAACTTTTCGCCAATTTTTGTCTCCAAACCTCTATTTGTCGGTTTGTAGTAACGTAAATGACTCATCTCTGGCGGCAGGTACACTTCGCCAGCAGCGTATGCTCCTTGCTCATCATGGGCGTATCTATATTCCGCGCCATAGCCCAAATCTTTCATTAAACTTGTCGGGGCATTACGAAGGTGTGCAGGCACCTCATATTCCGGATACTCTTTTGCATCTCGAAGGGCTTGTTTCCATGCGGTATAAACCGCATTACTTTTGGGTGCACATGCTAGGTAAACTATCGCTTGAGCAATGGCTCGCTCACCTTCAGCTGGGCCGACTCGTGTAAAGCAATCCCATGCCGATAATGCAATTTGCATCGCTCTTGGATCAGCGTTACCGATATCTTCTGAAGCAATCGCCAGTAATCTTCTTGCGATATAGAGTGGATCACACCCTGCTGAAATCATTCTGGCAGACCAATACAAAGCGCCATCAGGGTTCGAGCCTCGTATCGATTTATGCACCGCCGATATTAGGTCGTACCAAATATCCCCTTTGTTATCAAAACGAGAGACTTTTTCACCCGCAACCTCCGCGAGCAATGGTAGGGTGATTTGTTTGATGCCTTCCTCTTCTTCTGCCATATCGAACAGAAGTTCAAGATAGTTGAGTGACATGCGAGCATCACCGTTGACCAGTTCAGCCAGCCGATCCAGTACATTGTCATGGAAATGAGCATTAACCTTACCAAGGCCTCGCAGTTCATCACCCAAAGCCTGCTCTAAAGCTTGTAGAATCTCTAATGCAGATAGCGACGTGAGCTTGTATACTCGCGCCCGAGACAACAGTGCGTTGTTCAATTCAAACGAAGGGTTTTCCGTAGTTGCGCCAATAAAAGTCACCGTACCATCTTCGATATGAGGTAAAAAAGCATCTTGTTGAGACTTATTGAACCGATGAACTTCGTCGACAAACAAAATTGTGCGTTTGCCAATATTCTTATTTTCTCTCGCTTTCTCTATGGCGGCGCGGATTTCTTTAATACCCGAAGTCACCGCTGACACTCGCTCTACTTCTGCATCAGCATAGTTCGCGGCGACTTCAGCAAGCGTAGTTTTCCCCGTGCCAGGCGGCCCCCATAAAATCATAGAGTGGATATGACCCGCTTCTAAGGCCCGTCGAAGCGGTTTGCCTGGCCCTAATATGTGCTGCTGACCGATGTACTGTTCCATAGTTTCTGGGCGCATGCGTGCCGCAAGTGGACGAAAATCTTCATCTCCTGAGAAATCTAAGCTTAAATTACTCATGGTTAGTTCCTTTGGTCATCAACCTCTACGCCCTCTGGAACCACAAATACAAAGCGATCGTTTTTTGGTAACTCTAGTTTCACATTACTAAAGCTAAACAGTCCACGTTGCCCATCTTGCTCAATGACGTTAAACCCTTTCACAATCCCTTTGTCGTCGATATCAATTTGAAACTGGCCTTGCGTTGAATCCGCCGTTTTAGGCGTTAGCGTGAAGCGGTCATTTTGTTGCGATACCGTATAGTTATTCCAATCACTTTCTTCATTGCGAGTGAGTAAAATAAAAGGCGTTTGTTCAACCGCTTGTTTTTGCCAGTACAGGCTCACTTGCTCAATAAATGGACTGTAATACCATAAGGTTTCACCGTCCGAAATCAGCGTATTTTCATCTGGATATGTCGTTTCCCATCGAAACTTACTTGGCCTTGCAATTTCAACAAGACCTTCCCCTTCCATCACAATATCCCCTTCAGGGCTAACGATCTGCTGACTGAACGTAGCAGTGAATCCATCATTTAAAGAAAGTCGGGTACTCAATTCATCTTGGGGTGTGGCGAAAGCAGAAAAACTGACCACTATTGAGCAATGGGCAAGCAGTAGAAGGCTCCACTTTTTCATTTAATATACTCCTGATTGTTTCAGCAAAAACATTCTTGTTTTATGCATCGGGTTAATTTGTCTAAAGCCTTATTGACCACAGCATTGTTTGAATTTTTTACCACTAGAACACGGACAAGGATCATTGCGGCCAATACCTCTGTACGGATTGACACTTTGACTTTTGCCACCGACCATAGCTTCGTCAGCCGCAAGTGCGACTTCACTCACCATAAGGTCAAGCTGACCAATAAAATCTGATAATGTCGGGGGTGTTTCAATACCAGCATTTTTCATCTGCTGTTGTGTCTGCTCCTCGTCAATTGACAACATAAATAGAGTCAACAAGGCCTGAAGCATGCGCATCGAACCATCGTTTAGCTGTATTTCATGCCATTGAGGTTCAACAACGGCCCAAACGGTCATAAAGCCACTGGCAAATTCAACCAACTTATCGTGAGTGTGTTCAACCTCTAATAATGCAGAGGCTTCATATTCATTTCGTTGCAATCGATTAAACTGCGCATGAATCTGTTCCGTTACCAGGCTTATGTGACGTGGCGATGCATCTGAAAAAATTCGGTCCACCCATGCTTCTGGGGCGATCGGCTTAACGGAAAAATTGGCCGCCAAAATAGCGCCTTCGATAGTTTCGGCGGAAACATCGCTCGTTAAAGTATCTAAGTTGATAAGCTGGTAAGTCATGTCATTTTAAAATCTAAAGAAAAACAGCGATTATTATAGCCTGAAGCAAGGTGTTAGTGACAATCTTATCGTGAGCCTCTACAATCGCGCTGCCAAAATACTCTTCTACCGCTAACCACCGCAAAAGGCGATACATACATGCGTGTCATTTTAGGCCCTATGGAGGGCGTTTTAGATCACTTAATGCGAGAAATTCTCACCGATATCAATGATTATGACCTTTGTGTCACTGAATTTGTTCGAGTGAGTGATCAAGAGCTTCCTGAACATGTATTCCACCGTCTGTGCCCTGAATTGTTGACAGGATCTCAAACAAAATCAGGTGTTCCTGTGCATATTCAGCTACTCGGTCAACACCCTAAATGGATGGCAAAAAACGCGATTCAAGCTGAAAAATTGGGAGCCAAAGGGATTGATTTGAATTTTGGTTGTCCTGCCCGACTTGTCAATAAAAGCAGAGGCGGCGCGGCATTACTACAACACCCAGAGTTAATCCATGATGTAGTTCAGGCTTGTCGAGAAGCGGTTTCAGACCATATTCCCGTTTCAGCAAAGATCCGTCTTGGTTGGGAAAATCCCGATGATTGTTTCCATATAGTGGAAGAGATTGAAAAAGCGGGTGCCAACGAATTAACGGTTCACGCTAGAACCAAGTCAGGCGGCTACAAAGCCAGTGAAATCAAGTGGGATTACATAAACGAAATCCGTAAGAGTTCTTCTATTCCTCTTATTGCAAACGGAGAAATTTGGAACTACGAAGACGGCCAACGTTGTATCGAAACAACCGGAGTCGATTCTTTGATGGTCTGCCGGGGCGCATTTAATGTCCCTAATCTTGGTAATGTGGTTAAACACAATCACAAACCAATGCCATGGGCTGATGTGGTTGAACTATTACTGGCCTATTCCAAATATGAAATGGCTGGAGATAAGGGAATGTACTACCCGAACCGGGTCAAACAATGGTTTGCTTATTTAAAGCAACAATACCCTCAAGCCAATGATCTTTTTCGAGAGATAAGAACGTTCAAAACAGCACAACCGATTGTCGAACATATCAAATTATATCAAGCCCAACAGGCGCTCTAATAAACGCCCTAATAAACAAGTTGATTCTTACCAGATGTTTTCGCTTTATAGAGCTTTTCATCGGCGTTCTTAATCAGCTGCGGAAAATCGATATTAAAACTTGGCGTTACTATCTCAACCCCACCGGACACCGTAAAGCCAGTTTTAACGGCTTGTTTTGAATGTTGAGTAATCGCCAAGGTCACCCTGTCCAAGGCCTTTCTCAGTTGTTTTTCATCGTTTCCTTCAATATAAACCACAAACTCTTCGCCACCGAAACGAGCAGCGGCGTCATTGCTACGAATGTTTTTATCTAACTGGTTCGCCATGTAACAGATAACATCGTCTCCTACATCATGACCATATTTATCGTTCACTCGCTTAAAATCATCGATATCGAAAATAGCCAACGCAAACATTCTTTCAGCCCTTCTGCGACTCAAAAAAACATCAAACCCACGACGATTCAGTAAACCGGTCATAGGATCACGTTCTGCTAGACCCTTAAAATGAGTGCGCTCTACATTAATGTTAACGTAAAGTAATGTCAGAACTAAAAATATGTGAATCAGCAAAATCCCCAGCAAACTGAATTTTTCGTGAACTATAAAGAATTTAGCTTCATCGATGAGGTTAGAGTCGTAAAAAATGACGTGGTTAAAAACAATACCTTCGTATTCGATATTTCGTAATCTGAATGCATGGTTGGGAACGCTATTTAGGTCGGTGTTGAATATTCGGATCTCACCGATAAGTTTGTCTCCAGTCTCAAGTAGCAGGTCTACATCAATGTCCAAGGAAATAATGCCCTCGAATATTTCCTCTGAATACACTGGAACCGTTAAACCCATAACATGTTTATTTAAAATAACCGAGTTAAGGGGGCCTAACACCGTGATCTTATCGTTATTCTTTGCCGTTTCTAGCCAATAGGGACGTGTTTGTATCGTATCCAAGAACTCTTTAGTGACGTTTCGAGCCATGGTATCTGGGGAAGAGAAAACGTAACCCTCTTTGTCAAAATAGTGGATACCTAGTATAAATTCATCAAGATCATGCATGAATGAAAGAGCGGGAGCTAGAGAAACTTGGCTAGAAATACGTTCGTATAATTCACTGTCTGCATTACAAATCGATTTATCACCCACCAACATATAGGTGATGTCAACCGCAGACATCATGTGAGACTTACCCTGGGCACGGAGCAATGACTCTATCGGCCAGATCTGACATAAATCTTCAACAACCTGCCTATTGTGCTCGAGCAGTATGAGCCCCCCCGTTTGAAAGTAATTCGTAAAGTTGTAGTCGAGAGCGGTTAATACTTTTGTTGAACGCAACATCGCTCTTTTAAGACGTTCGTATTCAGCCGAAATGTTATTATCCACAAAGTCGTAATGGCTCTTAACCACTAAGCTCATCAATACTACCGATACCACCAGAGGCATTAAAATTGCAAACTTCAAACTAAAATGTCGATTTGACTTCATTAAATAGCTCATTACATGAAAGAAAAAGAGCCCATTGAGAAATGTCTCGATAATGGGCTCATCATATTGTCGTGTTTTTATCAGAGTCAAGAATCAAGCATTAGTTCAACAATAAGCTGTCATCAGCGAGCTCTTCACCACGGACTTTACTAAACATCTCTAGTAAATCAGGTACTTTCATATTAGCACGCTGTTCGCCTGAAACATCCAATACTATCTCACCTTGGTGCAGCATAACAGTTCGATCTCCGCAGGCTAGGGCATCTTTCATCGAATGAGTCACCATCATAACGGTCAGATTAAACTCTCGAACAATGGTTTTAGTTAAATCGATGACAAAAGCCGCCATACGAGGATCCAGTGCTGCGGTATGTTCATCTAATAGTAGCAACTTACTGTCTGACAGTGTTGCCATTACCAAGCTTACCGCCTGACGTTGCCCCCCAGACAATAACCCAATGTGATCACTCAAGCGATCTTCAAGACCAAGCCCAAGAATGCTAATGCGCTCTTGAAAAAGCTTTCGCCGGTTCGAAGACAACGACAAATTCCATCCTCGTCTCTTACCACGCATATACGCCAGTGCCATATTTTCTTCAATGGTTAAATCAGCACATGTCCCCGCGAGTGGATCTTGGAATACACGAGCACATTGCTTTGCTCTTTGATCCACCGTTTTTTTCGTCACATCAAGCTCATCGATAATGACCCGACCACCGACCATAGGTGTCTCGCCAGTCACAGCACCGAGTAAGGTTGACTTCCCTGCCCCATTAGAACCAATAACCGTTAAAAATTGGTGTTCAGGGACCTCTAAGTTAACGCCTCTCAGTGCTCGGTTTTCCAATATTGTTCCTGGGTTAAATGTCACTTGAATGTCTTCTAACCGAATCATACTGCTTCTCCTGACTCACTGTCCGTTTGAGAGTTTTGCTTCGGATTAACTTTAGAATTCATGCTCACCTGACTCCCTGCAGGTTTACTCGGCTTTTTTGACTTCATGTTCCCTTTTATTTTAGGCGCAATGAGGGCTATGGCGACAAGAACTGCCGTGACTAAGTTCAGATCCGAAGCCTGCAATCCAAACATTCCACTACTTAACGCAAAGGCAACAGCCAAACGATATAACACCGAGCCGACAATGACTGCGATCACGGCAACCCAAATTTTTCGCCCAGGGATTAACGTTTGTCCCAAAATAACGGCGGCTAAGCCAACAACGATGGTACCAACACCCGAGGTGACATCAGCAAAGCTATTCGTTTGCGCAAACAAAGCGCCAGAGAAGCCAACAAAGCCGTTAGACAAAGCCAACCCGAAATAGGTGTAAAAGGACGTGCTACCGCCCTGCGCCGAGACCATTCGCGAGTTCACCCCTGTTGCTCTCAATCCAAGGCCAAAATCACTGTTTAATAGCCTTACCACTCCCCAAGCGGAGATAAGAACAAGCAAACCAACAACTAATGGGCGGATGTAGAGTGAATCGCCAAGCGCTTCAAACGGCGTGAGAATGGTATCTTCTCCCAGTAAAGACATGTTAGGACGGCCCATGATTCGAATGTTAATCGAAAAAGCAGCAATCATCGTCAAGATGGAAGCAAGTAAATGAAGAATACCGCATCGAACGGCTAGAAAAGCAGTGACCCACCCTGTTGCCGCACCAGCGACAATCGCCATTGCAGTGGCAAGCCAAGGGTTTATTCCAGCAACGATAGCCGTCGCTGCAACTGCGGCTCCCATTGGGAAACTACCATCGACACTAAGGTCTGGAAAATCAAGAACTCTGAAAGTTAGGTAAACACCTAACGCCACAAGACCGTACAAAAGCCCGATCTCTAGGGCCCCAAAAAAAGCAAAAGCAGACATAACAACTCCCTTTGTACTGCTAAGCCAGTAATCCGATTACTGGCTGTATCACAGAGTTATTTTACGCTTGTTGCGCGGTCAAGTACTGACTGTGGAATCGCTATGCCGATCTTTTTGGCCGCCGCGGGATTCACGACTAAATCGGAACCTTTTGCTATTTTCACATCAAGATCACCAGGCTTGCTTCCTTCCAAAATTGCAACTACGTAATCCGCAGTCTGGTAACCCACTTGATAGTAATCAAAACCCAAGCTTGCTATTGCACCTTTCTCTACGTAAGAGGTCGCTCCACCTAATACTGGTGTTTTTGCTTGATTAGCAGCAAGAATCATCCCTTCAATTGCACTTGCAACGGTATTATCTGTTGGTGCGTAGAGAACATCAGATTTTGCAGCGATCGCTTGAGTCGCAGACTGAACATCAGCACTTTTTAGTGCAGTCGCCTCAATAACCTCTAACCCTTGTGCTTTCGCGCTCTCTTTAAGTAACTCAACTAATGTTACGGCGTTCGCTTCACCAGGGTTATAAACAACGCCAATGGATTTTGCTTCTGGTAAGATTTCTTTGATCAGCTCTACATGTTGATTGATCGGTGACAGATCAGAAAGGCCAGTAACATTTTTTCCTGGTTTTTCAAGCGTTTTAACCAACTTTGCACCAACTGGGTCGGTCACAGCCGTAAATACGATAGGAATATTTCGCGTCGCGGCGACCAGCGCTTGAGCGGTAGGTGTGGCAATACCGACTAAGACATCTGGATTTTCGCCTATAAACTGCCTTGCTATTTGCACGGCTATAGCTGGATTACCTTGCGCAGTTTTATAATCAAACTCTAAATTTTTTCCTTCTTCATAGCCTTTTGCTTTTAAGCCATCTAATAATCCTTGGCGGGTAGCATCTAATGCTGGGTGTTCGACAATCTGTGATACTGCAACTTTAGCTGTTTTTGCCATGATACTGGCTGATGAAAGTAACGCTGTACTTGCAATGATAGCCGTCGCTAGAATTTTACTTGCCTTCATCTTAACTCCTTGATTTAAGCAACTTAGTAGTCAATGTTGTGTTGGGTTATTATTGTTGTTGTGCATTTATCGTACACACTCAATATTAGTACCAGTTACTTAAAACAAAGGGAAGAACGCATTAACAATAAATCAACAAAAAAGAGACATAAGGACAGATTAGTCTCGATAGGCATGCAGTAGGATATTCCTGGGGGTCGTTTCGCGTGAACAAAATTGAGAGAGCGTTACCTGATAGCCATGCTGTTCTAGAAATAGAGCTTTATCAAGCACAAGCCATAACTCTAATGGACGCCGAAATGCTTGTTGAACCAAACTCAAACGCTCCATGTGCCAAAAACGTTGTATTCCGAGCTCCAAAAAGCGATTGAAATCAACATTAGGCAGTTCAATGCTCTTTTGACTCGCAGCCCAGTAACAAAATGCTTCAAAGCCTAGAGAGAGTTGTGATTTTTTAACACTCGGTATTGGTATATAAGTAGTTGTCAGCTTAAGTTCACGTAACATCACATCAAAGCTCAAACGGTAAGACATTTCGAGAAAGCGATGCCGCTTAACTCTTTCTCCGCCCGTCACCGTTTCAAGCAAAGGGATACGTAACTCTTGCTTATTAAGCGCCAATGGAGAGGATTGTGCCAACTGTGACATTGGCTGATATCGATCTGAACCAATTAAGTGATAGCAACAAGGAGAAATCGTCACCGCTGGCAAATTCATTGCTGCTGCCTTACTAAGAAGGCTGACGTGTAAATCCCCACAAGCATGGAGAGCAACAGCATGTTGATTGGAATTAATATAAGCTAAAGACTCATCAGTTAACGCATCGCCTTGAACAAATGTCATAGGAAGTTCTAAATGATCAGCACATTCCTGCCCTGCGAGACAAAGTGATTGTTGAAATTCAAAACTGGTGACTTTCTCCCCTGTTGTCGAGGCCAAAATCCGTCCTAAATAGCCTTTACCTGAGCACCACTCCAACCACTCACTGCCTTTGTGCAATTTCGCCGACGCATACCCCATTGACAGTATTTGATTCAGTTTCCTACCTGGAATGCCGTTATATAAATGGGGCTCTACCGCTATTGCCTGCTCACTATTGAGTGGTAAGTCAATGCGTTTATTCACCTCTCTTAATGCAGGAAAATAAGAATAAAGCGGCTCAGCTAGACTGTTTGGTGAAAGCTTAAAGTGCTCTATCTGCTCTATGGTGAGGCTATCTAGCCAAGCAGACAGACCAGGATGAGATTCGCACCAAGGGTACGGCTCATCAAAGCTTTGGTGGAAAGGTTCAAATCGCCAAAAAGGTTCGTTCGAACACAGAAACTGGTCAAGTATATGAAAAGTGTTGTTCATGACTTTCTCTTATCTCAATACAGTGTAAGGGGAAGTCTATCTATTAGAAAGAGATTAACGAACCGGGAGATCAATATCTTTAAACATTTCTTCTATTTCCGTATTTGATTTAAGTGATATCGCACGCTCTACCACAGGGCGAGTTAAGTGAGGTGCAAACCTTTCCATAAAGTCATACATATAAGTACGCAAAAACGTTCCCCGACGAAAACCGATACTGGTTGTACTGGCACCAAATATATGACTGGCATCTATTGCAATTAAATCACCGTCAGTGTTTTTATCAATGGCCATGCTAGCAATGACCCCAACCCCAACGCCCATTCTGACGTACGTTTTAATCACATCTGCATCGGTTGCTGTAAAGACGACTTTAGGCGTCAACCCTTCAGCATTAAAGGCTGTATCCAACTCAGAACGACCCGTAAAGCCAAAAACATAGGTTACTAAGGAATACTTAGCTAAATCGTGAATCGTGACGTTCTTCTTTGATGCCAGTGGGTGATCTTTTGTAACAACAATAGAACGGTTCCAATGGTAACAAGGAAGCATAATTGCGTCTTGATATAAGTGGAGTGCTTCAGTTGCTATGGCGAAATTAGCGGTTCCTTTCGCAATAGCTTCCGACATTTGGCTCGGAGTGCCTTGGTGCATATGTAAAGAAACTTTAGGATAACGGGTGGTAAACCCTTTAATCACTTCCGGCAACGCATAGCGAGCTTGCGTATGAGTTGTCGAGATGTTTAATGTCCCTTTCTCAGGATGCGTATGCTCACCGGCTACCGCTTTTATACTCTCTACCCGAGATAAAATTTCTTGAGAAATACGGATTATGTCGATACCAGCTGGTGTTACTTGTGTTAAATGTTTCCCACTGCGTTCAAATATTTCGATACCCAATTCATCTTCAAGTAAACGTACTTGCTTACTAATACCCGGTTGCGACGTATACAAACTTTCTGCTGTCGCAGATACATTTAGGTTATGATTTACAACTTCAACAATATATTTTAGCTGTTGTAGTTTCATTTTATGTCCTCGAAATCCTTGCCGACGGCACAGTGGGCAGTAATAGTTTATAATTATTAGTTATAACGTTAATGACGTATAATTGATAGAAAAATTGAAGCATGGATACTGTTGATTCCCCTGCCGCAGTGCACAATAACGATTTTTGCAGGCTAACACTCATATTACTGTGCTAATTCAAACTTTTGGTTAATAATAAAATGACAAACAGTGATAATAAAAAGCTCGACATTGTGGTGCCGAATGTTATCCAGATGGTGTATCCTAAAAAGCTAACCATCCAAAACACAAAGATATGGAATTTATGAATATTGGATTAATTATTGCTCTCGTAGCTGTCTTATTGGTATTGGTTCTTGGTTATAACATCATGTTGCAATACAAGGTCAAAGTAGAAACCGCCAAGAAACAAGAATCGGCTCGTTATATTGCGATCATTGATGCGACGGAAGATCTCATTGGTAATGCACACCATATACCTTTCAGTAAAGACCTTTTGGTCTGCTTGAATAATCGAATTCTTGACTCACTTCAAAACATGTTAGAGTTAGATCCTAAAAATAAACAGCTTGCTCAACGGCTTGAAAACATGAAGCAGCAAATCACTCAATTGAAAGAAAATTATCAAGGTGGTGACAGTACAACATTTAAGGTACCAAGCAGTGACAAACAAGCCATAGTCATGCTGAAGTTAGTGAAAAGACTACGAGATACCGTGCGTAGTGAACACAACAAAGGGCGTTTTGAAACGCAAGCTTTTGTTGCAGAGAATGCACGACTAGAAACCATTCAAGTCAGAATTAATATCGAGAATGTGATTAAGCGAGCTAACGACTCGATAGTTCGTGGCCAGCCAGGAACAGCACTGCAACTCTTGAAAAAAGGGATTGATGCCTTAAGCTCGAAAAATGATGCCTACTCAAACCAAGCTAGAGAAAAGCTAGAAGGTATGTTTAACGATCTCGAACAGAAACGACAAAACAAAAATGCGGAAGATTTACAAGGTATCGAAGAAAGAGAAAAAGAAGACGATATGGAAGCTCTGTTTGGCCAGAAGAAAAAATGGTAATCAAGCTATTACGTTCAAAGCAAGTACGTTTACAGCAATTACATTTTTAAATGAGTTCAAAAAAGTCGCATTATGATGCGACTTTTTTGTACATGATGTTTTTATCCAGTAAAAAGGCCGCATTATGCAGCCTGATTGTCATCTCGATAACACACTCGACGACTTACACTAGAGTTTTGTTAATTTCAGTCAGCACGAGTGCAGGGGCCGGCGCTTGAGTAATCGGTCTTCCAATAACAAGATAATCCGAACCAGCCTCAATGGCATCGACAGGTGTCATAATTCGCTTCTGATCACCCACAGAGGCTCCTACAGGTCTAATACCTGGTGTTACTAACTTAAAGGATTGACCAAGCTCTTCTTTCAGCAAGGAGGCCTCTTGAGCTGAACATACCACACCGTCGAGCCCCGAATTCTTCGTTAGCGTAGCTAATCGAATAACCTGCTCTTGTGGCGTTATATTTAAACCGATTCCGGATAAATCAGCTTGCTCCATGCTGGTCAAAACGGTTACGCCAATCAGCAATGGACGATCTTTCCCGTAAGGCTCTAGGATTTCACGCGAGGCTGTCATCATTCTCTCACCGCCGCTCGCATGAACATTGACCATCCAAACGCCCAATTCAGCCGCAGCTCTTACTGCTTTCGAACAGGTGTTGGGAATGTCGTGGAACTTCAAATCCAAAAATACAGAGAAGCCACGTTTATGCAACTCGCGCACAAAGTCTGGGCCAAATAAAGTGAACATTTCTTTGCCTACTTTAAGGCGACAAGATGCTGGATCAATTTTATCGACAAAGGCTAACGCATCTGTTTGCTTGTCATAATCAAGCGCAACGATCACTTGTTGGTCGTTCATTTCTTCTCCTAACAATTCACAATGTATAAATTAAAACTAAAAAAATGCAGCTCAAACAAGCTGCATATACTATTCTCCGTCTAAACCTCTGATCGGTTTGATCACTCCCCAGCCTTTACATGAAGGGCAATGCCAATGCATTGAGTGTGTTGAAAAACCGCACTTTCGGCATCGATAATGAGGTTTTAACTTTAACTGCTCACCAACTAATTTCTGTAACGTGCTCAGGCTTTCCTTGGCTCTCCCTTCCTCAGCATTCGCTAAATGGTAATCCATCAAACGATAAAAACCTTTCATCGTCGGGTTTTTTAACAACTGACGAGTCAGAAGATCTTGAGCGGAAGCAGTGCCTTCATGTTTGGCAACCAATTGAGCTAACATTAACTCAGCAGACACTCCAGATTTCTTTGAAATACAACGCCTTAAAAACTCTACCAGTCCATTTTCATTGCCAAGATGATAGTAGCAGTCAGCCAATATTGGTAAGGCCTCGCTCACGAAGTCACTGTCCTGATCGAGCACATTCTCTAAGTGCTCAACTGTTTTCTGGTATTCTTCCGACTCTAAATACTGCTTACCCAGTAAAATACTTGCTCTAACACACTTTGGGTCTTCGATTAAAGCCTTATGATAATATTGAATGGACTTACCTACGTTGCCATCTTGCTTTTCTTGGATTGCTAACTCACACCAAAAATGAGCAATGGACTTATGTATTCTAGGCTTACCAAGTTTAACCAATAAGCCTGCGAGATGAATCGCCTTGGCCCACTCTCTCGTTTGTTGGTAGATCGCGACCAACTGTTGAAGTGCGGCTTCTCTATGATCAGGCTCTTCTGTCAGTTGCTCAAAAATCTTTTCAGCTCTATCTAAAAAACCAGACACCATATAGTCTTTAGCAAGCTGCTGAAGAGCGATATTCTTCTGATCGATAGTTAGACCAGAACGGGAGATAAGATTTTGGTGAATCCGAATAGCGCGGTCCACCTCCCCTCTTGAACGAAACAAGTTACCGAGTGCGAGGTGCGTATCAATAGTATTGTCGTCTACTTGCAGCAGCTCGATAAAATGATCGACCGCTTTATCTGATTGGTCAGATAGAAGTAAGTTTAGGCCTGTGACATATTGGCGAGAAATCTGGTTAGAGTGCTTCTGTTTTTCTTGCTGGGCGCTACGATTACCCATGTACCACCCGTAGGCAGCGGCAATTGGTAATAGCAAGAAAAGGATTTCTAACATCTAGGAAAGTCTACCGTTTTATACTTTTGACTGAATAGGTGAAGTTTCAGTCGTTGATTTTTTAAGCTTCTTATTCAACTTACGAACCTGAAGCTGGGATTTAAAGTGAAGACTGCCAAATATCAACCAAGCCAAGGAGAATCCAGCTACAAAAACACTACCGAGTAATGTCGATAGGTGAAAGTCACCTTGCGCTAAAAGGTAGTTAAAAGTAACAACAGCTTGGTTTTGGGATCCTAAAGCTAAAGCAATAAGGAACAGAGCAAGTACTACAACGATTTTTATTATTTTCATAATCCATTACCCCAATATTTATAGCAGGTACGATTATGCAGGAAAATTGGCTTACAAACCACGCCTATTATGAACATTCTGCCTATAAAAAAACGGCTAACTGGGAAGCTGGCCGTTTCTTAACAAAACTATAATTTACTGATTAAGATACGTTAACGCGCTCACGTAATTCTTTACCCGGTTTAAAGTGAGGAACAAATTTACCCTCTAACTCTACTTTATCGCCAGTCTTTGGATTACGACCTACGCGCGGCTCTCTGTAATGTAACGAGAAGCTACCAAAACCACGGATCTCAATTCTATCGCCACTTTCTAGAGTTGTAGCCATATGTTCTAGTATATCTTTTACAGCATCTTCTATTTCTTTCGCAGACAAATGTGTTTGCTCAGAACAGAGTCTTTCTATCAATTCTGACTTAGTCATAATATTCCTCGTTGGCATTCTTTTTAGAAATTATAGACCTATCGAAAAAATTAGCAAAAAAAAAGGAACCTTTCGGTTCCTTTCTTAGCTATATAGCTATTGTTCTCTTAACGAGAAGCTATTATTCGCCTTTCGCAGCTTTGAATGCGTCAGCCATAGCATTACCGAACCCGCCGTCTTCAGACTTGTTCAGTGAAGCCATTGCTTCTTGCTCTTCAGCTTCATCTTTAGCTTTGATAGATAGGTTGATTACGCGGTTCTTACGGTCTACACCAGTGAACTTAGTTTCAACGCTGTCACCAACGCTTAGGATTAGAGATGCATCTTCGATACGGTCACGTGAAACTTCAGAAGCGCGGATGTAACCTTCTACGCCATCTACAAGCTCAACAGTCGCGCCTTTAGCGTCAACTGCAGTTACAGTACCGTTTACTAGAGTGCCTTTCTTAGTATCAGCAACATATGCATTGAACGGGTCATTTTCCATTTGCTTAACGCCAAGAGAAATACGCTCACGTTCTGCATCTACTGCTAGAACTACTGCAGAGATTTCATCGCCTTTCTTGTATTCACGAACAGCGTCTTCGCCAGTTGCGTTCCAAGAAATGTCAGATAGGTGTACTAGACCATCGATGCCGCCGTCAAGACCGATAAAGATACCGAAGTCAGTGATAGACTTGATCTTACCAGTAACTTTATCGCCTTTAGCTTGCGCTTCAGCGAATGACTGCCATGGGTTAGCTTTACACTGTTTCAGACCTAGAGAGATACGACGACGTTCTTCGTCAATCTCAAGAACCATAACCTCAACTTCGTCGCCAACATTAACAACTTTAGATGGGTGGATGTTCTTGTTAGTCCAATCCATTTCAGAAACGTGTACTAGACCTTCAACGCCTTCTTCGATTTCAACGAAGCAGCCGTAGTCAGTTAGGTTAGTAACACGACCAGAAAGCTTGTGACCTTCTGGGTAACGCTTAGCGATTGCTACCCATGGATCTTCGCCAAGTTGCTTAAGACCTAGTGATACACGAGTGCGCTCACGGTCAAACTTAAGAACTTTAACTTGGATCTCGTCACCTACGTTAACGATCTCTGATGGGTGCTTAACACGTTTCCACGCCATATCTGTGATATGTAGAAGACCGTCAACACCGCCAAGATCAACGAAAGCACCGTAGTCAGTAAGGTTCTTAACGATACCTTTAACTTCAGAACCTTCTTGTAGAGTTTCAAGAAGCTCATCACGCTCAACACTGTTTTCAGATTCGATAACAGCACGGCGAGAAACAACAACGTTGTTGCGCTTCTGGTCAAGTTTAATAACTTTGAACTCTAGCTCTTTGTTTTCTAGGTGAGCAGTGTCACGGATAGGACGTACGTCTACAAGAGAGCCTGGAAGGAAAGCACGGATACCGTTTAGTTCAACAGTGAAACCGCCTTTAACTTTACCATTGATGATACCAACAACAGTTTCAGCTTCTTCGTAAGCTTTCTCAAGAACGATCCACGCTTCGTGACGCTTAGCTTTCTCGCGAGAAAGTTGAGTTTCACCGAAACCATCTTCAACAGCGTCTAGAGCAACGTCTACTTCAGCGCCAACTTCAACTTCAAGTTCGCCAGCAGCGTTTTTGAATTGTTCAGCAGGGATAGCAGATTCAGACTTAAGGCCAGCATCAACAAGAACGAAACCGTTCTCGATAGCTACAACAGTACCTTTAACGATACTACCTTGTTGGAATTCAGTTTCAGATAGAAACTCTTCAAAGAGTTGAGCAAAAGATTCAGTCATTATTTAATCTTCAATTAATTAAACGTCCATGGGTATCCTACCGCATGGGGTTGATAAATTCGCCAGTCATCATCCTTGCGACCAACGTTCTCAGCTGACTGAGTATAGACTACTCAGCCAATTTAGATTCTATATATTTCATTGCTGTTTCTACGACTTCGTCAATATTCATTGAGGTCGAGTCAAGCAATAGCGCGTCTTCAGCCGGACGTAAAGGAGCAACAGCACGGTTGCGGTCTCTGTCGTCACGTTCTTGAATCTCGCTTAAAAGGTCGCCAAACTTAACATCTAAACCTTTATCTTGCAACTGTTTAAGGCGTCTATTCGCTCTCTCGTGGGCACTCGCATCAAGAAATATTTTGGCTGTAGCATTTGGGAAAACAACGGTTCCCATATCTCGACCATCAGCGACTAAGCCTTTACCTTCAGCAAACGCTCGCTGGCGTCTTAACAAAGCTTCGCGTACTCGCGGTAACGCAGCCACTTTTGAAGCCGCCATGCCGGTTTCTTCCTTGCGAAGTTCATGTGAGACGTCTTCGCCTTCTAAAATAACCTTAACCAGATCACCTTCAGCAATAAATTGAACATCCAGATGTGTAGCAAGGGGAACCAGAACATCTTCAGACTCAGTATCCAAGCCGTGATGAATCGCAGCCAGTGCTAGCACACGATAAATAGCACCAGAGTCGAGCAGTTGGTAACCTAACTTGTCAGCCAATAACATACAAAGGGTACCTTTTCCGGCTCCGCTAGGACCGTCGACGGTGATCACTGGTGTTTCAAGAGGCATGTTTTACTCCACGTTAGTTTATCGTAAGCAATTTGAACGTCGCTTTTTATGACGAAAAATTATAATGCTATTACCACTTTGGTTCTAGTTACGATTAGACTTTTCGAGAAGAAAATGAGGAAAGCGGCTACGCTTGGTGCGCTTTCCAAACGTAGCCAAAAATTTACAATAAGATACGCGTTCGGTTTTTATCCAAAATTGAAGTCCCAATCCCTTTAACCTTGACGAGATCATCAATCGCTTTGAACTCGCCATACTCTGAACGGTAATCAACAATGGCTTGCGCTTTCTTTAAACCTACGCCGATAAGTAACGTCGCGAGCTCTTCTGCCGGGGCTTGATTAATATTGACGGTGACTTCAATGCCTTCGTATTTTGCGGAATCAGAAGCCACTGCTTGGGTAAATGGAAATATGGCAAGTAGTATGGATAAAATGATGGATTTTATAAACATGATTGTGTTTCCTATGTGGGTTGACCAAAATCATCCTATCTAGTCAATGATTCCAATGCCAAGGCGACACCACAAAAACAAACGGGCCGCATTAGCGGCCCATTTTTATAAAATTATCAATTACATAGAAATCAGCTACTGACCCACTATGAAATAATCGATATCCGTGTTCTCTCTCAAGATACTCAAGATACCCGAAAGATCTTGTTGATTACTCAATTGTACGAGTTGAGCATCGACTTGCGAAGCGAACTGCGTATCTACGTTTACATCAACCTTATCAAGAGCAACGATAACGATATTACCCTCAAAATCTTTCGCTTGAGCATACACAGCCTGCCCGTCCAGTGGTTTAGCCATAGAAAAAACGGTTTCAGCAAGTGGAGCTCTACGATCAATGCTTGTTGATTCAGAGAACTGCAAATCGTACTCAGACAACTGGCTTTCATCACTGACAGATAATACCTCAAGAACGTTACCAGCCAGTTCAATAGCCACCTGCTCTCCCTTCACCTGGCGCAGTTGGGCTTCAACTTGATCACGAACATCATTCAGCGGTAAAACCGTTTCTTCACGGCTATCATCGACACGAACAACAATAACATGCTCTGGTGACACTTCGATAACCTCAGAGTTTAGACCATCTTCCATAACTTCAGGACTAAGAATAGCTTGCATTACTGCTGATGAACGAAGAATTTCTGGTGCATCTTGTGCAGAAATGAAGTCGGTTACCTGTATTGGCTGGCTAACGGCGGCGGCAGCATCGTCTAAAGAATCTGGATATTCAAACGCGATTCGCTCAAACTCGCTTTGTAACTCATAAAAAGCGTCTACTGCTTTTTGATCAACAAGGTCTGCCAATATGTCTTCTTTAACCGCTTCAAATGGCTGAGAAACCGAATCTTTCAGTTCATCAAGCTTAATGATGTGATAACCAAAATTAGAAGTCACCACCTCAGAGATGTCACCAACATTAGCAAGTTCAAAAGCCGCCGTTTCAAATGATGGATCCATCACGTCGCGTTCAATCCAACCGAGTGAGCCACCTTCTTCTGCACTGCCAATGTCCTGTGACAACTCTTCAGCTAAAGTAGCAAAATCAGCGCCTGACTTTAGATCGGCAAGTATCTTTTCAGCGGCTTCTAATTCACCTTGAACCAAGATATGACTCACTTTACGCTGCTCTTCAGTAGAGTACTTATCTAGGTGCTCCTGGTAGTACTTTTTGAGTTCTGGCTCTGAGACTTCAATACTTTGTTTTAGCTGCTGTGCAGACAACTCGACATAACCTACTTTCACTTGTTCTGGGCGAGTATAACGAACAGAATTCTCATCGTAGAAAGCTTCAATTTCCGCTTCGGTCAATTCAATATTACGCGCCATATCAGCAACAGAAAGCTTGATAGTTCTGATGTCTCTGGTCTGCATGATCAATTCACTTTGCGCGTTGACTTCACCATCGAGTGAAAAGTCACTATTTTGAAGCGCGGTAAGTAATTGATTACGAGTTAAGTCTCGGCGCAGATATTGAGCAAAGCTCTCCGCTGAGAAACCAGCACGTCGTAAACCCGTCTGATAGATATCTTGGTCAAACTGACCATTACTTTGAAACTGGGGCATTTCTAGAATCATCGTTCTAATTTGTGCATCGCTAACGCGTAATCCAAGAGATTCAGCGTGCTGCTCAAGCAATAAGTCATTCACCATTCGGTCTAAAACTGACTTACGAAAAGATTCTACATAGGCAGGGTCAGCTAGCATGTTTGAGAAGTAATCACCAAGCTGTGATTGCATGCGATTACGCTCATTTTGATACGCTTGTTCAAAATCACCTCTTGTGATTTCCGCGTTACCAACTTTTGCTGCTGAGTTTGCATTTCCGCCGATGATATAGCTACCTACACCAGCAAAAACAAATGAAAGGATAATTAGCCCAAGGACTATTTTAACAAAAGGGCCATTCACGCCTTCGCGAAACCGTTCCATCATAATTTAATTGCTCTCTAAAGACGAAGCGTAACACTTCGAAGTAAAAAATTATTTGCGTGATGATACCAGAAAAAGAAATGCGCATCAGTAGGATGCGCATAAATATCATATTCTATGAAAGCTACTGCTGAAATTTTCAGAAGCTAACTTTGCAAAAGCTAAGCTTACAAGAGCTTAGTTACAAGCATCTTTAAGTGCTTTACCCGCTTTAAATGCTGGTACTTTTGCTTCTGCAATTTGAATTTCTTCACCCGTTTTAGGGTTACGTCCAGTGCGTGCTGCACGAGTACGAACGCTGAAAGTGCCAAAGCCAACTAATGCAACCTGGTCACCAGATTGTAGAGTACCGCCTACTGCTTCAATAAACGCATCTAATGCACGACCTGCCGAAGCTTTTGAAAGGTCCGCTTTCTCTGCAATATTTTCTACTAATTGTGTCTTATTCACTGTGATTCCCCTTTGCGCTACCTGTTATTATTGTGTAGGTAGCTTTCGTTCCATTTACGTTTTTGAATTTAGCCGAAGCCTTGATACAACAGGCTTTAGCCTTAGTGGATAACGTTAGCGCCCAAAAAAAACGCTGACAAGCATTTTTAAGCTAATCAGCGTGTTCTTTTACTTATTTTTGCTACACATCACTCTTTTCTGCGTTCAACGTAACCCCTGAAGGGTCTCTTTCAAGGGCTACGGTCAGGACTTCGTCAATCCATTGAACCGGAATCACCTTGAGATCAGCAATAACATTGTCCGGAATCTCTTCCAAATCGCGTTCATTATCTTTGGGAATCAATACCGTAGTAATGCCTCCTCGATGAGCGGCTAAAAGTTTCTCTTTTAAACCACCGATCGGTAAAACTTCACCACGCAGTGTAATTTCGCCTGTCATTGCCACTTCGGCTTTAACTGGATTACCCGTCAAGCTTGACACTAAAGCTGTACACATTGCGATACCAGCACTAGGGCCATCTTTAGGGGTAGCTCCTTCCGGCACATGTACATGAATATCCCGCTTCTCATAGAAATCAGGATTGATGCCTAACTTTTCGGCTCTGGCACGAACGACAGTCATCGCGGCCTGAATCGATTCTTGCATCACATCGCCCAACGAACCTGTTTGGGTAAGTTTACCTTTACCCGGCATAGACTCCGTTTCAATGGTTAGCAAATCACCACCCACTTCAGTCCACGCCAAACCAGTGACTTGACCAACACGATTGCTATCATCGGCTTTGCCAAAATCACAGCGCTGGACACCTAAGTAGTCTTTGAGATTGTCCATGGTAACAACAACAGACTTAAGATCTTTATCCAGTAGGATGTTCTTAACCGCTTTACGACAAATCTTAGATATTTCTCTCTCGAGGCTACGAACACCCGCTTCACGCGTGTAGTAACGAATAATCCCAATGATTGCAGAATCTTCGATCGTAATCTCTTTTGGTTTTAAACCATTACGCTGTATCTGTTTATCAATCAAGTGTCGCTTAGCGATATTCAGTTTTTCGTCTTCGGTGTAACCTGATAGGCGAATCACTTCCATGCGGTCGAGCAATGGGCCGGGAATATTCATTGAGTTTGAAGTGGCAACGAACATAACATCCGACAAGTCATAGTCAACTTCTAGGTAATGGTCGTTAAAAGCATTATTTTGCTCTGGATCCAAGACTTCTAACAGTGCTGATGATGGATCACCACGCATGTCTGAAGACATTTTGTCAATTTCATCCAATAGGAATAATGGGTTTTTAACGCCCACTTTCGACATTTTTTGGATGAGTTTACCCGGTAATGAACCAATATACGTTCGACGGTGACCACGGATCTCGGCTTCATCACGTACACCACCAAGCGCCATACGCGTGTACTTACGCCCTGTAGCAGATGCAATTGAACGCCCTAAAGAGGTTTTACCTACACCAGGAGGCCCAACAAGACAAAGAATAGGCCCTTTTAGCTTGTTGATGCGATTTTGAACCGCTAAATATTCCAAAATACGTTCTTTAACACGCTCTAAACCATAATGATCTTCATTCAGCGTTTCTTCGGCTTTCGCCAAGTTCTTTTTAACTTTCGAACGCTTTGTCCATGGCACACCTACCATCCAATCAATATAACTGCGTACAACCGTCGCCTCAGCAGACATAGGTGACATCATTTTAAGCTTTTGCAGTTCTTGTTCTGTCTTTTCTCGTGCTTCCTGAGGCATTTTTGAATCCTCAATTTTCTTTTTAAGAACTTCGAATTCATCAACACCATCTTCTGTTTCACCCAATTCTTTTTGGATGGCTTTCATTTGTTCGTTCAGATAGTACTCGCGCTGAGACTTTTCCATCTGTTTTTTAACGCGACCACGAATACGCTTCTCGACTTGAAGAATGTCGATTTCTGATTCCATTTGGCCCATTAAGAATTCTAGACGCTGAATAACATCAAGAATCTCTAAAACTTGTTGTTTATCATCAAGCTTTAGTGGCATGTGGGCTGCAATGGTATCCGCCAGACGAGCCGCTTCGTCGATCCCATTTAAAGAAGTTAGCACTTCTGGTGGGATTTTTTTATTCAGCTTGATGAATCCTTCAAATTGATTAATTGCACTGCGCACAACCACTTCCTGCTCTTTCTCATCAAGATCCGGAGTTTCTAGGAATTGTGCCTCGGCAAGGAAGAATTCGTTTTCTTTAAATTCAGTTATTTTAGCGCGCTGTTGGCCTTCAACGAGGACTTTTACGGTACCATCTGGTAGTTTGAGAAGTTGCAAAATTGTGGCAACAGTACCAACAGTAAACAAGTCCTCTAACTCAGGTTCGTCTTTATCAGCTTGTTTTTGGGCAACCAATAACACTTGTTTATTGTTATCCATCGCCGCTTCTAAGCAACTAATCGATTTTTCACGACCAACAAACAACGGGATGACCATGTGAGGGTAAACAACTACATCTCGCAGAGGTAGGACGGGGATTTCGATACGCTCGGAACGCTCCAAGTTCATATTATTCTCTCTTCCGCTTTAACATTAAACGTATGACTATTTATGACTATATGGGGGCTAATGGTGTGGTTTCAATAACAGAATAAAAAAAGGAGGTAATTGATTACCTCCTTTTAAAACAAATGCCTAGTTGGGTTAGTCTGCGCCCGCCGCTTGATTGTCTGTGTTGCTGTAAATCAACAGCGGTTCAGACTCTCCATTAATCACGGTTTCGTCAATGACCACTTTACTGACATCGCTCACTGATGGCAGTTCGTACATCGTTTCTAGAAGCACACCCTCTAAGATTGAACGCAAACCACGAGCACCCGTTTTGCGGTTCATTGCTTTTTTCGCAATCGCTCGAAGTGCATCTTCTCGGAATTCCAATTCTACATTTTCAAGGTCAAACAGCGCACCATACTGCTTAGTTAGTGCATTCTTTGGCTCACATAGAATTTGAATCAATGCTTCTTCATCTAGCTCTGTCAGTGTTGTTGTTACAGGAAGTCGACCGATAAATTCCGGAATCAAACCGTATTTTACCAAATCTTCTGGTTCCACTTTTTTAAACAGCTCACCGATGGTTCTGGTTTCGTCTTTAGAGCGAACATCTGCGCCAAAGCCAATACCACTGCCTGTTTCAACACGTTGTTCTATGACCTTATCCAATCCAGCGAACGCGCCGCCACAGATAAATAGGATCTTAGAAGTATCAACTTGTAGGAATTCTTGTTGTGGGTGCTTACGACCACCTTGAGGTGGCACTGAAGCAACGGTACCTTCAACAAGCTTCAACAACGCTTGCTGTACACCTTCACCAGAAACATCACGTGTAATCGATGGGTTCTCTGCTTTACGAGAGATCTTATCAATTTCATCGATGTAGACGATGCCACGTTCCGCTTTAGCAACATCATAATCACATTTTTGCAGAAGTTTTTGAATGATGTTTTCTACGTCTTCACCCACATAACCCGCTTCCGTTAATGTCGTTGCATCTGCCATTGTAAATGGCACATCCAAGAAACGAGCGAGTGTTTCTGCTAATAATGTTTTACCGCTACCCGTTGGGCCGATAAGTAAGATATTACTCTTACCAAGCTCAACACCTTCGCTGGTTGTGTCACCGTTACGTAAACGCTTGTAGTGGTTATATACCGCCACGGCTAGCACTTTCTTCGCGTAATCTTGGCCAATTACATAATCATCAAGGTGTTCACGAATCTCTCTCGGCGTCGGTAACGCTTCAGATTGCTTCTTAGGAAGAACATCCTTAATCTCTTCACGAATAATGTCGTTACATAAATCGACACATTCGTCACAGATGTAAACGGAAGGGCCTGCGATTAGCTTGCGAACTTCGTGCTGGCTTTTGCCACAGAAAGAACAGTAAAGCAGTTTACTGCTACCACTCTCTTTGCTTTTATCTGTCATTCGCTAACCTCTTAGCCTTTACTCTTTATGTTTGAGTGTATATCAAATCTACTCGAAATGCGTGAAACAATTTTGATTAAATCACTCAGCATTTCTTGTCAATACAGAATCAACTAAGCCGTATTCTACTGCTTGATCCGCTGACATGAAGTTATCACGATCAGTGTCACGTTCAACCACTTCTAGCGGTTGGCCGGTATGTTCAGCGAGCAATTTATTTAACTTTTGCTTAATTGTTAGAATTTCTTGCGCATGAATTTGGATATCAGACGCTTGGCCTTGGAAGCCGCCTAATGGCTGGTGAATCATCACACGAGAGTTAGGCAATACATGACGCTTACCCGGAGCACCGCCTGCCAGTAAGAACGCACCCATAGAACATGCTTGTCCCATACATACGGTGCTGACGTTTGGCTTAATGTACTGCATCGTGTCGTAGATCGACATACCCGCAGTGACACTACCACCTGGCGAGTTAATATAGAGAAAGATATCTTTGTCTGGGTTTTCTGATTCAAGGAACAACAGTTGAGCAACCACAAGGTTTGCCATTTGGTCTTCCACTTGACCCGTCAAAAAGATAATACGTTCTTTCAGTAAGCGTGAATAAATATCATAAGAACGCTCGCCACGGGAAGTTTGTTCAACAACCATTGGCACTAAAGCGCTTAGAATCGGTGACATTGCATTTTGTTCTTGGTAGCTCATATTCTTATGTCCCTAAAATAAATGGTCCGGATGATAAGTATCATACGGACCATTGTTAGCAGAATAGTTCACGTTTAGTCAACTACCTACACAATATATTGCTTATTGAGCTGGTTGCTGTTGGTTCATTAGCTCGTTAAAGCCAACTTCCTTTTCAGTAACCTGAGCTTTAGCAATGATGGCATCAATCGCTTGCTCTTCTAGAGCTACGTTGCGCATGTTGTTCATCATTTGTTCGTTCTGCTCGTAGTATGCAACGACTTCAGATGGATCTTCGTATGCTGTCGCCATTTCTTCGATGATAGCTTTCACTTTTTCATCGTCAGCTTTTAGCTCTTCAGACTTGATCACTTCACCTAGAAGAAGACCAACCACTACGCGACGTTTAGCTTGCTCTTCGAACAATTCACGTGGAAGTTGCTCTGCCGCTTCTGGGTTACCGCCAAAGCGTTGAGCCGCTTGTTGACGTAGGCCAACGATCTCTTGGTCAATTAGAGCAACAGGAACGTCGATGTCGTTTTGCTCAACAAGGCCGTCAATCGCTTGCTCTTTGATACGGTTCTTAACTGCTTGCTTAAGCTCACGTTCCATGTTCTTGCGAACTTCCGCTTTAAGTGCATCAACACCGCCTTCAGCAACACCAAACTTAGCCACAAACTCATCGTTGATTTCTGGTAGTTCACGAGCTTCAACTTTGTTTACTTTGATAGCAAATTTCGCTGCTTTACCTTTTAGGTTTTCAGCGTGGTAATCTTCTGGGAAGTTCACGTCAATTTCAAATTCTGTACCGGCTGTTTTACCAGTGATACCATCTTCAAAACCTGGAATCATACGACCAGCGCCCATTTCTAGAGGGAAGTTTTCAGCTTTACCGCCTTCAAACTCTTCGCCATCGATAGAACCAACGAAATCGATCGTTGCACGAGTGCCTTCTTCCGCTGCAGAATCCACTTCAGCCCAAGTCGCTTGCTGCTTACGTAGAGTGTCGATCATTTCTTCTACGTCGCCGTCTTTAACTTCAACTGCAGGTTTTTCAACAGTGATGCTCTCTAGACCTTTCAACTCAACTTCTGGGTAAACTTCAAAAGTAGCAGTGAATACTAGGTCTTCGCCTGCTTTGTTTTCTACTGGAGCAAAAGTAGGTGCGCCAGCAGGATTTGTCTTCTCTTTAACGATAGCTTCGATAAAGTGACGCTGCATCACTTCACCTAGTACGTCTTGACGAACTGCCTGTCCGTACATTTTCGCTACCATTTTCATAGGCACTTTGCCTTTACGGAAACCATCGAAACGACGATTTTTAGCGATATTACGCAGTTCAGCAGTAACAGCATCTTCAATGTTCGCAGCAGGAACAGTAATATTAAGACGGCGCTCTAGGCCTTCTAGCGTTTCAACAGTAACTTGCATTATTTTTAAACCTCAAAAATGGCTCAGGTATCTGAGCTGGTGAGCCAGTAACATAGATAATCTATGATTGACTGCATCTTTATACGACGTTAAGCCGTGCTTAGTTAAATTGAGCATCAATACTAGAAACCTCTAGTATTGGACTAATCAGTGATATCTTCTTGACTATTCGTGGCTAAAAGTGACGACGATAAATCGTTCCCACTTGTCTCTACAAAACGAAGGTATCTCCTATTAGTCTCAAGACAAAATTTTAGACGCAGCATTCTATCGAGCGAAGTCCAGACTGTCGAGTCGTTCATTACGATAGGATGATGCATAAGTCTAATTTCGTGACTGACTGCTTTAATTTCCACCATTGGAAAACCACCTCAGAATAAAAGTGGGGGCTAGGGATGAGTTTTCAAGAGACTCACGCTAATTTTTTGGTAAAAGTACTAAAAAGAGATCTTGCTCCTGTTTTATCACACATATTTCGCAACTTTTTACGTCCAATTCCCACCCAACATTTAATCTAGAAAGGTATCGGATGAAGGGGCAACAGGTTGACCATTAAGCATTTAAATATTGGTTTCATCATTATCTTTGTTTTTTGTACCGTGATTGGAACGAAACTGGTTTGGGATCTACAAAAACAGGATATCTACGCTGTCCACCAAACACAGCTGGACCGATTTTCTGAATATATCACCTCCAAGTTAGATAAATACGACCATATTCCTCAGTTACTATCAAAAGACCAAGAGCTGAGAGATGCACTGCTTGCCCCGGCTAACAGTGCACAAATTGAAGTCACTAACCGATACCTAGAACAAGTAAATTCTGTGATTCAGGCGGCAGACACGTATCTTATCGATCGAAACGGCACAACCATTGCCGCGAGCAATTGGAATATGTCACGCACCTTTGTGGGTCGAAATTTCGCATGGCGTCCTTATTTTCAAGAAGCGTTAGAAGGAAACACCAGCCGCTACTTCGCTCTAGGTTCTACATCAGGTCAACGAGGTTACTACTACTCGTATCCGATTACCGTGGCTGCCGAAGTGATCGGGGTGACGGTTGTCAAAATGGATTTATCACTCATAGAAGAAAGCTGGCGCGGAAAACAAGACTTTTTTGTAGTGACAGACCCTGACAACGTGATTTTTATGTCAAACCAACCTGATTGGCTGTTCAAAAGTTTAACTACATTAAGTGAAGCTCAAAGAGTGAGAATCAAAGGCAGCCAGCAGTACCTCGATACCGACATTCGTTCTTTAGGTTTCAGCAATGATGTTTCTGCTGCTCAAGGAAAACTGATTAGCCCTAACAAAGACCGATTATTAGATAGCTATTTTTATTCTTCTCGAAAGTTATCACAGCTCCCCTTAACCATTCGTGTGCTCACTCCTCAGCGCATCTTGGTTTGGAGTTCTTTTGTGTTTATTGGCATCCTCACTCTGGTTCTGAGTGTTGCATATCTGACTATTTTATTATTGTTGAATCGCAAGCTTAAACATCGCCAATTAGAACAAGTTCAAATGGAAGCCAAGCAAAGGCTTGAATTTCAAGTCATGACTCGCACTGCCGAGTTACATGCGGAAATTGGCGAGCGAATGCAAACCGAAAAGGCGCTGAGACAAACGCAAGAAGAATTGATTCAGGCGGCGAAGCTCGCTGTATTAGGACAAATGTCCGCCAGCATCAGCCATGAACTCAATAATCCCTTGGCCGCTATTCGAAGTTTTGCCGACAATGGAAAGCGTTTTTTAGAGAAACAGAAGTTCGACAGAGTGAACGATAATTTAATTCGAATCTCTGCCTTAACCGAACGCATGGCTAAAATCAGTGAACAACTGAAGTCTTACGCCAGAAAAACAGAGACCACGGATCAATCAATCACACATGTTACCTCTGTGATTGACGCTTCAACTGAACTGATGTCGCCTCAAATCAAGTCAAACATGGTAAGTTTTTCAACAGCCATCGAGTCTCAATTACCCATGGTAGAGATCAATCGAATTCAGTTGGAGCAGGTTCTGGTGAACTTGTTAACAAACGCGATACAAGCCATGGAAGGGCTGCAGAACAAGACCATACTGCTCAGTGCTTTTAGCCAAAACAATGAGGTAGTCATTACCATTGAAGATAGCGGCAAAGGCGTAAGCCCTCACCAGGAGAAGCAGCTCTTTGACCCTTTCTATACCACCAAAAAAAATGGGCTTGGTTTAGGGCTGTCGATTTCACATCAGATAATTGAGGGGATGAAGGGCAAGCTTACCTATTCTCAGTCCAAGCTCGGTGGTGCATGCTTTTCAGTCAAATTACCTATTGCAACTCATAAATAGCAATGGGAACGTATAGATACTAAGGAACACTAATGGTCGACATTTTTTTCATTGATGATGAAGTAGATATTCGAATCGCAATTGAACAAAGCTTTGAGTTGGAAGAGCTCACTGCTCGATTCTTTTCATCTGCAGAGGAAGCCCTGATCGCCCTCAAAGCCGATGGCCCTCCTAAAGTGATTGTTAGTGATATTTGTCTGCCTGGCATTTCTGGGGAAAATTTACTGACAACCATAATCCAACAACAGCCAGATATTCCTGTTATTTTGATCACAGGGCACGGCGACATATCCATGGCCGTTGCTTCGATGCAAACCGGCGCTTATGACTTTATCGAAAAGCCATTTTCACCCGACCGGTTAATCAAAACCATCAGCCGAGCCATCGAGAAGCGCAACTTAACATTAGAAAATGAAACACTAAAACGATCGTTAAAGGCCAGCCAAACGCTTGGCCCTCGTATCATTGGCGAGACTCAAACCATCCGCACTTTACGCGATACGATTAGCCACATTTCAAACACCCAAGCCGACATATTGTTATTTGGTGAAACTGGCACAGGAAAAGAGCTTGTGGCTCGTTCTTTACATGAACAAAGCGACCGACGCGAAGAAAACTTTGTCGCTATCAATTGTGGCGCTGTACCAGAAAACTTGATTGAAAGTGAGTTATACGGACATGAGAAAGGCGCATTTACCGGGGCTGAACATCACCGAACAGGCAAGCTAGAACACGCGCATAATGGTACCTTATTTCTAGACGAAATAGAGTCGATGCCGATGCAAGCCCAGATAAAGCTACTTCGGGTGCTTCAAGAAAGGCAGTTTGAACGCGTTGGATCAAATACACTGCATTCGCTGAATATTCGAGTGATAGCGGCGACTAAGGTGGATTTAAAACAAGCCGCACAACAAGGCGAGTTTCGTGAAGATTTATACTACCGGTTAAATGTTGTCACACTGGATTTACCCCCTTTGCGCGAACGGAAAGAAGACATCCCTACGCTATTTCATCACTTTCTGTTGGTTGCCGCTGCCCGTTATGGAAAAGCAGCAACGTCACTGCCTAATAGCGAATTAGCAAAAATACTCAGTCACGACTGGCCGGGGAATGTTCGAGAATTACGAAACACCGCAGAACGATTCGTACTTCTTGGGCAACTTGGAAAGTTAGGCGACAACAACTCATCAAAAACGATTCAGTCCTCACTTAGCCAGCAAGTCAATGAGTTTGAGAAAAGCATCATCGAACAAACGTTAATCCAAACCAATGGCAGTATCAAAGAAACCATGTCGTTACTTGAACTGCCACGTAAAACGCTCTACGACAAAATGCAGCGCTATCAACTCGTTAAGGAAGACTACAAACACGAACACTAATATCGACTATTAGAAATCAACGAGGAGCATAAATGATCCAATCATCCATGCTCCCATATCAACGAGTACCTGTGATCCATTAAACCTATAAACCTATGAACCCAGTCCGATCTATTTAGTGATGATCTCTGGCCCCATTAGCGTTGTTGGCAACCAGGTGGATACCCATGGCACGTAAGTGACAATAATTAAGAATAAGAACATCACACCTACCCAAGGCATAGCCGCTTTGACAACATTCATCATCGACATCTTAGCCACCCCTGCCGTCACAAACAAATTTAACCCCACTGGCGGTGTAATCATCCCTATCTCCATATTCACCACCATCATAATACCTAGATGAATCGGGTCGATGCCTAATGCTATTGCGATTGGGAACACCAGCGGAGCAACGATGATCAATAACCCCGATGGCTCCATAAACTGGCCACCAATCAGCAATAATACATTCACCACAATTAAAAACGCGATTGGCCCTAATCCAGCAGACAACATCGATTCCGTGATCATTTGTGGAATACGTTCTTCCGTCAGTACATGTTTGAGTATCAGGGCGTTAGCAATGATAAACAGCAACATGATCGTCAGTTTACCCGCATCATAAAGGGTATCCTTAGTGTCTTTATGCACAAAGGTCTGCACTATTTTCACTAATAGAGGTTTGGTGTTTGTCTTATCCGCAAATGGCCCCATGTCTTTATACACAAAGTTGGCGATAAAGAAGGCGTACACAGCAGCAACTGCAGCAGCTTCCGTTGGCGTAAAGACACCCCCATAAATACCGCCCAAAATAATGACAATCAACAATAAGCCCCAGCTCGCATCTTTTGCCGCGCTGAAGGTTTCAGACCAACCTACAAACGGTTGAGCTGGAATTTTCTTAATGCACGCGGTGATGTAGATAGCAATCATCAACATCACACCGGCGAGCAAGCCGGGAATCACACCACCCAAGAACATACGGCCAACAGACACATCGGTTGCCGCAGCGTAAACAACCATCACAATGGACGGTGGAATTAAGATACCTAACGTACCCGCGTTACAAATAACCCCAGCGGCGAACTCTTTGGTATAGCCATTTTTAACCATACCTGCGATAACGATACTACCAATCGCGACCACCGTTGCCGGTGAAGAACCCGACAAGGCTGCAAACATCATACACGCCACGACTGATGCCATGGCAAGTCCACCACGGAACCAACCAACCATCGCAATCGCAAAACGAATAATACGTTTCGCTACCCCACCCGTAGACATAAAGCTCGAGGCAAGAATAAAGAATGGAATCGCCAGTAGCGTATAGTGCCCGGCAAACGCATTAAACAGAGTTTGTGCCACAGACGCGAGAGACGCATCTGAATGTATCAATAAAAAAATGATACTGGATAAACCTAAAGAAATCGCAATTGGCACGCCAATCAGCATGAACGCGATTACCATTAAAAATAGAAATAACATGGCCATGTTCTAGTCTTCCTTGCCGTTTGATTTCACGTTCACATCCGATTTTTTATACGAATCAGGAGTCAAAGGCGCCATCGCATCATCGTCACTCCCCGCCAACACATCCGCTCTCAAAGCATCGAGATCTTCTTCCGCTTCATGACCTGCAATCATTCGGTCCAGTTTTCCACTAAAAACCTGAAACGCAATCTGAGTAAATCGGAAGGTCAATAGCGCCATGCCAATCGGTAATGCCATATAAGGAATAAAACGAGGCAGTTTTTCGTAACGTTCTCCTTCATTCAACCAATCAGACATAAACTGAAGCATCTCTGGCATTGGAATATCGTCGGTTTCATACCACGCGCGCTCGGTCGCAAACGGGTACCAATAATTCCACGAACCAATAAGCAATAATATTGAAAAAGCGAGACAGCTGGTCACCGCAACCATAGCGTACACTTTACGTAGCTTCTCTGGTGCCATGTTAATGATGACATCAACACCAATATGAAAGTGCTTTTTTACGCCGTAAGATGCGCCGACTAACACCATCCACGCAAACATAAATACCGTTAACTCAAGTGCCCATAAAATATTGTCATTAAAGGCGTATCGAAAAACCACATTGGCAAATGTGAGTAACGTCATCGCGCCTAAGAAAAAAGCAATGAGGGTTTCTTCTATCGCGTCCGTTACTTTTCCTGCTTTCTCAAACATGCTTAGATCCATCAGGTAATGTGGCACCCAAAACCAGTGCCAAGAAACAACAAAGCCCACCAATGGAGTGGGCATTTAAAAAGGAGAGATTAATTATTTGATGCGATAGCCGCTTCAATAAGATCTGCGCCGATATCTTTCTCAAATTTCTTCCAAACAGGTTTCATCGCCGTCACCCATTCTTGTCTTTGAGCATCGGTTAACGTACGAACTTCACCACCCGCTTCAATAATGTTGTTACGGTTCGCAAGATTCACTTCAGAAGATTTCGCGTTACGCGCCTCTGTCACTTCCTTGATGATGGTACCAAGCTGATCACGAACATCATCAGGCAGTTCTTTCCAGAAGTCATTCGACGTCACAAGGAGGTAATCTAAAATACCGTGGTTAGTTTCTGTTGTGCCATCTTGAACTTCAAAGAACTTCTTACCGTAAATGTTTGACCAAGTATTTTCCTGACCATCGATAACCTTAGTTTGAAGGCCACCGTACACTTCTTTAAACGACATTTTTTGTGGGTTTGCACCAAGCTGTTCAAACTGAGCGACCAGAACATCCGAAGCCTGAACTCGGAACTTGAGGCCATCGGCATCTTTGGGAGATATGAGCGGTACGTTAGCCGACATTTGCTTCATGCCATTGTGCCAAAAACCCAAACCTTGCAATCCGCGTCTTTGCATCGCATTTTTAAGCTTGTCACCTGACTCTGAATTTTGGAAACGATCGACGGCTTCCACATCGTCAAACAGAAACGGTAAGTCAAAGATACGGAACTTTTTCGTGAACTTTTCAAACTTTGATAACGATGGAGCCGCTAATTGAACATCACCGTTTAGCATGGCTTCTAACACTTTGTCATCATCGTACAGTGTCGAGTTAGGGAAAACTTGCATACAAGCTTTACCGTTCATTTCCGTGTTTACACGCTCTTCTAACAACGAAGCAGCAATTCCCTTAGGGTGTTTGTCTGTATTGGTTACATGACTGAATTTGATCACGATTTCACCCGGATCGCAGTTCGCAGCAGCATTAAAACTTGTCAATGCCAGAGCAGAGACAGACAGCAGGGTAAGAGGCTTAAACATTATTTATTCTCCTTAGTAATAAAACAGCACCATCTATGGGCTGATGCTTCTAATAGAGCAATTAACAAGCCAGTTTGTAACAAATTGTGCTCAAGCCTTTATCGGTAAGGGATTGAATAATAAGAAGTCAGTGTATGACGATGAATTTGAGTTCTCTACCTAAGCTAAATGTAAATAAATGTGTGGAAAATGACCCATTGAAATCGCCAAAAGGGGGGTAAATGACACATAGCGCATAACAGAAATCACTTAGCACTTAGCACTTAGCACTTAGCACTTAGCACGGTCGGCTTGAACTACCCAACAGCGTCAAACAAAAAAAGTGAAAGTGAGTCATCCTCCCACTTTCACTTTTTTGTACTCGTGACATTCATGAGTAAAGTGCACCATCCCAAGTATAAAATCAGCTTGAATACTCCCCCGAACATTCAAGCTGATGACCTATCTGAAATCGGTCATCACTCAAATGGAAGGTGCACTTTAGAACGGTTGCGATTCATTGAGCCTTGTTAAAAATCAATCCGATTTTCTGTTTTCGCATCAAAAAATACCGCTTTTGACAGGTCAAAATGCAGAGGCGCCATCTGCCCTACACTCACCTCAAACTCTGGTGAAAGACGACACGCTACCTCTTGGTCATTCACCTTAATCATGGCAATCGTATCAGGCCCGGTCGGCTCTAGAACTTCTAGCTTTAAATCCAACAGCGTCGAGGCGGTCGTATCTTCACCTTGTGAGTCACTGATATGTTCAGGTCTTAGTCCAATCACCACCTCTTTTCCATCTTGCTGGCGCATTGATTGAGGTAGCTTTATATGATGCTCTTGATCATTTGACCCGGTAACTCGAATAATCGGATTGTCTTCGTTATCGAGATCGACCATCGTTTTAATAAAGTTCATTGACGGTGACCCCATGAAACCGGCAACAAACATATTATTCGGCTTGTTGTAGATCTCTTTAGGTGTCCCTAACTGCTGCAACTCACCATCTTTCATGACCGCAATCCGATCCGCCAACGTCATGGCTTCAATCTGATCGTGGGTGACATACACTATGGTGGTGTTGAGCTTTTGGTGTAGGCGCTTGATTTGATGGCGCATTTCAACTCGTAATTTGGCATCCAAATTCGACAAAGGCTCATCAAACAGATATAGCTTAGGTCTACGAGCCAGTGCGCGCCCC
Source organism: Vibrio genomosp. F10 str. ZF-129 (assembly GCF_000287055.2). Taxonomy (GTDB): domain Bacteria; phylum Pseudomonadota; class Gammaproteobacteria; order Enterobacterales; family Vibrionaceae; genus Vibrio. The sequence continues at coordinate 6,568 of NZ_AJYQ02000038.1, read as the reverse complement.
ATGGCCACACGTTGTCTTTGTCCACCCGAAAGCTGTGACGGCTTACGGTCAAGCAACTGTTCGATTTGCAGCATTTCAGCCACGCGGTTGACCTCTGCATCGATTTTGACTTGCGGCATTTTCCGAATTTTCAAACCAAACGCGATATTCCCCCTTACCGTCATATTTGGGTACAGTGCATAAGACTGAAACACCATCGCAATATCACGGTCTTTTGGCTCTACGCTTGCGACATCAGTACCATCAATAACAATCTCACCTTCATTAATATCTTCGAGTCCAGCGATGGTATTCATCAATGTGGATTTCCCGCAGCCTGAAGGGCCAACCAAAATCAAAAACTCACCGGATTCGATACTAATATCGATGCCTTTCAATGTTTCTTGGTCCGCTTTTGGGTAGGTTTTGCGGATCTGTTTCAGTTCTAGTGTTGCCATAATAATTATCCTTTTACCGATCCTGCCGTTAGGCCACGAACAAAGTATTTTCCTGCTAATACATAAACCAATAAGGTAGGAAGCGCGGCAATGATAGCGGCGGCCATGTCTACGTTATATTCCTTAATGCCGGTACTGGTGTTGACCAAGTTATTCAACGCGACAGTAATAGGTTGTGTTTCAGAGCCTGAGTACACCACACCAAATAAGAAGTCATTCCAAATGGCGGTAAACTGCCAGATGACCGTGACCATAATAATCGGCGTGGAAAGCGGTAATAAAATCTTAAAGAAAATTGTGAAAAAGCCCGCTCCGTCGAGTTTGGCGGCTTTAACCAACTCATCGGGAATGCCTAAATAAAAATTTCGGAAAAACAGCGTGGTAAACGCCATGCCGTATACAACGTGCACAAAGATAAGACCGGTATTTGTATTCGCTAATCCTAGCTTGCCAAGCACCGCCGCCATTGGTAATAACACCACTTGAAATGGAATAAAGCAGCCAAACAGAAGCAGACTAAAAAAGAGGTTAGAGCCTCTAAATTGCCACTTCGTCACCACGTAACCATTGAAAGCACCCAATAGCGTGGAAATAGCCACAGCTGGAATCACCATTTGAAATGAATTCCAAAAATAGCCTTTCACACCTTCACATTTCACTCCTGTGCAAGCGCCATCCCACGCTTTATACCAGGCATCAAACACCCACTCTTTGGGTAAGCTCATCAAGTTACCCGCCTTAATGTCAGGTAACGTCTTAAATGAGGTAATCACCATGACGAATAAAGGCATTAGATAGACTAAGCAAAAGAAGATGAGAATCGAGTAAATAAACAGTCGACCCACATTAAGCTGATTACTCATGATTTTTTCTCCCTAAGTTCGGAGTAGAGATACGGTACTAAAATCGCAAGTATTCCCGCTAACATCATCATTGCACTCGCCGCACCTAAACCAATTTGGCCGCGCGTAAATGAGTGTGCATACATAAACAAGGCTGGCAGATCCGATGAATAACCCGGGCCTCCAGCAGTCATGGCCGTCACTAAATCAAAGCTCTTAATGGCAATGTGTGATGTGATGATGATGGCGCTAAAAAAGACCGGGCGTAAACACGGCAGAACAATTTTCATGTAGATGGCTGGTAAACCTGCACCATCGATTTGCGCCGCTTTAATTATCGATGAATCGATACCACGAAGCCCCGCGAGGAACATCGCCATGACGAATCCAGAGGATTGCCAAACCGCAGCGATCACCAGGGTATAAACCGACATTTCAGAATTGACGAGCCAGTCAAATTTGAAATCGACGAACCCCCAATCATGCATCATTTTTTCAATGCCTAATCCAGGATTAAGAATCCACTTCCATGCGGTACCTGTTACGATGAACGATAACGCCATTGGGTAAAGATAGATGGTACGAATCGCCCCTTCTTGGCGAATATTCTGGTCAAGAAAGATAGCAAGCAGTACACCAAGCCCAATGGCGACCAACATGAACAGACCACCAAAAAGACCGAGGTTAGTGATCGATGTGATCCAACGGTCATTGTCCAATAGCTTTTCGTATTGAGCCCAGCCCACAAAGTTAAAACTGGGTAAAAATCGAGAATTTGTGAATGAAAGAGTCGCTGTCCAAAAAATGTAACCGTATATGCACACTACTGTCATGAGCATCGTTGGGGCAAGTACAATCTTTGGTAGCCAATGTTGTAACCTATCGGTGAATTTAGGCTTCACTGTTGGTTTTTTTGTTGACTGAGTCAAAACATGCTCCATAACGTTTCCTTGTTATATAACCAACCAAGACAAGCAGTGTTGAAAAAGACAGTGCGTGCGTTGGTAAAGTATGAATAGGCCATGACAGCCTATCCACACTGGGGGTCTTTTCTAAAGCCTTATAAACAAAAGGCTAAGGGTAAACGTTAGATCGCTGCTTTAACTGCTTTAGCGAGCTTCGCTGCGGCTTCTTTAGGATCGGCTTTCGGGTCATTAAAGAAGTTGGTAACGACATCGTAAATAGCACCTTGTGCATAGCTGGTGGTGGATAAACCATGCGCCATACTCGGAACAAGATCGCCCGTTGTTGCACTTTCTTTAAAGGTTGCCATCGAGTCTAAAGCACACTGATCAAACTTCGACATATCCATATCTAAACGGACAGGGATTGAACCTTTGTTAAGATTGAAGACCTCTTGGAAGTCTTTAGTGAGAATGGTTTTGGCAAGATCTTGCTGCGCTTGTTGATTCGCCGTTTCACTTAGCTCGAAGAACGCAAAGCTATCAATATTAAAGGTGAATTGACCGCTGGTGCCTGGCGCTGGTGCACAGATGTAATCTTTACCCGGCACTTTTCCCGCTGCGGTAAATTCACCTTTCGCCCAATCGCCCATGATTTGCATTGCCGCTTCACCATTAATGACCATAGATGTCGCTACGTTCCAATCACGACCTGGAGAGTTTGAGTCGATGTAATCACGGATCTTCTTAAACTTAGTGAACACTTCCGTCATTTTGTCGCCAGATAACACGCTCATGTCTAAGTCCACGAACGCTTTGTTGTAGTCTTCACTGCCTAACACTTCAAGAGCAACAGCCTCGAATACCGTCGCGTCTTGCCAAGGCTGACCACCATGCGCTAAAGGAATAAAGCCAGCGGCCTTAATTTTGTCGCCCGCAATAAAGAACTCGTCAAGCGTAGTCGGAACTTCAACGCCTGATTTTTTAAGGACTTCAGGGTTTGCCCATAGCCAGTTTACACGATGAACGTTCACCGGCACGGCAACATATTCACCATCGAATTTCATCACGTTAGTCACAACCGATGGAAGAATGTCATCCCATTTTTCTTGCTTTGCTGTTTCGTCAAGAGAGGTTAAAAAACCTAATCCACCCCATTCTTGAATATCATGCCCTTTAATTTGAGCCGCCGAAGGAGGATTGCCTGATACCGCGCGGGTTTTCAGAACCGTCATGGCACTTTCACCACCGCCGCCAGCGACCGCAAAATCTTTCCACGTATGACCTTGTTGCTCGATCATATCTTTTAAAACAGCAGCGGATTTAGCTTCACCACCAGCGGTCCACCAGTGAAGAACTTCAACTTCACCAGCGTGAGACAGTGAAGAAGCAGACAGAGAGGCAGCAGACAAAAGAGATAAGGTAAGTAGGGTTTTATTCATTTTCATTATTATCTTCCATGTATTGGATTAGTCATTGCTCATTAAGAGCATTACTTAACTGAACAACAATAAACGAGCATTCATACTCGAATACTGGAAGTCTAACCAATCATCGCCGAAGTTCTGAAACAAACCGTAACCGCAATGTAACAATCTTGTTACATTACACTTCTAGACCTCGTGGAATGTAGATTTGCGCTTTCAAACCACCGCTCTCTAGATTACTAATAATGAGATCTCCACCATGTCCATGAAGAATATTGCGGCAAATTCCTAGTCCTAACCCATGACCATCTTCGTCTGTGGCGATGCGAAAATAAGGTTCAAATACCGCTTCGAGCTTATCCTCTGCTATCCCTGGGCCATGATCAGTCACAATGATTTTGATCCATTCATCGGTTTGTGTCGTGACAACTTGCACTCTCTCACCATACTTAACCGCGTTATCGATGATATTGGTCAGCACCCTTTTAATCGCTAGAGGCTTGGCCACAATCGTACCCAGATCAATCGGGTAAAATGACACTTTTTCCTCATATTGATTATGAGACTCAATAACCGATTGAATCGCATGATTGATGTCGATATACGCATTATTTTCATGCAGGTCAGTATCTCGAACACATTGCAGCGCCCCTTTGACCATGATTTCTAACTCATCAAGATCGTTATTAAACTTGTTTCTTTTCACGTCACTTTCGAGTAATTCCGCCCTTAACCTCAGTCGAGTAATCGGCGTTTTCAAATCGTGAGAAATTGCAGAGAAAAGATGCTCTCTATCAGAAACATAGCGTCGAATACGACTTTGCATGCGATTAAACGCTCGGGTAGCGGTCACTAACTCACTGGCCCCTTCTTCTCTCAGCGGAGGCTGATCGATGTCCATACTCATCTCATTGGCCGCTTTGGCTAGCCGTTTCAAGGGTTTTACTTGTCGCCTAACCAGCAAGTAGGTAAGCAAAAGCAATATGAGAGTCGATAGAACCAAAAATAGGATCTGCTCACGCCCCAAAATCGTATCATGCAAGGTGACATAAGGAGCAGGAAGAAGTGCCGCGATGTAAAGCCATTCATCCGTTGCCAATTCAATCTGGACGACCAGTATCGGTGGGTTAATTGGGCCCAGAGTCAACGTGTGATGAGCCCAAGATTTGGGAAGATCACTCAGGTAAATATCATTTTTCAGCAACCTCAGGTTATCTGGGCGAGAAAAATCGACCGAAACCGATTTTACTTTATTGAGCTTATCTTCTAAAACTTGAGTCACCGCACTGACCGAAGCCGCCTTTAGACGAGTATTTGGAATGCCTTCAACCAATAGCTTTTCTTTATTAAACGACACAAAAAAACGGGTTCCCCCCATATTACGTATTTGGTCTAGAACAATGTGTCGATAGTTAACAGGAAGGGATTGAAAGAAGGTCACTGTCGATGCAAACATAGTAGCCATACTAGAAGATGCCGAGTGAATACCTTCTACTTCTTTCTGTTTTGACTCAAAGTACCAAATTGACGTCGCTATACCCTGCGCAATAACCACAGCAAGTAATGTGAGCCAGAGTGTTCTAGCAACTAAAGAATTGGGTTTTAATTGAAGCGGTGAGCTCATTATTAACCACCGCAGGAAACTGGGACAGCTAATAGATAGCCATTACCGCGCATCGTTTTTATGTAATGTGGAAACTTAGCACTATCTCCCAATCGATTCCGTAACCGACTTAATTGAACGTCGATACCCCGTTCAAAAGGTAACGATTCTCTGCCTTTGGTCGCAAAAGAAATGGTATCTCTATCAAGTATCTCGTTGGGCCTGCTTAGAAACAACATCAGTAAGGCAAAATCGCTTCCAGATAAATCATGCGATTGTTGATTGTCTAGATTAACAATTCGATGAGCCAAGGTATCTAAGCTCCAATCGCCAAACACAATAGTCTTGGGCATAGCATCACTGGGTGGCTCATGAGCAATCTGAGCGCGACGCAACACCGCCTTAATCCTTGCGACAAGCTGCCTTGGATTAAACGGTTTGGCAATATAATCATCTGCCCCTATTTCTAAGCCAATGATTTGATCCGTTTCATCGGAAACAGCCGTCAGCATGATAATGGGAACGGTTGAGGTTTTTCTTAACTGCTGGCACAGAGTAAAGCCATCATCGCCTGGAAGCATGACATCCAATAAAATTAAATCAGGAAAGCCCTGCTTCTCGATATACTCATGTAAGTATTTGCCATCCTCAACGGTTGAAACACTAAAACCGGATTTATTCAAATACTCATCAAGCAACTCTCGAATTTCTACATCATCATCAACGACTAGGATGTGTGCTTTCGCGTGCATCTAGGTTACCTACTACTAACAAATGTTTTACATAGTGTATAGATTAGTCAAGATGAGGCTTATTGATAGCTTTATAAATTTTGAATCTGTCACAGACCATGATCACATCTCGATAAAACGACGATTGGGGACCCGATGGGAAATGGCAGGAAAAAATGATGAAGAAGTAGAGAACAGCAATAAAGAAGGTGTTTTAAAGTGAGAGAATGTACCTAAAATGACAACGCATTCATAATAGGCTTCTCCTGGTTATGGCTATCTTAATTGATTTGAACTTGTAACGGATTCACCCATTTTTAGACGTTCACTCTACTCGCAATTCAATGGTCACGAGATGACTAAAAGGATGCTCAAAACAGAGAATAATGAAAATAAACAAGTACGGCTAACGACGCCGAGGTTAGAAGGTTGAATCATTTCTTGATGTTGTTCCATAAACGCTCCGAGTTTGTATGACAGTGTCATTACAATATGATGAATTTACGAAAATTTCACAACCACATTAACGTTAACTTTTTATGACAGAAACTAGGGCGAGTTGATCTTTCGAGCTGATTTTGCAGCAACTTGATGGTTATTTAGACAAGGCAGAGGCTTAGATAGGT
>NZ_AJYQ02000037.1 GCF_000287055.2 Vibrio genomosp. F10 str. ZF-129 | reverse complement strand
AAAATTCCTCCTTGTTCTCAAGCCTTTTTCTTGCGCTATTTCTGATCACTTACTTACTGTGATTGGTACGATTTAGTTCGATTAGTATTAGCTCAAGTAAACACGATAAACCGTCAAATAGACCTAGCGGAGTGCAAACATGCGTCTGGATAAATTTGTGTGTAAAAGTACCCTATTAGTCAAAGAGCAAGCCGCTGCGTGTATTAAACGTGGCGAGGTCATGATTAATGGCAGTGTATCAATTAATGAGGCGGCTCAAGTTCATGCTAACAATATTGTTACCTTGAATGGATGTATGCTAAAACCACGCCCATTTCGCTATATTCTAATGCACAAACCGGCCGGTACTATTTGCTCTAATATCGATGAAGTGTATCCGTCGCTATTCAATTACCTTGATGTAGACAATAAATCTGAACTCCACATTGCTGGTCGGCTTGATGCTGATACAACAGGTTTAGTGTTGATCACAGATGACGGACATTGGTCATTTAATATCACGGTGCCGACTAAGTTATGCCAAAAAGTGTACCGTGTTGGCTTATCGAAACCGATAGGCGATGATGTTGCAGAGAGATTTTTGTCGGGTATTCAACTACAAGGTGAACAAAATCTAACGCAACCCGCTGTTTTAGAAGAAATAAACGAAAAAGAAGTGTTATTGACCATCACAGAAGGGAAGTTTCACCAGGTTAAGCGAATGTTTTCTGCGGTGGGCAATAGAGTTGTTTCGCTGCACCGTGAGCGAATTGGCAAGATTCAACTCGATGTTGATCGCGGGGCGTGGCGCTATTTAACATCAAATGAAATCCAATCGTTTAATCAATAACACGAGCACGCAATATCATTATCATTAACAAGCAATATCACTAGAAAAATGAACTTCGATTAAGTGTTCAATATCAAGTACTATGCAGCCTTGATAGTACAGTAGTTAAGATCGAGAAACCGATGACGATAGCGATTAAAGATATAACGCCAGAACCAGAAATATTGTGCTCCAATTGTGAAGCGTGTTGCTGCCGTCTTGAAGTGGTGATTCTTACCGATACGGGTGTCCCAGAGCACCATATTGCCTATGATAAATGGGGGGGAGAAACCATGCTGCGCCTTGATGATGGTTGGTGTTCTGCGGTCGATCGAGAAACATTAATGTGCACTATTTACGAGAACCGACCTTTGATTTGCAGAGAATTTGAAATGGGTTCGTATGAATGCCGCGATGAAAGAGAGGAGCTGCTTTCTTCTAAACAATAGAATGAGGCGTATAATAATGTGTAGGGCAGATCGAGCTAACTCTGCTAAAATCGCCGCTCTTCCAGTAATCGTGTTGATTGTGCTGGGCTTACCTAAGACTAGGAACTATTTTGACCAATAATGATATTTTACGTCGCATCCGTTATACCTTTGATTTTAAAAACACCACAATGGTTGAGATCTTTTCTCTTGCTGATTTAGAAGTCACTGAAGAGCAAGTCGCGGGTTGGTTGAAAAAAGAAGAAGATGAGTCTTTTATCAAACTAGAAAATACAGACTTTTCTTCATTCTTGAATGGCTTGATTAATTTAAAACGTGGTAAGCGAGAAGGCGAGCAACCAAAGCCAGAAAGTAATTTGAACAATAATATGGTGTTCCAAAAATTACGTATCGCATTGAACTTAAAAGCAGAAGACATTTTAGATATTTTACAGCTTGTTGATTTTAGACTCAGCAAACACGAACTGAGCTCATTCTTCCGTAAGCCTGAAAATAAGCATTATCGAGAGTGTAAAGACCAAATCCTTCGTAATTTCCTTATGGGTGTACAGCGTCAACTGCGCCCGACTGATACCGCTGAATTTCAAGAGTAGTAACAGCTTCGCTTAATAAAACTAAGGTTCAGACGGTATGGATCCAAACCACTATTCAACCAAGCAATCAAAAAAACGTGTAGAAATAGAGTCACCTTGCACTCGTCACTGTTGTTTGAATGATAAGGACGTTTGTTTAGGTTGCTACCGAGCTTTGCAGGAAATCCTCGATTGGAGTTCAATGACTAATGAGCAAAAAGTTCACGTTAAGCAGCAATGTGAACTGAGAAAGCCAGCTGGTAATTAATGGCTTGTGAGAGCGAGAGTCATCAGGAACGAATAACCAAGAATTGCTCACTATATTTTGCTTGTCAGTGATAGCTGTATTCACCCTAGAATACAGCTATTTTTTTGATTTAAAGGTGAGCTTCTGGTTGGGTTAACTGGGTGGTTTCGGGCCGTTCCTTCAGGTTGACATCCAGAGGGTTGATATTCAGAGTCTGAGTTGGGAAGGCGATATCGGCATCGTGCTTGTGAATAATCGCTAGAATCTTCAGTAGCACATCTTGTTTTACCTCATGAAATCGAATCCAGTTTACGGTTTTCGTGAAGGTGTAGACCATAAGAACAAGAGACGAAGGCCCAAACGCGTTGAAATTGACGATCAAAGTTTGTTTACTGTCGATATCTGGGTGAGTCTTGAGCATGGTTTTTATGTCAGACACAATCAATGCGACTTTACTGCTGTCGTTATAACGAATCCCAATATCTTCTTTAATGCGTCTATTTTGCATTCTTGAAGGGTTCTCTACAACAATACTACTGAATACCGAATTTGGGACATACAGCGGTCGTTTATCAAATGTTCGAATAATGGTCATTCTCCAACCAATTCGTTCAACCGTACCTTCGATCTCTCGATCTGGCGAACGAATCCAGTCTCCCACTTTAAATGGGCGATCAAAGTAGATCATCATCCCACCAAAAAAGTTTGACAATAAATCTTTAGCTGCGAAACCAACGATTAAACCGCCAACACCACCAAATGTAAGCAGACCAGAAAGGCTGAGCCCGAATGCTTGCATTGTCGTCAATAAACCAATGGTAACAAAAAACAGCCGAGCCACTTTGGCTAGCGCTTGAACGGTCGTTTCATCCCGATTTTTTTTACTTAGGACATACTCTTCAACATTGTGTATGAGTCTCAGCGTTATCCAAACGAATACGCTGATCACCAAAATCAGCTTCAATGTATTTAGCCAGTTTAGGTCGCTTGAGAAATGGCCTTGTAGAAATACGCCTAAGGAAATCGTGGCAGGCCAACACCAGATGAGCGTACTAATCGGGGTTTTTAGCGCATCTAAGGTTAGGTTATCCCATTGGAATGATGTTTTTTCTGTCAGTGTTTCTAGACGAGTAAATAGAATACGCCATGTGATCCAAGCAAATAGACTTACCGCTGTAATGAAATAAATACTGCTCCCCTCGGTTTGGGGTAATGAGAGAACAAAATTGTGGATCTGTTGAAGGAATGCATACATTGCTATGATCTTTGTTAGTCAGTGTCTGTGATGATTATAAAGGGATTCTTCTGCATTAAACACCCTACTAACTCTTGATATTAAAATGGGTTAGGATATGAATGTGTTTGCTAAGGAAAGATGTTTGCAAAGAGCAGAATTACGGTTGGCTAAAATGTTCAGATAAAGCGGCTCGACGATTTTTTCCACCACCACTTTCGTTTGATACAGTGTCTTCGTAACCCTCTTTAATAAATCGCTTTGTTGGACTGTTAGGATAAATGCGTTTCAACTGGGGCGAATTTGGTGTCCCTGCTAATTCATAAATAAACATTCCCTTTCCTGTTTCTATTTCTATTTTTTCGCCGTTGAAATTGAACCTAGTTGTGATTAATCGCTTGTTCCGATACACACCGGAATCAGAAAGTAACAGTATATCGGTATCGTATTTTGGCGAGCCAATTTCTATCCAATTACCGTACACATGCTCAGGGTTAATAAAATTTTGATAACTGAAATAGATTAATGATGAAAATGAGACTGAAAGAATCGCCATGACAGAAAAAATGGCGCTTTTTATTATCTGCTCTTTGGTCATCATCGGTTTACGTTTCCTTTTTGGCGTCGCCTTGCGTGTTGGCTTCCCCCTGACTGTAGCCATGCTATGTACTCACATTAAAAATGACGATGAAAAGTCAGGTTGTCCTATATCTACTATTCAATCAAACAATAGATGAAAAAATATGATCTCTAGCCCAAATGCTCTACTTAAAGGATAGAGCGAAAGACGTCATTTTTCTGGATTTCTTAGCTTAGAGACATGTTCTGAGTCGTTCGGCACGGTTTATAAAAAGTATCAAAATAAAATTCTGTCTTGAGATCAATACCATAATTGGTTAAAACATAAGGCTAGCCGTTAAGGACATAGGGTTCTTAAAGGGAGCGGTATTTAGCAAGGAAGAATGAATGATCAAAGTAAACGAGTATTTTGACGGTGGCGTAAAGTCTTTAGGTTTTTCTCAGCAAAGCGCGGAAAGCAGTGTTGGGGTAATGGCTGAAGGGGAATACACATTTGGTACGAGTTCAGCTGAAAAAATGACGGTAGTTAAAGGGGCGCTAACCATTAAGCGTCGCGATGATGTTGATTGGGTTACCTTTCAGGAAGGGGAAGCATTTGACGTAGAGGGTAACTCCTCGTTTGATGTTAAAGTTGCAACTCCAACAGCGTATCTCTGTGAGTACCTATAATCTCAATGTATGAACGTAAAGAGTAGATACGTTCATAACCAGTAGATACGTTTGAAAACAGGTGGCAAGTTAGTTTAAGTACTTCATGATGGCCTTTTGATATATTTTGGAAAGACTCAGATTATCAAAGGTCATCATTTATGTTTATTGCTCACGGCTTAATATATGCATCGCTGGCAATGTTCAATTGAGCATTGTTTTTCTGTTACAAAAAACAGAGCAGAATTGCAGGTAGAGAATCCAAAAATTTCGCTGATTTATATAGTATTTACTACACTATATAGATGACCAAGTCGGCATAGGAGGTGTTCATGGCGGTAGTACCAAAGCAAAATGAATCTCAGCGCTACGATCCAAGTAAAGAACTAACGACAGAGCAAAGACAGCGATTTACGGACATAGCGAACAAAGCTCAGCAACGAAGAGAATATGAAAGAAAGCACTTGAGTGTCATCTCTGCGGCTCGTTCTGCTGCGACAAAAACAGTGATCAAACCACGGAAAGATAGCCCAAATACAGCACGTTATGTTATTTGGTTGATTGTAGCGGCTTTAGTGAGTTTGTGGGCCATGTATATGGCGGGTTAAGCTAAGGCGATAATGACTTTACTTGTTTCAGCGGAGTTACATTGTCTTGATCATGACCTTCTATGCTTTTTTCGGTAGGTTCATCGTGGTAATAACAATATTGGTTTTTACCTCGGTACTTCGCGGTGTACATTGCTTTATCGGCGCAGCGAGTGAGCTCTGATAGATTAGGTGCATCGGATGGATAAATAGCGGCCCCCACACTGACGGTTAAAGAGTTGATTCGTTGCTCAGTTTTATACTTGTCTGAGAATATATTACAGATCCTGTCGAGTATCCCATCTAGATCGTTACGTGATTTCACATCATAGAGAAGAATAACAAACTCATCTCCGGCAAAACGCGCGATGGAGTAATCGTTTTTATTGGTACGGCGATCTTTCGTTCGTATATTGTTTTTTAAACGACTCGCAAAGTTTTGTAGAACACGGTCACCGACATCGTGCCCATAATTATCATTAATACTTTTAAAGTTATCTATATCAATAAAGATAAGTGCGGTGATGCTCCCTTTAGCCGGTTCCGCTTTTAGTTTGTCAACCGCCCAGTTTTCAAAGCTCCATCGATTGGCCAGCCCTGTGAGTTGGTCCATGTAAGCTAAGCCTTCGATTCCTTCTTTATATAAGCTCTGAATATAGTTAACCGCTTTAGCATAGTAATAAGACGACGTATTACAGATCACCAAAACCGCAAAAAGACTGAACAATATAGTATCAATAGAATAGTCACTCGGCAGGACAAGATTTCCTGGGGATAGAGCTGAAAACAAAACGATCAGAAAAAACGAGCAACTGAAAAGCAAACCGACTTTAAACTGGTTTATGAAGGTAATCGAAGCAATAATTGGAAACAGCCATAATATTCGGTTTTCTATGGCTTCACCATAGAGAAGAAGCACCAGTGCTTGTAACAGTAGCACACCACTGAGGATCATTTCTGAATGGTTAGATGTCGGATGTTTAAGCAAATAACGAACATTAGCAACGATAATCAGCAACGTTGATAGATTAAAAAAGCCAAAGAAGTAGCGGTGGTGTAGAAAATGCCCAAAGGCGTAGTAGCTTAGAAACACACCCACAATAATAGAAGAAATAAGCACAATCCTACGCTGCCTTGATGAGCGCATATTCGCCATTTCTTCTAAATGTCGTCCAACCAGTTGGGGCATTGTTTTTCGCCTAAATAACTATCGCATTCGATCTATTAAAGCGTAGATTAAAATTGAAATTTGACCAATTTTGAATGTGAGAGCAGTCACGTTATTTTGATACCATCAGTTAATTAATAGGGATCAGCCCTGTATGTGCGTTTTCCGTTTGAACTCTTTGGATTGGTGTGATTATTTTCCCGTTAGGCCATAAGGCATATTATTGAATAGGTTTTTATGCTGATTAAAGACGGGTGCCGTATGCGGACCCTGCCAATCGAGCAACATGATGGCTAAAACATTACGATGTTCGCCATAACTCAAATCAAAGTCTCCTTTTGTGGATGGAATCATGCCTTTATCTTTATTCACAGCTCCTTGAATCGCTTGCCTGGTCTTTTCAACGACAGGGTCGTCCTCTAACCCTGCGAGCAAAAATGCGATACCCACTTCGGCTATAATGTCTTCTTTGGTGCGCAATAAAATGGTATCGATATTGTCTCGAAAATAATCATAAATCCACTGGTGGCTCACTTCATTGACAGGCTTTTGATAATACTGCGAGTCAGCAAAAATGATATGCGTCATGCCATAAATCTTATTTCCATACTGCTGTGATGTGAGTTGTTTGTCTTCATAATCTGGATAGGTAGAGCGAAATGCAGTAGTAAATTCCTCAACGACATCTTGTTCTTGTAACTGTCTTAACCAATAGACTTGATTCGCTAATTGCGCTGCCCATGCTTTTATCATGTCAGGGTTTGTTGCATAGAGATTAAAATCGTATCGACGTAAAACTTCACGCAGTTTTTTATCATCTTGATGCTTGAGGCCATATTCATTTGCTCTGGCCATTGAACCCAGTAAATCGACACCTAAATACAGGTATTCAGGGTGATGAAGAGTCGTGTTGTAACGACGAATGCTTCTTTCATCCGTTTCCCCAAGATAGCTTTTTAGGCGGTTTTCTGAATACAAAATGATTTGCTCAGCGGTGTGCACTTCTTGTGAAAACCGGTTGAGTCGGCTGGCAACCCTAGCCATGTCACTCCATATAGCCCCAGCATATTTTTCGTCTAAGGTTTGTCGGTACATACGTAAGCCGAAATGTCCTTTTTTAAATGCTGAAAGGGTATAGAGTTGGGATTCGTAAGTCTCCCTGATGAGAGTTGCAGACTCCTGATAGCGACTTGCCTTAAACCCATTGTCAGACAACGATGTGGGTATGCTTCTATTCTCAATAGCGTTTGATTGAGCCTTGACCCCATCGACAAAAATAACCCCAATGATCAACAGCCCAGCGATAATCACTGCATTGATATTTTTAACATTGAGCATGGTGATTCTTCCTTTTTATTAGTGTCCTCAACGTATCAGCCATGATAAATTTTGTTGTAAGTATTGTGTCAGGGTTTGTTTCGTTAAAGACAATTTATCGATCACAACCTTTCGATAATCATCGGCCACACAGATTAGGGAATTGATAAGTAGTAGGTATAAAAGACGAAGGTAATGTCGCTAAGTCGTCGTGTTAGTTACGCAAAATACGATTATACGCCTATTCTAATAGGACTGAATGTGGATGAGGTGGTCATGTGAAGAGTCGGTCTAATTGTTCTGTGTTTTTAAGTGTTTGTCGGATTGTATGTAATCAGAGGTGTTCATGAAGCTGAAAGGACGAAATCGACATTATATTTTTTTGGTTTTTATCCTTTATGTCTTCACAGCCATTGCCTCGATTGAATGGATTAATCGAGGCCAAAATAATTACTTGTACAGTGATCTTTTAACACGAGCAAAAGAAGAGTTGTCAATTGTTCGAGCACAGCTTGAGGCCGCGATTTTGGCCGATATTTATGAAACGAAAAGCCTCAGTGCATTGATAACAGTGAATCCCGAATTTGATACGAAAAGTTGGCGCGCGCTGGCGACGAATATTCTAAGAGAAGGGAAGCACATACGTCTTATAGGGTTAGCCCCCGACGATGTTGTTCGCTTTGTTCATCCAGAAAAGGGAAATCAACAGGCTCTCAACTTAGACTACAAAACGGTGCCTGCACAGTGGAATTCGATTAAGAAAGCCCATGATCTTCAAGATGTGTTTATTGCAGGTCCTGTAGACTTAGTGCAAGGAGGACGAGCGGTAATAGCGAGAATTCCGATATTTACCGACCCACCGTTTAATAAAGAGTATTGGGGAGTTAGCAGCATTGTCATTGACCTCAATTCACTTTTTCATAGTGTCGGTGTCGAGTCATTGAGTCATAAGTATCAATTGGCTATTCAAGGGTTAGACAGTATGGGAAAGTATGGTGAGGTGTTTTTTGGTCGATCAGCGTATTTAGATGACGCATTTGGTACTGCAACCGTGCGTTTTCCCCATGGTAGTTGGGAGCTCGTTGCATCATTTAGGGAAAATCCGTTGTCTCATCTTCCATGGTATAGGGCCAATATTGCTCGCCTAATTGGCTACCCTATTACGCTACTATTGACCTTCTCGCTTTTTGTCATTTACCGCCAATATACAATGGCCCACAAGCGTTCACTTCATGATGAACTCACAGGGTTACCTAATCGTCGCTATTTCATGTACACACTAGACAATCTTTTTAAAGATTGCGCACAAACAGAGAACAGCACCTTCGCGGTACTGAATATTGATCTTGATGGTTTTAAGATGATTAATGATACCTACGGCCATGCTGCTGGCGATAAAGTCTTGGTGGTGTGTGCCGAAAGGTTGAAAAGTGTGTTGCGTTCATCCGATTTGGTCGCTCGGGTGGGGGGCGATGAGTTCTTGGTGATTTTGTCTCGCATCTCTAACCCGAATGATGTCGACATTGTCAATATAGCGCTGCACAAAGCACTCTGCCAAACCCCAGTGATTTATGGTCAGCACTTGATCAATATTAGAGCCAGTATTGGTCATGCCTTGTACAGTGATGATTATCTCGATGCGGAAATGCTGTTAAAAGTGACCGATGAACGGATGTATCAGCAAAAACGTCGCCAGCTTGGAACATAAAAAATTGCTGCATGGTCTCCAAACTGAATGTGAGAATGATGGAAGCCAGTCGGCTAGAAAAGTAGTTAAAGCTGTTTTTGATACTCAATGCAGTGGATTAACTTACCGTTTAATCGAGTGTAATTGGAATGAGTTCGAGTTTGTCTAAACTGGTTATTAGTGAGTGTCCGTTGCGATGCAATGTTATTGGTTGCAGCAAGGGCAATTAATCGTTTTAACGAATAATCTTCCTTACAAAGAATCGCGATTTTTCTGGTCGCTAAAGTTGCAATACCAAGCCCCGTTTTATTTTGTGCGATTCGGTACCCGAGATGCGCAGAACCCTCATCTAAGTCCAAATTATGTAGATTAATTCGACCGACGATTTCCCCTTGAGCACTCTTAATAAGCATTGGAAGCATTTCGTTGGACTGGTGAAGTGTTAGACAATCGTCAATGTGTTGAGTGAGACCGCTGTCGGAATAAAAGCCGGTTTCTCGCGCAGGAACATAAGATTCAAACCAAGTTTGATTCATTTTTTCAAACTCGAGAAGTGCGCTGTGGTCATTGTGAGAGAGTAGCTCTAGATTGGGTGGTGTCACTTCTTAGTTCCCATTGGGCTCTGGATGAGTCAAAAGTATACTAATAACCACATAAAATTGTTAGGGCGTCTAGGGGGGGGTGATATTTGCATTTTGATATTTGCATTTTGCAATTTAATCCTATTATGAAACTGCCTTATGCATTGTGTTGGCCTGAATCTGGTTGTTTTATCGACAATAAGCAGGTTTTTTCGTGTTTAAAAAGTTGGCACACATACTGCTATATAAAGATTGACCCTTCTTAAGCCGAGGGTCACCTAGCCAACTGACGTTGTTAGTGAACGCATTTTTGTTCACAGATATATATAGCCAATCCCCACTTATTTTGGGATTGGCTTTTTTCTTTTCTGGCTGACCATTTTATTCATTTCCTACTTAAAGGCCTCATTATCTCAAGGTCTCATTATATCAAGGTCTAAAGCTGAAAACGCTTAACTGTCGTATGGCTTAACTCATGTGTATGGCCTAATTTTCTTAGGACTTAATTGCCACATGGCTTATAGCAGCTAGGTTGTCGTGGACACACTGCGCCGCGAGAACAAATTACCCGAGCATCCGATTCAATGCCTCTTTCAATCCAATTGATATTGAGTATTTTAGCAATGGTTGTGAACTCCTTTTTAATATAATGCGGAATAGCAGCACTACCTCCTTTGGAAACGCACAGTGACTTGAGGTCTTCCGCAATAGAGCGCGCGTCTCCTCCTTGCGCATCAATGGCGGGATTAAGATCAATCCCTGCACACAACACCCGATTGTTACCCGCTGGATCGGTCATATTGACCGATTCACAACAATAAATCCTAGGTTCATCACCCACGTTAAGAATTGAGATTTGCGCTGAACTGTGGCTCTTCGGCTCAGATAGACGTCTGAAAACCGCCCAGTGCTGACAAGGGTCGTTGACCTTTCGCATGTTCCCCCAAGGCAGAGGGATACCATTTCCGCGGTACACGGCTTTGAGTTTATTTTGCCCGTATGCATCGAAATAGTGCCAATGTGGGTAGGGAGAAACGACCGTCATTCGGCGCATCGCCACGGAAGGTGAAACCCCCGCTTTCTGATGCACATCAATTTCATAACCACTGCGATCAAGCAACTGCCTAAACGGGACTTTTGGGCAGAGTAAAGCACCGGCAAAAAAGCTGGATTCAAAATCACGCCACGCTTGCAGGATATCCTGAGAGTTAAGTTCAGAGGTAGGGCTAGGGCTTGTTGTTTCCTCCCAGCTATTGGTGTGACCCACAGAGAGAACACTTTTTAGCCCTTCTTTTCGGTGCAAAATACAATGACCAATATAAACAGCGAGATCATATTTAAGACGAGTCGGGTACTCTTTAAGTATCTCATTGAGGTAAATTGTGCTGGGCGCTTCAAAAAATGAGGTCACTAATTGCTTAGCGCTAACGCCAAGTTCATCAACCACATCTTGAGGCGTTCGAGTTATCCAACGAATTCTGACACCCAGGTTTTTCGCTATGTCGATAAGGTCTTCAATCGCAAGGTTAAGTCTTTTTAACCCCACTTCTTCGGCGGCACGTTCGAGGTGAGGAAAGTGGTTCTGATTACTTTCTTGGTGAGCGCGAATCAATAGATGGGCAAATTGACGGCCAGTGATCCCAGTTTGGGAGAGCATCTCAGGAATCGCAATTTGTAAAATGTCATTGGAAAATAAAAAACTAGGTTCAAGTGCCATCCCACTGATCCCACCTCGATTTCCTTTGTCAGGCGTAATTGCGCTTTGTTCCGGTTCATCATCGAGAAACCAGCGTGGATCTTTTTGAAAAACTTCCGCAATGACTTCTAACATGTCAACACTGGGTACACGCTTTCCTCGCTCTATCATCGAGAGGTAAGAAACCGATGGGGCGTACTCGGGATTCACCCGTATGCACCTCGCAGAGAGATCTTCCATAGTTAAGTGATTGCGTTTCCTCAGGTTTCTAATCTTAGTACCTAGGAAATGAGACTGACGAACTAAGCTTTTTGATAGAGACATTTTGTAAAATTCACATTGTAAAATTTTTGTTGTGAAATTGTAGTCAAAAATTCGCTAATCTTCCAAGTAAGCAAAGTCACATATTTACCGAGAACCGAAAGTAAATTTTGAATATTTGCTCTAGATAGGACAATTTTGGTAGTACTAACCAATGACTACCACACTGAATGAGTTTTACAGAGGGAAAGACTATGAATATGCTTAGATTCGATAAAAAACAGACAAATACAAATAACAAGCCATTTATCGCTGAAGCTGTCTTTGCCGTAGAGACAATCAGTGCTAATCAGCAAAGTGAAAAACAGGTGAAAGCAAAACAACTCCTCGATAGCCTATTTCCGCTGGAGAATGGCTCTCATCAAGACGTAACCGGCTATATGATTGATTACCGACATATGGTTGCCTATTTCAAAGATGGCTCTCACAGCGGTTTAGAGAGCAATAAACATTTTGTTGCTTACACAGGTGAAAAAGAAGACCCATGCTCTATCTTGTTCAAAGATGGAAATGGAAGCCATGTCGATGTATTGCTTGGATGTCACAAAGGAACGGGTTGTGTTGAGCTTATTGAGATTGATGATATTCAGTTGGAAACGTGCACTACCTTTACACAACCAAGAAGTGAGATGGCCGCGATGCGTCACTGGATTAGCCTGGTACAAGGTGATGAAAAAGGAAAACCAAGGGCGTGCAGTGAAGATAAAGAATACACCAGTAAAAGCGGGGAAGACTACACGTTAGACTATTGCTACAATATGTAATTAAATAGTTGTTTCGTTGATATATTTTTAGCTAATGGTCGATTAGCTCAGATAAAACGCTCACTTTTTAGCTTAGGTAATTAGTGGGCGTTTTTGTATGCGTAAGGAATGCGAGTGAAACCAGTCAGTAAAGCAGATGGTGAGATCTGTTACCCATTTATCTATGAAGATAGCCCTGTGTGTGATTTTGAAATCATCACCGATGAACTGTGCAGTCGAATTGGCGTCGTACTCACCTACGATCTGGATGAAATCAGCCGCGACGTGTTACAGCGAGTACAACCCAATGTCTATCATTTAAACGGGTCTGTACGAGGAAAACTGGCGATTACCGACATTGAACTCACCGAATTGTACCGAGACTATGAACATCTTCGTTCATTACTTCAGGGGGGATTCAAAGGTTTTGTTTTACCGGGAGGAGCGCGAGCTGCGAGTGAGCTTCATTTGTGCCGTTGTAACG
The DNA here is from genome assembly GCF_000287055.2 of Vibrio genomosp. F10 str. ZF-129. Classification (GTDB taxonomy): domain Bacteria; phylum Pseudomonadota; class Gammaproteobacteria; order Enterobacterales; family Vibrionaceae; genus Vibrio. Next base: position 6,768 of record NZ_AJYQ02000037.1, on the reverse strand, counting down.
CGAAGAAGATAGTAAGGGCACTAGTAGCCATTGAACATTCAGGTAAAAAACAGCCTGATCCTATTCTGTTTCGTTACGCTAACCTGCTCGCCAATGTGATGTATACGCTCGCTTCTTACATTAATTTTATTACGAGCACCCAAGAAGTGGAGTTTGTCAGTAAAAGCTATCCGATGCCGAAAAAACAGGCCAATAAGGATTGATGCATTTTTGTCGATGCTGACCTTTAATAAGAAAACCCCAAGAGGTGAAAGTCTTGGGGTTTTTTTTTGATGTTAATTGTCTCATCGTTAGAGACGATTAATCGAGTTTCATGCCTTCTTCTTTATACAGGCGGCGGCAAGCGTTTCCATTACTATGGAATAAGTGGCAGCGATGAGCAGGAATGCCAATTTCGAGTTTGTCACCCACTTCGACGGGTAACGTATCAGGCTGACGGAAGTTCACATCCGCATCTGCGCCTTCTAGGTTAAGGTAAACTTGAGTTTCGTTGCCTAGTTTTTCTACAATCATCACATCCCCTTCGATTGAACCATCACCATCTGACGCTGTAAGCAAATGTTCAGGGCGTATCCCCATCGACATTCTGTCGCCACGGTTAACGGTCGTACCATCCACTGGAATCCAGAAAGACATACCATTAGAAAGCTGAACTTTTACTCTTTCGGCTTCAACTTCTTCAATGAATACGCTCATGAAGTTCATTTTTGGTGAGCCAATAAACCCAGCGACAAAGCGATTTTTTGGGTAGTGGTAAAGCTCTAGTGGTCGACCAACCTGAGAGACGAAACCGTCATCAAGCACGACGATTTTATCGGCCATTGTCATGGCTTCAACTTGATCATGGGTCACGTAAATCATTGTACAGCCGAGTTTGCGCTGTAGCTTGGTGATTTCTGAGCGCATTTGTACTCGAAGTGCCGCATCGAGATTTGATAAAGGCTCATCAAGCAAAAAGACGTTAGGTTGTGAAACTAAAGTTCGACCGATAGCCACGCGCTGACGTTGCCCACCAGAAAGTGCTTTAGGCTGTCGTTCTAATAGGTGAGTCAGTTGTAAGATATCAGCGGCATGTTCGACGCGCTTGTCGATTTCTTTTTTATCCGCTTTAGCTAATTTGAGGCCAAATGACATGTTGTCAAAAAGGTTTAGGTGTGGGTACAAAGCATAAGACTGGAAAACCATCCCAACGCCTCGTTTAGAAGGCTCAATGTCATTCATGCGTTCATTGCCAATGTATAAATCGCCAGAAGTAATGTCTTCTAGGCCTGCAATACAACGAAGTAGAGTGGATTTACCACAGCCCGATGGGCCAACAAAAACGACGAACTCGCCTTCTTTTATTTCTAGATCAACATTTTTTGAAATCAAAACATCGCCATACGCTTTACATACATTTTTTAACGTGACATTCGTCATCTAGCTCGTCCTCGATTAATCTAATTCATTAACGGCTGCCAGTGTTTAAGGTAGAGGTGGCAACCATTGTTTTAATATTCTTTTTTTAATGTAATTTTTGTCACTGAGTGCATTTTGTCACTGAGTACAGTGGAATCCCGAACTTTTAGTTCAATGAGTCTATCGTAACTTGCATCGTTGCTCGTTTGTCTGACACATTTTAGGCATTTGAGTAAGAAAAAGGGGTGAGAATACTCACTGTCGATACAGTATAAACAGACCGATACGTATCCTCACCCATCAAAGCCAATATTTGGTTTCCATCCCCCGTTAATATTTGATGCAGCTTTAAATCGGCTCAAAGAGTCGTACTCTTTATCGCATTGAACTAAGGCATAAACATATCTCAAATAACTGGAAACCAAATCGGCATTGTAAGCCAGTGCTAAATTTAACATTCAAACAACTGGAAAGGGTTCCTACTATCCACTCTTGGATGACTTAAGTTTCATCATTTTTGAGTGTGAATACATCCTCCTAGCTACAAATTGTCTAGGGGGAGTAGTAAAGGATGAGCGATATATTGAGCTTAAATTAAGAGAGCGATCTAGCTCAAATAAATAGCTGGTTCATCAGTGAGATGAATCACAGAAAGTGTCACTTTTGTGATGGTTGTCCTCATGGTGAGGCGCTAAGGATCACGAAAATGAGCCATAATAGTGAGGGCGTAGAGAGTAGGAGGATGAGACGGCCCCTTTTTTCTAAGATTATGTATGTCGAAATACGGCAAACCTCTTGGTAAGCCCTACAACACAAAAATAAAAAAGGATATAGACATGAAAAATGCCCTAAGCACAGTAGCGCTGAGTACACTCGTTGCTCTTGGCTCTTTTGGTGCGCACGCTGCTATCGAAGAAGGTCAACTAACTATCTGGATTAACGGTGATAAAGGTTATAACGGACTTGCTGAAGTAGGTAAGATGTTTGAAGAAGACACGGGTATTAAAGTAACCGTTGCTCACCCTGATGGCTTGCAAGATCGTTTCCCACAAGTAGCGGCAACAGGCGACGGCCCTGATATTGTGTTTTGGGCGCATGACCGTTTTGGTGGCTATGCTCAATCTGGTTTGCTAACGGAAGTTACCCCTTCAAAAGAAATTAAAGAAGGCATCGTTGATTTTGCATGGGATGCAGTGAAATATGATGGGAAACTGATTGGTTACCCAGTTGCGATTGAAGCACTGTCTCTTATCTACAACAAAGATCTGGTCCCTAACCCACCTAAAACATGGGAAGAAGTTGAAGCGCTTAACGCTAAACTAGCGAAAGACGGTAAAACAGCCATCATGTGGAACTTGAAAGAACCTTACTTCACATGGCCTTTAATGGCCGCTGATGGTGGTTACGCATTTAAGTACGGCGCTGAAGGTTACAATGTAAAAGATGCGGGTATCGCTGTTGATGGTGTTAAAGATTCAATGAACTTCGTTAAAGGTCTAGTCGATAAAGGTGTTATCTCAGCAGACATGGACTACTCAGTATCTGAATCTGCGTTTAACCAAGGTAAGACGGCTATGACGATTAATGGTCCTTGGGCTTGGGGTAACATCGAGACTTCCGGTATCAACTATGGCGTTACGACACTGCCTAAGTTCAACGGTCAATCTTCTAAGCCATTCGTTGGCGTATTAACCGCGGGTATCAGTACGGCTTCTCCAAACAAAGATCTAGCGGTTGAGTTTCTAGAGAACTACCTACTGACGAACGATGGTTTACGTAAAGTAAACGATGACAAGCCGCTTGGTGCTGTTGCTCTTAACTCATTCCAGCGTGAACTTGATGCAGATAAGCGCATTGCAGCGACGATGGATAACGCAATGAACGGTGAAATTATGCCGAATATTCCTCAAATGAATGCTTTCTGGGGCAGTGCTAAGAGCGCTATCATTAACATTGTCGATGGTCGCCAAACGGTTGATGAAGCGTTAGCCGACGCTGAAAAACAGATGACAAAGTAACTGGTAACACCGTTTTAAGGAGAGGGTAACCTCTCCTTCATTTCTATTTTTTCTATTATTATCGCTAGCAGGTTTCTCTATGCAGTCAGTTCAAAGCACAGATGCTATGACATCAGCAACAACGGATTTACCGACCAGCAAGAGTGTATTCATTAAATGGGCACTTTTAGGTTCGTTGGGCATCGTAAATGGTTATGCAACCATATTAATGTATTCTCGTGGTGAACTCGCGTTTGCACTCCTTACTGTTATTCTTACCGCACTTGCTCTGTATATCTTTGGCAGTAAAAAAACGTACGCTCACCGCTACATCTATCCGGGTATCGCCGGAATGATCTTATTCATCATTTTCCCACTGGTGTATACTGTTGGCCTTGCTTTTACTAACTACAGTGCAAAAAATCAGCTCTCATTCGAACGCGCCCAGACAGTACTGTTAGACCAAACTTACCAAAGTGGTGAAAGCTACCCATTCACGCTGTATAGCACAGAGAATGGTCACCGTATTGCGGTACAAAAAGGTGAGCAGCTGCTTGCAACGGATCACTTTGATTTGGCGTCGTTGTCCGTAACCGATATGAACCTTTCCATTGTCGAATCGGTGCCTGGCGACAAAGAGAAAATAAAAACGATTGTTCAGAATCGAAGCTCCCTGAGTCGTGTCGACTTACACCTACCAACAGGTGAAGACATCCGCATGAGCGGATTAAGAAAATTTGCCGCAGTGGTTCCTCTGTATACATTGCAAGAAGATGGAACCTCTCTTGTGAGTAATGAAACCGGCGCCATTCTTCGTCCTAATATGGACACAGGCTTTTATCAACCGGTCGATGAAATGGGCCAATTCACTGGCTCTACCGTTGCGCCAGGATTCATCGTCGACATTGGTACGCATAACTTCGAACGTGTCTGGAAAGACGATGGAATTAAAGAACCGTTCATCAGTATTTTCATCTGGACTGTTCTATTCTCGGTCATCTCAGTTGTCGCAACATTGATTATTGGCCTGATTTTAGCCAGTGTTGTTCAGTGGGAAGCGTTGAAAGGGCGTGCTATTTACCGCGTACTGCTGATTTTGCCTTATGCCGTACCCGCGTTCATCTCTATCCTCATCTTTAAAGGCTTATTTAACCAAAGCTTCGGTGAGATCAACATGGTCTTACAGTCCATTTTTGGCATCAGCCCAGCTTGGTTCTCTGACCCATTCTTAGCGAAAACCATGGTGTTGATTGTTAATACGTGGCTAGGTTTTCCTTACATGATGATTCTCTGTATGGGGCTATTAAAAGCGATTCCAGAAGACCTATATGAAGCCTCTGCGATTGACGGTGCAAACTTCTTCCATAATTTTACGAAAGTAACGCTGCCGTTGATGATCAAACCGTTAACCCCGCTTCTTATCGCTGCGTTTGCGTTTAACTTCAATAACTTTGTAATGATTCAGCTGTTAACTCAAGGTGGCCCAAATATGATTGGAACCTCTGAGCCAGCAGGTTACACCGATCTACTCGTCAGCTACACCTACCGAATCGCCTTTGAAGGCGCGGGTGGCCAAGACTTCGGTTTGGCAAGCGCCATTGCCACACTGATTTTCTTACTCGTCGGTGGACTGGCATTACTCAACTTACGCTTTACTAAGCTATCTCAGGATTAAGGATATTTATAATGGCAATGGTACAAGGTAAATCCTTAAAATATCGTGTTTGGGCAACGCATATCGCGCTGTGGCTATTTTTGGCTATGATTATATTCCCATTACTGATGGTGATTGCGATTTCGTTCCGAGAAGGTAACTTCGCAACGGGTAGTTTAATTCCAGAAAACCCATCACTTGAGCATTGGAAGTTAGCATTAGGCTTTACGGTCACTCATGCCGATGGCTCGGTAACACCACCACCGTTCCCTGTATTAACGTGGTTGTGGAACTCTGTCAAAGTAGCGGGCATTACCTCTTTGCTAATCGTGACACTGTCTACGACGTCAGCGTACGCGTTTGCAAGAATGCGTTTTAAAGGTAAGAATACTATCTTGAAAGCTATGATGATCTTCCAGATGTTCCCAGCAGTCCTTGCACTGGTAGCCATCTACGCGTTGTTTGACAAGCTAGGGCAGTACATTCCATTCCTAGGGTTAAACACGCATGGTGGTCTGATTTTCTCTTATCTAGGCGGGATTGCGTTGCATGTTTGGACGATCAAGGGATACTTTGAATCCATCGATAATTCATTAGAAGAAGCGGCTGCTTTAGACGGAGCGACTCCGTGGCAGGCCTTTAGATTAGTGTTATTACCACTGTCAGTACCAATTCTAGCGGTTGTGTTTATTTTGTCGTTTATTATGGTCGTAGGGGAAGTTCCTGTAGCATCTTTGTTACTTTCTGATGTAGACTCATATACGTTAGCAGTTGGAATGCAGCAGTATTTGTACCCTCAGAACTATTTGTGGGGAGATTTTGCAGCAGCAGCAGTGCTTTCTGCACTACCAATTACTATTGTATTTTTACTTGCACAACGTTGGCTTGTCGGAGGACTTACCGCTGGCGGTGTGAAAGGATAATAATAATTAGGGCGACCCATTAGGATCGCCCATTTGTCCTTAACTTAACACTTTCAGGTTTGGCCGCCGATCCGTTAAGTCTAAGAGCAGTTCTGGCGTTACGCATAGCTGGCTGTTAGCTTGATTCCTTACTAAAAAACTCACTAACAGTTTTTGTAACCAAAACCCGAGCATCGCTTGGGTTTTTTTATATCTATAGGTTGAGTAAGTCTATAGAAAGTGCAATCAGGATTGACTTAAGACGCCTCGTTAAGTTTGTCCTTAATGCGAAAATGAGTATACGAGCTAACAGAACTCAGAACAGCTTATGGGTTATATGATGCGAGTGATCCTGAAAATGAAGGTGCAATAGAAGAATGGGTTACAAACAAATGTGAGGCAATTAGTGCTTTGTAGGGCTAGTAATTCAATATTGGTATGGCTTCAAAGCTCTCTGCTTGATGGTGCCCAACCTAAATATTGAAGTAACACATAGATACTTTCTTGCTTTAACGCGACTTTTCTAAAGAGGTCTGCGAAGGTATCATCCCCACCAAAGCAGGCTTGGATATAATGATTAATTTCTGAGGCATCATAGCCTTCGACGTACATGGTACGTACCCATTGATACTCGACGGCTTTGAGGTTGTTCACGGTTGCCTCACATAGCGTTATCTTTTCAAGGTTCAAGCACTTATCCTTTCAGCGTAGTATCAATATTGATAGCGAATTAGAGCAAACTTAGATGAAAGAAAAATGACATTGATTGAATATAATAGAAAAAATGATACCAATCACAGTAAGTAAATGATCAGAA
>NZ_AJYQ02000036.1 GCF_000287055.2 Vibrio genomosp. F10 str. ZF-129 | reverse complement strand
GCTTGTTGGTTGCAGCTTAAGCGAGCGTTATGTTTTAAGGAGGAAACTTGGAAACTGGTGTAACTATAAGCTTGGCTCAAATCCCGATCGTGAGAGGCGACTTATGTGGAAATATTGAAAATCACATTAAAATGATCGAGGAATCATCTTCTTACAAAGCTGATGTTGTCGTTTTTCCGGAATTATCATTGACGGGCTATGAGTTAGATTTGGTTTCTGAGCTAGCGTTTTCGCCTGAGCCGTTGAGTTTTAAAGAACTCTCTCAAGCGTCAGTTGAAAATGAGATTATAGTTATTGCAGGTTGTCCGCTAAAAGCTAATAATTCCTCAAAGCCAACAATAGGTGCGGTAGTTTGTTTTCCCGATGGCTCAGTCCAATTTTATTCAAAGCAATATCTGCATGAAGGCGAAGATAAGTATTGTTCTTTTGGGGCGACGGATTACTTCTTTACTGTGAATGGGCATAAAATAGCATTGGCTATTTGTGCCGACTTTATAACACCGGAACATTCTCTGCGGGCTAAAAAGCTCGGTGCAGATGCTTATGTTGTAAGTGCTCTAGTTTCTGGTAATGGCTTTACCCCTGATTCTAAAATCCTATCCGAAATTGCTTTAGAGCAACGAGTTCCAGTACTTCTAAGCAACCATATCTCAGAAACAGGTGGCTGGAAAACTTGTGGTAAAAGCTCAGTTTGGGATTCATTTGGGAAGCTCATTATTAGCTCTAGCGAAAAAGAAAGTGGTTTGGTTTTGTGTACTATTGCTGGCAATGAGATCGAGGCTACTAAAACATAACAAAGCGTTTAAGACAGATTCGCAACGCTCGGCATTTTCAGTTTGCTTTGAATTTAGTGTTTACGGCACAATAATTTAGGTAGGGTGGTGGCGTTGCTCACTACTTAACGCG
>NZ_AJYQ02000035.1 GCF_000287055.2 Vibrio genomosp. F10 str. ZF-129 | reverse complement strand
GGAGTGCCAGGCGTTTTTAGCAAAATAGCCGCTATAGAACCGCCGTAGATGCCACCGATGTAAACACCAATGAGCATAACAAGCGCAGAAGTAGGCTCCATTCCAAAGGTGAATGGAAGCAAAATGGCCACCCCCATCGTAGCGGTTAAACCAGGAAGTGCACCTAAGACAATACCGCCAACCACACCGAAAATAAGAACCGGTAATACCGCCGGGCTAAAAGCAACAAGAAGGCCGCTCAGTAGATGTTCAAACATAGCAACTCCTTAATAAAAGATGCCTTGCGGCAGAGAGATATAAAACACTTCACCGAATAGGTAATAAACGCAAAGTACGAAGATCCAAGCGACTAAATAAAAAAGAGGCTTTTTAATTTTAAAGAACACCAAATAGGCCGTGAACGCAAGGAGGCTAGCAATCAGGTAACCGACTACACTGATCAGTAGCACGTAACCAATTAGAAATACCGCTCCGAAGATGGCCATTCTAGAAAAAACAGGCGGTTCGTTTGTCGTTTGGTTCGATTTCATTTTGTGCTGCATAATCAGCGCGGCACAGATAATGACTTGAGCAATAGCGACAACCATTGGAAAAAATTTGGCATCAACACTCGCATCTTGAAAGCGTGGCTCAGCAAATTGCCCGATAAGTACCAAGATAATAGCGCTACAGACAATAACCAACGACGGGAAAAAAACATGTCTATTTAACATTCATTCACCACATAAAGGTTTGTATGGAAGACGGCTTGTATAGAGAGATGTGTAATAAAAAGGAGCTTTCATTTGAAAGCTCCTTTTCAATAGGGTTAGTTGATCAGAGTACCCAGAGATTGAGCATCTTGAGCGACAAACTTCGTGAACTCTTCGGCGTTCATATTGTGGATGGTCATTGCGCCTTTCTCCATGAACTCTTTGAATTCAGCACTAGCCATCGCTTCGTCAAACGCTTTACCTAATGTTTCTATAACGTCGTCTGGAGTGTTTTTTGGAGCGCCAATACCACGCCATGTGCCTGTTGTTACATCGATGCCTTGTTCTTTCAGCGTTGGAACATCAGGGATGTAGGCAATGCGCTCTTCAGACATAACGCCCAACGCTTTGAGTTGCCCCGAACGCAGCTGAGCAATTGCTTCACCCGGTGTTACCATCGTCACATCTGTGTGATGGCCTAGTACGGCAGGAATCGCTTCTGAAGAACCATTGTAAGGTATAGCATTTAGTTTGATGTTCTGGTCTTTTTCAAGCGCCATCAAATAGAAATTTGGCGCAGCGGTAGAGGCAAATTTCACTTTCCCTTCACCCTTTTTCGCATCTGCAATCAAATCATTGATGGTGTTGTATGGGCTATCAGCGGCAACCAATACAACAGCAGGGTCTAGGTTAACCATTCTAATAAGTTTGAAGTCGCTAGCGTCGTGTTGCATCAATCCCATTTGTGGTAGAGAGGCAATTTCACGGGTAACAACAGTTAATGTATAGCCATCGGCACGTTGTTGGGCGCCAAAGCTCATGCCCACGGCACCAGCGCCACCTGTACGGTTCATTACTGCAATATTCTGCCCTAGAATATCTTTTGCGGAATTAGCAAGGGTACGACCGACTGCATCTGTTCCCCCGCCCGCACCGAATGGAACGACCAATCGAATGTTTTTAGTTGGGTAATCGGCAGCAATGGATGTAGCGGAAACCAGTAAACCTGCGGCAATGAATAGAGAGGTTAAGAGTTTGTTCATAATCAGTCCTTTAGTTATTGTTTTATTTTCTGTATGTCTGTGTAGGGTTTTCTATCTTGTTATTTTGGTACTCGCTCATACAAAGTTGTTCAATTGCTACTGCAATCCAGCCACTGATAAGCATGTCGTACCATTGTTCAACACCACTGCAAGCAACCACCACGTCGCCATAGACAAATGATCCATAGAAAAGTAAGTCGTCGTCTTTTAGTGAAGAAGTGTGAATGGTTTGGTTAATGATATTTGCACCAGAATTACGCCAAGCTTGCTGTGCTTTTTTTCTAGCAAGTTGATCGAATGGGATCGTCCACTCGGCTGGTATACCTAGTGAAGCTTCATAAAGAATCGCTTTATCGAATGCTGATTCCCAAGGTTTTAATCGAGGGTCCATAACAATAATGTGAAGCTCTTTACGATTGGTACGTTCAAACAATTGATTGATAGAAGGTGTGACGAGATCTACCGCATCTTTTGCTATGTCGAAATGTGATTTCATGGATTATCCTTAATATACTCAACTCTTCTGTATTTTTAGATATATTGTATTACAAGTTGATTGGGTTAATTATTGCCGCGGCGATATTTTCTGTCATCCGTCACTCAGTGAAATATTGACATAAATCTCATTAGATTGGGCTTTCTGGCGCTATTTAGTGAAGGCAGTCACGCTGAAATAAAATCTAATGCAGAGGTTAATGTATTAATATACGACTAGAGATTTTGAGTGGGATCATTTAGGCCGGTAAGAATGAGATATTGGACGAGCCATGACATGTTGAGATTGTTGAAAGCAAACAATAACGCCCAAAGATTTAAAATAAGTAGATGACGTATTGCTGGGCTATTCAATACGTCATAATGTGATTCGCTTGGGATAAACTTAATCGTACATGAGCTTTTCCGCTTTTTGCATATCAAATTCATTAAGCGATTTTCTCGCGAGTTGTCTAAACGGCAAAGCTTTGACTATTTCTTCAAAAGGCTGAACGGCAAAGGCCCAGAAAATCGAACCATCGAAGCCTAATATGATCATGGCACATAAGGGGATCGAAATAACCCATTGCCCAGTAAAGTTGATTTTAAAGACTGCGGTCGTTTTTCCTAGTGCGCGGAGTACATTTCCATGCACCGTGTTATAGCCCCGAACAATGGGCAAAAAAATGTAGAGTGGGGCAATGGCAGACAACGCAATGTAGGTTGATTCGTCAAGATCTGGGTAAATGTCACCAATAACAAATGATAGAACGGCAAAGCTAGCTGCACACACCACCGATATTCCTACCGTAACATCAATACTGGTATTAACATTCTTTGTTAAATCATCCATTTTTTTAGAGCCAATGGCCTGACTAATACTGATCGCCGAGGAATGAGCCCATGCCGCCATAAACTGAGTGCCCGCTCTAATCCAAGGCATGACCAACGTAATGGCAACATAAGCATTGATGTTAAGCTGCGAATAAAGCAACTGATAAAGCGTCGCCCCAATCAACAAAATCGTGACATTCGCAGCAACGGGGAAGATTTCAATCAAGTGCTTTTTAATGTTCGTCTGAAACTCTTGTCGTGTGACAGAAAGCGCCAAGGTGATATTGGGGTCGTAATGAACGCAGAGTGTTAAGTATATCAGACGCAAAGTCATTGCGATCACGCTGCCCAACGCTGCTCCTTGTACACCTAGGCCATTAAAGTCATCAATGCCATGAATCAGGAAGTAAGACAAAATCGCATTCACCGGCAACTCAATCAGGTATCCTTTAAATGGGATTTTGGTTTTTCCTAAACTGTTGAATAAAGCAATCATCACTTGCGTGAGCGCGGTGTAAAGCACTAAATACTTGGTGATGCTGAGGTAACTTGATATCTGTTGATGAAGTGATGAATCCTTGGTGAGGATGTTGATTAATGGCTGATTGAAATAAGTGAGCAGTACCCAGAAAATAAGCGCGGCTGAAAGGTTTAGTGTTAGCCCTGACCAAAAAGCTTTTGAAAGAGATTGCTTGAGGCCAGAACCAAAAGCGCGACTTAGAACAAGTTGAGTACCGTTCGCTAGCGCCATCTGGATGCCGAGAATAAAGGCAACGATGGTGGTTGAAATACCCATAGCCGCTAAGGGTATTTCACCTAAAGAGGAAACCAAATAAGTATCAATCATTAGCATAGACTGCATAAGCAGCCCATTCAGTGCAAGTGGCCAGGCTAAAGAGAAATTCTTTCTAATGTAAGATTGCGACGACACGAATGGACCTTATAAATTGCAGTTGTTCCAACAACTAATAGATAAATGTGATGGATTGACTAACCGTTAACAAATTGAACGGGAACTTGAGCCAGTTTTTGGTTTTCATCATTGAGCAGAACGATAGAAGAGGTTCGCGCTCGGTCTGGCTCTCCCGACATAATGGCTTCATAAATCGCATTGTGCTCTGCAAGGCAAAAGCGTCCTCCCTCTGCGGAATGGTCGATAAATTGCTTAAAAATCGTAGATAGAATATTACCAAAAGGGATATAGAACTGATTTTGGGTTGATACGAATATGGCCTGGTGAAACAAGTGGTCGTTGATTGTCCATTCATCATAATCAAAACTATTGGCTGCGATGGTCATTTTTTGAAACAAGACTGACAAGGTTTTTCTTTGCTCTACCGTCGCGTTGATGGCCGCAAGCGCACAGGCTTCAGGCTCTATTGCTTTTCTCAATCCCAAAAATTGCGATAAAAATGGTTGAGTATCTTCTAGGTCTTGAATCCATTCTAAAAGCTGAGGGTCGAGGAAATGCCACTGATTTCTCGGTAGGATATGTGTCCCTACCTTTGGCTTGGATGATATCAACCCTTTTGCCGACAAAAGCTTGGTCGATTCACGTAGCGCAGTTCTACTCACACCAAACATTTCACACAGTTCGAGTTCATTGGGTAGCTTTTGATGTTCTTCAAGCTCCCCCGAAAGAATGCTTCGTGCGATTTGTCGAGCGACTTGCACATGAATCCTACGACTTGAGTTACTCACCAATGAAAAAATTGTCATGAAGCCACCTTAGAGGCAAGTAAACAAGAGCGTCTATTTGCGATGATTACTGCTGTTTTTACATATAGCATGCTAAAAACCAATCAATAAATAATACAATAAGATAATATTTAATCAAAGTGAGTAAGGCATAAATGCGTCTTCAGACACAAAAATATCGAAGAAAAAGCCTGTATCGTGATTTTCCTCAATAAAAGAGCGGCTACTGGACGGTTTTGTATGAATAAATAAGAGGAGTTAATAAGAAATATGAATGGATGAAAATTGGAAAAGGCTTTGAACCTCTTGTTGTCTCTAAGCTCACGTTATCTGATTTCCTCGTTTGGAGTCGGTAAAGTAAAGTGTTACAATTGGGGTTAAATAATACATTAAAAGCGAATTGTGAACATATGGCAGGTTCTTTTAACTCAATATCTGGTTCAAAACGTAGCCTACACGTGCAAGTAGCCCGAGAGATAGCACGGGGCATTCTGTCTGGGGAGCTTCCTCAGGGTTCCATCATTCCGGGTGAAATGGTGCTGTGTGAACAGTTTGGTATTAGCCGTACTGCGTTGCGAGAAGCCGTGAAACTGCTTACTTCTAAGGGCTTGTTAGAGTCTAAGCCTAAAGTGGGTACCCGTGTAGTAAACCGTGCGTATTGGAACTTTCTTGATCCTCAATTGATTGAGTGGATGGATGGACTCGCTGATATCGACCAATTCTGCTTACAATTTCTTGGTCTGCGCCGAGCGATCGAGCCTGAAGCTTGTGCTCTTGCCGCGACCCATGCGACCGCTGAGCAGCGAATCGAACTGTCTGGTATTTTTCAGAAAATGGTCGAAGTATCGGAAGCCGAGGTGTTTGATCAAGATCTCTGGACCGACATCGATATGAAGTTCCATAGCCTTATTTTTAACGCAACAGGTAACGATTTTTACCTGCCTTTTGGTCATATACTGACGACGATGTTTGTGAACTTTATTGTCCACTCTTCCGAAGAGGGGAGTACTTGTATCAATGAACACCGTCAGATTTATGATGCAATAATGGCTGGAAACAGTGCGAAAGCACGTGAGGCTTCTGCCAATCACTTACAAGAGGCGAACCACAGGCTTCCTGTCGCAAGTTAACATTTTTACTTGGTTATTTTGCTCTAAGAAGCATGCATCCGCATGCTTTTTTTATCTCTCTTCTATTTTAATCCTTCTATTTATCTGCTGTCGTTCTTCCAAACCATACGTGCTTCTATGTTTACTCTGCATGGCGTCGTTTGGCATCGAAATAGTCAATTTTGATGCACAGTTCTAATTTATAGTGCTAGAAACAATTTCTTGTGGTTATATAATAATACTAAACAAATCGTGGTGACTATCCTATGCCTCAATCTCTTCTCCCAAACATCATTCAGTTCATTGGTCAAATAGACCCCTTCGACAAAATACCGAAAGAGGCACTTCGAGAATTGGCCTTCACGGTACAAATTACTTATTTAAGTAAAGGAGAAGTCGTCGAACTGGATGATGAAGGTAAAGAGAAGTTCTTATACATCGTGAGAACAGGGTCGATGGAACAACGAAAATCCGATGGTGTACTCAGAGCAAGATTAGGCTCTGAAGATTTGTTTGGCTTCACCTTCTTTGATACCAACATTGATTCCGACAAAAGTTACCGGGCAACGGCCATCGAGAATACGCTTCTTTATCTGATTCCCAATTCTTCACTTCAAGCACTGTTCAAAAGCTTTCCGAGCTGCGCGGAGCATTTTGCCTCACAAGCGCAAGTTCGCCTAAAGTCCGCCTTAGATGTTGTTTGGTCGAATAAAGAGAAAGGTCTTTTCATACGCAAAGTAGAAGACGTAGCCAGTGGCAAAGTGGCGGTT
>NZ_AJYQ02000034.1 GCF_000287055.2 Vibrio genomosp. F10 str. ZF-129 | reverse complement strand
CGTTGGGAATCCGTCTTAAACGCTTTGTTATGTGCGTGCTAACCTGTTGCACCGTTTAATTGCAACAAGTCCCATTTAGTACCATATAAGTCTTGGAATACAACTACTGTACCGTACTCTTCGACTCGCGGCTCCTCCATAAATACCACACCATTTGATTTCATTAATTCGTAGTCACGCCAGAAGTCATTGGTTTGGAGAAACAAGAATACACGACCACCTGTTTGATTGCCGACAGCTTGAGATTGCTCCTCAGTGCTCGCTTGGGCTAGAAGTAAATTGGTACCATTAGAATTTGGAGGAGATACTTGCACCCAGCGCTTACCACAACCTAAATCGGTATCTTCGACCAAGGTAAATTGAAGCTTCTGGGTATAGAATTCAATCGCATCATCGTAGTTTTCAACGACTAACGCTACATTGCCGATTTGCTGCTGAATTGGTTTAGACATACTGAAATCCAATTTACTCAAAACAATGATTCTACACTAAATTTTAGATTTTCCGAAAAAGCACATAACGCCAATTTAAGGGGCTGATAACAGTTTGCTAAAATGTGTAGCGAAGCGAAACCGAGCAAACTGTTAGCAGTCCCGCTTTAAATTCTTGTTAGCTGTACTTTACACCCAAACATCATTTTCAGCCGTTAGCTCGCTACCTGAATCACCGGTATTAACGACTCCTTTAGGTTCAACAAGCATGATTTTACATTCACTGTTAGCAACAGGTTTATGCTCTACACCTTTTGGAATTACAAACATTTCACCCGAATTTAGGGTTACGATGCCGTCACGGAATTCTATATTAAGGATACCTTCCAAAACGATGAATACTTCATCTGTATCAGGATGATCATGCCAAACAAATTCGCCTTCAACTTTTACTAACTTAAATTGATAGTCATTCATTTCTGCAACAACACGCGGAGACCAGTGTTCAGTAAATTTCGAGAACTTATCTTTAAAATTTATAGCATCAAACTTCATTCTTACTCCATACATTCATGTACTGCTAACGCCGCATTAAGTGGTGAACAACGCGACCACCCATGCTTAAACCTTGCCACATAAAGCACTGAAGTCGACTTAGACTGAAACCGCCAAGCGTTGAGAATCCGTCTTAAATGCTTTGTTAAATTGCTAGGCGCACGCTACCTATTGATGCAATACAAAGTACCGCTTTTCTGATATTTGTAAAAAAGCTGACTAAACCCAATACGCGCAGATTCACTCGTCAGTTCTGAATCATCAAATGCGGTATCAATTGGAAGTTGCACGTACTCAATAGCCTTTTTTAAGATAGCTTCATTTAGTAGACACGTATCAAGAACTGTCTCTAGTTCTGATTCTGTTGAGCAAACTCCTGATAGCTCCTCTAACTCAATAGTAAAAAGACCTGAATCGTTTTTGTATTTAAAATTTACTTCTATCATTAACTTTCCTTAGTTATGTCATGAATTGCAATTTAACGCCAAGCTAACGTGCCCGAAACTGTGGCATAAGCTTTTGCGAAGCAAAAATGCCACTCGTTTTGGGTCACTGTTAAGCGCCTTGTTATGAGCCGAGTTTTAAGTAAACGCCTTCTTGTCTAAGTTGCGCTCGTAAATCTAGCAATTGTATGTGTGTAGATATAATGGAAAATAGATTACCAATAGCTACAGCGAACATTAAACCTGCGAAATACCCTGACCACAACTCTGAATCTGGCTGATGAAGTGTATTAAACGCCATGCAAAAAAACACGATGCTAGACAGGAACAGACTCAGTTCATTACAATTTACTCTATAGTTGTTGGTAGCATAATCGTAGCTAATTTTAACTTTTGAGCAGAATCCACCGAGCTTAATGTACATCCTTGTTTCACCGCTTTCGTATACGATGTTATTAAGGTCTAGAATTTTTTCTATACGTTCAAGCATGAATATCAATTCTGTAAGTTTGAAGTTTTCCTAGCCTATTCTTTAGTTCAATCAGATTCATATTGTGATAGTAATTACTCGGCATGCCTCACATTTCACTTTAGGCTCATAACGCTCTGCTAAGCGGCAAATAAACC
>NZ_AJYQ02000033.1 GCF_000287055.2 Vibrio genomosp. F10 str. ZF-129 | reverse complement strand
TATTTGCCGCTTAGCAGAGCGTTATGTGCAAGGAGGCAATATGACCAAGGTTTACCTATTCGATTGGGGCGATACTCTTATGATCGATTTCCCGGAACAAAGCGGGAAAATGTGTGACTGGGTAACGGTGCAAGCTGTCGACGGCGCTCTGAACGCCCTTAAAGAACTATCTAGAAACAACAAAGTCTATGTGGCTACAAATGCTTCAGATTCATCGGAAGCTGAAATTAAGGTTGCTTTTGAACGAGCTGGTTTATCTCCATATATCTCGGGTTATTTTTGTAAATCGAACCTTGGTGTTGGTAAGGGGACACCTGAGTTTTTTGAAAAAATAATCGAATTACTCGACTTAGACCCTAAATCCGTTGTGATGGTAGGCGACACATACGACAAAGATATTGCGCCAGCAATCACAGCGGGCATTGATGCAATCTGGTTTAATCCAACTAAACAAAGTATTAGTGCTGTTAAGAATGTAAGGCAAGTCAGTCACTTGTCGGAAATTTGCACATAACAAAGCATTTAAGAGTGATTCGCA
>NZ_AJYQ02000032.1 GCF_000287055.2 Vibrio genomosp. F10 str. ZF-129 | reverse complement strand
TTTTTATAAAGAGCAGTAAAAACAGTTTCTTCGGAAACAACTTTGGTTTCAATGAACTGAGTGACCAATACGAATAACTGCTTGCAGTTATTTGGCACAGTCAATTCATTATCTTTCTGTTGGAAAGATAATAGCTTTAAAGTTACATCTTCATGTTTACATGAAGATTAGTTTTGAAGTCAGTATTCGTTGAGCCGACAAAATCTTAAATTGAAGAGTTTGATCATGGCTCAGATTGAACGCTGGCGGCAGGCCTAACACATGCAAGTCGAGCGGAAACGAGAAGTAGCTTGCTACTTCGGCGTCGAGCGGCGGACGGGTGAGTAATGCCTAGGAAGTTGCCCAGTAGAGGGGGATAACCATTGGAAACGATGGCTAATACCGCATAATCTCTTTGGAGCAAAGCAGGGGACCTTCGGGCCTTGTGCTATTGGATACGCCTAGGTGGGATTAGCTAGTTGGTGAGGTAATGGCTCACCAAGGCGACGATCCCTAGCTGGTCTGAGAGGATGATCAGCCACACTGGAACTGAGACACGGTCCAGACTCCTACGGGAGGCAGCAGTGGGGAATATTGCACAATGGGCGAAAGCCTGATGCAGCCATGCCGCGTGTATGAAGAAGGCCTTCGGGTTGTAAAGTACTTTCAGTCGTGAGGAAGGGGGTAAGCTTAATACGCTTATCTCTTGACGTTAGCGACAGAAGAAGCACCGGCTAACTCCGTGCCAGCAGCCGCGGTAATACGGAGGGTGCGAGCGTTAATCGGAATTACTGGGCGTAAAGCGCATGCAGGTGGTTCAATAAGTCAGATGTGAAAGCCCGGGGCTCAACCTCGGAACTGCATTTGAAACTGTTGGACTAGAGTACTGTAGAGGGGGGTAGAATTTCAGGTGTAGCGGTGAAATGCGTAGAGATCTGAAGGAATACCAGTGGCGAAGGCGGCCCCCTGGACAGATACTGACACTCAGATGCGAAAGCGTGGGGAGCAAACAGGATTAGATACCCTGGTAGTCCACGCCGTAAACGATGTCTACTTGGAGGTTGTGGCCTTGAGCCGTGGCTTTCGGAGCTAACGCGTTAAGTAGACCGCCTGGGGAGTACGGTCGCAAGATTAAAACTCAAATGAATTGACGGGGGCCCGCACAAGCGGTGGAGCATGTGGTTTAATTCGATGCAACGCGAAGAACCTTACCTACTCTTGACATCTAGAGAAGCCAGCGGAGACGCAGGTGTGCCTTCGGGAGCTCTAAGACAGGTGCTGCATGGCTGTCGTCAGCTCGTGTTGTGAAATGTTGGGTTAAGTCCCGCAACGAGCGCAACCCTTATCCTTGTTTGCCAGCGAGTAATGTCGGGAACTCCAGGGAGACTGCCGGTGATAAACCGGAGGAAGGTGGGGACGACGTCAAGTCATCATGGCCCTTACGAGTAGGGCTACACACGTGCTACAATGGCGCATACAGAGGGCAGCAAGCTAGCGATAGTGAGCGAATCCCAAAAAGTGCGTCGTAGTCCGGATTGGAGTCTGCAACTCGACTCCATGAAGTCGGAATCGCTAGTAATCGTGAATCAGAATGTCACGGTGAATACGTTCCCGGGCCTTGTACACACCGCCCGTCACACCATGGGAGTGGGCTGCAAAAGAAGTGGGTAGTTTAACCTTTCGGGGAGGACGCTCACCACTTTGTGGTTCATGACTGGGGTGAAGTCGTAACAAGGTAGCCCTAGGGGAACCTGGGGCTGGATCACCTCCTTATACGATGATTTT
>NZ_AJYQ02000031.1 GCF_000287055.2 Vibrio genomosp. F10 str. ZF-129 | reverse complement strand
TTTATTTGCCGCTTAGCAGAGCGTTATGTGTTTGATGCATTTTTGAAGTTAACTCTATGATTTAATTGATAATTCGTTCCGTTTTTTTCGGCAGGTTGGCTTGGTCGAAATGGATTCTTGAACAACTTGAGAGTGATCGTTTTTAAGGTTCTTGGGTTGCCTCAATTAAGTTTTGGATCTGGTTTGTGTTGAGTTTTGTCAGTTTCAAATCGCTTAAATTGAAATGCTTTTTTGACTGATTCACTTGCTGATATTCAGCTCTGAAAGTCTGCTGAAGTAAAAGGTTTTGTTATGGCTGAAAGGGCGCTTTCTTTGTTGTTGATTCTGCAAGTGGCTTTCTTTGGCTCAGATCGCTGTGAAATCTAGGTTTTGGTCAGCATCGTTTTTGTACGTAACTTATTCAAATTTCTTCATTTCTACGGTGGTTTACTTTGAATTCACGGTAAAATTCACATAACAAGCAATTCAAGTGGATTCTCAACGCGTGGCAGTTTTACTATGCGTCAGGTAAAGTGTTTTACGGTGTTATGCAGCAGCTTGGTCAGTGCGTTGTTCACCACTTAATTGGGCGTTATGTGTTGGATGAGTTTTTAAGGTCAAAGCTACGATTTCATTGAGAATTCGTTCCGTGTTTTCGGCAAGTTGGCTTGGTCAAACTGGATTCTTGAACAACTTGAGATTGATCGTTTTCAAGGTTCTTTGGTTGCCTCAATTAGGTTTTGGATCTGGTTTGTGTTGAGTTTCGGCGGTTTCCAGTCGCTTTAATTGAAATGTCTTTTTGACTGATTCATTTGCTGACATTCAGCTCTGAAAGTCTGATGAAGCAAAAGGTTTTGTTGTGGCTGAAAGGGCGCTTTCTTTGTTGTTGATTCTGCAAGTGGCGCTCTTTGGCTCAGATCGCTGTGAAATTTAGGTTTTGGTCAGCATCGTTTTTGTACGTAACTTATTCAAATCTCTTCATTTCTACGGTGGTTTACTTTAAATTCACGGTAAAAATCACATAACAAGCAATTTAAGAGGGATTCCCAACGCTTGGCA
>NZ_AJYQ02000030.1 GCF_000287055.2 Vibrio genomosp. F10 str. ZF-129 | reverse complement strand
TAACTACCTATCTAAGCCTCTGCCTTGTCTCAATACCCAACAAGTTGCTGCAAAAATTAGCTTGAAAGATCAACACACCCTAGGCTAATCCGGGAAATAAGTTCCTTAGCCCGTTTGCGATAAACTCTATACCTAAAGCACCTAATATAAGCCCCATAATACGTGTAATCACATTGATACCGGTCTGCCCTAAAAAACGCACGATAAGAGGCGCTGAACGAAATAGCAACCAAGAGCAGCAGCAAAAGATGGCTACGGTAATAATGATGCCCAGCGTATCAAGCGTGCTTGGGTAGCGGGCTCCATAAACAATGGTTGAACTGATCGCACCGGGGCCGGCCATCAGGGGCATGGCCAAGGGGACGACACCAATTTGTTCCTTACTTACATACTCAGACTTTTCTTGTTTATTTTGCTTATCTTCGCCGAGTTTTCCGCTCATCATTGAGAAAGCGATGCTAAGCAGCAGTAGCCCGCCTGCCACTCTAAATGAGTCTAGAGAGATACTAAACATATCCAATAATACTTGGCCTGCTAGCAGTGATACGATCAAAATCATAGCAACAGCAATGTTCGCTGTTCGTGCGGTTTTGTTTTTTTCTTCCGGTGTCATATGCCCCGTCAACGAAACAAAAATGGGCATGATTCCAACGGGATTCACCGCAGCAACCAATCCTAAAAAAAACTGTAAAAAAATGGCGATTTCGAATGAAGTCATAGTTCTAACTCGGCAACCGTAAAATAGGGTGAAATAATTTGCCGCGATTCTAGGGTAAATTGTTTTTTTGTACGAGCGGTAATGTTGTGTTCGAGATGATTTTTTTTTGCTTATTCCATACAAAATAAGTAATCCGATCTCATGGACCGAACAGCGAAAGAGTAGAGATTGAAATCAAAGATAAAGTTAAATCGCGAAGAAAAAAATTGAGTGCATTCCCACATTTATGACAAAAATCTCTATCATTTATGCCACATTTATCTCAAAAACGTTTAAGCTCGTAGCACGTAAAAAGTGACACTAAATGTACTTTATTATAGAAATATGTAACTTTTTTACAGCTTTGTGAAAGTTATTTAGTTTTATTTA
This sequence comes from Vibrio genomosp. F10 str. ZF-129, assembly GCF_000287055.2. Lineage (GTDB taxonomy): Bacteria > Pseudomonadota > Gammaproteobacteria > Enterobacterales > Vibrionaceae > Vibrio. The sequence continues at coordinate 79,342 of NZ_AJYQ02000030.1, read as the reverse complement.
TCTGACTGCGTGATTTTTAATCACTGATTTTATGGCTTTTAATCATTTGTTTTCAGTGTCTTATGTTTTTTTCGGTGTTTTAACTGCTACTTTGTAGGTAATTGCCTTTTGAGAACTGATCTGAGTCAATTTTTTTCATGGCCTGAAATATTATACTCAGCCCTGAAAGCAATTTACTAAGCCTGTGCAATTGGATTGCTTCTTGACAGTAGTTTTAAGCATCTCGGCGCAATCTTAATAAAAAGTTTTTAACATTTATTTATTTTAGGAGATCCACTATGCCTGTATCGAACTTGGCTGAACTAGACGCTCTAGTAGCTCGTGTAAAAGCGGCGCAACAAGAATTTGCGAACTTTCCACAAGAGAAGGTTGATGAAATCTTCCGTGCAGCATCTCTAGCAGCTTCAACAGCTCGTATCGAACTAGCTAAAATGGCGGCAACTGAATCTGGCATGGGTATCATGGAAGATAAAGTTATCAAAAACCACTTTGCTTCTGAGTTTATCTACAATAAATATAAAGATGAACTAACGTGTGGCATCATCGACCGTAACGATGAAGGTGGTACGATTACTATCGCTGAACCACTAGGTATTGTTTGTGCGATCGTTCCAACGACCAACCCAACTTCAACCGCTATCTTTAAAGCACTAATCTGTCTTAAAACACGTAATGGTTGTATCTTCTCTCCACACCCACGCGCTAAGAATGCCACTAACTACGCAGCTAAAATCGTATTAGACGCAGCAATTAAAGCGGGTGCACCAAAAGACATTATTGGTTGGATTGACGTACCTTCAGTTGAATTGTCTAACACACTGATGAAACATGACGACATCAACATGATCCTTGCAACTGGTGGTCCAGGCATGGTGAAAGCGGCTTACTCTTCAGGTAAACCTGCTATCGGTGTTGGCGCAGGTAACACGCCTGTAGTTATTGATGAAACTGCAGATATCAAACGTGCTGTATCTTCTATCTTAATGTCTAAAACATTCGATAACGGCGTTATTTGTGCTTCTGAGCAAGCGGCGATTGTTGTTGAATCTATCTACGACGAAGTTAAAGCTCGTTTTGCAAAATACGGCGCAGTTGTGCTAAACACGGCAGATGCAGAGAAAGTACGTAAAGTATTGCTTATCGATGGCGCACTGAACGCGAAAATCGTAGGTCAGCCAGCATACAAGATTGCTGAGCTAGCAGGCGTTAAAGTACCAACGTCAACTAAAATTCTTATCGGTGAAGGCTTAGAAGCTTCATGGGATGACGAATTTGCTCATGAAAAACTATCTCCAACATTAGGCCTATTCAAAGCGAAAGACTTTGAAGATGCTGTACGTCAAGCAGGTATCGTATTAGACATCGGTGGTGTTGGCCATACTTCAGTACTTTACACTGACCAAGACAACAACGAAGATCGTATTGCGTACTTCGGTGACAAAATGAAGACTGCACGTATTCTTGTGAATACGCCTTCATCTCAAGGTGGTATCGGTGACCTTTACAACTTCGAATTGGCTCCTTCATTGACACTAGGCTGTGGTTCTTGGGGTGGTAACGCTATCTCTGAAAACGTAGGTCCTAAGCACCTTATCAACAAGAAAATTGTAGCTAAGCGAGCAGAAAATATGTTGTGGCACAAACTACCAAAATCTATCTACTTCCGTCGCGGCTGTCTACCAATCGCAATGACTGACCTTGAAGGTAAAAAACGTGCACTCATCGTTACTGACCGTTTCTTATTTAACAACGGTTACATTGATGATCTACGTGCCATCCTAAAAGAAAAAGGCATGGAAGTTGAAGTATTCCATGAAGTAGAAGCGGATCCAACATTGGCGGTAGTTAAAGCTGGTGCTGAAGCATGTGCAAGTTACCAGCCTGATGTTATCTTAGCGGTTGGTGGTGGTTCACCAATGGATGCTGCGAAAATTATGTGGGTAATGTACGAGCACCCAGAAACAGATTTCGAAGATCTATCTATGCGCTTTATGGATATCCGTAAACGTATTTACAAGTTCCCTAAAATGGGTGCAAAAGCAGAACTAGTATGTATCACAACAACTTCTGGTACAGGCTCTGAAGTGACACCATTCGCTGTTGTAACTGACGAAAAAACAGGTCAAAAATACCCATTAGCAGATTACGAACTAACGCCCAATATGGCTGTTGTTGATGCTAACCTTGTAATGGATATGCCTAAGTCTCTATGTGCATTCGGTGGTTACGATGCCGTTACACACGCATTAGAAGCTTATGTTTCAGTTCTAGCAAACGAATACTCAGATGGTCACGCTCTGCAAGCACTTAAGATGCTTAAAGAGTACTTGCCAAGCTCTTACGCTAACGGTAAGAAAGATCCAATTGCCCGTGAAAAAGTGCACAATGCAGCAACTATCGCTGGTATGTCTTTTGCTCAGTCTTTCCTAGGTGTGTGTCACTCAATGGCGCATAAATTAGGTGCTGAATTCCACATTCCACACGGTCTTGCGAACGCATTGTTAATCTCGAACACTGTTCGTTACAATGCGACTAACAACCCAACGAAACAAGCTGCGTTCTCTCAGTACGACCGTCCTAAAGCACGTGCTCGTTACGCTGAAGTTGCAGAGCATTTAGGTTTCCGTGAAGGTAATACTGAAACTAAAGTTAATGCGCTGCTTAACTGGTTAGAAGAGCTTAAAATTGCAATGGATATTCCACTGTCAATCCAAGCTGCTGGCGTTAACGAAGCGGAGTTCATGGCGAAAGTGGATTCAATTGCTGAAGATGCGTTTGATGACCAATGTACAGGTGCTAACCCACGTTACCCATTGATCAATGAGTTGAAAGAAGTATTAATCGCTTCTTACTACGGTAAAGCATTTGTTGAAGGTGAAGCAGCCGAAGAAACAGCAGCAAGCAAGAAAAAAGCTGACAAACCAGCTAAAAAGAAGTAAGACTTCTGACGTTGTAAGATGTTTCGCTAGCACGAAATGTTGATGATCAAACCCCGACCTTTTGGTTGGGGTTTTTTTATGGATTTTAACTAGTTCGGTTGGCAAGTGACTTTTTGGAATAAGGGATATTCCTAGTTGTTCTCGCTCAGTCTTTATACACTTTGGCCTATCTCCCTAAACGATCAATAGGAACTGGCAATGAAACGCGTAGGCTTACTTTCACTTTCTCTAATACTTTCTGTAAACGTTCATGCGAAACTTATCATCGATAAAAACGGCGTTGATGAGAAAGACTATATTTATGATAAGCATCAATGTGAAGAGCTGTCTAATCAAGTCAATAAAGACACTCGCTCTCGTGGTGCGGTTGGTGGCGCTTTGAAAGGTGCGGCAATCGGGTCAGCCGGTGTTGCTATTGCGGGAGGCTCTGGCAGTGAGGGTGCTAAGAAAGGTGCTGCGGTAGGCCTAGGCGCTGGAGTTATTGGTGGAAGCCGAGACCGTCGTCAGAATCAAGCCGACTACGAACAGAATCAGCAGACGGTAATGAGAAATTGCATGACGAACCGTGGTTACACTGTTCTTAATTGATGATGAGTGGGTAAAGCAAACTAGTGTTTTTAACGACTATCATGGTGTTTAGGATAGAAAAAGGGTTTGCCGTTGTTTGGCAAACCCTTTTGTTTTTCCACTAAGCATTTAAATATTAGCCAGCTAAAACGTCCGTTGCTACTTTATAGCTAGGATCTTCTTTAACGTTAATTTCAACTAAACTACCTGCTTTGTGAAGAAGCGCGCGACAATCTGGGCTCAAGTGACGTAAGTGTAATGTCTTTCCAAGCGTCGAATATCGAACTGCTAGTGTTTCTATCGCTTCGATTGCTGAATGGTCTGCTACGCGTGAACTCGCAAAGTCGACGATAACATCGTCAGGATCATTTTTAAAATCAAACAGTTCAAGGAAGTTAGCCGCAGAACCAAAGAAAATTGGACCGTTGATATGATATACCTTTGAGCCTTCATCGTTGAGTTTACTGCTCGCGTAAATATGCTTTGCATGCTCCCAAGCGAACATTAAAGCAGAAACCACAACACCTACGGCGACGGCAACCGCAAGGTCGGTAAGAACCGTCACAACCGTAACAAGGACGATAACAAAGAAGTCTTGTTTAGGAACGCGTCGTGCAAGCTTAAATGTAGCCCACTCAAACGTGCCAATAACGACCATGAACATAACGCCGACGAGTGCTGCAAGTGGAATCATTTCAATCAAAGCAGAACCAAACAAGATAAACGCCAGCAGCGCAACGGCCGCTACGATTCCGGAAAGTCGCCCACGACCACCAGAATTAACGTTAATCATAGATTGTCCAATCATCGCACAACCACCCATTGCGCCGAATACCGAACACGTGACATTTGCCATGCCTTGCCCAACACACTCACGGTTAGATTGACCACGTGTATTGGTCATTTCATCTAGAACCGTTAGCGTAAGCAATGATTCAATTAAGCCAATGGCGGCAAGAATGATGGCATAAGGCAAGATGATTTGAAGTGTTTCGAATGTAAATGGTACCGCTGGAATCGAGAACGTTGGTAAAGAGCCGGCCAATGTGGCATTCGCATCACCAGACATAGTACGTAGGAAATCGACTACAGTGTTGGTGTCTAGGTTCAGCATTGATACTAGGACAGTGACAGTCACGATCGCGACCAGAGAAGATGGCACCGCCGTGGTCAGTTTAGGCAGAAAATGAATAATAGCCATGGTTAGTGCAACAAGTCCTAACATAAGCAACATTTCACCTTGAGGTAGCCAGGTTAGTGCACCGGAAGCATCGGGTGTTTTAAATTGTCCAAGCTGAGCAAGGAAAATAACAATCGCAAGGCCATTAACAAAACCAATCATAACGGGATGGGGAACCATGCGAATAAATTTGCCTAGCTTAAAGAGTCCTGCCGATATCTGAAATATACCCGCAAGCATGATGGCGGCGAATAAGTATTGGACACCATGAGTTGCCACTAGGCTGACCATAACAACAGCCATTGCGCCTGTTGCACCGGAAATCATTCCAGGTCGTCCACCAAAAATAGAAGTAATAAGGCCAACGATAAATGCCGCGTATAAACCAACCATAGGGTCGACACCCGCGACAAAGGCAAAAGCTACGGCTTCTGGTACCAGTGCAAGTGCAACAGTAAGCCCGGATAGGACATCATTTTTTACAGAGTGTTTAGAAAACTGTGGAAATTCAAACATGTTAACTCAGTATTTTTGCTTGTGGGTTTATCCTTAAACAACACTTCGTTACAAATAGAGCAAAATCAGAGATAGACAAACATTCTATTTTGAGTGCGGATAAGTATGAATCGGCGCATGCTACCGAAAAGTGTGATTAAGTTCAATGATTAACCTAGTATAGATTAACTTGACTTATGTCTTGTTCAATATTGAAAAAAAAGGCTGCTAAGAGTTAGCAGCCTTTTTTACGTTTTAAAAGGTATTAGAAGCCTTGAGGTTTCGTCATTCCTGAGCCCGCTTGGCTACGTGCAACTTGGCTGCCAGCGCCTTTTGCTTGGTAGCGTTCGGTTTTTAGAGGCATAGAAACCACTTCAATCTCTTTAATTTCTTGAGGCCCTGGAGCCTTAGTCATTGCTGAGGTAGCGTGTGCTTTAACACGACCGGTTTTTCCTACAACAGGCTGAACTTGAGTCACAGTTTCAGTAGTAACTGCGACTTCTTCGTTGACTGTTGTTTCTTCAAGCTTGGTTTCTTCGAACTTAGCTTCTTCGGGTTTGGTTTCTTCGAGTTTAGGCGAATCGACACTGGCTTCTTGTGGAGTAGCTATTGTTTCGACTTTCTCAACTGGCGCAACAGTTTCGGCATTAACAGGCGGCTCAGTTTTAGTTTCAGGGGCAACGTTTGCTTCAACCACTTTGGCTGCCACTTCTTTAACTTCCGCTACTACTGGTGCTTCAAGTTTCACCGGCGCTTCAACTTTGACATCGGTATTCGCTTTCGCCGTTGAGCATAGGATGATTTTACCCATCGCCATTTCAGGCATTGCAAAACCAGACAGTTTAATTGCGGAGGTTTCCACCACAGGTTCAACAGGTTGAGCTTGCGACTGACGCTTAGGCTTGGCTAAATCATAGCGAGGCATCACTTTACCCATTGCCATCTCAGGAGAAGCAACACCACCTTTGCGAAGGCGGAATGGGTTAGGGCGACGATCACGTCCACGACGTCGGCGTTGACCGCTTGCTCGTAAATGACGAGGCGATCGACGGTTACGACGTTGTTTAGGTTGCTCTTCTTGTGTTGCGTCATTCACTTCAACATTGGCTTCTACCGCTTCAGCGACCGCAACAGCGGTTACGACTTCTGCAGCTTTAGCATCATCAACAGGTTGAGGTTTATTCTGACTATTTACTCGAATCTGTTTCTTTAGCGGACGGCGTTGACGACGTTCTTTCGTCTTCGGCGCTTTTGCTTCAGGGGCAGAGTCTTGCTTGGTACTTTGAGCATCTGCAGCGATTTGCTGGCCTTGTTCTAACACTTTCGATGTTTTTGCATCGTCACGGTTAGGTCGACGGTCCTGCTTAGGCTTACGATTATTAGGCTTACGTTCTTGTCTCGCCTTTTCATCATTTTCGGTCGCTGGGGCTTGCTCATCTCGCACAGGCTTACGCTTATTGCGGTCACCACGATTATCACGATTATTGCGACGACGTTGATCGTTGCGATTACGACGTTGGCGAGGATGACGCTGCTCTTCTGTCGACTTTTCTTCTTTGACTTCTTCTTTAACTTCTTCTGAAGGGCCAGAGAAAAATTCACCTAGTGCTTTAAATAGACGAGAGATAAGGCCAGGTTGAGCCTCTTCTTTTGCTGGTTCTTTCTTTGCTTCAACAGCCTTAGGCGCTGGTGCCGGAGTAGGTGCTGATTGAGCAGGAGCAGCGAAGCCTTTTAGAGCTGGCTCTTCAACCTTTCTCAGTTTAACTTCTTGCTCTACAGGTTCTTTGCTCTCTGCTTCTTTTAGAGCATCTAGCTTTTGAGGCAGTAAGTAAGACAGTAAATCAAACTCTTCGCCTTCACGGATACGAATCACCTCAAAGTGTGGCGTTTCCATATCAGAGTTAGGGACAACAGTGATCTTAACTTCTTGGTTTTTCTCGATGTGGTTGACTGAGCGACGTTTTTCGTTCAGCAGGTAAGAAGCAATTGGAACAGGCACAACAGCAAGTACTTGCGCTGTGTTATCTTTCAGAGCTTCTTCTTCAATCAAACGTAGAACAGATAGTGCTAGCGATTCGTTATCACGAACAACACCAGTACCTGTACAGCGAGGACAAATGTGGTGGCTTGCTTCCGCTAGTGATGGGCTCAAACGTTGACGAGACATCTCTAGAAGACCAAAGCGAGAGATGCGACCGATTTGGATACGAGCTCTGTCAAGGCGCACGGCATCACGCAAACGATTCTCAACTTCACGCTGGTTACGAACGGGTGTCATATCGATGAAATCGATAACAACAAGACCACCTAAGTCACGTAGACGTAATTGACGAGCAATTTCATCGGCCGCTTCAAGGTTTGTGTTTAGAGCGGTTTCTTCAATGTCTCCACCTTTCGTAGCGCGAGCGGAGTTAATATCGATAGAGGTAAGTGCTTCTGTTGGGTCAATAACGATTGAACCACCAGAAGGAAGACGTACTTCACGTTGGAAGGCCGATTCTATTTGGCTCTCAATTTGATAGTGGCTAAATAGTGGCACTTCACCGTCGTACTTTTTAATACGGCTAGCAAAGTCTGGTCGAACTAAGCGAATATGCTCAAGGGCGCGCTCATAGATAGTGTTACTATCGATAAGAATCTCGCCAATGTCACGACGCAAGTAGTCACGAATCGCACGTACAATAACGTTACTTTCTTGGTGAATAAGGAAAGGTGCAGAGTTACTGTCTGAAGCCTGTTTAATTGCGCCCCAGTGGTTGAGTAATACGTTAAGATCCCACTCAAGCTCTTCAGCGCTTTTACCTACACCTGCAGTACGAACAATCAGCCCCATACCTTGTGGAAGTTCAAGTGTGCTTAGTGCGGCTTTAAGTTGAGTTCTTTCATCGCCTTCGATTCGGCGTGAAATACCACCAGCACGAGGGTTATTAGGCATTAAAACAAGGTAGCTACCGGCAAGTGAAACAAAAGTCGTTAATGCAGCCCCTTTGCTGCCACGCTCTTCTTTTTCAACTTGAACAATGACTTCTTGCCCTTCTCTCAATACTTCTTTGATGCTTGGTCGACCTTGGTAGGTGTAACCTTGGGGGAAGTACTCACGAGCAATTTCTTTAAGAGGAAGGAATCCGTGTCTATCAGCACCGTAGTCAACAAAAGCAGCTTCTAAACTTGGTTCAACACGGGTAATACGGCCTTTATAGATATTTGCTTTCTTTGATTCGTGTCCTGGGCTTTCGATATCCAAATCGAAAAGTCGCTGTCCATCGACCAAAGCAACACGCAACTCTTCTTTTTGAGTTGCGTTTATTAACATTCTTTTCATTTAATAATCTCGTTATCTTTTTTTATATTGATTGTGCTTATTGCTTTAGTTCGTTTTCACGGTGCCAGATCCCATGGCTAAAAGTGCAGCCTCCCGGCTGGAGGGGATGCTCTAAGGGCACGTCAGTTGTCACAAGCGAACAAGCTTGTGACCCGCGATTTGCGGAGAATACTCAACATGAAAATACGACGAGTAGGGCAATAAGTTGACTTAGTTCAATAGAGTCTTACGCCAAGTGCGGCACTACGGGACAAAGTAATCTACTCAGTTAACTGTGCGATATCGCGCTTGATTTTGTTTAAATAATCATCAAAGCGTTAATAGCAGCAGTGAACTATAGCAGCGCAAAGAAATCACAGCAATCTGCTTTGTTATAAACAGGTGAAAAAAAACCAGAGTAATGGCTGGTGATATTAAATAATCGATTGTTTTACTGTGCTTTTTCTCATTTAATCTAAGCAATAGTAAAGGGCAGTTTGTTTTTTATCCACAGCAGTAAGGGCGTGGGTTAATGAGTGATGTTTGTGAGTTGGGTGTGCTTTAAATGAAGCAAGAAAATATGAAATATAGCGCGTTTGAGTGATACAATAGCGAAATGAGTGAAATTAGAACTAAAGTCCAGTTTGTCGATATCGATGAAGACATGGCGGGTCAGCGTATAGATAACTTCTTACGTAACCAATTGAAAAACCTCCCCAAAAGCATGGTTTACCGAATTGTGCGAAAGGGAGAGGTACGAGTAAATAAAAAACGCGTTAAAGTTGAGTATAAATTGCAGGCTGGGGACATTGTTCGTATTCCTCCTGTCACCATTGAAGAGAAAACCGACGAGCCGGTTATTAGTACCAAGCTTAACAAGGTGGCTCAACTTGAAAGTAATATCATTTATGAAGATGAGCATCTGTTGGTTTTAAATAAACCATCAGGCTTGGCGGTACACGGAGGAAGCGGTTTAAAGTTTGGTGCGATTGAAGCATTAAGGGCGCTGAGACCAACAGCTCGTTTCTTAGAGTTGGTTCACCGTATCGATCGGGACACGTCGGGTATTTTACTGGTTGCGAAAAAGCGATCGGCGTTACGTCATCTTCAGGCACAGTTTCGAGAAAAGACGGTCAAGAAATTTTATTTCGCGTTGGTTATGGGCCAATGGAAATCAACTTGTCGTGTCATTAATGCACCTTTGTTGAAAAATGAAGTGAATAGCATTGTGCGAGTGAACCCGACAGGTAAAGCATCGGAAACTCGCTTTAAAGTACTTGAAAAATTCGATGATGCGACGTTAATACAAGCGAGCCCAGTGACAGGGCGCACACATCAGATTCGAGTGCATACTCAGTACGCTGGCCATCCAATTGCATGGGATGACAGATACGGTGATCGTCGTTTTGATGCCTACACCGGGAATTGTGGATTGGATCGATTATTCCTGCATGCAGCAAACATTAAATTTATCCATCCATCGACGGAAGAGCTGGTCGACATTAGTGCTCCAATGGAAGCGAAGCTAGAACGTGTGATTCAGTCGTTAAAAAACAGCAAGTAATCTTAAGTAGGCTGCTAATGTGTTTTTATTTCTCATTAGCAGCGCTTACATTGAGCGATACAGGTAACTTTAGGTTAGCGAACATACTGGCAGGGTAATCATATTGATCCTTGACCAGTACATCGATAATGGGTTGAACCATTAACCGTTGGCTAAAGAATCAAGAACTGGCTAAGACCTCAAAACCTTCGGATTTCAGCATGGTGATCAATTCGATTAAGGGTAATCCGATAAGCGCATTGGGATCCTTTCCTTCTAATCGTTCAAACAGTGCAATACCTAACCCTTCGCATTTGAAGCTGCCTGCGCAATAAAATGGCTGCTCTTTATCAACATAGTTTTCAATTTCCGCACGATTTAGTTGTCGAAAATGGACATGGAACTCATCAACAATGGTTTGGCTAGATTGGGTAACCGAGTTGTAAAGTGAGAGACCAGTGTAGAAGGTGATGACCTTGCCACTTTGAGCCGTCAATTGCTGGATGGCGGTTTCTCGGTTCAAAGGTTTACCCACAATCTTTCCGTCGATAACACAAACCTGATCGCTGCCTATAATTAGGCTTGGGCTCTCAGTTAGGCAAGAGGTGGCCTTTTTTTGCGCAAGCCGACTCACGAGCTGTTGAGGCGTTTCATTGTGTAGGGGAGTTTCATCACAATCGGGCTTGGCTGTCGTGAATGAAATTGAAAGCTTGTTGAGGAGTTCCTGCCTGTATGGGGAAGTTGAGGCTAAAATTAGTTGGTAATTATGCATTTTTAGATACAATGTGTGGGTTAGAGATAACAGCATAACGTAATCCAAGCTGTTGTTAATAATTCTCTCTATTGAAAGGTAAAAAAGTCCATTTTTTTCACCTTTTTCTTTGACTAAACGTATTTTGGAAGATAAGATTCGCGCCCTATGCAAAAGGTAAAAATACCGCGAACGGTACATCCTGCTAAAACCGCTCAAAAAAGAACAGATTTAGATGGTTACATCCAAGTCAGTCTTTTTAAGCGTTTAGAGGAGACAACCGAAGGCGTTAAACGCGACGCAGAAGTCTCAATGTCATTTGGGCTGGATGAACAGCGACTCGTAGTTATCTCTGGTAAAGCTAACGTCGAAGTCGACCTGGAATGTCAACGCTGTAATGAGGTTTTCACACATCAGTGTGATGTCCAATTCACATATACTCCTTGTAATGAGAAGAGTGAAGAGGAAGCACCGGAAGAGTACGATTTGGTAGATCTGAACGAGTACGGTGAGTTAGACCTAATACAGTTAGTTGAAGATGAGTTCATCTTAAATTTGCCTCAAATAGCAATGCATGATGAAGCGGAATGCAGCGTTAATTCAAATAACTTGGTATTTGGTGAAATTCCTGAAGAAATTGAGGAAGAGAAAAAGCCGAATCCATTCGATGTTTTAAAAAGCTTAAAGCGTTAATTCGTTTTAAACTAAGACAAAGGAGTAGGGTCAATGGCCGTACAAAAGAGCAAAAAATCACGTTCAATGCGTGGCATGCGTCGTTCACACGATGCGCTAACTACAGCTGCACTATCTGTAGACGCAACTTCAGGTGAAACTCACCTACGTCACAACGTGACTGCCGAAGGTTTTTACCGTGGCAAAAAGGTTATCAACAAGTAAGGTTGACCTTTGCAAACTATAACCGTTGCGATTGATGCAATGGGCGGAGACTTCGGTCCCCGTGTTACAGTGCCTGCCGTCGTGCAGGCACTGTCGTATTTCCCAGAGCTGAAAATCCTATTAATAGGTGATCGGACTTCGATCACACATCAATTATCTTTACTTGGTTATGACACCAATGATCGTTTGATCATTGAACATAGTGACCGGGTCATTTCCAATGTCGAAAAACCTTCTCTAGCATTACGTAACAGTTCTGGCACATCCATGCGGATGGCGATTGATGCGGTTGCTGACAATCAAGCCGATGCTTGCCTAAGTGGTGGCAATACTGGCGCTCTTATGGCGCTATCGCGGTTTCGATTGAAGTTACTCCCTGGTATTGAACGTCCAGCATTAATTTCGGCGCTTCCTACCGCTCAAGGCAACAAAACTTGGATGCTAGATTTAGGGGCCAATGTGTCAAGTGATGCTGACTCTCTTTTCCAATTTGCCGTCATGGGCAGTGCCTTAGCAGAGCAGTATTTGGGTCGACCAGCAAGAGTCGCCATCTTGAATATTGGCGCCGAAGAGATTAAAGGGAATGATCTGGTTAAGCGTTGCTCAGAGATGTTATCTCAGACTCAGTCCGTTCATTTTATTGGTTATGTAGAAGGTAACCAATTACTTCATGATGCGGCGGATGTGGTGGTTTGTGATGGGTTTGTCGGTAATGTGTGCCTGAAAGCTTGTGAAGGTACGGCTCAGCTCTTTATTGATAAGCTTAAATCAAGCATGATGAACAGCTCAATAAAAGGTTGGATTGCCAGAAAGTTGTTTTCAGGTTTGTTTGATGAATTAAAAACATTGAACCCCGACCAGTATAATGGCGCAAGTTTGCTAGGATTGCGCGGCATTGTTATTAAAAGTCATGGAAGTGCTGATGTATCCGCCGTCGTCAATGCGATAGGAGAGGCGATACATGAGGTCAAACGACAAGTTCCCAGTCGTATTAGCGATCGTTTAGAAGCGGTTTTACTTGAGAGGCATTATTAGTTTTCATGTATAGCAGAATTTTAGGTACAGGCAGTTACCTGCCATCTCAGGTGCGTACAAACGCAGACTTAGAGAAAATGGTAGAGACCAGCGATGAATGGATCGTTACGCGTACAGGCATCAAAGAGCGTCGCATTGCTGCTGAAGACGAAACCGTTGCTGATATGGCATATCATGCAGCCGTGAACGCGATCGAGATGGCGGGCATTCAAAATGACGATATTGATTTAATCATTGTTGCGACCACCAGTGGCAGCCATGCGTTTCCGTCATCGGCTTGTCAGGTGCAAGGTAAACTTGGGATTAAAGGTTGCCCAGCCTTTGATATTGGTGCCGCTTGCTCGGGATTCGTTTACGCGCTTTCTGTTGCTGATCAGCATATTAAAACCGGTATGTGTAAGAATGTCTTAGTGATTGGAGCCGATGCCTTGTCGAAGACATGTGATCCTACTGATCGTTCAACCATTATTTTATTTGGTGATGCAGCTGGTGCGGTGGTTGTCGGTGCGAGCGAAGAGCCAGGCATTTTATCCACTCATATTTACTCTGATGGTAAATTTGGCGAGCTACTCAGTCTTGGTGTCCCTGAGCGCGGTGGCGATGCTGATAAATGGCTTCACATGGCTGGTAATGAAGTCTTCAAAGTCGCGGTTACTCAGTTATCGAAACTGGTAAAAGACACGCTTGCAGCTAATAACATGAATAAATCTGAATTAGATTGGTTGGTTCCCCATCAAGCGAACTACCGAATTATTTCAGCAACGGCTAAAAAACTCACCATGTCTTTAGATCAGGTAGTCATCACTTTAGATCGACACGGTAACACCTCTGCAGCCACCGTTCCTACGGCACTCGATGAAGCGGTCCGTGATGGACGCATTAAACGTGGTCAGATGTTGCTATTGGAAGCATTTGGTGGCGGATTTACCTGGGGCTCTGCACTGGTTAAGTTTTAACACCTCACACAATTTTAAGTTAAAGGCGCACCTATTTAGGTTGAATAGACTTTCGTGTGTCTTTTCTCTTTCGTCTATTTGTTTAAGGAAAATAACAATGAGCAATTTTGCTATCGTATTTCCCGGTCAAGGGTCACAGGCTCTAGGCATGCTTGCCGAATTAGGTGAGCAGTATGATGTGGTTAAGCAAACATTTGCTGAAGCATCTGAAGTACTGGGCTATGATCTTTGGGCATTAATCCAAGAGGGTCCAGTTGAAGACTTGAACCAGACTTTCCGTACGCAACCCGCTTTATTGGCTGCTTCAGTCTCGATCTGGCGTGTTTGGCAACAGCTTGGTTTAGAGCAGCCACACAATCTAGCCGGACACAGCCTTGGTGAATATTCTGCTTTGGTTTGTGCAGGGGTCATTGACTTTAAGCAAGCGATCAAATTAGTTGAGCTTCGTGGTCAACTAATGCAAGAAGCGGTACCTGCTGGTGTTGGCGCTATGTACGCCATTATTGGTTTAGATGATGAGTCAATTGCTAAAGCGTGTGAAGAAGCAGCGCAAGGCGAAGTGGTTTCTCCTGTTAACTTCAACTCGCCAGGTCAAGTGGTTATTGCTGGCAACAAAGATGCTGTTGCTCGTGCGGGTGCACTTTGTAAAGAAGCTGGCGCTAAACGTGCGCTTCCTTTGCCTGTTTCTGTTCCTTCGCACTGTGCGCTAATGCAGCCTGCCGCTGACAAATTAGCGGTGGCTTTAGAATCTATCGAATTTAACACCCCAACATTGCCCGTTATCAATAACGTTGATGTTATTGCAGAAACGGATCCGGGAAAAATTAAAGCCGCTTTGGTTCGCCAGCTGTATAGCCCTGTTCGTTGGACAGAAGGTGTTCAGCTAATGAATGAACAAGGCGTTGAAAAACTGCTTGAGTTCGGCCCAGGTAAAGTTCTCACGGGTCTCACAAAACGAATCGTTAAAACACTTAGCGCAGCGTCGGTTAATGATGTTGCTTCATTAGAAGCGGCGAAAGCGTAAATCGCTGGCTTTTATTGGCTAAGAACATAAGGAATAACAGATGATGAATTTAGAGGGCAAAATCGCCCTAGTAACGGGTGCGAGCCGTGGTATTGGCCGAGCGATTGCTGAATTATTGGTTGAGCGTGGCGCAACCGTAATCGGTACCGCAACGAGCGAAAACGGCGCAGCAGCGATCAGTGAGTACCTTGGTGAAAATGGTAAAGGTCTTGCACTTAACGTGACTGATGTTGATTCAATCGCAGCGACGTTGAAAACGATTAACGACGAGTTCGGTGTGATCGACATTCTTGTAAACAATGCAGGGATCACGCGCGATAATCTTCTTATGCGCATGAAAGATGATGAATGGAACGACATCATTGATACTAACTTAACGCCGATTTTCCGCATGTCTAAAGCGGTACTTCGCGGCATGATGAAGAAGCGTAACGGCCGTATCGTGAACGTTGGTTCTGTCGTTGGTACAATGGGTAATGCAGGGCAAGCCAACTATGCAGCGGCAAAAGCTGGCGTGATTGGTTTCACTAAGTCAATGGCTCGTGAAGTTGCCTCTCGTGGCATTACCGTTAATACCGTCGCGCCTGGTTTTATCGAAACAGACATGACCAAAGCGCTTAATGATGATCAGCGTGCTGCAACGTTATCAAACGTTCCTGCGGGTCGTTTGGGCGATCCACGTGAAATTGCATCCGCAGTCGCATTTTTAGCATCTCCTGAAGCGGCCTATATCACGGGTGAAACTTTGCATGTTAATGGCGGCATGTATATGGTTTAATACTACAGTTTTGAATATTTAGGTGAGTAAAATTTTATATTTACCCTACAATATTGAAGGCTTGGCTATTTCATAAACAACACTTGTGTATGATTTAAGTCAAAAATGTACTGAATTTCGGTTAAAATCGCTAAAATTGTGGTTTGACCAGCAAGGTCTCTCTTGCAACTTTCAATAGTTTGAATAAACTACGGAATCATCGCATTTAGGCGACATCTGTAAAGGAAAAGAAAAATGAGCAACATCGAAGAACGCGTAAAAAAAATCATCGTTGAACAGCTAGGTGTAGACGAAGCAGAAGTTAAAAACGAAGCTTCTTTTGTTGACGATCTAGGTGCAGATTCTTTAGATACAGTTGAGCTAGTAATGGCGCTGGAAGAAGAATTTGATACTGAGATTCCAGACGACGAAGCTGAGAAAATCACTACTGTTCAAGCTGCAATCGACTACGTAAACAGCGCTCAGTAATATCTCTCCCAGGCGGCTTTCTAGCCGCCTGTGTTTTTTCTAGTATTTCTATACCTTTCATAGAATCACTTCAATCCCGGAGAATAATATCGTGTCCAAGCGTCGTGTTGTTGTCACTGGCATGGGTATGCTGTCACCGGTAGGCAACTCTGTAGAATCTTCATGGAAAGCCCTGCTAGCCGGTCAAAGCGGTATCGTTGATATCGATCATTATGACACTACCAATTTTACTACTCGCTTTGCAGGTTTAGTCAAAGACTTTAACTGCGAAGAGTATATGACTAAAAAAGATGCTCGTAAGATGGATTTATTTATCCAATACGGTGTCTCGGCAGGCATCCAAGCAATGGATGACTCTGGCCTTACCATTACCGAAGACAATGCCCCACGCGTTGGCGTAGCAATTGGATCGGGAATTGGTGGCTTAGATTTGATTGAGAAAGGGCACAATACTCTTATTGAAAAAGGTCCTCGCAAAGTCAGCCCATTTTTTGTTCCATCAACGATCGTAAACATGGTTGCTGGGCACTTATCGATTATGCGCGGTTTACGCGGTCCTAACATTGCTATTTCAACAGCATGTACAACAGGCCTTCACAACATCGGCCATGCCGCTCGTATGATCGCTTATGGTGATGCAGACGCGATGTTAGCCGGCGGATCAGAAAAAGCCTCTACACCACTCGGTATGGCTGGTTTTGGTGCAGCTAAAGCGCTTTCAACTCGTAACGAAGAGCCAGAAAAAGCGTCTCGTCCATGGGATAAAGGCCGTGATGGTTTTGTGCTTGGTGATGGTGCTGGCATGATGGTTCTGGAAGAGTATGAACATGCGAAAGCACGTGGCGCGAAGATTTACGCTGAACTGGTTGGCTTTGGTATGTCGGGTGATGCGTATCACATGACGTCACCAAGTGAAGATGGTTCAGGTGGAGCACTCGCGATGGAAGCCGCAATGCGTGATGCTGGTATCTCTGGTGAGCAGATTGGCTACGTCAATGCCCACGGTACTTCTACTCCAGCGGGTGATGTTGCTGAAATTAAAGGCATCAAACGTGCGCTAGGTGAAGCAGGCTCAAAGCAAGTATTGGTTTCTTCTACTAAATCGATGACTGGACACCTTCTAGGTGCAGCAGGTTCGGTTGAAGCAATTATTACGGCTTTATCTTTGCAAGATCAGATCGTTCCTCCAACGATTAACCTTGACGACCCAGAAGACGATCTAGAGATCGACCTCGTACCACATACTGCTCGTGAAGTGGTCATGGAATACGCTGCGTGTAACTCATTTGGTTTCGGTGGTACTAATGGTTGTTTGATCTTTAAGAAGATCTAGCAAACCGAAAGTCTTAAATTGACTTGTATTGAAACGGCTTGATGCTTAGCATTAAGCCGTTTCTTTTTTTAGGAAGATAGAATGTTTTGGGTAAATGGACTGCCTTGCGACACGATTTCATTGACCGATCGCTCTTTTCAATATGGTGACGGTTGTTTTACTACCATCCTTACTCGCCAAGGTAAGATAAAGCATTGGCAACAGCACCAACAAAGGATGCAGCGTTGCTTGGATCAATTATTCATAGAGCAGCCGAACTGGAAGCAAGTACATAAGTGGTTGGATGAGGCAGCGTTAAAGTCTAGATTAGCGGGCCTTCGACTGAATATTACTCGTGGAACGGGCGGCCGAGGTTATAGCCCCAATGAAGTATCAGCGCCTAATATCGTGATTAGTACATTCAGTTACCCTGAACACTATCAAGATTGGGCCAAGCATGGCATAGAGTTGGGAGTGTGTGCACATCGACTCGGTATTAATCCTGTCCTTGCTGGGCATAAACATAACAATCGTCTAGAGCAAGTGCTGACTAAGCGAGATATGGATGAGCAAGGCTTGGTGGATGGCGTTGTCCTAAATATTCATGATTATGTGATAGAAACCACAATGGCCAATCTATTTTGGGTGACAGGTGAGACGCTATATACTCCGTCATTGGCAAATAGTGGGGTAGCAGGAGTGATGCGGCAGCTTATTATTGAGCGTGCCCAAGAAAGAGGGATTCCTGTCCAGGTTGGCGATTTTACTCAACAGGATCTTGATCGAGCTGACGAGATGTTCATGACTAATTCGATTTGTACCGTCATTCCAGTGATAAAATTGAGAGATAATCTATACCCTATTGGGTTAAAGACCCGAGACTTTCAGGAGATTTTTCGTTCGTGATTAAAAAGCTATTCATTTTATTGTGTATCCTATGCGCTATGGCTACGGGTGCCTTTTTTTACATGACCAGTGAAGTTGATGCCTACCTAGATCAACCACTATCCCTTCGATCTGAACAGATTTTCACCGTTCAATCTGGCAGTAGCTTCAATGGCGTACTGAACCAGTTTGTCAATCAGCAGTGGATAGAAGAAAGTCCGTTTACGCCGTTAGTGCGTCGTTTCTACCCGGAATTGACTCAAATTCGTGCCGGTACATTCCAGTTACTCCCAGAAAAAAGTTTACGTCAGACGCTTGTCTTTTTGACAGAAGGTAAGGAACATCAATTCTCGATTACTTTTGTTGAAGGCACACGCTTTGACGAGTGGCGAACGACGTTGGCCGAAGATAAGAACTTAGAACAGACCATCGTGGATCTCTCAGAAGAAGATATCGCCGCTTTGATAGGCAGTGAACATCAAAAGCTGGAAGGTCTGATGCTTGCTGAAACCTATAACTATACACTCGGAACAACGGATCTTGATATTTTAAAGAGAGCTTATCGCAAGCTTGGGCAAGTATTGGATGAGGAATGGCAACTCAAGCAATCTGGTCTCCCGCTAGAGTCACCCTATGAGGCATTG
This sequence comes from Vibrio genomosp. F10 str. ZF-129, assembly GCF_000287055.2. Classification (GTDB taxonomy): domain Bacteria; phylum Pseudomonadota; class Gammaproteobacteria; order Enterobacterales; family Vibrionaceae; genus Vibrio. The sequence continues at coordinate 60,567 of NZ_AJYQ02000030.1, read as the reverse complement.
ATTCTCGCGTCAATTATCGAGAAAGAGACCGCGGTGGCGTCAGAGCGTGAGCGCGTCTCCGCGGTTTTCATAAACCGTCTCAACAAGCGAATGCGTCTTCAGACGGATCCGACCGTTATTTACGGAATGGGGGATAGCTACAAGGGAGTGATTGGTAAAAAAGGGTTAAGAACCCCAACGCCATACAATACCTATACTATTTTTGGACTACCGCCCACACCGATCGCAATGGCAGGTCGCGCATCAATAAAAGCGGCTCTAAACCCTGAAGACAGTAACTATTTATACTTTGTAGCGAGTGGAAAAGGTGGTCATGTGTTTTCTAAAAACTTAAAAGACCACAACACAGCCGTTAGGGCCTATTTAAAAGAGATAAGAAGCCAAAAATGAATCAAGCAAAATTTATTGTTGTCGAAGGGCTAGAAGGCGCAGGAAAAAGTACCGCGATCAGTGCGATATTAGAAACCTTGCATCAAGCGGGTATCACTGGTTTAGTTCAGACACGCGAGCCTGGTGGCACCGTACTGGCGGAAAAAATGAGAGCCTTAGTGAAAGAAGAGCATCAAGGTGAAAAGCTCCAAGATATGACCGAGTTACTTCTCATGTACGCAGCTCGAGTGCAGTTAGTGGAAAATGTCATTAAGCCTGCGTTGAATGAGGGTAAGTGGGTGGTAGGTGATCGTCATGACATGTCCTCACAAGCTTATCAGGGGGGAGGGCGACAAATACCATCAGCAACGATGAACGCGTTAAAAGAAACAACCCTGGCAGGCTTCAAGCCGGACTTAACCTTGTATCTGGATCTTGATCCCCGTGTTGGTTTAGAACGAGCGAGAGGTCGGGGCGAGCTCGATAGAATAGAAAAAATGAATATTGAGTTCTTCGACCGAACAAGATCGAAGTACCTAGAAATCGCAAGCTATGATAAAACGGTCTCTGTCATTAATGCCGAACAGAATATAGAGCAAGTTGCCGAAGACATAAAATCGGCACTGATGTTTTGGTTAGAAGAGAATTCATAACATGAATGCGCTTTATCCTTGGTTAGATGATATTTGGCAACATTGGCAGAGAAACCTGCAAAGTGATCACTTTACTAACGCGACATTACTCTGCGCTCAAGAAGGGCTAGGTGTTGATCAGCTGGTAAAAAGGTTTAGTGACGCTTTAATGTGCAGTAATGACAAGTCCCTGGCTTGCGGGTTCTGCCATAGTTGTAGCTTGATGCTGTCATCCAATCACCCTGATCTTCATTACATTGTTCCTGAAAAAGAAGGCAAAAGTATTTCTGTCGATCAAATACGCCAATGCAATCGACAAGCTCAGGAATCTTCGCAACTCTCCGGCTTTCGTCTGTTCATTATACAGCCAGCTGAGGCGATGAATGAATCGGCGGCAAATGCATTGCTAAAGACATTAGAATCCTCAGCGAGTAACTGTCTATTCTTGTTAATCACACAGCGTAAAGAACAATTACTGCCAACCATCGTCAGCCGATGTCAGCAGTGGAATGTGAAAGCCCCAAGCTCTGAAGTAGCATCTGCGTGGGTTTCTGATCGTTTAAAGCAATCCGTGCCGAATTATGTTGCCCATTTGAATGATAACGCCCCTCTAAGGCTTGAAGCGTTTATTAAAGATGGACACTTAAAAAGTTATACGCAAATAGAAGACGCAATGTTAGCGCTGGCAAAGGGGCAAGACAGTTTCTTAACGTTAAATGGCCACTTGAATGATGGCTCTCAGGAAAGATTGCAATGGCTTTGGTTACTTCTTTGTGAGGCGCAGAAAGCTCATTTTGAGGTTGCCGAGCCATCACTTAGCCCTGTTGCTAACGAGCTTTCGAAGCATATGAGCTATGATTTACTCTATCAGCAAAGTTTACGCCTTAGCGCGTTAATGACTCAGTTGAAAACGTTTCCAGGTCTTAATCACGAGTTAATGATTTCCGATTGGTTAATAAAATTTAATGAGGAAGTATGTTTGTAGATTCCCACTGCCATTTAGACAAGCTTGATTATGATGAGCTCCATTCAGGCATTGAAGATGTACTTGAAAAGGCAAAACAAGCCAATGTGACACAGTTATTGTCTGTTGGTGTGACCTTAGATTCATTTCCTAAAATGATGGAAATGATTCTCCCTTATGATCACGTTCATGCATCTTGTGGTGTCCACCCCTTAGATGTTGAAAGTGACTTTGCATTGGATATTTTGCATGAGTACGCTCGTCATGAAAAAGTGGTGGCTATTGGGGAGACCGGTCTGGACTATCACTACAAACCTGAAACCGCGGATTTGCAGAAATTGCGCTTTGCTCAGCAAGTAGAATTGGGCGTTGATCTCAATAAACCGCTTATTATCCATACTCGTAATGCTCGGGAGGATACGCTTGCGATTTTAAAAGAAGGAAACGCCGAACGTTGTGGCGGAGTGATCCACTGTTTTACAGAAGATTTGCCGTTTGCGGAAGCGGCCATGGATCTGGGCTTTTACATTTCTATATCGGGCATTGTCACCTTTCGCCAAGCTAAAGAACTTAAAGAGGTCGTGAAATCGCTGCCTCTTGAAAGACTGTTGATTGAGACAGATTCACCTTATTTAGCACCCATTCCTCACCGGGGGAAAGAGAACCAGCCCGCTTACGTTGTTGAAGTCGCGGCCTACATTGCACAGCTTAAAGGGTTGTCTTTATCTGAGGTTGGTCATAAAACAACCGAAAACTTCTCAGATCTTTTTTTGCGATAGAAACTGATAGTTGGTCAAGAAAAGAGCTTTGGCTCTTTTTTTCTTTTCTTAGAAGTGATATTTGTCACGCAAAACATCAAGTTCACGAAATTTGTTGAAATTAACGACTTGATTGGTCAAATTGTAATTTTGTTACATAAAATAACAATGGGCGCTATTTTATTTACTTAGTGAAATTAATGCTAGTTAACGCTATTTTTATTTATATCAATAGGTTAGTTTTGATAATGCGCTTTTTCGGTGTGTCGCCGACTGTGACCCATTTAATGTTTTGAAACTAAATTTCGTAACCGTATAGAAAGTATGAGACACATCAATATATATTTAGAGGCGAAAAATATAATGTAACACACGGTTACATTATCGTAGGTGCTAACATCAAAGCTACGGGGGTATGCAGTTAGCGCCCAAAAATTCTAATAATCATTCAGGAGCACAATTATGTTTAAGAACCTTTTTGCTAACTTGCAGAAAGTCGGTAAATCGCTGATGCTGCCAGTATCAGTTTTACCGGTTGCAGGTATCCTACTTGGGGTGGGTGCTGCCAATCTAAGTTTTCTTCCAGAGATCGTTTCTAGTTTAATGGAACAAGCTGGTGGTTCAGTGTTTGGTCAAATGGCACTGCTTTTTGCCGTTGGTGTAGCACTTGGCTTTACAAATAATGACGGTGTAGCTGGTCTTGCTGCAATCGTAGGGTACGGCATCATGACAGCAACATTAAGTGTTATGGCTGGCGTAATGGGTGTCGAGAGCATTGATACGGGTGTTCTAGGCGGTATTTTGGTCGGTGGTTTGGCTGCATGGTCATTTAACCGATTCTTCAAAATTCAATTACCTGAATATCTGGGTTTCTTCGCTGGTAAGCGTGCTGTGCCGATCATTACTGGCTTCTCAGCGATTGGTCTTGCTATTGTTCTTTCTATCGTATGGCCACCAATTGGTTCAGCGATCGCTTCTTTCTCTCATTGGGCGGCGGACCAAAACCCACAAGTGGCATTTGGTATTTACGGCATTGTTGAACGTTCACTTATCCCATTTGGTTTACACCACGTTTGGAACGTACCATTCTTCTTTGAAGCAGGTAGCTGTGTAAATGCTGCTGGTGAAGCTCAAACTGGTGTTCTTACTTGTTACCTCGTTGCTGATGAGGCCACTCGTGCTGCTGGTAATGGCTTTGGTCAACTAGCCGGTGGTTACATGTTTAAGATGTTTGGTCTACCAGCCGCTGCTATTGCTATCGCTCACTCTGCTAAACCAGAGAACCGCGCTAAAGTAATGGGTATCATGGCTTCTGCTGCACTGACGTCATTCCTAACAGGTATTACTGAACCAATTGAATTCTCTTTCCTATTCGTAGCGCCAGTGCTTTACGCTATTCACGCTCTACTAGCGGGTTCTGCATTCTTCCTAACTAACACGTTTGGCATTGTTCACGGTACGTCGTTCTCACACGGTTTGATTGACTTTACAGTACTGTCTGGTAATGCACAGAACATGCTATTAATGGTTGGTCTAGGTCTGGTTTACGCTGTTATTTACTACGTAGTATTCCGCGCAGTGATCAAGGCGATGGATCTAAAAACACCGGGTCGTGAAGATGAGTCTGCTGAGGCTGCAAGCACTGCAACGGGTTCTGAACTAGCAGGTGAACTTGTCGCTGCATTCGGTGGTAAAGCTAACATTACAAACTTAGACGCTTGTATCACTCGTCTACGTGTTTCTGTTGCAGATACAGAGATTGTTGATCAAGACAAACTTAAGCAACTTGGCGCCGCTGGTGTTGTGGTTGTATCTGGTGGTGTTCAAGCTATCTTTGGTACTAAATCAGATAACCTTAAAACAGATATGGATGAGTGGATTCGCTCTAACGGTTAATCCCACATACTGATGATATAAGGAGGCTTCGGCCTCCTTTTTTTATTGCTATTTGCTCCTTTCCTTTGCCATTCCTTGATGACGCGTTCGTTTACCATTGGTTTGGATACCGCATTGACTTTGCCCTGACACTGTTGGTTTGATTCAGAATAGAATGCGTGATTTCTGGAGAACCTGATGAAAAAGCTTATTCCTTTTTTTACTCTTGTTGCTTCTTTCTCTTCATATTCAGAGGAAGCATCTAGTCCCACTCATTTTTCTGTTGGTATGGCCGTCGACCAGCAACTGAGCGTCGTCGTTGAGCTCGACAGTCAATATCGTTTTACCATTGGTAATACAGGGGCGGCATTTGACTACATCATCGAACGTGGTGTTTTTGAATCTGATTCACCACTGTCTTGGTATGTTGGTGCCGGCGCTTGGGGAGAGTGGGAGCATGACTTCGGTGTACGTGTGCCTTTAGGCTTGAGTGTAGAGTTACCAAAAGGTTGGGATATGTACTCACAAGTGCACCCGGAATTAAACCTTTATAAAAGCCCCGAACTTCAAATTGGTGCTGCTGTGGGGATCAAATACGCGTTCTAATTGTGACAGCCAACAGTATGGGCTTATATACAAAAAAGCCAGCATTCAAGCTGGCTTTTCTTATTTGGATTAGGGTTACTGTTTATTCATCGCTCGACGGATACAATAAATAGCTCCGCCCCACGTAATGCCTAAACCCAGTACCATCATAATAATTGCACTCGTCGTCATAATTAAGCTTCCTTCTTGCTTGTTAGGTTAATGATCACGCCACCGACAAATAGCAGAGCTAGCAAGCCCCAGCCCAGTAGTAATAGATCAGATTGAGCGTACCCACCATAGCCTTCAGCCAAGGTTGTTTTTAATGTATTGAATACAATCACCGCCAGAATTGCTGGGCTGATGAAGCGTAGACAAATGTCAAACCATCTACCCACTTCAAAGTCGGATACTTTATTCACGTAGCTGCGTACGTTAGAGATCTTGAATACCCAAACCATTAGCAACAATTCAACAAAACAGCTAACAACAATACCGATGTTATTCGTGAAGTAATCCACTAAATCAAGAAGCAGTAATCCGCCGTTAGTCGCGAACGCCAGTGAAACAACGGCACCAACACCACAAACAACGGTAGCGGCTTTTTTACGACCCCAATTAAGCTTGTCAATGATAGCTGAAGTGACCGCCTCAATGATTGATATGTGCGAGCTTAAGCCTGCAATCGTTAATGCTAGGAATAATAGCGGGCCGAAAATGTATGGTGCAGGCAGCTCGTTGATTGCTGCTGGTAGAGTTACAAACGCAAGTCCCACCCCTGCAGATACGACGTCAGTGAGCTCTTTTCCTTGTTCGTGTGCCATGTAACCCAAAATTGAGAAAATCATGATACCAGCAAGGATCGAGAAACCACAGTTGATCAATACCGTCATAAAGGCATTGTTATTGATGTCGGACTTCTCTGGTAAGTAGCTTGAGTAGGCAAGCATGATGGCAAAGCCGATGCTCAACGTAAAGAATATCTGTCCGTATGCTGCTGCCCAAACTTTCAGATCCCATATCTTGCTGAAGTCAGGTTCAAACAGATAGTTCACACCGTTAAGCGCACCTGGAAGGAAGATCATACGGCCAATCAATAAGATAACCATAATAAATAGCACTGGCATCATTATCTTGGCTGCTCGCTCAATGCCTGATTTTACACCGCCAACGATAGCAGCGTAGGTCACAGCCCAGGCAATAAGCATAGCCGCTGCGATCTTCCACTGAATAGAACCCAGATTAGAAGGGGAATTATCACCCAGTTTCAGGTATTCACTGAAGAAGTACGCGTTCGTATCCGTTCCCCAGCTCTGTGTGAAAGACATACCAAGGTATGAAATTGACCAGCCAATAACAGCAACGTAGTAAACGGCGATTGAGGCTGCGATACCTACTTGGAACCAGCCGAGCCATTCAAACTTATGATGGATCTTAGACAGTGATATGGGTGCTGAACCGCGGTTTTTCTGCCCCATACTGAATTCCATGATCATAAATGGAATACCAGCAGTCAGCATGGCAAAAAGGTAAGGGATAAAAAATGCGCCACCGCCGTTTTCGTAGGCCATATAAGGGAAACGCCAAATATTTCCTAAGCCTATTGCCGATCCTACCGCCGCCAAAATAAATCCAGCACGTGATCCCCATTGTTCTCGCTTCATATTAAACTCCTTTACAACTCCCTGAGGAATGAAGCTTTTCTTCGGCTAATTTAACGATAAATAGGAGTGATAAATGTTGCCAGCTATATTTCTATTGAATATTTGCTCTATCATCCGTGATATTGTTAAAAGTTAGTTTTTTATTCTAACTACCACAAGAAAACTCAGAATATTGTTCTTTATTGTGTCATGTGTGTTTGCAAAAACTGAAATATTCAGCTACGCATTAATTGGGAGACTACCGATATAATGAGTTGAGTGCAACACAATATGCGATATGGGAGTTGGTATGTATGTAGTGAATATGTTGATCTGGAGCAGAAAAACTGGGTTTATATGTTAAATAATGGCGATATATAAGACTCATGCTCTGTATTGGTTTGAAAGGGCAACTTAATGGACTGAATTGTCATTTAGAGTGTATGACTATAATATCATCACTTTTTAGCATCAATCGGTTGGATTTGAACGTAAGCTAGAAACGTACGACTAGCCCTACATTGGCTGAAAATTGATTCATCCAGTCGGTTTTAAATCGAATTGTACAAGATTCTTCGGTCGGTAGATTACAAATCCCCGATGTTTCGTTATCAACAACGGTACCCAGCCAACGCAACTGGCTATTGAGTGAAAAGGTGTCGTTGATTTCATATTCAAATCCACCAAACATGCTGGCTGAGAAGCCATATTTGTCACTGGCCCAATCCACATCGACATAAGACATACCAAGTCCGACGCCAACATAAGTTTTGAATCTGTCTTGGACTGGATAATAGATGCTGCTTTGAAAGTGCAGGTACTGAATCGTGCTGCTTTCATTGAGCGTTTCAATGCGGCTATTTTGTTGACTGTAAAATACGCCAATTCGACCCTGTTCGAGGGTACTTTCTAAGGTAATGGCGTAGCTTTCGGATTCTTTGATATCGTATTCAATATCATTTTGGTCAACCACTGCGCCTCCCCCGGTGTAACCTACCCAGGGAGTCAGGTAGAAATCGGCTTCGGCCACCGAACTCATGAGTAACATACCTAGCCCCAAGACTTTGGTAAAACTGTACATAATGAATGGCCCTCGCTGCTTTTTGACACGTCGGTGTGATATCTAAGTGTAAATCTCTGAGTCTCGTACCCAAGTGTGAGGCTAACAGCATAATTGTGCTTAGAAAATACACATAATTTGAAGATACTTCACACTGCTGTTATTACTTTTAGAAGAGCAAGGAGGACTTTATGGATCAAGACTTAAAATATTCACTCATTATCACAGCAACAATCTTTACGGTTTTGCTGGGTTATGGAGCGATTGTTATCACCCATTAACGGTGCATTATTGATGAGAAATAGTGGCGTTGTGACGAATTTATTGACGCAAGTTGATACCAATCAGCTCTCGCATTACATTGGTGGGAAACATGCGCTTGTTGCACAAGGGGGAGGGCAACGCGGTATTTTTACCTCTGGCGTCTTAGATGCATTCCTACTGTCAAATTTTGACCCTTTTCATGAGTTTTATGGTACATCGGCAGGTGCATTGAACCTCTGTGCCTTTCTTTGTCGTCAAAAAGGGTTAGGCCACTCATTTCTTGTTGACCTCACGACGGATCCTCGATTTTTTAATCTCTTTCATTACATTCGTCGTAAGCAGTATTTAGGTCTGGAATGGGCCATCGATAGTATCTGTCATTACCCATATAAACTCGATATTGATATGGGTCGTATGGTGTTGGGTGAGAGAAAGGCGTTCGCAGCGGTCACCCACAGCACCACGTTACATGACCACTATTTACCCATGCTCGCTGATGATTGGTACAAGGTGATGGTTGCTACCTGTGCGATACCTCGTCTTTATCCGAATGAGGTGATGGTCGGAGGTGAGCCATTCGTGGATGGTGGTGTTTCAGCGGCAATCCCAGTGCAGCAAGCGTGGCGCAATGAAGCGCGTTGTATCGTTGTTATTCGCACAGAAGGCAGTGGGATAGAGCCTGAGCCTTCTACGACTGTTTCTCTTAACTCCGCCTCTCTTCATAATACTCCTGCTCGTCGTGTGGAGTGGTACCGAGAATCATTGAATGCCATTCAAGAGCAGTGGCAAGAAAAGTTGGATCAGTGGAAGTTAGATTGGAACGGTTTTTTTCAACAGCAGATCACTAAATCAAAGCAGCAAAAAAACGACGCTAATCATCTTGAGTTGGTCAATGGAGGGCGATGGTTATTTGGTGCTGACGATATCTATCGATTAAGTCATTTAGTTGGGGATAAATTTGATTCAGGTCTGGCTGATATGTTGATGGCGCATTACCAAACCTATTCATTAACGCGAGACTTTTTACATCACCCGCCAGATGATTGCTTTATTGTACAGATAAAACCAGATAGCCCCTTAAAATCCAATTCATTGATGAGTAAAAAAGAAGATCTTCAGCACGATTATCAGCTTGGTTTAGATGCAGGTCAAAAGTTTGTTGAAATGTATTCGAAGATAAAGCCAAACGAGGGAATAAAGCGAGGCCCACACAGTGAGCCTTTACTTTATGATTTCGATTAAGCGAGAAGCTAAATCATTTTCGTTACTTGCCTTAAAGAGCCGTGATTAGGTGACGGGCAATATTCTTAGGCAGTTGGTTGAACCTGCGACATCCATAATATCGCCTTGAGTGATGATCAAAATATCGCCAAATTCAACCAATTTACGCTCCTTGAGGGATTGAAGCGCTTCTAACGCGACGTCAAACCCTGATTCTGCCGAGGTATCAAAATAAAGCGGTGTGACACCTCGATACATACTGCAACGATTCAACGTACCTTCATTTCTAGACAGAGCAAAAATGGGTAACCCTGAACTTAAGCGAGACATCATTAAGGCCGTTCGGCCAGATTCCGTTAAGGCCACCATGCCTTTGATCCCTTCCATATGATTAGCCGAGTAGATGGTTGCCATTGAAATGGTCTCTTCAGCCGTCACAAAACGTCGGTCAATCCGGTAGCTTGATGTGCTTTCTAGGGCTTTTTTCTCTGCACCGACACACACTTCCGCCATTGATTTTACCGTTTCAACTGGATAAGCCCCTGCTGCAGTTTCTCCTGAAAGCATGACGGCATCAGTACCATCGAGGACAGCGTTCGCCACATCCATCACCTCAGCACGAGTTGGCATTGGGGCGTAAATCATTGACTCCATCATCTGAGTTGCAGTAATGACGGTACGATTTAAGGCACGAGCGCGTTGTATTAGCTGTTTTTGGACACCGATTAATTCAGGGTCTCCAATCTCAACCCCTAAGTCTCCTCTGGCCACCATGACTGAGTCTGAAGCCATAATGATGTCATCCATATTTTCTACGGTTGCGACGGTTTCAGCGCGCTCCACTTTGGCCACTAAATTGGCTTCTAAACCTGCATCTCTTGCTAAGCGTCTCGCATAGTTCATATCTTCCCCATTTCTCGGGAATGAAACGGCTAAATAGTCCACTTTTAGCTCAGCGGCGAGAAGAATATCTCTCTTGTCTTTTTCAGTTAATGCGTCAGCGGAAAGGCCACCGCCTTTCTTATTGATGCCTTTGTTATTTGAAAGCTGACCACCAATCGTGACGATAGTGTGGACTCTGTTGCCTTCCACCGAGACAACTTCTAGCTGAACTCGACCATCATCAAGAAGTAAAATGTCATTGGCTACCACATCATTGGGCAGTTCTTTGTAATCCAGCCCCACGGCGTCTTGGTCGCCCTCACCAGGTCCTAGGTCGCTATCCAGAGTAAATCGATCGCCTGGGTTGAGTGTTATTTTTCCCTCTTTGAACGTTGAGACACGAATTTTAGGTCCTTGCAAATCGCCTAACACGGCTATGTGTATTCCCAATTTTGCGGCGATTTCGCGTACTTTTGCTGCTCGATTTTTGTGGTCTTCGGCCGTGCCATGGGAAAAATTCATCCTGACAACATTGGCTCCAGCTTTTATTATTTCGAGGAGGTTATCGCCTTTATCGGTAGAAGGGCCAAGGGTCGTTACAATCTTTGTTCTTCGTGTTGCTGAGGTCATCCTGTTCTCCTAAACATTCCATTGCTTTTCTAAGTATATGCAGTGTGGGTAATTTGGTGAGGTGAATCATTGATATTTCAACATTGATCAGATAATTACTTTGCGACTGGAAAAAAAAGCGGGTGAATAATCCTTAACAATTCGACGTCTTCCGCAAAGATGGGTTTTTCTCCGTGATACCTGTCACGGCATACTATCAAAGCACTTCACAATTACTTCGCAAAGTAAAAAAATTAATATGTTGCTGATTTTTGGAGTACATCATGTACATGGCTCAACCCGGTCACATTGATCATATTAAGCAGGTCAACGCTGGTCGTGTCTATAAACTCATAGACCAAAATGGTCCTATTTCTCGAATTGATCTTTCGAAGAAGAGTTCACTTGCACCTGCAAGTATTACTAAAATTACTCGTGAGTTAATAGAGTCTCATCTTATTCATGAAACGACGGTTCAGGAATCGACCAGTCGAGGTCGCCCTGCGGTTGGCTTGCAAGTGAATAATCAAGGCTGGCAGTTTCTGTCGATGCGTTTAGGCCGCGGTTATTTGACCATTGCGCTTCATGAGCTCGGTGGTGATGTTCTAATCGATACCAAAATTGACATTCATGAACTCGATCAAGATGATGTCTTAGCGCGTTTATTGCATGAAATTGATGAATTTTTTCAAACTTATTCAGAGCAGCTTGATAGAGTGACCAGCATTGCGATTACCTTGCCAGGGCTGGTTAATTCGGAAGACGGTATCGTACTGCAAATGCCGCACTACAATGTGCAGAACTTGGCGTTGGGCCCTGAAATTTATAAAGCGACTGGGCTACCTGTTTTCGTCGCTAACGATACCCGAGCCTGGGCTTTGGCCGAAAAATTGTTCGGCCACTCACAAGACAATGATAATTCAGTGCTTATCTCTATTCACCATGGGTTAGGCGCGGGCATTATTCTAGACGGTCGAGTGTTACAAGGTCGTCATGGAAACATTGGCGAACTGGGTCATATTCAAATCGACCCTAACGGAAAACGATGCCATTGCGGTAATCGAGGCTGTCTTGAGACGGTTGCCAGCTCTCAAGCGATTCGAGAAGAGGTGGTAAGGCGCATCGATAACGGTGAAGCTTCGGAATTAAGTGCACTCGAAGAAATGACCATTGAATCAATTTGCGCTGCCGCCGCCAGTGGCGATCCTCTAGCCGTTGATGTTATAGAGAAACTTGGTCGTTATTTGGGTGGCGCAATCGCGATTGTGATCAATCTCTTCAACCCAGAAAAAATCTTGATTGGTGGTGTTATTAACCAAGCAAAAGATGTGCTCTATCCGGCGGTGTTAACGTGTATCAAAGAGCAGAGTCTTCCAGTGTATCATCAAGATTTAGAGCTGGTGGAGTCGCGCTTTTATAAACAAGCAACGATGCCGGGCGCTGCGCTGATTAAACAAGCGCTTTTTGATGGCCTACTTTTAATGAAAGTCATTGAAGGTTAACAAGACTTATCTACAATATTGATAATAAACCCATGTGACATGACGTTATATGGGTTTTATTTTCTGTCTAAGCCCAATACTATGGGCTATGTTATTTATAGACCAGTAATTCTGAGAGTATGTATGTCTGGAGTTCTAAATACCGTTGATCAGAGAACCAATTTGGTTGGTGAGAATCGTCTAGAGCTATTACTTTTTAGCTTGAATAGCCGACAGATCTTCGCCATTAATGTCTTTAAAGTCAGGGAGGTGCTTAAAGTGCCTGTGCTGACCAAGATGCCTGGTTCTCACCACCATATTACCGGAGTTGCGTCATTACGCGGGGAATCACTGCCTGTGATTGATCTGCGCGCGGCGATAGGTTTCCCTGCGAATCATGATACGTCTCTAGAGCAAAACTTAATCATTACCGAGTATAACCGCTCTATTCAAGGGTTCTTGGTTGGGCAAGTACGTAATATTGTGAATACCGCGTGGACAGAAATTCAGCCGCCCCCAAAGACCGCGGGAAGAGCGAACTACTTAACGGCGATCACCCATGTGAAAGAAGATGATTTGTCTCATATCGTTGAAATCATTGATGTAGAAAAAGTGCTCGCTCAGATTATTGACTATGATGTGTCTATTTCTGAAGGTGTGCTAGATACTGAACTTGCATCTGAAATGATTGGACGTAACGTGTTGATTGTCGATGATTCTTCCACGGCTCGTAATCAAGTGAAAGGGACGCTATCTCAACTTGGGCTCAACATCATCGAGTGTAGTGATGGCCTCGAAGCGTTAACGTTACTCAAATCGTGGTGTGATGAAGGAAAAGATATCTATTCAGAATTGCTCATGATGATAACCGATGCGGAAATGCCGGAAATGGATGGCTATAAGCTGACTCATGAAGTACGAAGCGACCCTCGAATGAAGGATTTGTATATCACGCTCAATACATCATTAAGTGGCAGTTTTAACGAAGCGATGGTACAAAAAGTGGGTTGTGATCGTTTTATTTCTAAATTCCAACCGGACCTCTTGGTTGAAGTGGCTCAAGATCGATTACGAAATTTGCTACAGGGTTAAAGGAAGGGCGATACGGGTTCAAGGTTGGAAAATCAACGGGAATGTATTGCTCCCGGTAAATTTCTTTTCCCTAATTTTCTTGCAAGTTTAATGAAAGTCTCGGGATCGAGTATCTAGGTGCTCAAAATGCTGGGTGAGATCGATTAATCGCCCTGCAATGACATGCGTGACATTACCTTCTTTTTCTAATATCCCTTTTACCATTAATATCTTTGCGGTTAAGTAGGCTTGTTTTTGAGCTCTTGCTGTCGCTTTCCAGACAACGACATTGATGTTGCCGGTATCATCTTCTAGGGTGAAAAACGTCACCCCAGCCGCAGTACCTGGCGACTGCCTTCCTGTGACCAATCCAACCACCGTCACCATGGATTGATGATCTTTGTTCATCAGGTCTGTCATGCGAGTGAACGGGCTTAACTGACGCGCATTATCGAGGAGAGTGATGGGGTGCAGATCGAGAGAGACACCGGTTGAGGAGAGGTCTTCCATTAATGTCTGCATATCACTTGGCGTCTCAAGGCGATGGTTTTGAATAGGATGGTTTTGCATCTTGTCGTCTTCAGTCTCGATCTCGTGCTGGAAAAGGGGCAAGTCGGTAATGGAGTCCATCATACTCCAACGGGCTTGGTAACGATTATGGGCGAATGAGTGCATGGCATTCGCAGAGGCCAATAGCTCTATATCTCGTTTATTGATACCAATGTGTTGCAGCTGAGATGGGGATTGATAACCCTGAGGTGGTCTTGCCTTGATCAATTGTTGCATACCATCTTGCGTAACCCCTTTGATTTGCCGTAATCCTAAACGAATCGCCAACACAGAGGAATGAGCCACCACAAGGTGATCATAATCTGAATGATTAATGCATACGGGTAATACGGTGATATGGTGCCTCTTGGCGTCTTGAATCAGTTGCGAGGCGGTATAAAAGCCCATCGGTAAGCTATTGAGCAACGACGTATAAAAAGCCTCTGGATAGTAATATTTTAACCAAGCCGAGCAATACGCCAAAACAGCAAATGAGGCGGAATGACTTTCTGGGAATCCGTATTCACCAAACCCACAAATTTGATCGAATATCCTTTCAGCAAAATCGAGTTCATAGCCACGAGCTAGCATCCCATCAAGGAGCTTCGTTTTAAACTTGAACAGTTCACCGTTTTTTTTCCATGAGGCCATTGCTCGTCGAAGTTTATCGGCTTCACCGCCACTGAATCCAGCCGCCACCATCGCGAGTTTAATGACCTGCTCTTGAAAAATAGGGACCCCCATTGTGCGCGACAGAACTTCTTTGACTTCTTCTGATGGGTAGCTGGTGCGCTCAATACCGTCACGCCGTTTCAAAAATGGATGCACCATATCGCCCTGTATAGGCCCAGGACGAACAATTGCTATTTGAATGACTAGGTCGTAGTAACACTTGGGTTTAAGCCGTGGCAACATGCTCATTTGTGCTCGTGATTCAATTTGAAACACCCCAACGGTATCGGCGCGTTGTATCATGCCATAGACATTGGGATCGTCTTCTTTTCGGGTAATATCCGCGATAGAGAGCGATTGACCATGATATTGCTGAATGAGTGAAAAACACTTACGAATGGCAGTGAGCATACCCAGCGCGAGCACATCGACCTTAAGTAGCCCAAGACTTTCTAAATCATCTTTATCCCACTGAATCACCGTACGTTGATCCATTGCTGCGTTTTCAATAGGGACAAGCTCGTACAAAGGGCCAGAGGAAATAACAAAGCCTCCCACATGCTGAGAGAGGTGACGTGGAAACCCGATGATGTCATTGACGAGCGTAATGAAATGTTCGCCTTTTAATGAGTCGGGTTTAAGCCCTAATTCAATAAGTTGAGCCTGCCACCCCAATTGGTGATCTCGTCGGTTAATATTTTTAATGAAAAAATCTAATTGAGTGTCATTAATACCGAGTGTTTTTCCAATGTCTCGAATGGCACTTTTCAAACGATAAGAGATCACCGATGCGGCCAAGGCTGCACGCTCTCGACCGTATTTCTTATAAATATATTGAATCACTTCTTCGCGTCTTTCGTGCTCAAAGTCCACATCAATATCTGGTGGCTCAGCTCGCTCTTTGCTGATGAAACGTTCAAACAATACCGAGACTTGCCTTGGATCGACGGAGGTAATTTCAAGGCAATAGCACACAACGGAATTGGCGGCGGATCCTCTTCCTTGGTAAAGAATGCCTTGTCTCTTGGCAAACATAACGATGTCATGAATAGTGAGGAAGAAGAACGCGTAATCGAGTTGTTCAATTAACGTGAGTTCTTTTTCAATGATTTGATCTATGGAATCAGGTACGCCATTTGGAAATCGTAAGTGTTTGCCTTGCGCGGTCAGTTGACGTAAATAACCGATAGGCGTCATTTGATTAGGAATGAGTTCGCTCGGGTATTCATAACGCAAAGACGCTAAATCGAACTGACAACGTTGAGCAATATGTTCCGTTTCAGCCAGCCACTCAGGCTTGAATATTCGAGCCAGCTTTTCCTGACTACGCAGCGCTCTTTCTGTGTTGGTTAACATATGCTCACCGATGGCATCTAGTGTGCTGCCATGTTTAATTGCGGTGAGTGTGTGTTGTAAAGGAAGCCTTGTTGCAGTATGCATTAACACGCCACCGCAAGCGGTGATGGGTAACTGAAATTCGGTGGCTAGAGTTTGGCAGTGCGCAGTGTACTCTTTGTCATTCCCATTGAGATGACGCTGCAAACCGAGCCATAGCCTATCAGCGTGGTGTTGATTAAGCCATTTTCCCCAATGGCGGTCGATGGAGTGATGGCAAGGTAACCAAATGATCAAACAATGTTGCACCGACATGATGTCCCACTCTGAAAGTTGGTACTCTCCTTTGTTAGCGCGTCTTCTGGCATTGGTGATAATCCGACACAGTTCGGCATAGGCTTGTCGGTTAGGGCAAAGCAATACCAGCTGGCATTCAGCGTTTAGCCAGAACATGCTGCCAATGATCTGTTTGATAGCAAGATGGTGATCTTTGATGGCCGTATGTGCACGAACCACGCCTGCGACAGAGCACTCATCGGTAATGGCTATGGCTTGATAACGTAAAAAGTCAGCCTGAATCACCAACTCTTCCGCATGTGAAGCACCGGTTAAAAAAGAAAAGTTACTCTGACAAAAAAGTTCGGCGTATTTCATATCAACATTAACTAAATTGACCGTGAACAAACCAGTTTTTCTGCTGATCTCGAAAAAGCCAAAGCCAGCGACCTTCAGCACTACGAGCAATGAAATAGTCACGGATTATGTCATTGCCATCCCACCAGCCTGTGACGATGCGTT
This sequence comes from Vibrio genomosp. F10 str. ZF-129, assembly GCF_000287055.2. GTDB lineage: Bacteria > Pseudomonadota > Gammaproteobacteria > Enterobacterales > Vibrionaceae > Vibrio. The sequence continues at coordinate 43,799 of NZ_AJYQ02000030.1, read as the reverse complement.
CAGGCCCACTGATGATATTGGCTTTCTCGGTGAGCGGTTGAGGTGAGGAGTACATGAACGTCGGGCGAAATCGGGAAGACGCTGATTGAGACCTAATTGGCATAGACTTAGTTGGCATAGATTTCGTTGTTATAGGCGGATTACTTGGGTGGTAGAAAGCGGTGGATTTCTCTGGTCTTGGGTCATGGGTTTTATGCACTTTATAAAGAGTGTCGTTACCTAGCTTGGCTTGCAGTAAAGAGATCAGCTCTAACTCTGTCTGCTGCCCCTTAAATCCACAGAAAATATCTTGAGTCGCGTTTTGGCGATCGCCGTATCGAACAATGATCAGCCTCATACTGTGGGTAGGGGCATTGAGGGCTAATGATTCTAAAGACAAATGGCACAACACCGACCACCTATCTGAGAGGTAGTCTCCGCTTGCTGATGTAAAAGAAATCTTCTGTTCTTTGTGATCTCTCAAATATAGGATTAAGCACAACTCATAAGCTACCTGGCTTCGTAATGTTAAAAAGCGCTCTAATTGCTTGAGCAACCTCATTAACGGTCTTTCAATCCATTGCACGTTATCAATATCAAACAGCAGCTCTAAGTGGCTCTCAAAGGTTTCTGGTGGGTGATAAAAGGTGACCGGATGTTTGAACTGACCCAACAGGCGACCCACGTAATTCACCAGATCAATGTTGAAGCGTCTGGCAAGCTCTTGCATGGGCAGCGAGAGAAGCTCTTGAAATGTACCAATCCCAATACGACGAAGTTGTTCTACTTGTTTTCTATCGAGGTCACTGATGGACAGAGGAAGGTTATTGATCTGTGCCATGATGGATTCTTTATCTTCATAAAGGCGGTTTTTCGCCGATTTTGCCAGCAACATTGCCGAGAAAGGGGAAAAACCAGTGGCGAACTGATAGCGATAATTAAGCTGTTCAAGGTGCTGACAGGTTATTTGCCAGTAGGTGTCTAAATCGTGGTAGAGAGACAGCATATTGGACACCTTTAACAGTATCCCTTTAGGTGGAAAAAGGGTGATGTCTGATGTTTTCAAATAGAGCCATTGAGCAATGTGAGTTAACGTTTGCTGTTCTGTTTGAACGTCATAAGCGTGCACTTGCAAATGGGAACACAAGGTGGCTGCGCTGCCTAATCCCATCCCAATATTGAGGCTCTGATTTAGCGCAGCATCATTGAGCTGCACTATTTGATGTTTCTTTTCATCGACAATCACTAAGGGCGCTTCCGACTGCTCAGAAAACAGCGCATCAAGTTGCAAATGAGGGAAATGTAAATAGAGCCACAGCTGCACGATTCAACCTTGTTTTCGTAACGGGAAAGGAACAATGACTGGGGAAGCCTGATCCAGGGTTAAACTTGGCCATAAGTGATCCATCGATAGGATAAAACGTCCTTGAGGCCAGCCTCCCTTTCGCTTGGTGATGGTCACTTCGAGCCCATTTCGATGAGGGAACAGGGTCATACTTAAATTGACGGGAAGCGAAAATCGCCCTTTTTGTGGAGGGCGAAAAATAAACTGCAAGCAGTCGCCTTCTTCACTGGCTACTTGAAGCCGCCTTGCCTGATGAACTTCAAGATCCGTGTTCCATAAAAAGACTCGGCTACACGCGCCACTTCTTAAGCATTGTTCTGCCGCCCATAACGCCTGTTGGTGATTGTGGGGTGAAATAATGAGTACGTTTTTGTTATCAATGCCTTCGGCTTCAAGTTGCTCTGCACACAAATAACCAGGAGGCTGAATAAAGACAGATAATCGTTTCGATTCTGTTTTTTTTATGTGAGGTAGGATCAAGCGTACTTCTCCAATCCCACTGAGCGATTGAATTTCAACCACGCCATGTTTTGGGTAGCCGCCTTCTAGCTTCTGATCGAGAACATTGAAGCCCGTAGAGAGGTATTCACCTGATACGGGGGTATGGGTACCTTGCCATATCAGCTGATTATTTTTGAGTTTTTCTATCAATTCACGCATAAAATCACCTGTATATACATACAGTATATATCATGTATTAAAAGCAGCAATAAAAAGATTGGAATGAGAGTGCACTTGACCCTTGTAAAATGGGTAAGCGTCTATGCATTAAGCAGAAAAAATAAGCAGAAAATAAAAATGCCTTGTTAAGCGTAACAAGGCATTTTTATTTTTTAGAGCAACACAGGTGTTATGTTATTTGGGCTGGGCATCAATACATTGACCGTGAATGTCTTTTCCTTCTGGCGCCATTAAGTAAAGGTACAGAGGGATAATATCTTTTGGTGTTTTGAGTAACTCAACATCTTCTGCAGGGAAAGCTTTAGCACGCATTCCTGTACGAGTGCCGCCAGGGTTGATCGCATTAACACGAACGGGAGAATCGGTTAACTCATCTGCAAGGACTTGCATCATGCCTTCGGTAGCAAACTTCGACATCGCATACGTTCCCCAGTAAGCGCGGCCAGAATGCCCAACGGTTGAGGTGGTAAAGGTGACACGTGCATCTTCAGATTCCAGCAGCAATGGCAACAGCGCTTGAGTCATCAAAAATTGAGCTTTGACGTTCACTTGCATCACATCATCAAAGGAATCTTCGCCAATTTGAGCGAAAGGGCTGATAACCCCCAAAATACTGGCGTTATGCAAAACACCATCAAGACGACCAAATTGCGTTCGAATCGTGTCGGCCATATCAATGTAGTTCTGTTTTGTTGCCCCTTTCATGTCTAAAGGCACAATGGCTGGCTGAGAATAACCCGCTTCAACGATTTCATCGTAAGTGTGCTCAAGTTTTTTAACGGTACGGCCAAGCAGAATTACCGTCGCGCCATGTTCGGCAAAACTCATGGCTGCTTGTTTGCCGATGCCTGCGCCAGCACCTGTAACGAGGATAACTTTGTCTTTGAGGGCGTTTGCAGAAACTGAATAATCCACCGTAAGCTTCCTTATTGTCGTGATTTTATTTTTTTCTATGCGATAAGACGGTTACAATAACCGAGTAGAACGAACAATACACTAATTCGTACATTTGAGGATAATGACATTGGAATTTTTGTTGGACTATGGCCTATTTTTGGCCAAGATTGCGACTGTCGTCGTCGCGATTATTGCGATTTTAGTGATAGCTAAAGCCGTTGGTGGTAAAGGCAGCGGTGATAAAGGTGAGCTAGAGATTACTAATTTGACCGAACAGCACAAAGCACGTGTTGAACAACTTGAGCATCACTTACATGATGACGCTTTTCTTAAAGCCCGTGATAAAGCCGAGAAGAAAAGTGACAAAGAAAAAACAAAATCTCGTGAGAAAGAGATAAAACAAGCCGTCAAAAATGGTGAGTTGGATGCAAAACGAGAGTCGCATTTATTTGTGTTGGATTTTAATGGCAGCATTGATGCAAAAGAAGTGGCGTCATTACGCGAAGAAGTGACGGCTATTTTGGCGGTGGCGCGAGAAGGCGATGAAGTTTTATTACGTTTAGAGTCTGGTGGTGGCATGGTACATGGCTATGGCTTGGCATCGTCTCAACTGGATCGTATTAAAGCCGCTGGCTTACCACTGAGTATTTCGGTTGATAAAGTCGCAGCGAGCGGCGGTTATATGATGGCGTGTATCGCGGATAAAATTATCTCAGCACCGTTTGCCATTGTTGGATCGATCGGTGTGATCGCTCAGCTACCCAATTTCAATAAACTGCTTAAAAAGCATGATATTGAATTTGAACAGTTAACAGCAGGCGAATACAAACGTACATTGACCATGTTTGGTGAAAACAGCGATAAAGCCCGTGATAAATTCAAGCAAGAGCTGGAAGAAACACATGGCTTATTTAAAGACTTCATTCGTGAACGTCGCCCAGAACTCGATCTTGAGAAAGTGGCCACTGGCGAACACTGGTTTGGTACACAGGCGAAAGAGCTGGGCTTGGTTGATGAGATCAGAACGTCTGATGATGTTGTCGTGGAAGCGTGTAAAGATAAAACCGTTCTGTCTATTCACTATGTGCAGAAAAAGAAGTTAACCGACAAATTAGCTGGCGTTGCAGGTGAAGCCGCAGACAATGTATTAATGAAACTGATCAGCCGCGGGCAAAAGCCGATTGTTTAACTAAAGCCGATGGCTTATTTAAACCATGTAATAAAAAACAGCCATTCAAGCTTAAACGCCTAGCCAGAACACTTAACAGTGAATGACGGTTAGGCGTTTTTTTTTCTACCGTACCAATGAGAGAAATAAGCGAGTGAAAGCCCAGAGACAGCACCAAATAAGTGCGATTCAATGGCAACACGAGCATCAATCAAATCACTGGTCACTGTAGACGCCCCAAAACTGAACTCCCATACTATCTTCGCCATTAATCCGAACACTAATAACCCACTGCTCTTACGCCCGTGTAAGCTTTCGCGCAGAGCGTAGTAGCCAAACAGCCCGTGTAACGATCCGGATAGTCCTACATAGATCTGCATGTCGGTAAATAGGTTGCCAATGCCAACGGCCATACTGGTTAGCAATAGAGGGAGGAGTAGGGTTAGAAGGTTAGGTTTAAAAATGAAGCCAATAAACCATAATCCAATAAGATTCATGGCCCAATGAGCAAAGTTGGTGTGAGTGAAATTTCCTGTTAGGATCCGCCACCATTGTCCAGAATGAATGGCAGCAGCATTCCACTCGACGTAAGAGCTTAATGGCTCAAATTGTAAGCCTAAGCAGATAATGCTGATGACAGATAAAAGAAGGTAAACGCGCAAGATATGTACCGATATTGTTTAGAATGTGGAAAATCACACAAAGCTTGTATTTGTCGTTGGATCAAAAGACTACCATCGAATGTGGAATTGATCATCCTACAACATTCTAGCGAAGTACAAAGACCGATGGGAACGGCGAAAATTTTGACGCTATCCTTGGGGAACAGTCACAGTTTTATTGGTGAAGACTTTAGCCAAGATCGTCAACTCAATGCGTTATTGAATGATGCCGATTACGCCCATTACATTATGTACCCCTGTGATCAATCACGCTGTGTGTCAACATTACTCACCGATGATGCCGGACAAGACCGAGAGGAAGAAAGGAGTGATGGTAATCCAACAAAACTTCGAGTCATTTTGCTGGATGGCACATGGAAGAAAGCGTATAAAATGTGGCAATTGTCCGCTAACTTACACGCTCTTCCGATGCTGCATTTACCTAAAGGGCTGAAAGGGAATTACCGTATCAGAAAAGCGCCGAGTGACAATAGCCTGTCTACAGTGGAGGCTGGGTATCACTTACTCAGTATCTTGCAGCCAGAGCAAGATTTCTCACCGCTACTGGCCACTTTTGACAACATGATTCAATTTCAAATAGATCAGATGCCAGAAGGGGTTTTCGAGCGAAATTATCTCCGTAGCCTTAACGACTAGCTTAGTCTGTAGCTTTTCACTCTATGTGTTGGAAAACAATTGTTGATGAAGCCGCTGCGCGTGGCCATCGGTCATTGCGGAAATATAGTCAGCGATCACTCGCAGCTTTTGGCTAGGGTCTCCTTTCGAGAGTTGCCACTTACTTTTTTCAACGTCAGGAAGTAGGCGTTCCGCGTTGGTACTGAGCGCTTCAAACAAATCCATAATAATTTGCTGGCCCTTGTATTCTACAATCTGTACTTGCGGAATTTGAATCACGTACTGGCTGACAAAGTGCTTTAAGATATTCAGCGCTTTACTCATATTTACATCTAAATACGCATTATAGGCCAGTAACTGGGTCTCAAAATCAGCATCGACGGATTGAATGGTGACACTGGTGAGTAGTGCGTTCACCATGCCGCCGATAGCGTCTTTACGTTGGTGGTGTTTTCCTGAGAATAGCATCTCAGTAATTGAGGCAATATGCGCTTCAAACCAAGGCTCTCCGCATTCTGATAATCGACTGGCTGCGGCTTCTACCCATTGGTTTCGATTAATCATGCCAAGTGCAATGGCATCTTCAAGATCATGAACACCATAGGCTATATCATCAGCCAATTCCATGATGGAGCAATCTAAAGATTTGAAACGAGTTTTGCTGTGTTGGTGGCTCGATAAAGGGGCGCTGCGAAGTTCGCACAGTAACGCCTGATCTTTTTTTGAAAGGGGTTTGATAACCCAATTAAAGAAATGCTTATCGCAGTCATAAATACCTTTAGCAGGAAGCCAGTCGGTTGCTTTTAAGCGGCGCTGATCAAAGGTGGCTTTAGGCTTTGCTTTGGCTTGAGTTTGGCTCAAAAAGGCCGGGTACTTAATCAGCCCCAATAAGGCTCTGCGAGACAAGTTCATACCAAAATGTTCGGTATAAGGTTCGAGCTGAGTGACAATGCGGAAGGTCTGCGCATTACCCTCAAATCCACCATGATCACGCATCATATAATTGAGAGCGATTTCGCCTCCGTGTCCATAGGGAGGGTGCCCAATATCATGCGCTAAACAGAGAGAATCGATAAGGCTGTCTGAGGGAAGTAAGTCTTTAAATTTGGGCTGTTTCTTTTTCAACTGAGCGACAATGCCAGTGCCGAGTTGTGCCGCTTCTAAGGAATGAGTCAAGCGGGTGCGGTGAAAGTCATCCACACTATTACCATGTACCTGAGTTTTAGCCTGTAGTCGCCTAAACGCCGCAGAATGTAAAATTCGCGCTCGATCACGTTGGTATGGGCTTCGGTGATCATCGCGCCTAATTTTATGTTCATCATCGTGTCTATCTTGCCAAAGAGGGCTGATCTCTGTATCCATGCCTACTGTCCTTTTTCCTGGATGCTTATCACCGAAATACTTATCACCGAAATACATGGCTCCCGATTGCGATAATAACAATAGCGTTCACCTCTAAGCTAATGTACGGTCATTCCGGTAGTTTACAAGCTCATTCATAAGGATAGGTTTAGAAAAATAGTATCCTTGACCTAAATTACATTGGTATTCATTGAGTTTTTGGTATTGCTCTAAAGACTCAATACCTTCTGCGACTACTTTTAACGAGTGTGAATCACCAATTGCGATAATGGCTTTAATCAAGGCGTCACTTTGCTTGCTGACCAATAGCTTATCGATGAAACTTCGGTCGATCTTTATCTCCGTTATTGGCAAATTAGACAGGTAGCTGAGTGATGAGAACCCAGTACCAAAATCATCCAAAGAAATAGAGAATTGACTCTCGCGAAGTTGTTTGAGTATCGGCGTCACTATCTCCAAATCATTAATTAACACATTTTCAGTGATTTCTACCGTGATTCGGTGTCGATCAATACCTAGCTTATCCACCGTTGATGTTAAATCGTGAATGAAGTTTTTGGCGATCAGTTGGCTAGGTGACACATTGATTGACAGAGCAAGGCTGTCATCACCATTTGGATAGTGATTGATGATCTCTTGGCACGAGCGTTCGATAACAAACAGACCCACTTCGTGGATAAGCCCGATCTCTTCGGCTTTTCGGATAAGCTCAACAGGGGACACATGACCAAGCAGCGGATTATTCCAGCGAATCAGTGCTTCAACACTCTGTAACTTCCCTGTGTTTAAGTCGATTTGTGGTTGGTACACCATGTAGAGTTCCCCAAGTTTTAGAGCGCAGCGAAGCTCATTCTCAAGGCTTAATTCATACTGGACTTGGCGGTTAATAGACTCATCATAAAATAATACGTTCCCTTTCTTACGGGCTTTTGATGTGTAAAGTGCCGTATCGGCTTTGGCAATAAGATCTTCTGCGTCACGAGCATCTTGCGGGTAGATGGAGACACCCACACTGCAACTCGATGAAATAACTTTACCGGCGATAAGGAACTCTTCCTGGAAGATCTGACAAATCTCGAGACCTCGATTTTCCGCTTCTAAGACATTAGAAAGGTTAGAAAAACAGAAGACGAATTCATCGCCACCAAACCGAGCCACGATTTCATTCTGGTTAAGCAAGGTTTCAAATTTCGCCCCTATTTGCGCCAAAAGTTGGTCGCCAGTTGAATGCCCAAAGGCATCATTGACTTTCTTAAAATCATCGAGGTCAACAAACATGATGGCGGTGTATTTTCCATTCCCTTGACACTGCTTAATTTGCTGATTAATAAAATCGATGAGGAAGACCCTATTGGGCAGTTTAGTTAAGCTATCGTGAAGCGCGAGATATTGAAGCTGATTTTTGGTTTCTTCTAACTCGTGGAAATCTTGGTTAATCTTATGTTGTAAGCGTAAAAATCGACGGCCAACCGTATTACCAATAAATAAAGACAGAGCCGCCAATACTAGAGAAACCACGACGCCTAGAAAAGTGATCTTCAATACTTCTTCCGAATTTTTTTGCTGGATCAACGCTTCTCTTTCTGCAAGAAAACTGTCTATTTTTTCGGTATACACACCCGTGCCGATTACCCAGTCCCAATCGGGCAGGTAACTCACATAGCTGAGTTTATCGGGGGTCATGGTGCCAACAGGGGTATAACTGGATTGGTATTCGACAAAGCCGCCGCCATTACGCGCTTGATTAATCAGTTCCTGTACGTAATACGTTCCGTTACCATCTTGGGCATCCAATCTATCTACCCCTATCAGGGATTGGTTGGGATGCGAGATCAATTCGCCTTTACTGTTCATAATAAAGATGTAACCACCTTCACCATAACTATAATCTGAAAACCGCTGTATTAGACGATGTTGAATATCCTCTTCAACATCCACAACATACTCACCAGCACCGATGAACCAGTCAAAGGGCTTAAATAGTGAGAGGTAGCCGATTTTATCAAATTCCTGATCAATGGCGTCGGGCTTAACCCACCACCAGCGGTGAAATGCTTGGGTTTGTGTTTGTGCTAGCTCTGCCGAGTCTCTGATGACATAGGCGCCGCGGGCATCTTGCAAATCCCAAAGCGATTTTCCTTCAACATGAGGCAAAATGGGGTGCATAACATTGGTGCCATCGAGCTGATAGATGAAAAAGTATCCGCGATCGTTATTAAAGCGTATCGGCCTTAGAGCATCGGTGATCATTTTACTGACGATGGATTTGTCGAGGTGTTGGTTTTGAGCATAAATATTATTTGCCGCAGCTACTACTTCATCAACCCGGTTTTTGATATCGTTTTTTAGGATGTTCTCTGTGTTTGATTTTTCAAATTCAATTTGTTCTATGACATTCGCCACTCGGTATTGGATTGTGTCACGCTGTGTTTGATAAAACCCAGTATGAAGGGTGGCAAGATCTTCTTTTAAGGCCGTTCGATTGGCTGATAACACGATAGTAATGAGTACCAGAAGAGAAAGCCCAATGATGACCATTGGTAAGTACTTAATTAACCGTAGTAATTTTTGGTCGCTCGTTATTGACACATAATACCTATAAATTTGTAATCAAAGTTTTTAGTGATTAATCAAAGTGTAGCTAAGTCTTACCCAAACGGTGGACAATTACGTTATTTCGTCCAGTGATAATTCAAAACTTGGAGCGAAGGTATTCAAAAAATAGATCATCTCTTCGGTTCGTCGTTCTTTTAGTGTGATATCAAGGCGCTTTTTTGCTAGTGCGTATTCATGGTTGCCGGCACTGAGTTCTTCTAAACATTTAAGATAAGCACAGATTGTATCTGCTTGTTTGACGATCGCCGCGTCTTCAGGGTGTGCTTCTTGGGTGACAAGGTAGGGAGCGAAGTCTTGTTGAAACTCCTCTGGTAGCATCGATAACAATTTTTTTTCTGCTGCCGCTTCGATTTTTTTATATTCCTTGGCTATTTCTTCGTTGTAATACTTAACAGGGGTGGGGAGGTCGCCAGTGAGTACTTCGCTGGTGTCATGGTACATTCCCAAAATGGCGATGCGTTCCGGGTTGAGTTGACCATTGAACTTTTTATTTTTAATCACGGCGAGAGCATGGGCGACAAACCCAACTTGAAGGCTATGCTCGGAAATGTTTTCGGTTGAAATCGAACGCATTAACGGCCAGCGTTGAATCAGTTTCATACGAGCGAGATGCGCGAAAAAGTGGCTTTCTTTTGGGGAATCATTCTCTTTCATAATAATAAACATCCTTGAATATCATTAAATTATCCTGAGCTTAGGGAGCTAGGGCGTGTGGATCTTTCGCGGTTAACTTTTGTAAAAATCAGCTCGAAAGATCCACACTTCCTAGACTATATGAACTTCACCTAAACAAAAATGGACACTCTCTCAGTCTATGAAAATGTATCCATTTAGAAACACCGAAATGGGATGTATCGCTACGGTAGCCCATATACTTGCTGGCTTATGTACTTATTAGCCTGTGTACTTACTGGCTATAGGTTGAAAGGAATCGTTCAAATCGTCCGATGGCGATTTCTAGGTCTTCAACATGAGGCAGAGTGACGATTCGGAAGTGGTCCGGTTTTGGCCAATTAAAGCCAGTTCCCTGTACCAACAATACTTTTTCTTGAATCAAGAAGTCGAGTACCATCTTTTGATCATCTTTGATGCGGTATTTTTTGGTGTCAATTTTCGGGAACAGATACATTGCCCCTTTTGGCTTAACGCAAGAAACGCCTGGGATTTGGTTAATCAGTTCCCATGCTTTGTCACGTTGCTCTAATAAACGTCCACCTGGCAAAATAAGCTCATTGATACTCTGGTACCCACCAAGTGCTGTCTGAATCGCATGTTGCATCGGCACATTGGCACACAAACGCATGGAAGCGAGCATTTCTAAGCCCGAAATATAGCCTTTAGCAAGATGCTTAGGCCCAGTTAAGAACATCCAACCGCCACGGAAGCCACAGACTCGATACGCTTTTGATAGCCCATTAAAGGTCACAACCAGAACATCCTCTGTGAGCGTCGCCACAGAAGTGTGAGTGGCACCATCGTAGAGAACTTTGTCGTAAATCTCATCAGCGAAAATGATCAGCTTGTGCTTACGGGCAATTTCAATCACTTCCAGTAAAAAATCACGGCTATAAACCGCGCCAGTGGGGTTGTTTGGATTAATTAAAACAATGCCACGTGTTTTAGGCCCAATCTTCTTTTTTATATCGTCAAGATCCGGGTACCAGTCAGATTCTTCGTCACAGAGATAATGGACGGCTTTACCCCCAGAAAGAGCAACAGAAGCGGTCCATAAAGGGTAATCAGGCGCCGGTACTAGCATTTCATCGCCATTATTGAGTAACGCCTGCATCGCCATGACAATCAACTCAGACACACCATTGCCAATGTAGACATCTTCCACATCCAAAGAGTGGATGCCTTTCCGTTGGTAATGTTGAACCACGGCTTTACGCGCAGAGTAAATGCCTTTCGAATCACAATACCCTTGAGAGGTCGGAAGATTACGAATAACATCAACAAGAATTTCATCTGGGGCATCGAAACCAAATGGGGCGGGATTACCAATATTAAGTTTAAGAATTTTATGCCCCTCTTCTTCCATGCGTTTAGCATGTTTGAGTACTGGACCCCTAATGTCGTAGCAGACATTATCGAGTTTCGATGACATCTCGATATTTTGCATTGCATAATCCCTAAAAATGATTCAAATCTATATTTAAAGTATCTCAATTTCGGGTTTGATAGAATGAAAATCTGGTATTTATTTTGGTGATGATTGATCTTTGTACGTTTCTTATCACAGGAATATGTAAAAATAGAGCTACAGCCTTGATTTGAACGGAGTCTGTAAATAAAGTAGCCGTCTAATAATAGCAATATCATCGATATACGAGGTTGAATTGTCTTCTTTTCATCAAGCAGTTTGTGAACTTATTGAACGTGTAAAGTGCGCCAAAGAAGGTGAAGTACGTCTAGTTCAAGTTCTTGAGGAAAACCCGAACATTGCTTTTATCGACTGGTTGGAAGCGCAACCTATTTTTCCCAAATTCTATTGGCAATCGAGAGACACTCGTGAAGAAGTGGTTGCACTGGGGCAGTTGTACACATTTTCGGATCCAGCCCCCGCTTATGCGATATTAGGTGAGGATCAACGAATTTGGGGTGGGCGTTCTTTTGATGGTAACACTGAAAAAAATCGTCGATGTATGCCGTCCTTTTTCTTTCTGCCGCAAATAGAACTGATTCGTTTTGATGATTCCTGGGCGCTTGCCGTCAATATCACACCTGATAACAATAGAACGCTAACGTCACTACGCAAACTTCAGTGCGATGTGGTGCCCTTGCCGTCATTATCCTCACATACTAATCATATTGATCATACGCCAACGGAGCATGAGTGGCAGCACTTGGTGGATAAAGTGCTTGATGGTATTGAGTCAGGTGACTTTAAAAAGGTGGTATTGGCAAGAAAGACGGTGCTTCAATTAGATAAGCCGGTCAGCGCAGCGCAATTGCTCAAAGCAAGCTATAACCAGAATCACCATAGCTTTCATTTTTTGATGTCTCTTGACCAGAAGCATAGCTTCATGGGTTCAACACCAGAACGTTTATATTCTCGATTCGACCAAGAGCTGCATACCGAAGCATTGGCCGGTACGATTGGCCGAGGAGTCAACGCCACACAAGATATGCAATTGGCGAATTGGTTGGCGCAAGATGAAAAGAATTTGAATGAAAATCAATATGTGGTTGATGATATTGTCGAACGATTAACCCCTCATTCGGAAGAGATTCATGTGGAGCAAGATGCACGCTTGATTCGATTACGAAAAGTGCAGCATTTGAAGCGCAGCATTCGGGCTCATTTAACGAAAGGAACCAACGGGGTTCAGTTGCTAAGTGCGCTACAACCGACAGCGGCCGTTGCTGGGCTTCCTCGACAAGAGTCGATGGCGTTTATTCGCAATAATGAGCCCTTTGCTCGAGGATGGTACGCCGGCTCAGTGGGCTATGTGAGCCATAGAAAAGCCGAGTTTTGCGTCGCGATACGCAGTGCGTTGGTGGTGAATGAGCAAGTTCAATTATTCGCTGGTGCGGGTATTGTTCCAGGTTCTGTCGCCAGCCATGAATGGCAAGAGCTAGACAAAAAAATGTCCACATTACTGTCGTTGTTTTCCGATGCGCCGCCACTGGTTGAGGTCGCATCATGATCAACAACCAAGCGGTGATGAACCGTATTTGGTGCCGTGTCATACTCGAAGAATTAACACGATTTGGTGTGACGGAAGTTTGCATTGCACCGGGGTCTCGTTCTACCCCTTTAACTCTCGAAGCCGATGCCAATCAGCAACTCAATATTCACACTCATTTTGACGAGCGTGGACTCGGGTTTTTGGCGTTGGGCCTAGCGAAGGCAAGCCATTCTCCCGTTGCCATTATCGTGACGTCGGGTACAGCCGTAGCTAACCTGCTGCCTGCTATCGCCGAAGCTAAATTGACTGGGGAAAAGCTGGTTGTGTTAAGTGCCGATAGACCTCAGCAATTGGTGGGCTGCGGTGCTAATCAAGCTATCGAGCAACGTGGTATTTTTGCACCGCATACGCGCGCGGAGCTTAATCTACCCAGTCCATCTGAGCAGTTCGGTCTACCTTGGCTTCTTTCTAGCCTCGATGAGGTCATGCACCAGCAAGCGCAACAGGGCTCTGCAGTTCATATCAATTGTCCCTTTCCAGAGCCGTTGTATGGAGAGGTCGATGAGACACTGTTTAAAGATTACCAGGAAACGGTATCTGGATGGCGTCAAAGCCACGAACCTTACTGTCTACAATATGGCACTCAGGCTCAGTATCCACATCGGTTTTGTACGGATCTTTTTTCAAAAAAAGGCTTAGTGATCATTGGCCGTGTTGAACGGGATCAGGCAGCCTCGGCTATTGAATTTGCGCACCGATTGGGTTGGCCGGTTTTATGTGACCCACAATCTGGGGTGAGTAGTGATTGGGCACACTATGATGTGTGGTTACAATTATCAAGCGCCTCTCACCCAGAAAAAAATTTATTGAATCAATGTACTGCCGTTATTCAGTTCGGCTCTCGAATTATCTCTAAGCGCTTAAACCAGTGGCTAGATCAGCACGTCTCCACCTCATCTTGTGACTACATTTATGTAGACCCAAGTGCCGATCGAAATAATCAGTCACATCTACAGCAAACCCATTATCGCTCTGAGGTCGCTGACTGGTGCCAATGGCAACTCAATCAGCTATCTCAATTGCCATTGTCTGGAAAAAGCGAAACAGCTGGTTGGGGCGATGCGTTACAAGTTCTTTCCCGTGTGGTCGCGACAAAAGCAAACGCGTTTTTAGAACATGGTGATTGTTTGACTGAAGTTGGCTTGAGTTATGCTATACCTGAATTATTAAAAAACGTACCTAAAGAGGCGACGTTATTCTTCGGAAACAGTCTTTTTGTGCGCTTGGTTGATATGTTTTCATCGATTGACTCGTTCCGTGTGCATACTAATCGAGGCGCGTCAGGGATTGATGGTTTAGTCGCGACATCCGTGGGTGTTCAACGAGCCTTATCAACACCCATGCTGGTATTTATCGGTGACACTTCATTGCTGTATGATCTGAACTCTTTGGCGTTATTAAGCCATCAAAAGAGCCCGGTTGTGATCGTTGTGACCAACAATGATGGCGGGGCAATTTTTGATTTATTACCCGTGCCCAAACAGCAAAAAGAAGCCCTATATCAAATGCCTCATGGCTATCAGTTTGAGTACGCAGCAAAGCAGTTTGGTTTGGCCTACGATAGGCCAAATACGCTATCTCAATGTTTGCTCAGTATCTCAACACACCTTAATCAGGGCTGTGGTGCCTTGGTTGTCGAGGTTATAACGCCTTCGAATCAAGCCTCAGAACAACTCGTCGAATTTTCCCGTTTACTTCATGATGCCTAGATTATGGCCCTCATTTTATGGCTCTTGGTCAATGGAGCTAAGCCTATGGAGCTGAGATTGTGGAAAATAAAGTGAACGACGGCATGCTGCATAGTGAACATCATTATGTGGGTAACACAACCAAACCGACATTGGTTTTTCTTCATGGCTTACTCGGAAATGGCGATGATTGGCAATCGAGTATCGAACAGCTAACGGAATACTCATGCCTGACAATTGACCTTCCTGGTCATGGTCAAAGTGCACATATTACATGTACAGGCTTTGACGATTGCTGCGATATGATTTCCAATACTGTTTCAGCATTACTCGCGCCCAACCAGCCAGTGGTCATGATTGGCTACTCTATGGGGGGGAGGGTTGCGATGCACGGTGTGGCGAATGGTTTGTTTTCGATACTTAATTTGCAAGGGCTCATCGTAGAAGGGAGCCACTTGGGATTAGAGAGCACAGCCCAAAAGCTTGCACGAGCGGTCAATGATCGAGGCTGGGCAAATCGCTTCAATAATGAGCCAATTGAACAGGTGTTAATCGACTGGTATCAGCAAGGTGTTTTTTCTTCACTAAACAATGAGCAGAAACAAATCTTCCAGCTAAAGCGCAATGCTAATCTTGGCCCTGCAATTGCGCAGATGCTACTTGCAACCTCATTAGCCGAGCAAGAATACTTGTTAACTGCACTTAAAAAACAGCCCATACGCATGCATTACATTTGCGGTGAGAATGACCATAAATTTAGTCAGATAGCGCGCACGAGCGGGTTGTCATTTAATTTTGTTTCAGGCGCAGGGCATAATGTGCATCAAGAAAGCCCACATGTATTTGCGCAACAGATAAAGAACTTTACGAAATAGCTATTGATGACAAAACGGTCATTGATCACGAAACAGTAATTGATGCTCGATTAGCAGAGCACGAATCGGACAAATGGATAATTAAAATGGCAAAGACAGTAGGCATTACCGAAGAAGAGCTTTACGCACCCGTTGAATGGAAAGATTGCACCAACGAGTATGAAGATATTCATTATCATAAATCCGCCGATGGCATTGCGAAAATTACTATCGCGCGTCCTCAAGTTCATAATGCGTTTCGCCCACAAACGGTAAAAGAGATGATCGATGCATTGGCCAATGCTCGCTATGATGAACAAGTGGGCGTTATTATCCTCACGGGTTTGGGTGAGAAAGCCTTCTGTTCTGGTGGTGATCAAAAGATTCGTGGTGACTACGGTGGTTACCGAGATGATAGCGGTACGCATCACCTCAATGTGCTTGATTTTCAACGTCAAATTCGCACTTGTCCAAAACCTGTCATAGCTGCAGTCGCTGGCTGGGCTGTGGGTGGCGGTCATGTTTTGCACATGATGTGTGATTTAACCATTGCGGCTGAAAATGCCCAATTTGGTCAAACGGGTCCTAAAGTCGGATCGTTTGACGGTGGTTGGGGCGCGTCTTACATGGCGAGAATTGTCGGCCAAAAGAAAGCGCGTGAAATATGGTTTTTATGCCGATTCTATGATGCCCAGGAAGCGCTTGATATGGGATTAGTGAATACGGTGGTTGCTGTTGACGATCTTGAAAAAGAAGCGATTCGTTGGTCTCGTGAGACACTTCAGCACAGCCCAATGGCCCTTCGTTGTTTAAAAGCGGCCCTTAATGCGGATTGTGATGGCCAAGCCGGTCTTCAAGAACTGGCAGGCAATGCGACGATGATGTTCTACATGACAGAAGAAGGCCAAGAAGGTCGAAATGCGTTTAATGAAAAACGTCGTCCAGATTTTGATAAGTTCCCTCGTAACCCTTAATAAATTTGAGTAAGCCAGCACAGCATTGGTCAGCAAAGGTGTGTTTATGTGAATAAAACCACCTTTGCGTACTTTGCCGACTATGCTTGTTTTGCTTTAGTACGTTTTGCTTTAGTACGTTAAGCAAAATAATCTCAAAAAACGCAGCAGAAAAACACTCTTAGACAATGGCTATCTACGATTAAGAGTGAACTTATGACCTGGTTTGATGGTCTATGCACTAGTTGCGCTCGCGCATTATCACAGCGGAATCTTATATGAAATCAGCTAAGCTTTATCGTTATCAGTTACCTATGGATAGCGGTGTAGTTCTAAGAAATCATAAGCTCACAGAGCGTGTTGGGTTTATCGTGGAACTGACGGAAAATGGTCGGGTCGGTCGAGGTGAAATTTCTCCTTTAATTGGCTTTAGTGTCGAAACAACGGAAGAAGCAGGGCTGCAAGCTCAGAAACAGCTTGAGTTGTGGGTAGCTGGGCAGAATGCTGATTATGATGAACTTTATCCTTCTGTCGCCTTTGGGTTATCAATGGCGGAACTAGAGCTGGCTGGCGAGTTACCGAAAGAGGGAAATTATCGCTCTGCTCCTTTGTGCAGTGGTGATCCTGATGAAGTATTACCGGTACTTAGCGCGATGGAAGGCAAAAAGGTAGCCAAAGTCAAAGTGGGGCTGTATGAACCAATTCGTGATGGCATGATCGTCAGCTTATTGCTTGAATCGATACCCGATCTGTCACTGCGTTTAGATGCGAATCGCTCGTGGTCGCTCGAAAAAGCGCATAAATTCGCTAAGTACATAGCTCCTTCACTGCGTCAGCGTATTCACTACTTAGAAGAGCCTTGTCTGGTGCCTGGCGACAGCTTTTCGTTTGCCATTGACTCTGGTATCGCCATCGCGTGGGACGAAACCTTGCAGCACGCGATTCAAAAACGTGATTTCTGTTTAGAAGACTTAACCGGTGCAAAAGCCATAGTGATTAAACCGACTCTGATTGGTTCGGTTACACGTTGCATTAACCTGATTGAAAAGGCTAATACACTAGGTATTCAAGCCGTGATCAGCTCAAGTATTGAATCGAGTCTTGGGCTTGATCAGCTTGCGCGTCTCTCTTTATGGCTATTGCCAGATGAAGTTCCAGGTCTCGATACTTTAAATTTATTTCAGTGCCAGTTAGAGACGGCTTGGCCTGGTTCAACATTGCCAATCTACAAACTCAGCGATCAACAAGTGATGTGGCAATCCTAGTGTCAACGACTTCGTTAAGCATTCAAAGATGGGCTCAACAGAGCCCATTATCTTGTGCGCTAGTTACACCAACCAGACGCTATAATTGGCATGAGCTGTGGCAAGAAGTATTGGCTTATGCACACCAGTTAAATGCTCAAGGTGTAGAGCGATCCGATGTTGTCACTATCGTTGGTAAAAATCAGCCTGAAATCGTGTTCGTGTATTTGGCGTGCTGCCATATTGGCGCCATCGGCGCGCTGACCATGCCACAACCTTTGGCATTACTTCAGCAAAAATTTGAACGTTTGTATAAGCGAGAAGCAAGACCGCTTGTTTGGTTAACAGACACGGTTTGGCAGAGCTTTACAGTCGAAGAGCAACAGACTCTGCATACCCTCTGCACGCGATTAGTTATCAATGGAAATCAATCGGATAACGGCATCAGTGTTGATGGAGACAACTCAGTCGATTCATTCAACACCAAAAATATAGCATCGATCATTTTCACGTCAGGCTCTACTGGTGCCCCAAAAGCGCTCGCCCATAGCTTTGCTCAACACTTCGCTTCAGCCAGTGGGCTATTGCAAGAATTTGATTACGGCTTTGGCGATACCTGGCTTTTGAGTTTACCGCTGTATCACGTGTCTGGATTGGCGATCTTGTATCGATGGCTCTCTGCGGGTGGCTGCTTAAAAGTAGGGCAAGGGAATCTCAACCTTGACATTAAAGATGTCACCCACGCATCGTTAGTGTCGACACAATTGAGCCGATTGATCGAGATGAAACAACCGTTGACTTTAACGCGCGTGTTACTGGGTGGCAGCCATATTCCAGAAAGCCTGACAGCGCAGTGTGCCAAATTACACATTGATGCGTGGCTTGGTTATGGCATGACGGAAGCAGCGTCAACGGTCACAGCAAAGCGGGTGAATAACAGTTCGACGGCAGGCAGTGTCATACCAAACAGGAAGCTAAAAATTGAAAATCAACGGATCTTCGTTGGTGGTGATACGTTAGCGGCAGGGTATTTTTTTCAAGGGAATATCACGCCGATCATCGATAACGACGGTTGGTTTGATACCAAAGATCTTGGTTGCTGGGAAAACAATGAATTACGGGTTATTGGCCGCGTTGATAACCAATTCATCTCGGGTGGCGAAAATATTCATTGTGAGCAAATAGAAGCGGAGCTAAACCGTCACCCAGTGATAAACCAAGCTTTTGTTGTTCCAGTCACTGATAAAGAGTTTGGCTATAGACCAGTAGCGATTATTGATGCTGAAAGCTTACCGTCCAAAATAGAGATGGATGTCTTTTTAAAAAAAAGGTTAGAAAAGTTTAAGTGGCCAGTTGCTTACTATTTGATACCGCCTGAATTATTCGCGTCAGGTATTAAAGTGTCCCGTAAGCAATTAAAGCAATGGTTAGAAGTTCAAGTTAGAAGCTAAATAAAATGAAGTGCAAATCCGATGACTAGCCGCTTCTGCACTTCAGGGGGAATGTGATGGAGGTGAAGCCATCACATATGTTTCGCTATACTTGAGAAAGTTAGTTCGCTAAAGCGACTTTCATTTGCTCGGCAACTTTATCCACTTTTCCCAGTCCAATGATAACCTGTAGGCCGCCTTTTCCGATTTTCACTACACCAGCAGCGCCAAGCTTCTTTAGTTTGTCAGAATCAGCAAGTGATGAATCTTTTACGGTCAAACGCAGACGTGTAATGCAGTTATCTACCTCTAGAATATTTTCAGCACCACCGATAGCTTCGATGTAATCTTGTGTGAGCTCACTTAAGCCTTCGGCATTTGACGTAGATTGTTCATCTTCCATCTGCTCTCCACGTCCAGGAGTAGGCAAGTTGAACTTGATGATAGCAAATCTAAAAATGCTGTAGTAAAGCCCAAAGAACACAAGACCTTGAAGGATCAACATGTACCATTTGTTCGCAAGTGGGTTTTGGCTTGATAGGACAAAGTCGACAAATCCAGCTGAGAACCCAAAACCTGCCATCCATTCCATACTCGCTGCAATGTATAAAGAAAGGCCGGTCAAAATGGCGTGAACTAGATAGAGTGCTGGAGCTAAAAACATAAAGCTAAATTCTAGTGGCTCTGTGATACCCGTAAAGAATGACGCCATAGCCGCAGCAACCATAATTGCGAATACCTGGCTTTTGTTTTTCGCGTCTGCACAGTGGTACATAGCGAGAGCAGCAGCAGGGAGGCCGAACATCATGACAGGGAAGAATCCAGCTTGATACATACCTGTTTTACCAATAACCGCGGTTCCATTTGCAATAGATTGTGCGCCGCCAAGGAAGTTTGGAATATCGTTAATACCGACGACATCGAACCAAAACACAGGATACAGTGCATGGTGCATACCAACAGATAAGAATAAACGGTTAAAGAAGCCAAATAGGCCTGCGCCAATCGCCCCCATACTTTCCAGTTTGATGCCAAATAGAATTAATGCATCGTAAATAAAAGGCCAGATGTGCAAAAGAGCAAAAGAAAGGAGCATACCTGCAATAGAAGTCAGGATTGGTACTAAGCGCTTACCACTGAAAAATGCGAGAGCCTGAGGCAATTCTACGGTTGAATATCGGTTATAGATTTCTGCAGAAAGAATACCGATGATAATACCGATAAATTGGTTATTAATCTTGCCAAATGCCGCAGGAACCTCACTTATGTCAGCACCCATCAGCTGCGCTACAGAGCCAGGATCAAGAAGGGTGGTTACGACTAGGAAGCAAACGAAGCCCGAAAGCGCCGCTGAACCATTTTTGTCTCGGCTTAATCCAAATGAGACACCAACAGCGAAGAGTACAGCCATGTTATCGATGATGGCCGCCCCCGATTTGATTAAGAACGCGGCTAGAATGCTTTCTGACCCCCAACCCACAGGATCAAGCCAGTAGCCGATCCCCATAAGAATGGCTGCAGCTGGTAAGGTAGCAACTGGCACCATCAGCGCTTTACCTACTTTTTGCATATACCCAAGAATATTCATGTATACCCCTAAATTTTGTTTGAAACTAATAATTATGTGGTGAGCGGACTAAGAGTCCTCTCTAGTTTATGTGCTTAAATCGAAGAGTATTAGAAGCTTATTTAGTGATGCGAACAAACTAAATTAAGAGTACTATGAATTAAAAAATTTAATCTATATGTGGATGATATCCTGGGGGCATAATGGCAAATCAACAATTATTATTAAGAAATCTGCATACATTTAACATCGCAGCTAAAACGCTGAGCTTTACTCTGGCAGCCGTAGAATTACACCTTACACAAGGTGCTGTAAGCCATAGAATAAAAGTACTGGAAGGGGAGTTGGGCTTTCAGCTTTTTATTAGGGGGACACGTAAGTTAGAGCTGACCGAAGAAGGTAAGCGATTTCATACAACGCTGTCTAAGTCTCTGCACAGTATTTTTTCTGAGATTAATGATATTAATACGACTGACATGATTGGTGAGATTAGCATCGCTACATCGAATGCGTTTGCCAATGGCTGGTTAATTCCTCGTTTGGGTGACTTTAAAGCAAAATACCCTAAATTTAACTTAAATATATTTGCTCATGAGCAGCAGCAAGAATTCCATAGTACTCATGCTGATGTTGCTATCTATTTTGCTGCCGATGACTCCCCGAACGTGCATAAACAGCGGCTATTTGGTGAAATGTATATTCCAGTATGTACCCCTGAGTATGCTAAGCAGCATCATATTTATGAAGATGGATTAGAGTCTCTAAAACGAATCAACTTTATTCATGCGTCTGACTCAAACGCGTGGCAGCGATGGATAAACGAGAATCATCTAGATATTGATGTCTTTGAACGGTTTTACAGCGTCAGTCAGCGAATTATGACGATTGAAGCGGCAAGAAGTCACCTTGGTGTTGCTATGGGCCGCTATCATTTTGTCAAAGATAGGATTGATTCGGGCGAGTTTGTTACACCATACCCTAGTATGAATACACACTTAGGTTATGATTTGCTGTGCCCTTTAGGCAGTGAAAACCGACCCAAAATACGCACCTTCATCAACTGGATTGAAGGATATTTGAACTAGCAAGTTCTGAACTTAGTTAATTTTGGTATTACCTAGTCCAAAACATCATTTCTTCTCTATATAGCGACAACTCATAATAGAACGTATTAATGGATTGAAAGTGCATATAGGTAGAAGGATGAAAGCTGTTTTATTGAGTGCCGTGGTTATATTGGTTGCGGTTGCGATAAACACACAAGGGTTAGTCCGATCATTGGCGGAATTGTCGGCCTTTCTTTGTGTGGTTGGGCTTGTTATTAATGTAAAGCGTAAGAAAAGCGACAAAGTGACATTATCTAAAGTGAAAATAGAAGCAGAAGAGCTTTGAATCTTACTGTCATCCAACTGTTGTTGTTACCTCAGGTTTTAAAGCACGATGTTTAAACAGTATGTTAAAAGCATGATGTTCAAACACCGTTTAAAGCCCTTCATCCTTACGTTAGCATTAACCATGCAAGTGACGTTGTGGATATTAATGCCCACAGTGCAATGCCATAGAGTAGAGGTTTTGGCCCAGCAGCTTTGAGCTTCTCCACTGAAATACCACACCCAATTAAGAAAAGACACAGCACCAAAGTTTGCTTTGCTAAAGCAAATATCCCCTGATAGATATCTTCAAACTGTGGCAATAAGTCGCTGACAAAAATCGCTACGCAGTAGAACACAATGAAATAAGGGATGGTGATTTTTTTAGATTCATTGCTAAAAATCAACGCACTTATCAACGCCACAGGCACGATCCAAAGAGCTCTCGCCAGTTTGAGGGTGGTTGCAGTTGTCAGCGCCTCTTCTCCGTAGGCAGAAGCGGCTCCGACAACCGACGAAGTGTCATGAATAGCAATAGCAGCCCAGGTACCGAAAGTGTGTTGATCTAAGCCTAGCGCGTGGCCGATGACAGGGAAGATAAACAACGCGATCGAATTAAGAACGAAAATTGTCGCCAGCGCTAACCCCGTCTTTTCATCATCGGCTTTAATGGCTGGCGAAACCGCAGCTATGGCACTTCCGCCACAAATAGCGGTTCCAGCCGCAATCAAGTACCCTGTGACTTTATCTAATCTGATCATTTTCGCGATAAACCACCCAATGACAAGCGTCCCTATGATGGTCGTCATGATAATACCAATACCATGACTAGTGACTGCTAGCGCTTCTTCAAATTGGATACCGAATCCTAAGCCTACAATTGAAATGGCCAATAGTTTTTTGGTCAATTTCCCTATCGATAAATGGCTAGGAATAAGCCCAAAGCTGGCGAGGAAAAAACCGATAATCAAAGCAGTCGGAGAAGAAACATAAGGCGTTAAACAAAAGGCGCCTGCTAGCCAAAATGGGACTTGGTGTTTTATTTGATTCATATTAATCGGTCATTTGAAAACAGAGTGTGTAGTGTATAAGAAAAATAGGATCAACGAGTCTTAATGATTTGAACAAACGTTAAGATAAATTGAACGCTGGTATAAAAGCTGGCAAAAAGGCGGGCTGCAGTTCTACCAGCGTTTTGGTTTGATGATTACTTAAACTCACCACGAAGTTGCGACACCTTTTCTCGCATAAGTTGGGTTGTCGCGGAACTCGATGCAACAGGCTCCCCGATTTCAATTTCTATTTTAGACCAACATCGGCGAGGCAACCCTTTGCAAGCGCGCCCTTTAAATCGGCTAAAGTAGCTGCCCCATAGGCCTTTAAGTGCCACTGGAATAACTGGAACTGGGCTTCGCTTCAATATGATGTCCATGCCACGCATAAACTCTCCTACTTCGCCGTCTGATGTTAAGCGACCTTCAGGAAATATACACACGATATGACCTTCACTTAATGATTTTTCGACTTCTTGAAACGCTTGTCTAAGAGAACTTTTACGGTTGGCTGAAATTGGAATAACACCGGCTCGTTTTAAAAAACCTTTAATGGGACGGAAATTTGCATAGTCCTCTTCCATAACAAAATGAATAAGGCGAGGGCATACCGCACTCAAAAGAAGGGCATCCATATAGCTGACATGGTTACACACGATGAGTGCGCCGCCTTGCTTGGGAAGATGCTGAACATTGGTGTGTTTAACACGATACATGGTGTGCGTTAAGATCCAAACCAAAAATCTCACGACAAAAACGGGGACTTGAATACACAGGTAAACCGCAACTAACAGGTTTAACACCGCGAGTAAGCCAAATAGCTGAGGTATGCTAAATTCAAGAACACTCAGGAATACGATGCCCAATATCGCACTGCCAACCATTAATAGGGAATTGTAAATATTCAGAGCGGCGATGACTTGTGCTCTTTGCTTAGGCTGGGCTCGTAATTGCAATAAAGCGTACAAAGGGACAATAAACACTCCCCCCGATGCTCCGAGTAGAAGCAGGTAAGTAAACACCGGCCATAGTGGCTTGTAGCCTATGAAATCAATAAAACTCGTAAATTCAGGTAATACTTCAGGAATAGCCGCTACCATTAAATAACCAAACAGGCTAATACCTAGGCTGCCCAGCGGAACAATACCAACTTCAATTCGATGATTGGACAGCTTGTCACAAGCTAACGACCCTAAGGCGATGCCAACTGAAAAAAGCGCCAAAAGTAAGGAGACCGCACTTTCTTGACCATTGAGGTGCAGCTTAGTGAAATTAGGAAATTGAGTGAGGTAGGTGGCACCCAAAAACCAGAACCAACTGATCGCCATGATGGATTGGAAAATGACGCGATCAGATTTGGCAATGGCTAATGTTGTTCTTGTTTGTTTGATGGGCTGCCATTTAAATTCCAACTCAGGTGCGCTAGCCGGTGCTTCTGGAATTTTTCGGCTTGAGAGGTAGCCTATGATCGCTGAGGCAATGACACACAATGCAGCAATGTATTTCGCATGGTCTGTCGATGCAATTACACCAGCGGCGAGTGTGCCCAATAAAATAGCGAGAAACGTTCCTGTTTCAACTAAAGCGTTACCAGACACAAGCTCATCAGATTTTAAATGCTGTGGTAGCAATGCATATTTTACCGGGCCAAAAAATGCCGATTGCGTCCCCATCAAGAACAAGAGAACCAATAGAATAAAGTAACTCTCGGTGATAAATCCAACCGCACCTAAACACATGATTCCAATTTCAAATAGCTTTGTAATGCGAATGAGTTGTGATTTCTCGTACTTATCCGCTAATACACCCGCCGTCGAGGAAAAAAGAAAAAAGGGAAGAATAAATAGCCCAGCAGCTAAGTTAATAAATAAGTTACTTGAAAACGGTAGGCTGCCTACTGCTGCAAAAGCAACAAGCAGTAATAGCGTGTTTTTGAATACATTGTCGTTAAAAGCGCCAAAAAATTGAGTGACAAAATAAGGTAAAAATCGCTTTTTAGTTAGTAACGAAGATTGAGGATGCTCTGGCATTGCAGGTCCTTATTGTCACCAATTAGATAGGTAGTTAGACAGTAAATTTTCAATCAGCTCTTTGCCGTCTATAGGAGCGGAAGCAAAGAACTTATCATCAACACTTAAAAGTGTAATACCATGTACCCCAGACCACAATACTCGGCTCGCTTGCAGGATCTCGTTCTCAGTTCTTTGAGGCGCCATAATACCCAGCAAGCTTTCAAGCATACCAGTCATATTATCGATACGTTCCGATTGCCATTGAGGCAATGCTTCACCATTCATGTTATGAGCAAAAATGAGTTGCCAGCGATAGGGATTCTGTTGGGCAAAATCATGATAACAATAAGCCAATTCATAAAGAGCAGTTTGCGTATCGCGGCTTTTTTCCACCACTGTTCGTGCTTCAGAGCTTAATTCGTCTAAAGTTTGCGCCACGACATGAAGCAATAGTAAATTATAATTACCAAAGACATTAACCAAGGTACTAGGAACATAGCCAATCAAATTCGCTATCTTACGTAAGCTGAGATCGTGATGGGGCTTGTCCGTTAAAAAGTCTTTAACAGTTTCAAGAGTCAGGGTGATAAGCTCTTCGCGGGTATGATCGTTTCTACGGGCCATGATACATTTACAATTATGAACAACGTTCAATATTTTAGGGAAGCAATAGGACAGCGTCAACTAAGTCTGTGTGTTTTTGCAATATTCTGATACATACAAATTGAGTTGATTGTTTTAATAAATTCACTAAATGGTTATGATTAACGTGCTTCTATAATTATTACATTAAGGAAAAGCATGAAAAAGATTTTTTCACTGATAGCACTCATCATGGTGTCAGTTGCTGTAGCTCCGCTTGCAGAGGCGAAAAGATTTGGTGGTGGTAAATCTTTCGGAAAGAGCTTTAAAACCGCACCGGCTCCAAAACAGCAGACAACGAATACCAGTAACGTTACCCGAGATCAGGGCGCAGCTCAAAAAAACAGCCGTAAAAGTGGTTTGATGGGCGGCCTAATGGGTGGTCTTTTAGCGGGCGGTCTACTTGCAGCATTCTTTGGTGGTGCTTTTGAAGGTATCCAGTTCATGGACATCCTCATTATGGGGCTTATCGCATTTCTCGCTTTTCGTTTTCTACGCGGCATGCTTGGAGCCAAACAAGGCAGTATGAATCAGGCTCGTCAACAGCCGGCGTACGGTGGAGCAGGCCAAAAGTTTGAACAGCCAAATGTTCATAATTTTGAACAACAGCCAAACACAACTGCATCGCATACCGCAACGAATAGCTCAACAGGTGGCTTTGGTTTTGGCGCGCAAAATGATGTTCCATTTAACTTTCCGCCGTCTTTTGACCAAGCGGGGTTTGTCAACGGTTCTCGTGAACACTACCGCATTTTGCAAGGCGCTTGGAACCACAACCAACTCGACACCATTGAAGAATATGTTTCTCCAAGTTTGTTTGAAGATCTCAAAGCAGAGCGTGCTAAAGCAGAAGGTGATCAACATACCGATGTTATGTACGTTGATGCTGAAATCGTTCGCGCCGACTGTGACGCAACAAAAGCACAGTTGAGTCTGCAGTTTAGCGGCCGATACCGTGACACAGTAGAAGGCGTTGAAGAAGACATCGAAGATATTTGGCATTTAGAGCGTGATTTGACGCAACCGAATTCGCCTTGGTTGATCGTCGGTATTCAAGGTTAATACTCACCTTAAAGATGGTTACTCAATTTAGTCATGTCAAAGCGCTCAGATCTCAAGTCTGAGCGCTTTTTTATTTGAGTTTCTAATTCAAAAGATCATAATCAGAAAGCACATAATAAGAAGGAATCAAAAGTGGCTGAATTTAAATACAAAAATCTATCTCAACAAGATCAAGACAAATTGGATGCGGCGGTATTTCGTCGTTTGCTTTCTCATCTAGATGACAATAAAGACGTTCAAAACATCGACCTTATGGTTTTGGCAGGCTTTTGCCGCAACTGTTTTAGTAAATGGTATAAAGCAGAAGCGGAGCAAAGCGGCTTGGATCTCGATATCGATGATGCTCGCGAGCGTGTCTACGGCATGACTTATGATGAGTGGAAACAAAACCATCAGCCGAAAGCCACCCCAGAGCAGTTGGCTGCTTTTGAAGCAAAACAGAAAAAAGTTTAAGTGAGTCGTTCAAGCTCGTTCAGTAATGTGATGGCATGATGGTTTGTCGTGCCACAAATGTCCGGGCAAGGCTTAAACAAATGACACACCTTTGGACGTTCCGGCTTGCCAAATAATTTACAGAGGTTGTCTTCATTGAGCTGAACGCAGCGTTCTCCCGCTGGCTTCCCCTTTGGCATACCAGGAATAGCAGACGATATACTCGGTGCTATACAGCAACATGCATACCCTTATTCTTAGAATTTAGAAAAAATCCAACTGGTTGTTTGTAATGAGTTTATGCATTTCTAAAAAAGGAGCATTATTCTAATCAATATTGGTTGAAACCAATATATTGAATACAAGATTTCTAAAAATTTATAGTGTTATTGGTCAACAATAGATATTCGATGGTTCTGGTTAATCAGTTATGTCCTGTGAAGTAGGAGAGTTTCTCGATGGCGAGTTTTGTTACCAAAAGCAGTTCTTGTTATTTTCGCTTGGTAATTAAAGTACGATAGAATCCCTTGGTGATCACAAACTAGCGATGAACGTTGCTGAGTAGCACCTGGACAAAACTTACTTAGAGATTCAGTCCTAATAATTGTCTTCGGATAACGTCAAGAGTTGCAGATGGCTGTGGGTGTACTTTGCTCCTCTGTAAATAGGTGGGCAAATTCACCGTACAATGGCTATTGCAGAAGGTGTCTTTGATTATAATAAAGAGGTACCTTGTTTGGTGGATTAACCGATCCTTCTTTGTTGATCATATCAAGGATAAAGAAGCCAAACTCATTGATTTCGGCTTCTTTATTTGGAGAATCAGTACTCGACAATTTTTGTCTAATACAAAGAATAACTTTCTAGAGAATAATTGGCTTCTAAAGCAACATCTAGGGGTTTAAGTATTAGTGCTTTCAATTCTTGCTCAGTGTATTTAATCAATAAGCTCTGCAATTCTTCGTTGTAATCAGATGGCGCCTCTATTCTAGTTTCTTTATCAAAGACTGCAGAAAGAAAATCTGAAGACTCTTTCTCAAGACACGACTTGGCTTCTTCTAAATTAAAAGTAATAACATTCATTAACTTTAAGTAAGTAATGTTTTCTATAAAGTCTGAATCCTCGATTGAGCAAGTAAACTGGCAAGGGACTTTGCCGCGAGATATCCAAAGCTCTGCCAAGAGACTCACATGCTTTGCACTAAGCTTAACTAAACTCTCAAACGTATGCTCTACTAAACAAGAAATAATGCACTGCGCTGGGTACAGTCCTTCATGCTCTGGTAATATTTTCGCAACTTTTAACAGCTCTTCATCATTTAGCAGATAGTACAAGCTGCTTAAATGAAAGTTGATATTTCTAATACAAATCCGTGCTTTTACTTTCTTGGAATCTAGGTCATGGCCAAAACCTTTAATCACGCACTTTAGGCTGTTTAAGTGGTACTCTTTACGCTTCAATAAAAATTGGTCGAAATGCTTGAACGTCCAACGTCTTGGGTTTGTCCTGAAAATATCTATTTTGCTTATATGTTTCAAAAAATAATCAAAGCTATGAGTCGTTACATCACTTCGCACTCGGTTAATTGGCAGAAATATATTCTTATTGCGTAAGTGAGACTCTAGAGCATCTAATCGGTCTAAGTTACCTGAAATGAATAGGTTAACTATTTCAAAAAACTTGATGTGATTATTTTGATCACTTTGACTTTCAACTAAATTTGACCAATTCTCACTCGTGATAAAATCTAACTTATCCATATTGACGCTAAGCTCTTGTGGTAAGTAATTCTTTATATAAGCGACGATAGTGTCTAATTCATCTCGGTCACAAGGTATTGAAATGTCGTCGACATACCTAAAGTATCTTTGACCAAATTGAGCAACCATAAGGTTATCGAATTCACGTAAATACTCTTGTGCTACTATATGCGAAAAGTTTATTCCAATAGTCAAACCACCGTCGTCAGCAACCACGGCATCTCGTAATAAATTTAGCTTTCCGTGACGTCTGTCAAATTCATTTAGAGCTTTACCATCATCTATAGATGAATAAAACTTCTTAATATCAACGATCAAAACGCCTTCATTTTTATTATCATTCATGAATGTGGTTATCCCATCATTCATTTTGGTGTACATCTTGAAGTAGTTTTCAAAACTACTAAAAGATTTGGCCCCGGATCTTGGCAACTGATAGCTAAAAACTGATTTCGATACGTCGTAATCACTATCGGATAACCGATATAAAAAAGTCGATTCAATTAATGCATTAGTAGGTGAAGGGACATACATCGAACGATATGTTTTATCCTGCAGACCATCCTTGTATATTTGATACTTGCGTTTATCAAACGAATGACTGACTTTTAGCTTTCTGTCTAAGAGCTTTGGTAGCATCGAATCAATGCTCTTATCATCGAATTGGTTCAGTAGACATTTGATTCCGAGGCAGGTAATTGGCGAGACATACTTATAATTGTTGATTGCTCGAACTGCAATTTTCTTTGCAACGCTCATTACTCACTCCTCGTATTTAAATGAACAGAAACAGAGCTTTGTACAACGCGACCATTAACTGGGTCGACCCATTCAAAACGTGGTTTGATATTCATGATTTTACTAAATATCTTGCCTTTAAATATTGTAGATACTGCCCCCTCAATAAGATCCAAAAATTTCATACCTTTCTTTGAGCTTGGCTCGATATGTATCAAAGTAAAGTTCCGATTAGCAAATGAACCTTGAATTAAGTCTAATGATGGTTTGATCTCTTGATATTTGTCATGACCGATACCATTAAATGCAGAAACTAAAATAAAATATTCTTCACATTTTATAGCTTTGACGTTATCAACAAGGTTAGAAGTAGATGTTATATCGAACGCATCCCAATGATTAATCTCATACGTCACATGTATATTACATGCAGCAAACCGAGATAGAGAGGCATTTATCAAATCCGAGAAAATATCTGAAACGTGGTTTGAGTAGTCTGCTGCGTAAATGTGTACATTAAGCTTTGTGGTCGGCGCTAGTTCTGCGTCGCGTAAGTCGCATAGGGTATGGAGCAAAGATAATGAACCTGCTCCGGTACCACAAGGGATATCTACCAGGCAGACGTCTCCATTGAAGAAAGATGTACTAAATTGACTTGCTGCTTCTACAAATTTTTTATCAGGGTCAATCATTACATATTGAAGACGAATGCAAGAGTTTGAAAAACGAGTACAGAAATGCTCTTCTGTTGCCTTAAGGGTATCTCCCCCAATCGGACCTTCGCCATCTTCTCTTCGAATGTATTCTGATGCCTCATCATATTTGTCCATGGCCTTTAGCTTTTCGACAAATATTCGTGCCAACTCAGGTGGCAATATCAATTGCTTCTGTTCGTTAACTAGCGGGTGAAGTGTCATGCGTCAATTGATTACTCAATAATTGGGATGACCTCATTATACTTGTACTAAATCAATAAGATAGTAAATACTCAATATATGGATATAAAATTGGTTTGTTAGTATTTATAAACCTTTTTGGTATGTTGAATTTACCCTCGTGATACATCTCAGAATTCACCGCCAACAGAATTATAAGAATGGATAACTTTTAGTATGAAAAATGTATGTAATAAGATATGTATGAACAAAACTCCAGCTTGAAATGGGCCATTTTTATGTTTCATGCCCCGTCAGCACGCATCTGGACATTTCTGAGTTGCGTTTATTCTAATTTAGCAAAAAATGAATTAGCTAAAGTATTGAGACACTCATTTAGTCGAGAGTTTAGTATCACAAGAGGCAGATCACCTGATACTTTCCTGAGTTTTTGGAGTGCTCTAGTAGTGAACGTAGTGCCTGTTTTTGACCTTATAATATATCCAGTAATTGTTTATATTTACTGTGAGATACAACTGTTCTACCTTCTGACTTAAAGTAGCCATTTAGGTACTGGTACAAATCATAATCAGAAGCAATTCTGCTGGCTAACTCTTTAGGAGAAATTCCGTTCGAATCTCTAATTTCAAGTAGATCAGGTTGCTTTTCTATTATTAGTTTTACGATCGGAACCTCCCCAAAACGAACTGCCGTATGTAATGCTGTAGAACCATCCACGTTTACAACCTTTCCGTCACAACCAAACTCCAATAAAAGTGAAGCAGACTTTAAACATCGACTTGCAGCAGATGAATGAAGTGCCGTTCTGCCAGTAAAGTCTCTCAGATCAGTATCTGCATTTGCTTTTAGCAATACTTCTACAGTTTCGTAATCTTTGTTGTGAGCAGCAAGCATCAGAGGTGTTTGCTGTTTGAAATCAGAAACATTAACAATATCTGGCCATTCTTGAACAATTTCCCGGACAGCCTTAATTATCCCGATAAGAACGCTATGTATCTCACTCTCGACTTCAGGCGGCATACTCTGCCTGTAATACCTTAGTTTACCTAGCATTTCATAGCTCATCTTCATCATAAGCATGATGACACTATCTGCTTGCGGATATTTCAATTGCTTCTTTTTAAGATCTTTGTGCTTTTTGAGTAATTGGGCAATAGGATTATTGTTTTCAATGCATGGCAGTATGTCACGACTGAAGGCTTCGAAATCACTGCGAGAGGTAGCAAAGAGTGGTTTATAACCAGGGTAGAACTTATATAGGCTTTCCCAAAAATATTCATGTAGTTCTCGCGAAACATTATAAATATCAATTTTGTTTGTGCCATCTAAATTCCCCCAGTGAATCATATCCCTGAAGTACTTCTCATGGTTGTTTGGAATAAGCTTTTGATTTGCGATAGCGAGTGCAAATGCATCTCTCGCCAAGTCCCCACGAAGTTTGCCAAAGCTGTATTTTTTGCATTCATCAATAGCTATATTGAGGTTTTTCTCTGCGTCAGAAAGTTTATTCTGAGCAATAAAGTGAAATGCTTCAAACCGGAGTACTTGTGCTTTTGAGCACTCATAATCATCATTTCCTTTCGCTTCCTCAATCAGAACACTGACTTTTCCTTCTGTCTTTGAATCAAACAATTTGATGAGCAAATGATATTCAAGCTCTAGCAATATACGCTTCATCGATTGCTCAGGCGTCGTTTCTAGTTCATTCAATCTTCCTATTATCATTTCACAGATTTTGGGGATGGGATAATGGTGGCCCATTGCTCCATATACAACTTCAAAATCATCCATTTTTTGCAGTTGCTTATATGGGGCTTTGTTTTGCGCTAACTTCTCCACTAAGGCTTGTAATTGAATAAAGTAATTATTTGATTGCTGTCCCTGTTCCCTTATAACATTCACCATCAACTTAATATCGTCTTCAGATGTCGGTAAAATATTGTCGAGGTTATCTTCTTCACCATGACGACTAAAAATACTATTGAGTTGATCAGAGACCAACAGAGCCGGTTGTTCATTGTCTGAAGTAAAAGCAAGCAATAAATCGTAACGCAAGAAAGGGGAAAGGTTTTCTGTGAAATATTCATTCTCAGCAAACTCTCTTAGTTTACCGTCTATATGTCGCTTCTCTAGATGAGCATCAAGTGTACGATTATAAACGTCGTTATAAAGCTGGACTAGTTGAAGTGCCTTGTTCTCATTTAAGTCAATGCATAACTTATCAATTGTGGGCGTTAGGAATTTAACTAGTTGCTCATATCCCTCTTGAATCGCTCTGGCCATGAGCAATCTGCGACGTATTGTTTTAGTACTTGGAGCCTGGTAGCGAAACTTCAGCTTTTGCACGAAATCTTGCTCTTCCTCTACTGAGCATTCCGTATTTATGATTCGTTTTAAATCAGCTTCATTGATGGCAATTTCATGCTGTAGAACGCCTGGCTGCAATCCTTTTTTTTCAATAAACGCCAGTGCCTGTTCGAATTTCGGGGACTTTTTATCAGGTTCAAAGCAACCTAAGAACTGAATTTTTACTTCATCCGGAAACGTATTATTAATACTTGAAATCTCAGGAGTACTCTTTGCTTTTTGCCAATTGTATAGGTTCTTTAGTACTGTGCCGGAACTATCATAAATACGTAAATCGTCTTCAAGGTTACTGGCAATAGTTACGTTAGAGTCTTGAATTAAATCAATTAACCAATCCAAGACTTGCGGAACAGGAAGATAGAGTTGGGTAGGTTCAACCGGCGAGTCAACAGCAGGAAGATACCAGAATCTTCCACCAGGCATGCCTTCATCCATTTTTGATTCTATTTGCCAAAATACTGTATGCCTTGCCAGAGCGGGTACAAGGACTCTTGCCAAGTATTGCCAAATGATTTTTCTTTGTGTCGCCCTCGAAGAATAGATATCAAGCTCAATGGCCTTGTGCATCTGGTAATCAGCAAAGATATTAGAAATCAAATCGTCTTTGACACCGTCATCAAGCCCAAGAGCATCAGCAATTTCACTCAAGATGCTTTCCCAGGTCTCGGACAAATTGTCCATAGACATATCGACATATTTAAACTTGGATTTCGATTTTGAAGTCATCTTGCGATTAGCACCAAGCGCTTTGGCAATCTGTAGAAGTACCGATTCGAAGGTTGGAAAAGTCGCCACTGAACACCCATTTTCTTTTATTTTTCAGCTTCAAAAACAGACTTTAAAGCGACCTCCTCTCTTGGGTTTAAGGGGGGGGGGGGACTTTGCTTTTCATTCTTCCACAGAGCTGATGTTTTCATAATTGAGCCTCTTGTATACATGAGGAACAAAACCATGACAACTATCCAACCTGGCAAAACAAAAGAACTAGTCATCAATTGGCACCTGACAGAAGTCTGTAATTACGGTTGTAAATACTGCTTCGCCAAATGGGGACGCCCTAATGAACTCCATCGTTCCAGTCAAAAAGTTGCTACGTTATTAGATAACCTTGCTGACTATTTCATCAAAGGCACTCCAACCTTAAAAGACGAGCTTGGTTACGAGAGAGTTCGCCTTAATTTTGCGGGTGGTGAACCAATGATGCTTGGAAACACTTTTATCACTGCTTTGAAGTTGGCAAAACAAAAAGGCTTTAAGACATCAATCATAACTAACGGGCATTACTTAGTTAACAGTAAATTAGCTTTGCCTGAAAATACACTAGATATGATCGGAATTAGCTTTGACAGCCAAAGATTAGACACTCGGGACAAAATTGGGAGAAAAGACAGAAAAGGAAACTCTTTCGGAACTGAAGATCTGAAGCGGGCATTAGCGAACCTTACCCAGTCTCAAAAAGGTATCAAGACAAA
The DNA here is from genome assembly GCF_000287055.2 of Vibrio genomosp. F10 str. ZF-129. Taxonomy (GTDB): domain Bacteria; phylum Pseudomonadota; class Gammaproteobacteria; order Enterobacterales; family Vibrionaceae; genus Vibrio. The sequence continues at coordinate 9,221 of NZ_AJYQ02000030.1, read as the reverse complement.
GGTTAATACGGTCGTGAATAGCGTTAATTTAGACGAAGATTTCTCTGAGCTTATGATGGAACTGAAGCCCTACAAATGGAAAATTTTGCATGTAATGCCAAATGGTAACGATGAACTACTCATCTCTAAAAGGCAGTTTGACAGCTTCGTCGAAAGGCACAGTGGGCTGGGGTTACCTATCTTTTCAGAATCTAACTCTACGATGACAGAGTCATACTTGATGATTGACCCACAAGGTCGTTTTTACCAAAATTTCGCCAACAAAGTAGGATATACATTCAGCGAGAGCATTAATCTATGTGGTGTAGAGAATGCTCTAACTCAAATAGAGTTTAATCCTAGAACCTTTGCTTCAAGATATCGTAAAGCTGATATCGATGTTGTAGAGCTTTAAGGAGGTCTGAATGAAAAGTGAAACATGCTTTAGCAAAATGTCCGGTCACCCCTTATCTGAATATTACACCGAAGAAGATGCTAAAAATGCAGCAGAGTATTCCAAGGAGAATTACGATAATGATTTAACTCCATACAATTGCACCAAGTGTGGCCTTTGGCACTTGTCTCCAAGGAATAGACTAACGCCAACTAAAAAATGCGACCGTTGTACTGGTAGAGACGGGCTTTACAAGGATTCTTATCGTTCTAAACGAGAAGCTCAGCTTAGAGCGGAGATCATCTACGAAGAACAGGGTATTAGCTTGCGTGCCTATAAGTGCAAATATAGATCGGGATGGCATCTGACAAAAGAAGACTACTAGTTCGTAAAAGTGCTCTACACCTACGAAAAAGTTCTCAATGTGTACATATTAATTAGCGTTCTTCACAAAATACTACCAAAAGCGCCAGTGAGCGTTATTCTTCTCACTGGCACTCGTTATAGAACGATAGACCCGACCGTTCAAATTACTTTTTGTAGGGAAAATCCGATTAACAGTATATGAATGATTTTATGTTCTAAGCAGGAATGGGGCAAAAGTAAGCTTGTTCCATTTGGTTCACGGCTGTAAACTATTCCTGAGAGCCTCGGGTATCTCTGCTTTTTCATTGAGCTGCTATTTACTGTCTGGCCAGAAGTAATAGCATCAATTTGAACTTGGCGTAATTGCAAAGCAGCCCACCGAGGACATTCGATAGCCCTGTTCTCTTCCGCTCATTGAGTATTGATCGCAGGTAGCGCGTAATAGAGCCACTTCTAGTGGCTCTTGTCGTTTCTGGGTGGTTGAAAGGCTAACTGAGCTCCCCTCAAACTTGCCGCGTTCATATGTGAGTCGTAACAAACTTCGGGGCATTTTCGATTGAGAAAATGCCAACTGTAACGTTATCTAGATAAATCAGTTACTATTCAGACCGAACATTTCGAGCAGCTAAGCAGCAGGCAGTAACTCTGCTACATTGCATTCTAAAGCTTGCGCTAAACCGTAGACTTTTTCTAGCGTGATGTTCACTTCTCCACGTTCAACACGGCCAACATAGCTTCTGTCGATGTCGGCAATCAGTGCGAGCTTATCTTGAGATATGCCTTTTTCTTTGCGCACTTTACGTAATTTCATTCCAAATTCAGCCGCTAAGTCTTTCATTTTCAGTCCAAGTAAAAACGAAAACTATCCTTAGTTGCGGTATATAAAGCCACGGACTATAATCCGCATTTAAAATCTAACTCGAAATTCTGGTCAACTAAATGTCAAGCAAGCCAATCACCTTAATTCAGCCGCTTTATCAAATACTCGTTGAAGAGCAACTTGATGATTTTTCAGTGTTAGAACTTAGAGACCGTTTCATGGCACTTTCTGAATCTCAGATCGATAAAGTAACAGCAAGACGTTTTGTATACCGACACATCTTACGCCTAGTGAATAAACAGCTACTCAATAAAGTAGCCATTGATGGATGCCAGAAAACCACGTACCAAAAGACCGTTCGATTTTCCCAAACATCATGGGAGATCACTGGGGATGATCAAACTATTAGTCTAAGCGGGAGCGATATATCTTGTGAAAACAAGCGAGCGTTTCCTAAAACCATACTTCAAGAAAGGCTCGAACAGTGTGAAAGTGACTTCTTGGCATGCTTACATGAGTTTGAAACCTACCAGGGCCTTAGTTCAGAGTTCCCCCATCTAAAAGAGAGCCTTCATGATGTAAGGCGTAAAACTAAAATGCAGAGCTCAAAGCTGGTCGGTGAAATACGAGCTATCAAAATGGCACTAAGTTTGTCATGACACTTTTGCGTCAATGGCAATCTGAGTGCGTAGAGTTAGCTTTAAACCGCTACCAACAAGATCAACAACACTTTCTTTGCCTTGCTACGCCAGGGGCTGGAAAATCTATCATGGCTGCAGAAGTCGCATCCCGACTCTTTGAAGAAGAGAATATTGATTTTGTGCTCTGTTTTTCACCCTCCATCGCCATATCACAAGGATTAGAGCGCACCTTTCAGTCTCGCCTTCATTGCCGCTTTGATGGCGTGATCGGTGCTCTAGGTGCTTCGTATACCTATCAGAGTTTGCCATTCCTTGATGAGTCTTTTTGGACACTACTACGCAACCACCGTGTACTGGCGGTATTTGACGAGATTCACCACTGCGCAGGGCTAAACATTGTGGAAGCGAATGCGTGGGGTAAAGTGATCATTGAACATATTCAATCTCATGCTCGATACACTCTTTCATTAACCGGTACGCCATGGCGTTCAGATAAAGCCCCTATTAGCCTATCGCGCTATAACAACGTCAATACAGAGATTGAATGCGATTATGTTTATGGGTTAAGTCAAGCTGTTAAAGATGGAGTGTGTCGCTTACCCAATATAGTTTTGGTGGATAACGACCAGATCACTGCAACCTCTAGAGAATTCGAATCGCGCCATTTCTCATCGATTAGTAAGTACCTCGATGAACCTTTTGCTCGTTATCAAAGCATCATCACCGATGATACCTGCATGAGGTACCTGCTTAAATTGGGCATAGCAAAACTAGAAGCTATTCAAGAACAGAAGCCGAATGCAGCTGGATTAGTTGTGGCGTCATCGATTGAACATGCGATGAGAATAAACGCGATTCTTTCCAATGAGTTTAACAAGAAAGCGGTTGTCGTTACTTATAAGCATGATGACCCATCTGGCATTATTAATGATTTCAGAAGCAATGATATTGATTGGATCGTTAGCGTGGGAATGATCAGCGAAGGTACAGACATTCCAAGGCTTCAAGTCTGTTGCCACCTAAGCAAAGTAAAAACAGAGCTTTATTTCAGGCAGGTATTAGGTCGAATACTGAGAGTGAACGAAGGACAAAACCAAGAGGCGTGGTTATACATTTTAGCCGAACCCAACTTGATGAAATATGGACACCGAATCGATGAAGAGATCCCTGAACACAATGTCGTATTGCGTGGTTTTGTGCCTAGTTGCATATCGACAGTTACAGACAAGCGTGAGCCAAAATCATCAAGCGACACTCGCCCAGTAGAATCACTTGATATGGGAGGATGGGATACATCACAAGCTCCCCAAGAAAAGAAAGAAATAACAAGTCCAACGAATCAATACGCTGAAACTCACAACCACTATTTTGATATCGTTGGTGACTTTAGGCAGCAAATTATTGATGTATTTCGTTTTCAAAATTAGCAAATAGATAATCCAAAAAATCAGCGGAGTTATGACTAAATTTTTTTAAGAGAAGCAGGTAAGGTAATCATTTTGGATCGGCACCGCGATGAATAACACTTAAATGAGGATAATAGTCCGTGGATATGTATGCGGCAACTTAGAATAGTCTTTAGGTGAAGACAAATGAAAGACTTAGCTGCAGCTTTTGGTAAACAACTGAGGGTAATACGTAAGCACAAACAAATTTCACAAGATAGACTTGCACTTATCGCTGATATTGGTGTCGGTGAACAACAAAGATTGAAACTTTTCTGTTACGCAGGGCTGATTGCTACGTGACGCTATAGCAAAGATTTGACAATAAAGATCAAAACTCAATTTCACTCAATAGGCCAACTCAAAGCAAGAAGTAACAATAAAGTTAGAAACTTTTCGATGCTTTTTGTCGTAGTCTGTCTTTTGTTGTAGCAAACTTTTGCCCCAAAGTTTGTTAGAAAAGATATTTGTAACAGCAAGTAGTCTACTGGCAGAGTTAGTTCTAGTAATCTATTAAGGCGTAAACATCGGGGCTAAATGGCTTTTTGTTTTGTATTTTATATCTCATACTTACCCGTTCTTAATTGCACATTTAGTTAGGTTGTCTTTACGGCAATTGTAGCTATACACCCTATAGATTTTCTATTTTTTATCGAAAACTCCCAGCCATATCGATGGCAGAGAGCTTCCACTATCATTAAACCTAAACCATGCCCTTCGTCATTCGTAGAGTTATTAAGACCAGGTCCGTTGTCCTCTACTGTTATTGATTCAGAAGAGACGTTAAGTGTGACTTTACCCTCTTCTGATGCCGCGATGGCATTTCTAATTAAATTCCCCACTACCATATTAAGTACTGCTGGTGCAGCTTTTAATTTGGGAGAACTATGAAAAAGTAGTTCGATTTCAAGATTTTTGTCATTGGCTTGAGGGCTATTGTTGTTAATGATTGTTTGAAATTCCGATTGGCTGACTTCTCTGGTTACAGCGTCATCTTGACTACGTTCATATCGCACCAGCCCTAATAGGGCGTCTACCATCGTGCTCATTTGGGTGGTCGCTTCATTAATTCGTAAAATCTGACGCTTTTGGAATTCAGTTGAACTATCGCGCTCTAAGAGTTTGCTTGCTCCTTTTACAATAGTTAACGGCGTTCTTAGCTCATGACTGGCATAGCGGGCAAAGGCTTGTTCACGCTTTATTAGACTATGAATTTCTCGTCGATCGGTATTGAGCTGGTTTGCTAATATTCGGAATTCCTGTGCTCCCCCCGCTGGAATATCAAATACATGGGCAGAGTTGCCACTTTGTTCGGTCAATTGATTGGTTAAATCATTCAGGGGCGCAATGAGATGTTGAGACAAACGAGATAATAATGTACCAAAAATAACAAGCAGTCCGGCAATACTGGTAATGACGATTACGCTAGCAAACACGGTTTCGTATGGACCGAACTCTATCTGATTAATATCAGACAGCAAAATGACTGGCTTCTTAGATCCATCTTTCAGATAATGGCCTAAGTAGAGCATTCGTGACTCGGTTCCGATACCTACTTCACCTACGAATTCATCCTTATCTTTTAAATAATGATGATAGCTAGTTGGAATTAAGTTGATGTCATCATACGCGTGAGTTAAAACATCAATGGCAATTTCACCATTTTCTCCATTCATAAAGCGCTGTATAGCTTCATTCTTGTCGATTTCAATTCGTCGCTCTCCTACCTTATCTTCTGACCAGTGTAAGGCCGCATAGAAGATGATATAGCTCGCCAAGCCCATAATGAGTGCGACTGACGTAAAAAATATGGCTAACTGACTGGTTAGCGTTCGAGCGCTGGATAAACTGGTTTTGCGCATTATAGATTCTCCAGACGAAAGCCTATCTTGGGCACGGTAACTAGCATAGGAGACGAGAATGGCTTATCTAACTGGTTACGAAGGTTGTAGATGTGGCTACGTAATATGTCCGTATCCGGTTCATTGTCTTGCCAAAGCATATTAATAACTTCGTCTCTTGCCACCACGTCAGGGGCACGTTGACAAAGCAGTTCTAAGATGGCGTAAGTGGTTGGGTTTAAAGTTAATCGGATTCCATCACGATACGCCTGATGTGTTTTTTGATCTATGTGCAAGCTACCAAATTCAAGCCAAGTATCCGTAACATTTCTTCGATAACGTTTTATCAGCGCAAGCAGACGAGCTTCAAGTATTTCGAGGTCAAAAGGCTTCGTTACATACTCATCGGCACCATACTTAAATCCACTTAGCATATCTTCCCGGCTATCAAGTGCAGTAAGCATAAGGATAGGAGTGACGTTTCCAGCTTCTCTGAGTTTTTCACAGACAGTCAAACCACTCATACGAGGAAGCATTAGGTCGAGAATAATCACGTCAAAGGTGTTTTCCAAAGCCAGTTTTAACCCTAGCTCGCCATTGTCTGCATAATCGATAACCATTCCTTCACTCTCGAAGTAATCAAATAAAATGCCGACAATTTCCCGATTGTCTTCAACCAATAATATTTTTTTCATCTTCACGCTTACATTACTTATCTTATTTTTTATATCACATCAATTTGAGCGCTATACAAGCCAGCCATCAATACCGCCAGATTAGAGGTATGTCTGTTATCTCGAACTATACAATAACTTGACCCGCTTCTGTGTAACAAAACATGGCTAGCAGAAATGAACAATGGGGTACGATGATAGGTGATGTCAAACAACAGCGCCGAATAAATTAATCCGGCGCTGTTATTTCTAATAAAATGACGGTTCGAATACCAGTATTTAGACAGAGGACTTTTTCACCGTAGATACAATACTGTCCCCCAAACTGTAAGCGAGCAGACCATGCTAAGGAGAACGATAGCAGAGCCAATGTTTTTAGCCACGCCAGATAACTCGTGATAGTCCAAACTTACTCTATCTACGACTGCCTCGATTGCGGTGTTGACCATTTCCGCAAATAAAACAAACACCATACTCAGCATTACCATTAGGGTGTGAACTATTGGTAAATTCAGCCAGAATGCGAATACCGTTAGTGGTATGAATAACATCAGCTCTTGTTGAAAAGCGGTCTCATTTTTACAGATCCACTTAAACCCATTAAAACTATGAATGAAGGTATAAAAGATACGATGAATACCCGTTCGTTTTATGATTACTTCTTGTTGCATTTTATAAACACTCTTGAATGATTGCTAAGAGATAGACTGACAGCTTTGCGTTATATCCAATTCTGAATCGTGGGCTTTCGTATCAACGCCATATAAACCCAGTAAGCTATGAAATAAGTTGTCGTGTGATAGGCTACTGTTTTGTGCTTTCGCCTCCAGACACTTCTTGTTAATGCCTTTTTGCTCAGCGTATTGATCTGGCATCCACATTAACCAAGGAACATGAGTCTGCTCTTTTGGTGCAATTGGATATGGAGTGCCATGAAGATAAAGGCCGCTCTCACCTAACGATTCACCATGATCTGAAATGTATGTCATCATGACATTGTAGTCACTTGAAACGCTTTTCAATTCTTCGATAACCTGTGCCAGCACATAGTCGGTGTAAACCAGAGTATTGTCGTATACGTTCACAATCTGTTTGTCATCGCAGTTTTCTATATCACTTCTGTTACAAGCAGGTTGGAATGGCGCTTGAGCATCCGGATATCGTTGCCAGTATGTCGGACCATGGCTGCCAATCGTATGTAATACGAGTAATTTGTTGTGAGAGCCATTGTCGATAAAAGTTTTGGCATCTTTTAGCATCGCGACATCAAAACACGTTGAACCGTTACAGTCCTCATTTTTTAATGAAGAGTTAATAGTGTTGTATGTCAGATTCTTAGCTACGCCTTTATCACCACCATCGTTATCTATCCACAATATGTCGACGCCAGCGTGTTGAAGGACATCCAGAGCATTATCTTGTGCTGCTGCACGAGGTTTATCATAGGAACCTCTAGTCATATTGGAGAACATGCACGGCACAGAGAGTGCGGTATAAGTACCACATGAAGACACATCCTGAAATGCGATTAAGCCCATATTTTTCGTGTAAGGATTCGTGTCACGTTCGTAGCCATTGTAAGCGAAGTTCATAGCACGGGCGGTTTCTCCTAAAACGATAACCATAAGAGTTGGTTTACCATTAGGTGCTGCCGCCATTTGAGCATCGGCACCAATAGTTTGATATTCCAGTTTAGTTTCTAAATACGTTTTCTTTAAATATTTTGCGCCATTATAAATGTGTGCCGGAATAATCATTTTATTTAAATAGTGGTTGTTACGACCGACAGATGCATAGTCTTTGTAACAAGTCTCTGCAATGAGGCCGATTCCTACAATGGCAACGAAAACAAGACTCACTCGTGAAATGACGGCTTTCATCCATGTGCGATGAGGAGTGATGCGAACAAATGCTAAAAAAACACAAGGTAGAAAACCAAAACCTAACAAATAGAGCACCGTAGTAATGTTGAAGTAAAAAGAGATTTCGGATGAATTGGTTTCGAAAACACTCTCCATCATCGTGGAATCAAACAGTGTTTGGAAATTTATTTCGGCGTACAAGGCTGCCGCTGACGTGAGTACGACGAAAAACATGAATGGCTTAAAGAAATAAGGCCATGCAAAAAGTGAAAAAATGATGATGAATGCGCAAGTGAGCAGTATAGGCGCAGTGTACGCAAAAAATGGGTTGGAAACATCAGCACTGAGATGAAAAATTGTTTTGAGAACGGGATAATTCATCACCGTACCAAAATACACAGCACACAATACAATGAGGGTAGTCATACTCATTGGAATTCGACGAGAAGGCAGAATTTTTAAACTTGTCATCAACAATAGGCCTAATAGTTAGTTTATTGGTATTGGTTGATGGCCAGTATCGCAGCAGCAATGTAAAAAAAATGTCGATGGAAAAGTTTGAAGGAGAGTATGAAGAATACTTTTCCTAATCCGATAGAAATGTTTTAGTTCAATAGGCCTAGCACATTATGTCCAAAGGTATGCTGGCGGTAGCATGTAACGCAAAAATGCCCTCAATGAAATGAATTCTATTGCTTGAAAGTCGTGCGCCACTGAACCGGCGATACATGAAAAGCAGATTTAAAGTGCTTTCTAAATACACTGTCAGAGCCAAAACCCGCTTGCTCTGCAACTTGAGGTATCGATAGTTTCGTGGTTTCTAATAGACGTTGGCTAAACACCAAACGTCGATTTTGCAGCCATTCACCAAATGTACAACCATAGGTGGATTTAAACTGGCGTGTAAAGGTACGTTTACTCATCGCACAGCGCTCAGCGAGTTCATCTAGTGAATGAGACTCTGCTCAACCTGCTCAATCACAAGGTTAATACTTGTCTCTGTGAGGGGTTTTATGTTGACTGGTGCTGGTATGTATTGTTGCTGCCCACCATTACGAGATGGTGCAGTCACCATCTTACGAGCGAGATCATTCGCAAGCTCACTACTACACAAACGGCGCACTATGTGCAGACAGCAATCGAGTGAAGCTGCTACTCCAGCAGAGGTGATGATAGTCTCATGTTCAACAAATAGAGGG
>NZ_AJYQ02000029.1 GCF_000287055.2 Vibrio genomosp. F10 str. ZF-129 | reverse complement strand
TGTTGGTTGCAGCTTAAGCGAGCGTTAGTTTACCAATCAGAATAGCACCCTAGCTGAACATGCTAGGGTGTGGTAATTATCGCAAATGGTTTTGCGGTAATTGCGATTGTCCAAGAACTGCAACGACCAAAATAAAGCCGTCTTCTTTGGTAAAGTAAGCCGTGTGCTTGCCGATCGGGAAGTAAAAACCGTTTTGATATATATCGTTGCAGCTTCTACCTACTGCCGGGTTTTCAGCAAGCATCTGAAAACCAGTAAGAAGAGTGTCTTTATATGAGTTCCACTGCATCTGGGAAAAGTTTGTAACAGTATAATTTTTGATTTTGTGTAAATGAGCCTGTGCTAATTTACTTAGTTTATATTTGCTCTTGTGCATACTCTACTTACAACGCGCTTAAGAAATTTTCACCGTCAACTACATTGCCTTGGGCTAAGTCTGCTTTTGCAGCCTCAAAGCAATGTTTTATGTAATCAGCTTTCATAGCTTCAAGTTCTTCATAGTCTCTAATCGACATCACAACAACGGCATCTTTGTTGTTTTTACTAATTTTAACTGGCTCGCGTTGAGCGTTTAGAAGCAGTTCACCGAAATTACGTTTGGCATCATTTGCTGTTAATGTGTACATGGTTAAGCTCCAAGTCTGCAAGTACAGTATCATTATAAGGTATCGCTCTAAATGTGCAATTCAATTAAATCGTGCGATTTGTGTGAAAGGTAAACTAACAAAGCGTTTAAGACGGATTCCCAACGCTTGGCATTTTCGGCTTACTTTGGGTTAAGTGTTTATGTCACAATGGTTTAGGTAGGGTGGTAGGCGTTGCTCACCACTTAACGCGGCGTTAAGGCTCGCTGTGATTTGTTGGCTA
>NZ_AJYQ02000028.1 GCF_000287055.2 Vibrio genomosp. F10 str. ZF-129 | reverse complement strand
GTTGCTCACCACTTAACGCGGCGTTAGGCGCATACATGCGATACAAGGAAAGTATATGAATCTAAATCAAGTAACTTTGGCTGTTGATGATATCAAGTTGGCAGTAACCTTTTACAAAGCATTAGGGCTTATTCAAATTGTCAGTGATGAGTATTATGCTCGTTTTTCTTTTCCCGATGGAGATTCTACATTTTCAATCTACTTAGACCCAGAGAAACGTGGGTTAGAATGTAGAGGTGTTGTTTACTTTGAGCATGAAGAACTCGATCAACTGGTAGAAAACCTGAAAGATAAAGGTATAGAGTTCGATCAAGAACCCATCGATCAACCGTTCCTCTGGAAAGAAGCGGTATTAAGTGACCCATCAGGAAACAAAATCAAGTTGTATTGGGCTGGTGAAAATCGACTAAACCCTCCGTGGAAAATTGAAGAAAGCACCTAACAAACAATTCAAACAGACCAAAAACGCGTGGCATTTTTAGTTTGCGTTGAGTTTGGTGTTTAAGGTGGTATGCAGAAACGGCATTTGTACGTTTTTGGCAGTTTAATTGGGCGTTAGAAATTAAGGAGTTATTATGAGGTTTGTTTTATGTATTTTGGTCGCCTTTATTCTGGGCGGTTGTTCAGCTCCACCGGTGTCAAAAGTGCAGGATACTATTAATAAAGACTATTCAGGCAAGGAGCTAGGAGAGGTTTTGAGTGAACTGAAGTCTGATGGATATTTTTGTTATCGTAACAAAAAAGTTGAAAGCGACATACGGCTTAAAACTATCACAGATGGCACTCTAGATGATGTTGAGTTCTATGTTTGCAATCTAGAAGACAGCGATGCATTTTGCGTAGTAACAGCAGGAACGAATCTAGTAAGTCAGTATGGCAAAGTATTACGTGTTAATGGAATACATCAAGAAACAAACTGCCTCTAGATTAATTTCTAACAAGGCACTAAACCCGACACTTCACGCTTGGCACCTTTGCTTCGCAAAAGTCTATACCAAGGTTTCGTGCGGGTTAGTTTAGCGTTATACGTTTCAAAAGGGTTACATTATAAATGAATTGGATTCCTGATAATTCAAAAAAGGGGACCTTTGTTTTAATCATATGTCTCCTTTTATTGGTATTTTTACGAATTGGCTTTTACGCTAACAATCCCAGTGAGTATTTTTTAGGGAATTTACTGCCTGAATTAACAGGTATGTGTATTGAACTCATTCTTATAATGGTAATTGTTGAACGTTGGCAAAATCAAAATAAGATAGAGCTATTAATTGTCAAAGAAAAACGGTTAAGAGAATATCTTATATTCTTTCTTCGATTCGGTTTTATCAGCTTAGATAAAGAATATCGAGTAGGTGATTTTTATGGTGAAAAACACATTGAAAACGTCGAGTACTTAGACAGACTTAGTAAATATATAAAAGAACATGGCTTATCAACTACGGAAATTAAGGCTATCAAAAATCAATGTGAAGTCGACTTGAATACTTTTGGTAATCTATTACCAGTTGCATCAAATTTAACTGATGAGCACTTTAAAGCTTGGTCTCGAATCATTTACTTTATGACAAAAATATCGAAGGGAATGGGAGATGATGAGGATAGCATTAAAAGTATTATCTCTAGAATAAAGCAATTTGAAAACGCATCACATGACAATCACCTTTTTGTGGGTGCAAAAAACGTATAACAAGGCAATTAAACGGAACTAAAACAGTGGGTTAGGTTTCGCTTCGCTACACATTATAACCCACCATTTTAGTCCGCTTATTGCGGCGTTAAGCGTCAATTAGGAATTCAATGGATACTATAAACCCGACAGATTTATTTTTAAGCGTATTACCTTCAATCTTGGGTGTTGCTGTTTTCATAATATTTATGGAATTCATAAAAATTAAGGTTGAAAGAAAAATTAAAGAGAAGAGAGGTGAGACTACCAATGAGCGCATTTCTCGACTTTCTAAATCTCTTAAAGAATCAATTGATCTAACTAATGAAATAGAGTCAGAAATAAAACAGAGGCATGAACTAGCATCAAAGTTACAAGCTGATGTAGAGCGTTTTGAACACCTTGCAAAATTAAAAGAATCAGAGATAGAAGCTGTTGCTCAAACCCTACGAGGAGAACTAAAAAGTGAAGGCACAAAATCATTTTGGAAATCCATATTAGTGAGTATGTTCTTCTTTATTGCGGGTGTTGTGGTTACTATATTAGCCGCTTAACAAGCACTTTAAACGGAACAAAAACAGTTGGCTTTGTTTCGTTCCTCAACAAGTGTAGCCAACAATTTTTGTCCGCTTAAGTGGGCGTTAGCAATATAAGGAAGCATTGTGAATTTTCAGGAAGCTAAAAAGAAATCGCTCATCTTTAGATTCGTCGGAGCTTTTATCATTCTTCCGAGTGTTATCTCTACAGTAATATCATTTTTAAAAATGATTTATTTTCGCCTTGATGACGGTACACGTTTTGGTTCGGCATTAGCACAGCCTTTTAAAAAAGCTGTTTATTATATTTATGAAAATACTGATTTTTTAATGTTTTTTTGGGAGAAATCCCCAACTCCGAACCATGTTAATTTTGAAGAGTCACAGAATGTTTCTTTTGCTTTGATTTATTTGTCTGTTTTCATAGGAATTACATTTTGGGGCGTTGGCTCAAATTTATCATGTAGGTTAAGAGTAATCCGTAAAAAAATTGAAGATCAGGTAATTGAGGAATCTATCAGAGGAACTGTTGCTAGGTCACGAGAGGAGATCTCCCATTCTGTAAACATTCCCAGTGAAGGAATGTTTTCAAATATTCACAAGCTATATTTGGCACCTATTATTGTTGCTGTAATTGGGACTCTTCTAGTAAAAATTCTAGGCTTCTGAGGAAATATTGCTAACAAGGCGTTTAAACGGAACTAAAACAGTGGGTTACGTTTCGCTTCGCTACACATTATAACCCACAATTTTTGTCCGCTTAACGCGGCGTTATATTTTTACTGGAGATTTTTTGGTGTCCTCATATGAAGTTACTTTTGAAGCTAGGCCATCACATAAATTATTCATGTTTGCAGATATGAGTTTGAACCTTGCAAAAAATGCAAGCAATGATGATCTAAGGCAATATTACTTAGTCACTGGAATAATACATGCTGCATTTTCATTTGAATCAATGATCGATTATTTTGGTAATGCTCTTATTGAAAACTGGGAATGTTTAATAACAAAAAAACTCAGAGGACGGAAAGAAACTGATAAATATTTATTTAAAACAATCGGTTTGGCTAATTTATCAGGGAGTAAAAAATACCAAGATCTGCATCAGTATTTCGCACTAAGAGATTTTTTTGCACACTCGAAATCAACTTATGAAACAAGAGTAGTCAATATTGATGATTGTTTAACAGAAGAATCGAAAGTGGATAAATTATACTCAATCGGTCATTCAAAATTTGATGAACCTAGCATCAGCACTCTTCAAAATTTTATTGAGCTAATAGGAAACATTGAAAATGAGATTGAAAGCAATGCTCTTTATCCACAAACTCATATCAATGCCGGTGAAAATATTTCTGAAAGCCCATTGGGTTGGACTGTGTTCTGGTCAACTCCAACCGGACACTTTC
>NZ_AJYQ02000027.1 GCF_000287055.2 Vibrio genomosp. F10 str. ZF-129 | reverse complement strand
CGGCTCGAGCGGGAGCGGCGGGAAGAGGCTTCGCGGTTGTCGCTGACGAAGTGCGAACCTTGGCGCAAAGAACTCAAACATCTGCTTCTGAAATCCAGACGATGATATCGTCGGTTCAAGAAGCCGCGGATTCGGCAAGTGTGAATATGAGTCGGTGTGAAAACCAAGTCAAGGTGACTGCTGATCTCTCCGAACAAACCAAGCAGAACTTTGTGGATATTCTCTCATCGATTAATCAGATCAATGAGCAAATGGAACAAGTGTCTACGGCGGCAGAAGAGCAAGCCAAAGTCACAGATACGGTGAGCGACAGTATTGCAACTATTAGTGAGATGTCTCTTCAGACTTCGGCGAGTGCTGAGCAGTTAGCGGGAGCGAGTCATGAAGTGGCGCAATCGGCTGAGGAACTGAATGCACAAACGTTGCAATTTAAGGTGTAAAGCGAACAAGATTTGCAAATTACCAATGTAAACTTGCTAGATTGAGAGTGACTTTAAAAAAGAAAAGAGCGATGAGTGTGTAATTAACTGACGGCGTCATTGACTGATAGAGATCATCAATTTTATTTATGCACTCTAACGAATAGCTATGGCGCAATCGAAGTGAAGAGAATCATCAAATATCATGATGGCTATCATTAGAGCCAGGATTCAAGGGAAAAGCAGGTTTGAGTGAATATCAAATCCAACGTTAGTCAATCAGTTAACGTTGGATTTGATCTCTGTGTGCAAATATCTTTCCCACATTTCAGTATCTTGTTCGGGTTTTAGTATTTTGCACATCAAGGTAACAGCCAAACGGTGGGGCGAATTATCGTTCTACCGTTTTGCTGTTTTTGATCATTCTGTGCCCTTCTCGTTTAAGACACTCGAGAAGAGGGTGGTCGCCCACATCGGCACGCCAAATAAATGAAATAGCACGATCCATTTTGAGTTCTGGCACATTGAGAGCGGCTAATTCACCACGTGCAATGTTGGGTGCAACATCCAAGTAGGGTAAGCATGAAAGATACTGACCATTGGCAACCATGGTTCGGATAACAGGAACGTAAGAGTGTTCACGCCACACGTCTAAATCGGGTATTAAAGGGACCATCGCGCTTTCGAATATCTCACGAGTGCCTGCCCCGCCTTCTCTTAAAACCCACTTAGCTTGTTCCAGCTGTGAAAGGCTTACGCGTTTGTTTTTAGCGTAAGGATGGTGGGCAGAACTTACCACCACTAAGTGATCTCGGCACCACTCTTCTTGGTGAGTTCGGTTATCATCGCAACGGCCTTCGATAATACCAATATCGTATTGGTAGTTCAGTACCCCTTGAATCACGCGGTGCGTACTTCTGACTTCTAACCCAACACGAATCTCGGGAAAATCATTATCAATTTTACTGATAAGCTCGGGCACCAGATGTTCAGCAGGGGTTTGGCTTGCGCCGATGTTAATGCTGCCACTAAAAATATGCTGGTCAAAAAATCCTAATTCAATTTGTTCAGCATCTTGCAAAAGTCGTTTTGCTTTGGGGCGAAGCCAGTTACCCCAATGGCTCAGGCGCATATCTTTACCTTGACGCACAAACAAATCTCGCCCTAACAACTTTTCAAGTTGGCTTAAAGACATGCTGGCCGCTGACTGAGTAATAGAAAGCCTTTCGGCTGCTTGGCTAACACTGCCTAGCTCTGCCACTGCATCAAACACGGCTAATTGTTTTAACGAATATCGCACTATTGCTCCTTCAACCTACCTAAAAGTAGGGAAACACCACTTAGAGGGTGGTAAACATCAACGAATCAAATTTTTGAATCTAAGTTAAATATTGTATCAATTTTTATTGGAGCCGTATCGTCTTATTCTGCGATTTTCGTAATCTTATATTTCAACCGTTTAGTAGAGTAAATCAAATTATTTTAAGGGGTTTCTTTTACCTCATCGTAATCGTTATAGATTTTTAAGTATCAATAAAATTGATTGTAATCATAATACAAATGAATTTTACTTATTATCATTGGCTGAGTAATATTCATCTCATCAGCTCACTTGAGCAAATGGTTTCAATGAATAACTAACAACGTCTTGGTTTAATTAGGAGAATATTATGAATGCTTTACTTACTGTAAGAGACATTTTCAATGCACAAGCGCCTAGCTTGAGTGCAAACACCTCACTACCTTCGGCTATCGACCTACTGTCTAAAAATAGGATTAATGGGGCACCCGTCTGTGACTCAAACGGTGGGCTACTTGGGTTCTTATCGACGCACGATGTCATGGTTGAAATGTGGTGCCAAGATTACATTCCTGAAAATGACGTTAAAGTTGCGGATTTAATGAAAACCGATCTTGTCACGATTGATATCAATGAACGCTTAACACATGTTTTAGAGTACTTGGCGCTAGATAAAGAGCAGCTGTACCCATCAAGCACTATGGGTTATGCCACTCAATTGACCACATTGTCAGTCGAAGAACGCGCCAAGTCGATCAAAGTCAACAAGCCTCAGATTCTTCCCGTGCTTGAAAATGGCCAATACGTTGGTGTGGTTTCTCGTCAGGAAGTTCTTAAAGCACTGCGTTCTCTTTTCAACGATGCAGTCAGCCCAGTTTCTGATGATGTTGTTACTGCCATCGTCGCGTAATACGTCATCGATTATAGATCACCGTTTACAAACCAAAGTTTACTCACTTTGTGCCACTGACAATTGAAGGGATGAGTGGCAAGGGTTCGCACATTTGGCACGAGTGAGTCGTTTTACTTTTATTCTTTATTGGAGTTCTAATGGAACATATTTCCGTTCTATCTGCTGTTAACCACTATTTCCTTGCATTGGTTGCATTGACAATAATGGTGCTTGTTTCTCGCACCATTGTTGCTGGTACAAAGTATTCATCTCTATTGGTTATTGTTGTATTTGGTTTGGGCCTGGGCGCATTGCTTGTTAAAAGTGGTATGGCTGCCCCTGGTCTAGGCGAGTTTCCTGTTGTCGTTCTGATGAGCCAAACCACAGTTATCGCACTGATTGCTTCATTTTTTGTGGGCGGCCAAGAGATCAAACGTCTGCTTTCAAAGCAAGATTTTAACGTTGACGATAGCTACTTTGTTGCGTCTACAAAGGAAGTGATTGTTGGAACGACCAGTACTCAATTAACCTTTATTGTGCGCGCGTTCTTATTACTGATTGGTATTCAAACGGCCGATGTGCTTATTTCTGGCCGTGCAGAGAATTTCCCTCTGGGTGAATCGTTTTTGATCCTGTCGTACATCAGTTTGGCTGTGGCATTTATCTTTATTGATAACAGAGCGAAAACCGCGAACAGACAGCAATATCTTCGTAAAGGTTTGGTTGAAATGGTGGCACTCATTGTGGTGCTTAATGTTTCCCTGTGGCTTTCAACGATGGCAGCTCAATTTATTGGCCTTCCACAGATTTTCTTTGCGATGATCGTTTCTTCTGGCTTAGGCATGATGATGCCGAATTGGAAATTGGGTCCAACGATGAATGCTCTACTGTTTGCTGGTATTCCTCTTGTGCTTGCGGGTAGCTTTCTTGTTGGTGGTTCGCACATGATTGAAGCGTTTGCGATTCCGGGCCTAAGCAATGTGATTATTTATGGTTTTTCTGGTCAGATTTTCTGGATGTTTGGTGGTCTTGCTCTGCTTATCTTCTTGGGGAAAGCGAACCATTTACGTAACCTAGCGCCGGGTATGGCGGGTGGATTATCTCACTCTGGCCTAACAGGTGCGTGTACAGCGGGTGATTTTGGTCGCACGGCATCATCTCGTGCACCAATCATGATTAACATTCCATTTGCGGGTCACATCTTTGTCTTTACGATTTTGGCGGCAAGTGCAGAGCGTAATGCGTTGATGGTTGAATGGACTATTCCACTGATTCTGGTTGGTGCAGCTTTTGTTGCTCTTTCTTTAAAGAACTTACGCAATTCTAATGGCTGTGAAGCAACCGAAGTTAAAGGGTTGATGCAGTTCTCACTAGGTTGGCAGATCGTCGCGGTATTTGGTAGCTTTACTATCTTAAGCCTGGCGGGTATGTCTCTTGAGCATGCATCTATGTCGGCAGCGTCAGGTTTGTCTCACTTTGGCTTATTTGCGGCGGTTCAAGAAGGCATGTTTGGTGCAACCGCGGCAAGTTTGATTACCTTTACTTTCGCAATGACCTTTCTAGTGCACCCATTAGTCTTCGGTATGTTTGGTAAAGCGGCTGAAAACGGCGGTGTCATGGCGAACAAAGCGGTATTAGTTTTGGCAAGTTTGGGCTTCATCGGTGTGGCCTATTCAGCGTTAACCATCTAGTTTCAAGTGAACGTAAACAAATAATACAACGTCACAGCGAGGGTATTCGTTTAAGCGATACACGCTAATGGTCACAAAAGGCTTATAAGTTAAAGAGCGGATGGAGACAATTCATCCGCTCTTTTTGTTTAGGAAGCTCACATTTCTTTTTGTTAGTCACAAATGGTCACATAGGTAACTATAAGCTTGAGTTATAGTTCTCTCATGAATCATCATTTTGTTTGGGTCCATGAATTTATCTGCTTCTTTTAACATCATCCTTGTAGAAGACGACATAGAACTTGCCGAGTTAATACGAGACTTTCTTCAGAATTATGAATTTTCGATTGAGATAGTTTCCGACGGGATGACTGCGGTTGATGTGATCTTAGCAAAACATCCTGACCTTGTTATTTTGGATGTGATGCTTCCAGGGCAGAGTGGTATGGAGGTTTGCCGAGCAATTCGTTCTCAATATCATGGCATGATTTTGATGCAAACCGCGTTGGACGATGATATTGATCAGATGATGGGGTTAGAGCTTGGTGCGGATGATTACATTGTCAAAAAAGTAAAGCCACGTCTTTTGCTTTCAAGGATTAGGGCGTTGCTAAGACGTCAAGAGCGAAGCGCGCTAGAAAATAGTCAAGACCAGCTCAAACTAGGATCGCTTCTCATCAACCTTCAACATCGAACGGTCACCCTGAATCAACAACCCATTAAGCTGACAACATCTGAATTTGAGCTTCTCTATCTGCTCGCTAGACATGTTGGCAGTGTGGTATCACGGGATGATATCGCGCAGCATATCCGAGGGTTTGAATACGATGGGCTCGACCGCTCAATCGACCGAAGAATCTCGCGTTTACGTCGTTCGCTTCATGATGATCCGAATGAACCTGAACTGATAAAAACCGTGCGCGGCGTAGGTTACCAGCTTTGTTTGGCTTCGGGAGAGGCAGTGGCATGATTAAAGCATTCTCAATTTTGTGGCTTGCTGTCTTTGTGCCCATTATTCTTCTCATTATTCCCACATCGATTAATCCTATACAGCGTATCAACGAGTCCTTTTCAGAAGACTTTTATAAACAGACCTATAGCGTTAATTTTGAAATGTTGAGCGAAGAGTTGCTCGCACTTCCACAAAACCAATGGCAATCGACCATCGCTAATTATTCGGTTCACTTTGGTTACCCACTGAAACTTCAACCCATCGAAGAGTATAAGTCGGAACCTCATCTTTATGATGCTCTTCAGCGAAGGGAAATCAAATTTTTGTTTGGTGATCCTATGGCCCTATTGCAGCGCGTAGGCGATAGCGATCGAGTGCTCTATTTGGCACTGAATGAATCCACAGAACTTGCGGTACTCAATCAAGCAAAAGGGGTACTGTATTTGGCTGTAAAGGATTTACGCCGTTATCCTGAGAGTGAGTGGGCGCAAAAAATAGCCACTCAAAATTCAAATATTCCCTTTCAAATTAGTTTAAAAACAGACAGTGAATTGTCACCAGAGGCAACAAAAGCGCTCATTGGTAAATCCCAAGAAATTATCTCGTATACAAATCACTTAGGAGAGATAAATTTACTGGCATCTGTCGCCCCCAATGTGTGGCTTCATGTGCAAGATAACATCTCAACGGCGACTGAAATGAAACTGATTTCTGCAATTGTAATCTTCTTTTTTTTGTTCATCTCAATTGCCATGGTGATGTGGGCCTATCCATTGTGGAGAGATTTGAAGCGGCTAGTCAAGACGTCGAATGAATTCGGACAAGGCGTGCTTTCTCAGCGTGCGACGGCATCGAAAATGTCTGTTATCTCACAGCTAAGCGATTCATTTAATAAAATGGCAGACAATATTCAGAAACTCATTGCTGGGCAAAGAGAGCTAACCAATGCGATTGCCCACGATTTGAGAACGCCTCTGTATCGTCTTCGTTTTGCTTTAGAAATGGTAGAAGAGACAAACACCTCTGAAGAGTTAAAAGAGAAGTACAGGCAAACCATTCATTCGAGTATCGATGATCTTGATCACCTGATTAATCAGAGCCTCCTCCTGTCTCGTTACAACCGAGTTGCGGATATGAACCAGTTCTCTAACTGCTGCTTTGCCGATGAATTAATCACCGAAGTGGAGTATTTCAAGCTAGAGAATCCAGATCTGGATGTTCGATTCTATTGCTCCCCCGATCTTAAAGAACAACAGGTGTTTCTTGATAATAAAGGGTTAATGAGAGCGGTTAAAAACGTACTGGCTAACGCGAGCCGCTTTGCTCAGGAAACGATTACTATGTCGTTTGAGGTAGAGGATGGTCAATATCGAATCTTAGTGGAAGACGATGGGGTAGGTGTACCTATTGAACAGGCTGAACGAATATTTGAACCTTTTGCTCAACTCGAGAATCAAGAGCGAAGAAGTGACAAAGGTCATGGGTTAGGTTTGGCGATTGTGAAACAAATTATGGTGTGGCACAAAGGGACGGCACGTGTTGGGGAATCGGCTTCTGGTGGTGCCTCTTTTGAACTTTCTTGGCCAATGAATATACGACAACCTGAGGCTCGATTGGGCAATGTGACCAACTTGGACACAAATCGTCCATAAAACGACAAAGACCCATTCATGGTGTGAATGTTAATTTTGACGTGTCCAATGATTCGTCACTCACAAGGAATTAACATGAATCTCCCAACGCCTCTGAAAGGCATTTTACTTGGTGCTACCTGTACCCTTATCTCAAATGCGAGTTTTGCAGAAGCTGATCCTTTCACCCCAGGTTTCAGTGGTGGTATTAGCCTAAATGTCGGTGTAGGCGAAAGCCAGTCGCAGAGCAGTACCCATGATGACAATGCCATTACCGACGACTTACACAACAGTGGAAAAACAGTCGAAAGCGCCTCACCTTTTATTCTCGGTCGCTTGCAATACAGTTTTGGGAATACGCTTATTTTCCTTGGTAATAGTGAAGACCAAATTGCAGAAGCGCAGTTCCAAGCGGAAGTTGGGGTCGCTCATAGATTGAATAAACAGCTGACCTTAACCGCTGCGTTATTTGGTAACTTGCCAGGGATGGACGAGGTATGGCAAGACCCATACTTGACCAATCAAAAGAGAGAAACAACAGAACAATCGGTGGCTGGAATTCGTTTTGCGCTCGACATAAACTCAGCGTTACCCATTACGCTAAAATACGCAGTGGCGTCCAGTGAAGTAGAAAAAGACCAGATAGGCACATCGCAATCTTTGACAGCTGATGAGAACTCTCTACTTGACAGGGAAAGTAACTACCAACGTTTTGGTACTGAAATGGCCATCCCGTTTAGTCCATCTTTTGTTCTCGCCCCCGCCCTTTATTACACCACGAGAGATGCGAAAGGCGATGCCAATAGCTTCGATGAAATCAGCGCGCAACTCTCTATCGTTCTTGATCGTTCTCAGCACAATCTTGTCACCACGTTAAGAGGCAGTAAAGCTGAATTTGACTCTGAAAACCCAGTTTTTAATCTCAAGCGAGATTATGACTCTTTAAGTGTGTTTTCTATTTACAGCTACAGTGCCCCTTTCAATTGGCGCAACATACAGCTGCACGTGATGGCGGGTTATCAAAGCCAAGACTCGAATATCAATTTCTATGACAGTGACAATACGTTTGTTTCCACTGGCTTTAGCTACCGATTTTGATGAGAGGAATACAGAAAATGATGAATCCTAAAGGTGCATTACTGATTGTATTACTGCTTATCGTATCCGGCTGTGATAGTGATGATATTAACGGTACTAACGATCTAACGAAACCAACGGTTGATGCCGGTGCCGATCAGCTGCACACACTACCGAAAACAACCCTAACTTTGAAAGGCTCAGCGAAGTCATACCCTAAGAATTTTTACAGTATAAAGGAGACGAAATGGACTCAAATTTCGGGGCCACAACAGCTCACCATACTAAACGATAAGGATTTAACGGCGACATTAGTGAACCCCACTATGGCGGGTACGTATGTTTTTGAGTTATATGCAAAAGACAGCGGTAGTAGAACCAATACAGACAAAATGAAGGTCATCCTTCAAAATACATCGGTTATGTCCATGGCTCGGACAACGACAGGGTTTGCCGATGATTATGATGCCGTGTGGAATTCGGTTGTGGAAGACTACGCTAATTATGTCGATATAGAGCAAAAATGGCAGTCAATGTATCAACCTTATTTCGTTGAGGCTGAAAATATACAGTTGGAACAAGAGTGGCAAAGCTTGCTCAAAGATATGGCTGATGAGGTTGGAGACATACATATAGTCGCTCTGGCTCAACACAGTACGCAAAGTGTTTCAACTGATTCCGAGCAAGATACTGATTCAGCGCCAGCCCCAAGTCCCGTGATTCAATGGGAGAGCAGTAATAATATAGGAGTCATCACATTTAATGATTTGAGTTCTCTGAGCTTAACGCAGTTAAACCGTTCGATTCAGGAAGCCGTGTATGCTTTACAAGATACACACGAGTTGTGGCTTAAATTTCCTGAAGACATCGCCATTAGCGAACAAAAGACCTTACAACTACTGTCTTGGTTTACTTTCCAGCCGACAAGCTTGCTTTTAGAGACGCGTCAGGGAGAAGAAGAGACGATTCCGCTGATGCGCAACCCATTACTCACTCAGTCGACTGTGTTGGTTAAAGGTCATCACGATAGCCATTCTGCTACGACGTTGACAGAGTATTTGTTGGGACAAGCGTCAGGAGAGGAGAGTTTCAGCTTTAAGCGAGAATTTGTTTTGCTATCAACACCATTGGGAGATTAGTTTTTCGACAAAACAAAACAAAACAAAACGATGTTCATTGTGAACATCGCTTTCATGACGTTAGTACATAGCCAGCACTCCGCTTAACTTTTCATTAACTGGGAAACCACGCGTCGTGCACTGGGTGGTGTGCGATTTGCTTTTCCTAATCGAAACAACATTTGTACGGTATCGTCTTTGCTTATTTTAAATGTCTCTTTAAACGATGCTTGAAGTGGCAACATATCAGAATATTCTTGCAATACTTGACTCATTGGGTGCTGAACAAGCCCCATTGCGGCAGTTTGAAGGTTAAGACGGGCATAGTCTTGTCCGACTTTTATCTGGTCAAGGCGGGTATTGCCAGCACTACTGATCCAACCGAAGGTTTCTGTTGAAGTCACCGTGTCTTTAACCATAACGACCGACTGGCGATCGAACTCAGTAGGGTCGAGTTCGATCTCTTTTCTTGAAAGAAAGAAGTTTTCAGCAATCATCTTTTTGATTCCGGTCACGCCTGACTGAGCGACGCCAAATCCATCTCGGTACTTCTTCACTTCATCGTCGTTGAACCGAAACATTGCAAGGGTTTCATGGCTGCGGTCTCTATCGTCGACCTCAATTTGCATGGCTTCAGTCAGGATTTTTTCTAGGTTTTGTTTGTCACTCGCTGAATGGGTGATGGTTAACGGGTATTGACCTCGTTTGTTGGTAAAAGCTTTCAGAGTCTCCACTTCTGTTTGAGTCAACTGATAATTGTTGTACCCACGTTTATTTGACTGCCTTGTTAATATATGAGCAAAAAGCGGGTCGGGGGTGAATGTCGATTGCTTGTTGAGTACAACAGAAGCGACAGGTTTGTCGAGTAATTCTGTATTGCTGTACATACCTTGAGGAAAATAGTCGAAGCTGGCTTCATAGCCTAACCCTGTCGCTGCAATGGCAAGGGTTTCTAAAAAGGTGCCTTGGCCGATATGGATTTGACGATAAATAGGATCGGTCTTAGGCAGTAGGCGGTTAGGATCCACATAAAGGTCAAAACTGAGTGGCCCTGTCAGCTTAATTATCCAAGGTTGTATATTGTGTGGGTTTGGGCTAAGAATCGCATAAGAGAGCACCTGCATGCGAATATCTTGCTGCTCTGGCGAAGGTCCATTCCACCCATAATTATCATCAGGAGTCCCATTACTGTTAACGCTAATGATTGCGCTACTCAGTGTTGCAGCTCCAA
The DNA here is from genome assembly GCF_000287055.2 of Vibrio genomosp. F10 str. ZF-129. GTDB lineage: Bacteria > Pseudomonadota > Gammaproteobacteria > Enterobacterales > Vibrionaceae > Vibrio. The sequence continues at coordinate 58,220 of NZ_AJYQ02000027.1, read as the reverse complement.
TACCGACTCCCACGACTTTAATAAAGTTTCTACGGTTCATGTCTCGCTCCCTCTGGTAAAAAAACAATATCGATTCCTTGGAATGTATAGTATATTCCAAAGAATGATTTGGCAAGTTAGTATTTTAAATGAGCACATTGTTCGTGTTTCAAACGACGTTTTGTCTTCATTTAACATTGCTGGAGGAACAAATGTGAACGCGAGAAAACAGAGTGAAGCCCAATTAATGGTGCACCTTGGTATTGTGCGTCAGTTAATCGCAACCCGAGAAGCAAAGCTCTTTGCTGATATGCCGTTAAACCCTTCTCAATTTGGTGTGTTGAACCATTTTACTCATAATCCAAAACGAAGCTGGACGGTTACCGAGTTAGTGAATGTGATGGAAATGAATCAACCGGGCATTACTAAAATTGTGACGGTTTTAGTCGACAAAGAGCTACTGGAATCCATTTCTGATTCTCAGGATAAACGCCGTCGCCATCTTAAAATTACGGATAAAGGCTTAATCTTGTGTCAGGAGATAATGAACGCGTTACTTCCAAATATTTCACACGTTTTTGAAAGTTGGGAAGATGATGAACTAGAGGAAATGAAAGGGCATATTCACAAATTAATGCGATGGTTAGATGATAACCGAGATAGTTTTGCCTAGCGATTTGGCACCGTGCCTGAGAGTCAAATCAATCGTATCGCCACTCGTTAGATGAGGTTCTTGGTTGATACGGAATACTTACCTTGGAATGGCCGCCATAAAAAAACAGCAGATAAATTATCTGCTGTTTTGGGTTTTCAACGTTATTCGTCAATTGAACTGTTTAGCTACTTGTCTCAAAGCTATAACTTTATTGCATGGTACATATCATCATTGTGCGATACACAGTACCGAGATGAATTAAGCATCTTTGGTTACGTTTGAGGCAGCTACATTAGAGACATTGTATACTTTTCCTGCCTTGTGGCGTTCTAAGTAGTCAGCTAAATCACGCTTGATTTCAGGGACTAAAATGTAAAGTCCAACGATGTTGACCAGTGCCATTGAGAAAATCATTGCATCTGAGAAATCGATAACAGGGCCTAAGTTCATCGCTGAACCGATAACCACAAAGACACAGAACTTCACTTTGAAGATGATTTCAGCCGTTTTGCTCTCGCCAAATAGGTATGTCCATGCTTTTAGACCATAGTAAGACCAAGAGATCATGGTAGAGAAAGCAAACAGAACCACGGCAATAGCAAGAATGTATGGGAACCAACTGATTGAGCTACCAAAGGCTGCTGATGTCAGTTCTACGCCAGCTAGGCCAGAATCGTTATCAAGGTAACCTGTGATAATGATAACCAGTGCGGTCATGGTACAAATGACGACGGTATCGATGAAAGGTTCAAGTAAAGATACAAACCCTTCCGACATCGGTTCTTTTGTTTTTACTGCTGCGTGGGCAATAGCCGCAGAACCGACACCCGCTTCGTTTGAGAACGCTGCACGTTTGAAACCTTGGATAAGAACGCCAATCACACCACCGGCAATACCTTCACCAGTAAAGGCACCATTGATGATAGCCGCGAAAGCATCGTCTATGCGGTCAAAGTTCATACCGATGATGATAAGCGCGGCACCGACGTAAATGGCCGCCATGAAAGGAACGACTTTCTCGGTCACTTTTGCGATAGATTTGATACCACCGATAATCACAATACCGACGATAACCGCAAGAATGATACCGAACAACCAGCCTTTATCAGCAAGGAATGACGCATCTCCGCCAGTTACGCCAACCACCTGTTTAAACGCTTGGTTAGCTTGGAACATGTTACCGCCGCCCAGTGCGCCACCAATAGCAAACACTGAGAATAGAACCGCCAGTGTTCGACCTAAAGCTGCGTTTCCACGTTTCGCTAGGCCTTTACTCAGGTAATACATCGGGCCGCCTGAAACGGTTCCGTCTTCATTGGTATTTCGGTATTTCACACCGAGAGCACACTCTACAAATTTGCTCGACATACCTAAAAGACCGGCAAGGATCATCCAGAATGTTGCCCCAGCGCCGCCAAGAGAAACCGCGACAGCAACCCCGGCAATGTTACCTAGGCCAACTGTGCCTGAAAGGGCAGTGGTGAGCGCTTGAAAGTGAGAGACTTCGCCATCTTCTTTCGCTTTAGGGTTACTGAACTTACCAGAAACCAACTCTAGTGCGTGTTTGAACCCACGAACATTAATAAAACCGAGGTAGAAAGTAAAAAAGGTGGCAGCGACAACCAACCATAAAACAATCCAAGGCACCTGCACGTCTGTAAAAGGGAAAGGAATGGTCGAGAAGATCATTCCTACAAATGGGTTGACGATCGGTGCGACGACTTCGTTAATTTTTTCATCTAAGCCAGCGGCGGCAACATTGCCTGCCGCTGCGCTGCCAAGGGTGGCGAGCATTATTTTTTTGTACATCATTTTTCCTGTCTGAATAAATTAGTTATAAAAGATTAATAGTTATAATTTTTGGTATTGATATTTATGTTGTGTGTTACATATCTGCAACATCCTTATTATTCCGTTACAAATCTTTGGTGCAACATTTTTGTCTGTTAATTTGAGCCAGAGTTTGTTTCGTGCACTTAGACTAAAAATGAATTGATTTGTGCTGACATTTCTATTAGTAAGAGGTTTTTATTAGGCTAAAGGCGGGAAGCGCAGTGCATTGGGTGACTACTTATGTGCTTTCTGATGGTTTTTTATTCAGCGGTTATATCCTGATTATGAGGATTCACTAGCATGTTGTGGTGAAAAGTCGCTTGATGCTTTATTGGCGTGAGCTCACGATTAAGCGCTAAAGGTTTAAGATTAATAACATTTAGTTTGAAAAAGGTGACGTTTAAACTAGAGATAACGACTTGTATTGCCTAGGCTAGGTATATCGGGGCATCAAAACAGAGACTTATAATGGAACAAAAGCTCTATTACTTACTGCACAAAATGTACATGAGGGTATTAAAGGTTGCCGCTAAGTTTCTTCCTATCTCAAAGCCCACTTTGTTTTTTGGCAAAGATTCACTGTCGCAGCTTTGTCACAGTGTTTCCATTATGGGCGTTAACCGAGTGCTGGTGGTTTCAGACGAAGGTATTGAAAAGCTAGGTTTTATCAAAAGGCTGGTCTTTGAGTTTGAAAGAGTAGGGGTTCATTGTGAGGTGTTTAATGGCGTGATCCCTGACCCAACTTATGATCAAGTTGAAGCCGGGCTTGCGTTATACCACAAGCACAAATGCCATGGTGTTGTCGCGATTGGTGGTGGATCTTCTATTGATTGTGCAAAGGTCATCGCGGCCTGCGTTACCAATAAAAAACCGATTGAAAAACTGGTTGGGATTCTTCGAGTGTGGAAAGCGCCAGCGCCACTCTTTGTATTGCCGACTACCGCAGGTACAGGTTCGGAGGTGACGGTTGCCGCTGTCGTGTCTGATCCAAAAACGCATTTGAAAACGCCTTTAATGGATCCTAAATTGGTGCCTATTGCCGCTGCACTAGATCCCAGTCTTATGCTGGCGTTACCCGCACACATTACCGCACAAACGGGCATGGATGCGCTGACACACGCTGTTGAGGCTTATATTTCTGGCAACGCAACTGCGGAAACCGACCGCTATGCGATTGCAGCGGTTAAACTTATTGATGAGAACTTAGTCAAAGCGGTGAAGTTTGGTCAGAATTCAACGGCACGTCAAAGAATGGCGCTGGCATCCTATTACGGGGGGCTAGCATTTACCAAAGCCAGTTTAGGTTATACCCATGCCATCGCACACTCTATTGGTGCGAAATACGGTACACCCCATGGGTTAGCCAATGCCATCATACTGCCTTATGTTTTAGAGCACTCAAAGTTTGAAGCGAAAGGTCGATTGGCAAACCTAGCCGATACTCTTGATATTGTTGATCGCCGCGCAAGTGATACGGTTAAAGCGCAAGCATTCATCGACTACATTAAAGCATTGTGTCTAAAGCTGGATCTACCCGGCCATTTTGACGTCATTATTGATGAACACGTTTCAGAGCTTGCACAGCAGTCATTACGTGAAGCTCACTGGAACTATCCTGTTCCTAGGTACATGCAGCAAGAAGAGTGTGAACAACTTATAGCGAGTATGGCGCATATAAAATAACAGATGGATAATGATAGACGGGTAGAAAGTCTTGGTTTGAACACTGATTTCAATGCAAGTTACTGTGTAAATTAAAATAAACCAATGTTCAGATTTCTACCCATAAGTCATAAAGCATTGTGAAACCGCTAAAAGTGATAGGCGACCTGTCCCATTATAAAAGGGCTGTCTTTAGGGGCATCTGCTCGGTTGTTGTAAAGTGACCAGCCGACATCCAATTGCGCACTGACATCGTAAATGGATGTACGCCAACCAATATTTGTGCCAACTAATTGGGTCCTTTTTGAGCCTTGGTCGTCGCTGATTATCATCCCTGCATCCACACTGAAAACAAGCTTGTTTGATTGCATATCATCAAACCAAAGTGATAGCTCTTTAGTCAGATCATTTCGAATAAATCCACCAGTGTTACCAGCATAGGAATACTGTTTAAAACCACGCACAGAATAGAACCCTCCTATGGAAACTTTCTTAAACCCTGGTAGTCGGTCTTCACTGTATTGTCCGATAAAGTGGCTTCTGAAATGTAAGCCTATGTTCAGAAGTGTCAGGTAAGATGTTGTAAAATATACTTTTTTATATGTGGCGTCGGGTAAATTCCCACTTCGTTCTTTGGTTCCAAACTGATCGGGTAGCCCCATATCCACACCAAAACCACTGGTAAAGAAATGGCCTGAACCACGCCTAACATAATCAACACCAAAGTCTAGGTAGGTAATGCGTTCTGATGATGTTTCAAGCTTTTGATTGCCAAATTCTGCTCGATTATCTGTATATTTCAGAGCAAAGGATGATGAGACAGTTTGTGTTTGATCGCGATAGTGAAGAGTCGACATATCAAGGCTAGAACGTTGTGATGAGAACTCATAAAGGGCAGTAGCTCCTGAGCCAAGGAGTATATTGCTTTCGGACTTCGATATGTACTGGCTAAGAGTAAAAGTCGAGTAGCCATAAGGAACGCTATAGACTAAATCAGCGCTTCGACTTTTTTGGGATTGATTGGGCTTTTCTCTACTTAATGACAAATAGAGCGAATCAACGATACCAAAAGGGTTATCGTAGCCGAGAGAAACGTTGAACGAACCTATTCGTGAGTACTTTGAGTATCCGACGCCACCGAAGTAATGATGGTCGTCGTGTTTATCTGTAGGTTTAAACTTTATGGTACTGGTTCCGAAAGCGCGACCGGGTTTTAGATAAGAAGTGTAATCATAAGTACGAAGGCGGTTGATTTGATCTAATGCTTGTTCTAAATCGCGCATATTGAATACCCTATTCTCTGCGTCTGGGTAAACCATGGGAAGCATGAGACTGGTTTGTTCATCACTAATCAGCTCGTCTATCTTTCCCTCTACAACTGGTATGACAATGATGCCATCCTTGTCTTGATAGGGCTGTAATGCATGACTGGTGATCATCCCTTCTCTTATATAGAAACTTGAAATTTCATTTAGGATACTTCTGAGTATCGCGAGTGAAAAACACTCAGCACCATCAATTGTTTTCTGCCATTCTCGTTGAGTCGGCAGAGGAATAAATGCGCTATTTTCGATCCTTATTTGACTGGCTGCTAGACAGCGATAGTCATTACTATGGTTGTCTTTATCAAAATGTTCGGGCTGCTGGGTACCGGGTGTGTAGAGACGTTTTTCTTCCCTATTTTGGTACTCATATTTTTGGAACTCCTGACGCTGGTTGCTTATCGCCTCTTGTGGTGTGATAGCAGAATACTTTGCATTATCTGCAGCGGTTGCTGTATAGAGTGGGAACATGAGTATACTGAACAATATCAATAATACGTTGGACGTTGAATGTCTGTTTATTCGAAAAATCATCATCTAAAAACCTCATATTTCACAATGCTTGTTTTATTTTTTGGGGTTAGAGGATTAGCGCATTAATAGAGGACTCAAATGTGGCGTTAGTTGTCCTTTTCTTGTGTGAAAATTGGATACAGAAGACCTCTGCTTATTTCCAATCTAGATATTGATTTGTCTGAACTCGGTTGGGTGAGTGTGTTTTCACCCAACCGACTTTTACAACTATTTGAAATCTGAATATGCAAAGTTAGGCACGTCGCTAAAGAAGCTAGAAATCTCTTCTTCAATCCTTGCACCTGGCTCAAGTTCGAATTTCGGGTTAAGACTAAAACCAAACCCTGGTCTGTTTGATCCCGCATTGAACTTGAGGCTTGCTTCAGTCAGAGCAGTTGCTATTGCAGCAGCACCAAGTGTGATATTGGAAAATCCTTCGTACTTCTCATCGATCTTATCGATCTGATTTTTCAGTTTATTAGCATTGGAGAAGTTGGCACCGAATTTGAAACCGACCCCAAATTCATGGTCTATATTTTGTTCACTAGAAGGGTTGATGGCTGTGCCATTAATGGTTGCATTCGTTACTCGTTGCTTATCAACAGAGTAGTATTGAAAACCAGTATTAACATAAGGAAGATCTGGCCACTCGGTACCTTTCTTTCCTTTGGTTACGCTTTCGAGGTTTTGAGTATTGTAGCTAGGTATACCAAGATTCAGTTGAAAACCGTCACCACTCCCTTTCTCTGTAGAAATTGCCGCTTTTGCCGTGATTGATGCCACATCAATTTCTGGTTCATTATTTGCTGTGATAGTTGTGCCATGGAGGTTTAGCACACCGCCCGACTTTATAACAACATTGTCGCCAGCAACAGAGCCCCCTTTCTCTACATGTGAGGAAATGTTCAAGCGCTGGAAGTCGATATCCGTGTTGATACTAGGCAGCGTTAAGCCACTTCCTTTAACTGAATTATTGTCTTGGTTGAGTTTGAGATTACCAAACCCAAATGAGAATTCGTTAACAGATAGGTTTTCACTGTTGTTAGTGATTGAGGCCTGATAGTCGATAGAGCCTTTACCTCCATCCAGTTCTACCGTATCGCCTGCAGCGATATCTGCACCAACAAGAACCAAACCATTCCCACCTTTCACGTACACATTATTGTTTGCAATGAGAACACCAGTATCAGATGTTTCAATCTGGATATCGTGCGTATCAGCTTCAGCATGGAAACCCGCCCCAATGGTTATTGGGCTTGCCCAACTGAAGTTAAAGCCATTACCGTGCTTGGCCGCATAAACACTGCCTTTGTCTATGCTATCCTTGATTTTAACTTGACCATTATCGGCAGTAATTTCAATGTCACCATTAGATCCTATTACTGGTGCTGTTAGCTCAAGGTTTCCATTCTTAGTCTTTATTGTAATATCACCACCTGCTGCAAATGTTGACTCTTCGTGGGTTTCTCCATTGGTCTTAAGCGTTTCGTTTGAAACGTTCGAACCAAGTTTTAGTCCTGTTAAGAATGGCGCTGCTGACGCTAGGTCAATACCAAAGCTGAAATCAGTGTCAGACTGCGATTGGCTGGTTGATAGGGTGTTGGTCGTAGCCTGAACATCAATACCCTCACCAGCGATGATCTTAATGTCGTCTTCGGCTTTGATGTCTGTAGCAATCAAGGTGATCGAACCATTTTCTGCTAGTAAGAAAGTATCAGTTTTAGAATCAATCTCGCCAGCGTGTTCTATGTGCTGAGTCTTGTTTCCGTAGTAGTTGCTGGCACTAGTACTGATATTAGTACCCAAGGTTATACCGACAGGTGTTGCTTTAGGAGTAATGCCGATATTAAAACTAGCGCTAGAGTTTTGACTACTTTGCTTGGCGTAAACAGACAAGTTCTCTTCAAGTGCTGTAATGTTTAGGTCACCTTTCTTGGCATTTAAAACGGTCTCTCCATCCGTTGATTCAATATTACTACCTTCGAGGTTAATATCCCCTTCTCGTGCAGTCAGGATGACTTTTCCACCTGTAATGGAGCCTCCCTTTTCTGCGTCATAGATGCGTTGGTACTCTGACTCTTTAGATCCGGATTCTACATTGATACCTATACTGATATTTGGCTCTTTGATGAGTTTATCGACGGTATTAGGTGCTGGGATAGTTGGAATACTAATGTCATTGAAACCTAATGAATCAACTACTGTTTCACGCTTAATTTCTTTACCAAGCGCATAATTTAAGTGATCATTCACATTAAGAGCTCTCGGGCTCTCTTTCGGGCCTTTGGCCAAGTCGATCAGAGATTGTGCAAACGCCCCCCAGGAATTCTTGGTCTCTTTCAGACCATTGACATCAACACTTAAGGTGGAACCAGTCGTGAATTCAGATAGATTTGCACTGATGCTGGAGCTATTTTTAACCGCCTCTTGTGTAATGCTGTCCGCTTCAACTGACACCGTGCCTTTACCTTCGATGATACTCGCTTGATCATTGAATTTATCGCCCGCCTCAAAGATTATGTCACCGCTGGACAGGTAATTATTCGTTTGAGCTATTTTTTGATGTGCTTGCAGGTCGCCTCTGCGATCAGCAGTCTCAATTGAGAAGTCGCTTAGCCAGTTAAAGCCAGTGCTAAGTTGATGATCTTCCTTCCAGACATCAGCAAAGCTTTCATTGTATACCGCATTGTTAAAGATATTGTTTTCCGCTTTAACGATAATATCTCCGTCAGTCGCTTCAATGAAGCTCCCTTCAACGAGTACATTGCCATTGCTTGACAACATGTTATTTGACGGGGTAGAGCAATCCGTCAAACAAGTATTTTTGTCTGTTGATACATTGTTAGCTGTGATTAAACCATCTTCTGTCGTGTTCTGGTTGATACCTGCATTGATATGAACATTCGCTCCTTCAATAACACTGCCTGTATGAGTTGTTGAGGTAATATCAGATCCACCGTTAGCATTGCTCAAGTCGAGCTGAACACCAAGTAGTGCCAGTAGACCTGGGGCACTTGTCTTTACGTTTGATTCGTTAAAGGTCGAGTTTGTCGTTTCGGTGTTTTGCGCGGCTTTAATCGCGACATCACGCGCCGCATCGATCAATACGGTACCTCCAGCTATTACTGCGCTGCCAATAATGTTAATGTCGTTTGCGCTTTTTAGCGTTAAGTCAGCCTCAGCCTTAACGACGGAGCTATGAGTTGAAGTCTTGCTGTAATTCGTGTGTTCCGAGCGACGCTCGTTGCGATAATTTGAAACGATAGTCTGATCAACACTTTTTCTGCGAGTGTGGCTATTGACGGCATTTTTAATATTGATATTGCCCTTATCCGTGATCAGTGAAGCATTGTTACCTGCTGTAATCGTTGAACCTGTCACGTTGATTGTATCTGCATTGTAAATGGTCAGATCATTGCCTGCTGAAAGATGACTGCTGATATATGTCGTATCCGTCCAGGTTTCATTGGTTCTGACCGTTTTAATACGATCACTGCAAGCTAGACCAGTATTTAAATTGAACAGACCAAATACGCTGATTTCCCAGCAATCTCTACCAATTTTGCTACGTGCAGTGTTTGAGTTCCTACCATTAGATGTTTTCGACTTCGCATTGACATTGACAGTGCCGTCAACGTCGACTTGCAAGTCATTACCTGCTTCAACACTTGCTAATGTTGCAGTGAAATTATTAGCGTCAATCACTAAATTATTATCTGCTCTGATAGTTTTGACTGAATCACCGCTGCCTTTAACGGTAACGTTACCGGCGTTAGATACTAAGAACATGTCATTACTAGCAGTAATATGTGAACTCGATCCATTCAAGTCTAGCCCCTTGTCACCGCGCAATGTGACATCTGTAGCGCTTACCGAGCCACTAATGTTTGTGGAGCCGTCCGCCACAAGTGTCGCATTCTTCTCTCCGAACACAGAGCCAGATACACTCAAGTTTTCATCTGATGTGACGGTGATGTTTTCACCAGACAAACTCCCTGATATCCTGGATGACTTAGCCGCTGCTGCAACTAAAGAACCTACTACATCAATATTGCCAGAAAAATTTGTGGTACCTTTATCCGCATTGATGTTGGCATCGTTCGATACATCAATATTACCTGTTGCGGAAATATCCCCATTTTGCGAATACACTGCCAAATCACCTTCAACATCCGCTGAGCTAATATCGATGTTGTCATCTGCTTTAAGCTGAGTAACGGCGGAGTTGCCAGTGATATTAGATACGGAAACAGATTCTTCCTGCGAGTTGAGCTCAATCCCTACGTCTGACGAATCGAGTGAAGGTTCTATGGGTGACGTTTTAAACTTACCGTTACGTACGCTGACTGCGTTTTTCGCTACCATTAAAATCTGGCGCTCGCTCTCAATATCTATGTTTTTGGCGCTAAGATTGCCATTAGTGCTTTCAATCCGGGCAATGCTACCGCCTAAAGCTGCTACATTGGTAAGTGATACTCCCTCGTCGCCTTTGACCTGTATGTAACCTTGAGCTTTACTTGTTAAAGATGTGTTGTTTATCGAAGCAGACTTCGATGCGGCTACTGAAACACCATCCGATGCGTTGATAGTGGCATTATTAATATACAGTTTGCCCAAGGCTTTTAGCTCTGCGGAATAGTGCTCTGTAGTTGTTTCTTCTGCATCGATTGTAGATTCCGTTACAATATGTGTTCCGCTTAGTTCTAAATCTCCAGCTGAAGTGATCATCAATCCACGCTGTGTAGATGTATCAAGGTTCAAGTTAATGCCGGCCCCTTCACGTGTTGAAATGATATTGATGCGGCCTGCTTTCATCGCACCAAGCAGTTGAGCATCAATCGAACGTTGTTCATCACCTTCCAGCTGTTCGACAATGTCTATACCAGAAGGGCGGTAGTGGATTCGACCTGTATACAGATTTAACTCGCCACCGGCTTGAATATTTGCGTTTTTCGCAGTCACGATTTGTGGAGAAAGCAAAGTAATCGCGCCTTCAGACGAGAGGGACCTTTTCACATTCAGTGCAGCGTTAATACCAGACGTTGAGGTTGTAAGACCTTCTAATTCACCTGCTTCATCAATCAGTGCATTACCTACATTCAGTGTTGTTTCGTTGGTGTTTAGAAAGCTTGCTCCATTAACGTTGATACCATTGGGATTGGCGAGAATAAAGTCAGCGCTTTCACCAAACATTTCTTGCATACCTTGAAGGTTGGATGCTTCATCACCGACGACTTCTGCAAGCACGACATCTGCAGCTTGGTTCGTGAAATTGTGGTTCTTTCCCAATTCACCAACTAGCTGCGAAGTGCCACTATTCAATGAATTATTGATAACTAACCCTTGATCATCAACGTCATAGTTTATAAACGAATTATAAGAGAAGCCGGTTGATGTCGGTGCTGCTACATCAACGATGGGAATCCCATTTTTATCGTAAACTACGGCACCGCTATCGGCGTTTGGTGTAGGTGCTGCCGCGTAGGCAATATTGGAAAATAAAAGGGCTGATATAGATAGGGATAGCAGTGAACGTCTGAATATCACTGATTCGTTCTCAAATGATCTGTGAGCTTTAACAGTTTTTATATTTATATTCATCATAAATGTCTCTTTTAAAATATGGAAAAACTTTTTATGTCTCAACGTTTACTGCTGTGGTTAAGTAACTATCTTCAGGCTCTTTAGGTGCAATCATCCAGCTAAATTAATCGATGGCACTAGGCCTTCCGTCGTCAACCTCGTTTTATAAAGATTCGTTTTTTTACTGGGTTATATTGTTCTATGTTTTCGCCGCAACATTCAATCATATAAGTTAAAACACTGCGTTTTATGCACCTGATGGCATAAATTGGATTGAAAGTTGGCTCTATCGGACAGTTTTATCGCTTTTGCCAAACTTACTTCAGCAAGTTCAAATGAACGAAAACCCATTAGAAAAATAGCTAAAGGCTTTTAGATAACGGATGTGCTTCATAGGTAGGTGATATGTCGAAAAAGGGCACATTTGGAAGGCTTGACGGTCATTACGCTAAAACTAGCCACTGATAAATTATCTCGTATTATCTTTAACGCACGGTATAATTCTCAGCCCAAGTCGGCGAGTGAGTTGTTGATGCTGGTTGGCGGCTTTGGGGCTGACTGCTATTGAGGTTAACGGCTGTGGGATTAACGGTGAATTTGGAGTACGGATGCAATTAGTCAATATAGATAAGAAAACATATCGATCGCGCCTTAATGTGGTCATTGTAGGGTGTATCGTCAGTTTGGCTATGGCCAGTTTAGCTATTTCACAAACCCTTATCTTGCTGTTCCCTTCAGATACTGGCTCACATTTTCACTGGAACTTGTTAGGTGTGGTTGCTAGCGCCCTCATGTTAGGGTTGTCGCTCGTTAAATTGAAAGCGCACCCGTTTATGTTTGAAGTCGCGTATGTGTGGGATCTAAAACAGTCGTTAAACTTAATCTACCGTAAAAATAGAAAGTTACTGGCAGCCGCTAAGCAAGGAAATGAAGATGCGTTATTGGCTCTCAAGTTTAACTATGCAGCGTCTCGTCAGTTGTGGGAATTAGACGATAATACGATCACCTTAGAGTCTCTAACAAAGTCGGAAAGTCAGCTAGAACTTTGGCTGCAAGAGTTCAATTTTCAACCCAATATTTCGAACTATCACAAAGGGCTACTTCAAGCTTTTTGATTCACCGCACGTTGATGCACCCTATGTTGATGTCTCAGATGCTGATATCCCCGATGCTGATATACTCTGTTCTGATTTAGCGCCTTCGTATCGGCATATTCTTATTTGTTTGTAGATGACACCGCCAAGAGCTAAAAGCCAAAGCAGAACCAGCAGCCAAAGGTGAGTGAATTGACTGGCGACCTGTTGCCAGCTTGCGCCCATTTGGTTGAGTGATAGAAACCCAGGTATTGCAGACGTGCTTGGGATGGATTGAGCGAACCACAGTAATGGTGTAGGGATCATCTCAATCGGCCAAATAAAGCCCGCTAAAAATATCAATGGCATGGAGCTAATAAGAACAATCACTGTCACTAACTCTCGTCTGGGCACCCAATAACCAATCACATAGCCAACCAAACAGCAAGCCACTAAAAATGGAATTAACAGTGCCACAATGTCATGCGGTTTCGCTAAGGTACTAATACCATAATAACTAAAGCTGGCACCAAAATAGTATCCGCTGAGCACAAGATAGACACCCACGAGTAAGACCGTTCGCGCGAGAAGTGCCATGACATGTTCACGGCCTGTCCATGAATGAGTGACGGATTTTTGAGTGGCGGTCAGTAAGCCCGCAGCCATGACTAATGTTTGCTGCAGAATCAGCACAAAGACGGCTGGAACCACATAATCGACATAGCCCATGCGCGGGTTAAAGGTTGGTTTTAGGTTCGCCTTAATACTTGAATATTGGTTGGCGGCGGAAACGATAGGCTCCCCACTTGCGATAAGCTGCGCGACTTTTACCTCTGCGCCCAGTGTTGCCCCCGTTTGTGCGAGCCCTTCAACCACTGTGCCATAAACAAGAAAATATGAAGCGTCCCCGGCATAGGCGAGAGTTGGACTTTTCCCTATCATCAAGTCTTTATAAAAGTGTTCGGGGATAACCAGTATCCCACTTATTTTACCATCAATAAAATCACTCTTAGCGGCTTCTATGCTGTAGCTTCGTTGTATGACTTGAACTTGAGGAGCCGCGTTGACCATGCGCTCTAGCTTAAAGCTCACGGCACTGTTGTCTAAGTTTACAATGGCGATCTTTTGTTCTAACGGCGATTGTTGTGAGTAGGGCAACGGGTATAGGAATGAGTAGAATATCACACCACCAAAAACAGTCAGAATGACGGCTTTGTTATTAAAGAAGTCGCGGATTTCACTTTTTAGCAGCGTCACAAAACTCATTGCGTTTGCTCCTTTCGGTAGTGCTGTTTGATAAGCCACAAGCACAGTAATGCGGCAAAGAAATAACCCAGCATTGGAGTGAGGTGTGTCATTGAGTCTAAAGCTGAGACACCGTAACTGGCTTGGGATACCTGAACCTCAATATAGTGACTGACAGGAAGAAGTGCACGCCACCACTGAGCCAGCATATTCATGTCAGTAACGGGAAATGTAATCCCCATGAAAGCAAAGCTTGGTGCTGTAAACGCTCCGGCGAAGCTCATGGCTCTGGTCGCATCTAGAGTGAGGAAAAAGAATAAACAGCCCATGATCATGCACGCTAAAATCATCATGAATTGCGCAACAATAATGGGTAGAAATGCGCCCTGCATCGGCCATCCTAGCCCTTGGTAAAACCAGGCTAAAAACAGAACACCTTGTAAAGCAAACACCCCAATATACCCTTTGAGTGTATGGTAAAGAGTGTGTATTGGTGATGAGCCTAACCATGGGTGTAAGCCGTCAAAACGACGATAATTAGCGGCGAGAACCATGATCGTACTGACGACAATCACGACCTGCCATAAAGCAGGCACGATAGCCGAAACCAAAAACTGAGCATAGTTGGTGTTTTGATTAAACAAAGCGGTGATTTGTGTGGATACTGGCACCGCTTTGCCGAGTGCCGATAGGGTGGTTGTATCACCAAATGCAAGGTTTTGAACCGTTTCAATGGATGCGTTGAAATACCCGATAGACTGCATAACCGCCGAATTTATCAGGCGACCTACGAGTATGTATTGGCTGTTGTAAAATACCGAGACTTGAGGCAAAGACTGACGGTAGATGCCTTTATCAAAACCGTCTGGGATGACCACATAGGCATAAATTCGGCTCTCTACCAGCGCGTCTTTTGCCTGACTGACATCTGAAAATTGTGTTTCAATCTTCAGAGTCGAAGACGCATCAAGCTGATGGCTCAAGCGTTTAGACATGGGACTATGAGCCAGATCCACGACACCAATAGGCAAATCGCGAGCGATGCCGGCAGAAAAGATTCCCCAGATGCACAGCGCTAAAGCAACCGGAATCCAAGATACACAGGCAAGCAGCCACTTGTCCTGTTTCAATATTTGATACTGTTGGCGAATTAGAGCCATGCTAAATCCCTGTCAATATTGCTTAAAGTTCAACAACGAGGCTCATGCCCATGCGAAGTGATTCAGTGGAATCGGTAGGGCGTGCTTCAACTTCAAAGGTTCGCAAATCAAACCCTTGTGATGCATCCGTTGATCGCCAAGTAGCAAAATCGCCCATCACAGCGACATGCATGACGGTGAAAGAGATGGTTTTATCCAGCGCGGGTAGAAAGGCATCAAACTGCGTGCCTTTGGTAAAATGTTTGAGGTAATCTTCACGAACATTCAGGACCGCCCAAGCATCCTGGGTGTCAATAACGGTGACGACAGGAAAGCCTTGTGGCGCGAGTTCGCCACTTTGCAATAAGACCTGAGAGACTTCGCCATCAAACCAACTTTCAATCTGGGTGTCTGCGGCAAAGGCTTCGACTTCGGCAACGGCCCCAGCCGCCATTAAGACCTTCTCTGCTGCCGCGATCTTGGTTTCATCTCGAGCGCCTTCTTTGGTCAGTTGATACATTTGAAACGCGGCACTTTCCGTGTACTTGGCTGCTTGCCATTGGGTTTTTACTTCATCGCGTTTCTGTTCGGCAACCACACCGTCGTTAAATAAGTTGTTGATTCTTTGGTACGTCTTTTCAAGTAAATCTGCCGCCGACTTTGCTTTTAACCATTGGTCTTTGGACGCTTGAATTTGTTGTGTCCGAGCGCCGTTTTCAGCCTCAGATGCAAGTGCGCCAGCGGCTTTTTCCCCAGCTTTTGCCTGGGCGAGTTTGGCTTCGATTTCAGGGCTGTGAAGAGTGAAAATCAAATCACCTTGTGTCACCTTATCGCCTTTACGGACCAAAACTTCATTAATTCTTCCCGGAACCTTTGACGAAATGCTGTACTGCTGTGCTTCTATCATGCCTTGCAAGCGAATAGGTTTTGGCTGATAAGCTTGATAAAAGCTGAACCCAACCCAGGCAACAACACCAACGACCAAAGAAGACGCTAAAAGAGGTTTGAGAGATTTCATAATGATTCCTTGCTGGTCATAGTATAAGCGTTAGATTGATATTGGTGGTAAGTGTTCATTTCGCTGGTCAGTGCGAGTAACTTATTCAGTGAAACAAGGTAATGGAAACGCGCCGCCGATTGCTGTGTTTGAATGCTGGCTAAGTACAATTGTGCATCGACAACTTCAAGTGAGTTGGATAACCCTTGCACAAACGCCCGTTCACGAAGGTTCAAATTTTCAGTGGCTAAAGCAATACTCGATTCCAGCCCCAGAACTTCATCGATAGACTGTTGCGCTTCAAGGTAGGTCTTTTGCACCAGTACCGAAAGGTCTTCTCTTGCTTGTGCTTTGAGCGATCGGACCTGCTGAACCATGCTATTCGCGGCTTTGACTGTATGGCTTCGGCCTGACGATTCAATAAGTGGAATACTCACACCAACCCCCACCATCCAGTCGGGTTTCATTTGGCTGGCTAATGTGTCGTCTTCATGCAGGCTATAGTCGCCATAGAGATACACCTCTGGGTAGTACTTTCCTTTTTCCGCTTTAATTAAGCTACTCGCTTGCAGCTCTTTTGCATCAAGCAGTTCAAGGCCAGGGTAGGTGGCGAGTGTTTGGTCAATGAATATTTGCATGGGAGGAAGTTGTTGATTGATGAACAGTGCTTCCGAAGGCGTGACGATACTATTTTGAGCCAAAATCTTACTTAATGCGGATTGCGCAATATCTAAATTACTTTGTGCTTTGCGTGTATCGACTTTTGCTTTGTCAAAAGAGGCTTCAGCTTGCAACCGTTCTACCCGAGCGACCTGTCCTTGTTCTTCAAGCTTAATGGCAAAATCAAGGTGTTGTGAAAGTCCGCGCTCAACATCGGAACGCGTTTTTAGCACTTCTTTCGCCAGAACAACGGAAAAGTAGTATTTACTCAGGTCTTCATAGCGAGCTTGCGTTTCCATTTTGTATTGGCTTTTTGCTTCTTCTGTTTGGCCTCTTGCGGCTTGTTGTGCAGCAGTAATTCGACCCCCAGTAAAGACGGGCCACACGGCCCGAATCGATGAGGTAAAAATATCTTGCTCAGTGACCGTCGTTTCAACCCCACCGAGAATAGGAAGCAAGCTGGATAGCATGGCACCAGAGCTGCCACCAATGGATGGAAATGTTGTCGCTTCCGCCAGTTGTGCCCCAGTAACGGTAACATCGTTGTCGAGACGCGTGTAATTTGCTCCTAAAGTAACGGAAGGGAGATTGAGGTTACCTTTTGCGTCTTGCAAATGCTGACGACTTTCTACATTCGAGCGCTGTGCTGCAAGCGAATGATTATTGTCTTGTAGCAGTTGCCACGCTTGATCGAACGTAATGGCAGCACTGTTTGCCGTGACAGAAAACACGCCGGCAGATAACACAATGATGGAATGTAAAAAGGTAGTTTTCATCTAGAATGCCAAATTTAGAGTAATAACTCTAATATACAGTATTCCGCAGAGAGTGCGATGCTTTTTTCATCTGTTTTGGTTCCAATAGATTGGCTTTATAGGCATTAATGAACCGATAAATTGGAAGGGTTACGCATTACAATGGGCCATGTAAAGGCCTTTTGCAATATCAAATCAACAGGTAGAGCAGTGATATGTCAATGGTTAACGTTCTATATTAGAAAGAGTATCAGGTGCATCATCAAGACGACACTCGTTAGTATAACCCTCATCTTAGAATACGGGGCTAAATTGGCTAATGACGTGCTCTTATGTGATGTTGAGGGATGTTGATAACGGCTAAAGTTTGAAGGGTATTCAGTGACTAACACACAAACGTAGCCAGCCATAAGAAGTAAAAGAGCGACAGTTATCGACTCTTCGACTTGAAGCAGGCTAACCCAAGCTAAAATTGCAAATACATTACTTAAAATCAGAGTCAATGAACGGTTAAGTTTCTCTATGCTTCTTCCCCACAACACTCCAGATAAAAAACTGAGAATAACAGTGCTGTACGTTACAAACAGAACATGGCCTTCTATGTTTACTAACTCTTTATCAGTAATGACAAGTCCTAACCCAAGACAAAAAGGAACAAGCCCTAGATACCCAAGCCCCATCATGACTCTGTTCATTGTTATCATAACCTAGTTCCTAAAGTTGCTGTTCAATGGCTTGAGTGAGAGTGCTGTTGAGTGGTGAAGTCTTGCTCGGAAATGTTGCGATGACCTTACCTTCCTTATTGATTAAAAACTTATAAAAATTCCATTTTGGTGTCACCCCAGCTTGCTTTCGGATCTCAGTAAAAACTGGATTGGCACCTGTCCCCTTTAAAGTGCTTCTCGCCATCATCGGAAATGTCACACCATAATCGAGATAACAGACGTTGGCTGTTTGCTCTTCACTGCCTCTGTCTTGGCGAAAGTCATTGCTTGGGAACCCGATGACAGAAAACCCTTTGTCTTTGTAGGTCAGATGAAGCTGTTCTAATTCTTTATACTGCGGCGTAAATCCACATTGACTCGCGGTGTTGACAACCAGCAGTGCCTTACCTTTGAATGCATCACACAACTCAACGTCTTCGTTAGAATTGAGCAGACGCTGTTTGCCGATTAGGATCTCAGGGCAGGATTCAGCATGGGAAAAAGGACTGATTGCACCCAGCAGCAAAAATGTGATTATGAGAGTTTTCATCGCATCGATTCTTTTTTATTGTCAGTACTGATATGTACTAAAAACGGATAAAGATCGATCACTTGAAGGCGGTAAAGAAAAAGCCCGAGGGCATATCTGCTCTCGGGCTTTTCATAGTAATCAAATGTTCATTCGATTAAATCAGTGATTTATTGCATCACTTTTTTGTGTACAGCGTCTAGTTGCTGAAGCTTACCTTGTAGCATAAGTACGTTCTGGTTGAAGTTACCAGGGTTCAATACTTGGCTTTGTTGCATTGGGTAGCCAGGAATTGTTGACAAGAATGACTGAACTTCATTACCTACTGGTACAAATAGCCACATGTTGTCAGCCATCCAACGCATGTACAAACCTGATTCGTGTGGTGCTTTTTCGAACGGGTCAGCACGTAGGTGAACGATTGACGGCCAGTTAGTTTGGAAACGAACACCATCAGAGATGTTACCTTCCATGTGTGCGAACTGTACTTTAAAGTCGCCAGTACGAACCGCATCTAACTCAGCATTTGCAGAGAAGTACATCAGAGAGTCACGTGGCCCTTCTTCTGCTTTACCTTGGAAGAAAGGTAGGAAGTTATGGCCATCTAGGTGAACACGCCAATCTTTACCGTTGTAACGTGCGCCTTTGTCTGACTTAAGATTCTCAACCACTTTGTCATCACCGGCTGCGGCAAGAAGTGTTGGGATCCAGTCTTTGTGGCTCATCATGTCGTTGATTTTTGTACCTGGTTCGATAGTACCCGGCCAACGTACAAGTTGTGGTACGCGGAAACCGCCTTCCCAAGTTGTTCCTTTTTCACCGTGGAAGAAAGTCGCACCGCCATCAGGCCATGTTGCTGTTTCAGCGCCATTATCGGTCGAGTAGATGACGATGGTGTTGTCAGCAATTTTTAGTTCGTCAAGCTTATCTAGAAGAATACCAACATGGTCATCATGTTCCATCATACCGTCTGCATAGATGCTCACACCGGATACACCTTGGTATTTCTCTTGTAGACGAGTCCACACGTGCATACGAGTGGTGTTGTGCCAGATGAAGAAAGGCTTGTCGGCCTTAACCGCACGTTCCATGAAGTCTAATGATGCTTCTAGGAATTCTTCATCCGCGTTTTCCATACGCTTACGCGTCATAGGGCCGGTATCTTCAATCTTACCGTCAGCGGTTGATTTAATAACACCACGAGGCGCGTATTTAGCACGGAACTCTGGGTCTTTCGGGTAGTAATAAGTTTCTGGTTCTTCTTCTGCATTTAGGTGATAAAGGTTACCAAAGAATTCGTCAAAACCGTGTGCAGTTGGAAGGTGCTTATCTTGGTCACCCATGTGGTTCTTACCAAACTGAGCTGTCATGTAACCTTGCTCTTTTAGTAAGTCAGCAATCGTTGGAGCCCAATCAGGAATACCGTGATCAGAACCAGGCATACCGATAGTCAGCAAACCTGTACGGAACGGTTCTTGACCCGTTAAGAATGCTGCACGACCCGCTGTACAAGACTGTTGACCGTAATGATCAGTAAATAGAGCACCTTCGTTCGCAATACGATCGATATTTGGTGTGTCATAACCCATCATGCCATTGTTGTAAGCGCCAATGTTGAAAATACCAACATCGTCTCCCCAGATAGCAAGAATGTTTGGTTTTTCTGCTGCTACAACCGCTGAAGACGCAGCTAGTAAGCCAACACCCAGTGCCAATTGATTAATATTAGTACCCATAAGGACTCCGATTTTTCATTTAGATTAATGCGTTAAAGCAACGCATCGATGACAAAACATTAATATCAAAAAGCACGGCTGTCCTTTTATAGTGGTTATAACCAAACGTTATATTCACGGTTGACGTATTGAATGGTAGCCAACGATTGATGGTGGAAATGTTTATTTAAATAAAACTTGGAGATAGAACGTTCCCTTTGAGTGGGATATGGCGTGTATAACCAATAGTTATAGAGCTTGTTAGTAAAATGTAGGCAGTTAGATTGAATGAAAGGAAGACCTATGAGCCATGCACGACAAGCGATACAACAACTTATCGAACACACGGAACAGAGTGTTATCGGCCAGAGCCATGTGATTCAGGCGCTGGTTATTGGGCTTTTGACCAACGGTCATGTGTTACTCGAAGGGCTTCCAGGAACGGCAAAAACGCGTTCTGTGAAATCACTCGCTAACTTATTGAACACCACGTTTGGTCGCATTCAATTTACTCCGGATTTGTTGCCGTCAGATGTCACGGGTACCGAAGTGTATCAAGAAATCGATGGGAAACATCAGCTGCATTTCCAAGCGGGTCCGATTTTCAACAGTATTGTCCTGGCCGATGAAGTCAACCGAGCGCCAGCCAAAGTCCAAGCGGCTTTGCTTGAAGCGATGGCGGAAGGCACCATAACGGTAGGGGGGCAAACTCATATTTTGCCTGAATTGTTTATGGTATTGGCCACACAAAACCCTGTCGAACAAGAAGGCACGTACCCGTTGCCAGAAGCTCAAATGGACCGCTTTATCATGAAAGTGACGGTCGATTACCCGGAAGATGAAGCCGAGCGCGACATTATTCGACTTGTACGCAGTGAGGAGCTTGGGGTCACCAAGCAAACCGATGATACCGCTCCACCCCATATAGAACCATCTCTCGTCTTAGAGGCACGTCGCCAACTTCCAGATGTTGCCGTTTCAGAATTAGTTGAACGCTATATTGTGGCGTTGGTGATGGCGACGAGAAAGCCAGAACGTTACCCTGATTCGAATCTTTCCCAATGGATTGACGTTGGTGCCAGCCCTCGTGCATCCATTGCGCTCGATAAATGCGCAAGAGCGTATGCGTGGTTGCAAGGCCGTGACCACGTGACCGTTGATGATGTAAGAGCGATGCTACCCACCGTGTTGGGCCATCGATTCTCTCTTTCTTACGATGCTCTAGCCGATGGTGTGAATCACCAACGAGTCGTTGAAGAGTTGCTCGACAGTGTCGAGATTGGATAGACAGGGGGCGTTATGGCAAAGCCGACACAAGCTCCAAAATCAAAAGGCCTTGATCCCAGACTTTACTGCGATTACGCAAGGTTAGTCAGGCTACAAGCACAAGCTGAGTCATTTTCTCTGCTTCCACATTTAAAGGCGGGGAGCGCGTTATCGGGGCGTCACAGTTCAATGTTCCGAGGGCGTGGCTTAAATTTTGAGGAGTTGCGTCATTATCAACGTGGTGATGACATCCGAAACCTTGATTGGAAAGTCACGATGCGAACAGGAAAGCCGCATGTTCGCAGTTACACCGAAGAGAAAGACCGCAATGTCATCATATGTATTGATCAGCGCAGCGCCATGTTTTTTGCTTCTCAACACTCGATGAAATCTGTTGTGGCGGCTGAAGTTGCTGCTATATGCGGTTGGCGAGTACTCAAAGAGGGTGATCGTGTCGGTTTTATGACCGTGTCCCACCAACGAATCTTTTATTCTCAAGCACAGCGCTCTCAATCAGATTTGCTTTTTCAATTGAAACGTTTAGCTCTGGTCAATCAGAGTTTAAATGTCAGTAAAAACGACCATAAAGAGGTCAGTTTTGAGCGTTGGATCGAACAGGTAACACGTATGAGACTCAAGCAGTCGACACTCATTTTCATTAGTGATTGGCGTGATTGCCAAGAGCAGCACCTCGATAGATTGAAACAGCTTCAACAACATAATGACATTCTCGCCATCATGGTCAGCGATCCATTGGAGCAGTCATTGCCTCAACATATCGCCAAGGCAAATTGGATTGTGGGTGATGGCAGTTTTCAAATCAACTTAGACAGCGCTTCGAAAGTCAGCATGGCCAGTGAGAGTTTGTCTCAACGGTCTGAACGCAAAAAGCAATCTCTTGCCCAGTTAATGGCAATGAAGCATCTGCCCTATATCGAATTGGACACATCGGGTGATCACATATCGCAGTTACAAAAACGGGTAGTAGGGAGATAGATGTCCATCGAACACACTCCACCGAGTACCTATATCTTACGAAATCTTCACGATATCGCGATACCAGAAAGCGTGCGTTGGTTTCCACAAACCATCGGTTGGAAAATGGTGGGTTTCGCTTTACTGCTGGTCGCTCTGTATTTTGCTTATGGCATGGTAAGGCATTGGTGGACGAACCGGTATCGCCAAGAAGCCGTATTAGCCTTGAAGTCGATTGATCCACAAGAAAAAAAGGCAGCGGAGCGTGCGTTTAAGATACTCAAAGTGGTGCTTCGTCATTTAGACAGTCGCAATGCTCGCTTATTTGGGCAGCCGTGTTTGAATCAGTTAGACGCCTACCGAACAAGCAATAAAAAGGCGTCACCACTGTTTACCGATGCGCTTTCTCAACGGTGGATGCAAAGCCTTATTGACCCAAAAACCGAGCTCACCAGAGATCAACGTGTTGAGGTGATTAATAAATCCCTCGAATGGATAAAATCGCATGGAACCTCTGTGGTGCTAAGCTCAACGGAGAAAGGGAATGCTTGATATTTTTTCTGCTAGTTTTGAATTTATCTATCCCTTGTGGTTCATCGCCTTGCCTTTACCTTTGTTGGTCTATTTTGGCGTACCAGCCTATCGCACCAAACAGATGGCGATCAAAGTGCCTTTCTTCAAAGAGTTAGTTAATGCCATTGGCGAAGCGCCTTCAGAAGGTGCGAGTCAGTTAACTGCGAGCTGGTGGCAACGCATAACATTAGTCATAACTTGGGTGCTGGTGGTGTCTGCATTATCGAAACCGACGATGTTGGGTGAACCGCAAGTCAGAGAGCAGTTTGGGCGTGATGTGATGGTTGTGGTCGATCTATCTGGCTCCATGGCAGAGCAAGACTTTACATCGAAAAATGGCAAGAGAGTTTCTCGACTCGACGCGACCAAAGAAGTGCTTACTGAGTTTGTGACCACTCGGCGAGGTGACCGGCTTGGATTGATTTTATTTGGTGACGCGGCTTTTGTGCAAACCCCGTTTACTGCAGATCAAGAGGTATGGCTGGAGCTATTAAATCAAACCGATGTGGCCATGGCGGGCCCAAGCACACATTTAGGTGATGCGATTGGTCTGGCGATTAAGGTTTTTGAGCAGAGCACTCAGAAAAATCAGAACACTCAAGGCTCGTTTGATGATGCAAGTGCGGATGAGCGTGAGAAGGTGGTGATTGTGCTCACGGACGGGAATGACACGGGGAGTTTTGTTGGGCCTGTTGATGCGGCTAAAGTCGCGAAAGCGAAGGGGGTTCGCATTCATGTTATTGCAATGGGTGACCCACAAACCGTTGGTGAAGTGGCGCTTGATCTCGATACGATTAATCGAATTGCCCAAGAGTCGGGAGGCAAAGCGTTTGCAGCACTCAATCGTGAAGAGTTGAGTCAGGCCTATATTGACATTGGGGAGTTGGAGCCACAGTTATATGAAAGTAGCACTTACCGACCGAAGCAGGGGTTGCATCACTATTTGATGGGTATTGTTGTGGTTATGTATTTAACGGCCTTCAGTGTCGCGACAGGGTGTCGTCGGATGCTTGCTCAATCAGATAATCATAATGTGGAAGGAGCGAACGATGTTTGATTCTCTCACAATACAACAGCTAGTTACGCAGTTTCATTTTATACGCCCTTTGTGGTTATTGGCCTTCGTTCCGATGTTCTTTTTACTCTGGATGCGTTGGCAAGAAGAAACCAAAGCAAGCTGGAAAGAGTTTCTTCCTACCCATTTACGCAATGCGTTAGTGATAAGCGAAATGGGATGGCGAAAGCAGCTGCCGCTTAAGCTGCTTATCGTTATTGTGACTATCGCTATTACGATTTGTGCAGGACCGACTTGGCAGCGTGAAGCATCCCCATTCGGTGAAGACAAAGCCTCCATGCTGGTCGTGTTGGATAACAGTGAATCTATGCTGCAACAAGATTTACCTCCTAGCCGATTAGAACGTTCGAAACAAAAGATTAGAGATTTATTAGCTGCTAGGCAGGGGGGAAGCACGGGGTTAGTTGTTTATGCGGGAAGCGCTCATGTTGCGATGCCCGTTACACAAGACAGTAAAGTGTTTGAACCGTTTTTAGCGGCAATAACACCAGAAATTATGCCTGTATCAGGAAAAATGGCAGAAAAAGTATTGCCATTGATTCAACAACAACTGTCTGGGGAATTAGGTACAACAGTGCTACTTGTCACAGATGGTGTCAATCCCACCACCATCCGAGCTTTTGAAGATTTTTTCAGTGAAAGGCCTTATCAGTTATTGATACTGTCGGCAGGAAACCGTGACATTGTCAGTAAAAATCCGGTGGATCTAGACTCATTGAATCTCCTGGCTCGTAAAACAGGTGGGCGCTTAGTTGAAGTCACGATTGATGATACCGATATAAGGCAGTTAAATAGCGCGGTGGAAAGAAATCTACAACTCAACGGCGAGTCTTCGATGCCATGGAAAGACATGGGATATGGTTTGCTATTTCCCCTTGCGCTCATCATGCTGCTTTGGTTTAGAAAAGGTTGGTTGGTGCAATGGTGTTTGCTTGGTTTGGTCGTCACTGGCTCATTTTATTCCCCTGATACCTTAGCTCAAACGGTTCAATCAAACGCAGAGCAAACTGCCGCTAACGAGACCGTTATTGAGTCAGTTTCTATGTGGGACAAGAGTGCCCAATGGTGGTGGGATTTATGGCTCACCCCCGACCAACAGGGGCAGCGCTTGCTGAATCAGAAAAAGTATCTTGAAGCGGCAAAGCACTTTGATGATCCATTACGTAAAGGCGTCGCGTACTATTATGCGCGCGAATTTAAACTGGCTCACAGTGCATTCCTTCAGGTAAAAACCGACCTGGGTACGTATTATGTTGGGAGTGCATTAGCTCGTCAGCGTGAGTACCTGGCGGCTCGTGATGTGTTGAAAAGTTTGGCTGATAATCCTGAACTTTCTGCCCAACTTAGGCCTGATGTGGAAAACAACTTGGCGGTGGTCAGCAGTATTATTGAAGACATCAACCGAACAAGCGAAAGCCAAATGGGAACGACTGATGGGGCCGAAGAGTCTTTTGAACTCGATGCTGATGAGCCGAGAACAGGCGATGGCGCAGATGAAGAAACGGTGGCTGAACTGATGATAAAGGAGACGCTCAATTCAAACGAAATTTTGGGAAGCGAAGAGCTCGCTGATAAATGGCTACGACGCGTCGAGGCCGATCCTAAGCTTTTCTTAAGGGCTAAGTTTTATATCCAGCTCAAAGCGCCCGTTTCTTTGCCTAGTGAGGAGAACAAGCCATGATGTTTATTCCTTCCACCTATTATACACAGCGACAGGTGGCGTTTCTTACATTGTGTCAACTGCCTAAAGCGCTAAGAATGCGAGTCCAGCGAATTTACCAACCATTGTTACTGACGTTAGTCCTTACTTTTGTCGCTGTTACGGGCAGTTTGTTCGTGACGTCTGCTGTTGCGGCCGATATTTATGACCTACAAAAAAGCGGTGATGTCGCTATTCGTGCATGGGTTGGCAAGAATCCAGATGAGAGCGTGGGTGCAGTAAAGCCAGGTTTCAGCATCTATGAGCAAGTGATCTTTACCATTGAAGTGTCGACCCCCCGCTGGCTTACTGGAGGAACGAGAATTGGTGAGGTGGATATTCCTAATGCGTTCTCAATACAGCGCAATCAATTAGCCACTAATTATACAGAGAGAGTGAAGGGCGTGACTTGGTCTCGTCAACGGTGGGAAGTGACGATATATCCACAAGTATCGGGCGAGTTTGTTATCCCAGCCATTCCAGTCAGGGTGCAGGTGTCCGCGCCGAATGGCTCGAATGTAGCGGGTACTTTGTATACGCAGCCAATGAAATTTGACGCTTCGTTACCCTCAGGGAAACTTAGCCAAGAAACCGCCTGGTTTACTGCAACAGAAGTCGGCTTTGAGCAAGCATGGCGAGCCTCTAGTGACGATTTAAAGGTTGGTGACGCGATTACAAGGCGTGTGACCGTGAGCGCGAAAGACAGCTTATCTATATTGTTGCCTGCTCTTTTAACCAATCAGTCAACTCAGCAATATCAGGCTTATCCACAGCCGAATTTGCTTGATGATATGCAAGAACGAGGTAATTATCGTTCAAGTCGCACAGAAGAATCTGTTTACGTTATTCAACAAGGTGGTGAACTGACGTTACCTGATTATTCGTTTCAGTGGTGGGACAGCAAAAATCAACGTCTTGAAACCGTAGTCGTAAAAGGTGAAGTGTTTAAAGCAAGGCATACTCTTCAATCTTTTATCAAAACCTATTTCTTGCAGTTCGTTATTGTTATCAGTGTTGCTATCGCTTTGGTGACTTTGTTGATGGTTGTAAATCGTTATTACCGAAACAAACCAGCGCCAAGCTGGTGGGTATTACGTTGCTTATTGAAAGACGGACAATGGCCAGAGATTAGGACCTTTGTCTATGAGCAATTGAGGCTACAGACCTCGCAACTTGAACTCAGTAAAACCACGCAGCAGGTACAGTGGCAAGCAGACAGTGAGCGATTTCAACAAGGCGAGGAGAATAAAGCGGTATTAATGAGATTATGGAAAGGACTTCGTTTGGTGTCTACTAAACCGTCTAACCATCGATTATTCTCGTCAATCATACTGCGTTTGAAGCTACCTAAAGCATTATTAGATTTAGAAGATAAGCTGAAGTAAACCGTTTAAAAAATACAACCAATAAGCGCTCTAAGCGGTTGGTTTAGCGTGGAGCTATGCACAACTTTTTGCGAATCTTATCGAATTAAAGAAGCCGTTTCTCTATGATAGAGATCCCGCTTCTTTAATCTGGAACCTTATGAAAAGTACCGAGCTCAATTTGATTCCAATATTTGTCGCGATTTACGAAGAGCAGAACTTATCGAGAGCGGCAAATCGAATGGATATAAGTCAGCCTGCCGTCAGTAAAGCCCTCGCAAGACTGAGAGATATCTATGACGAACCCTTATTTCATAGAACGACATCTGGGGTTGAGCCAACCACATTTGCAACGGACATTTACCCTGCAATGGCTGCCGCGCTTAAAAACTTTACATCCACGTTATCTGCATCTAGGGACTTTGATCCCAAAACATCGAATCGCGTATTCTCTATTGCGTGTGTTTCGTCAGCAAGCTACGAGTTAATGCCTAAGGTGATGAGCCTTATTAGTCAGGCCGCACCAGATATCACACTAGAAGTTCATCCATTGTTTACAGAAGATTATGAATCGGACTTAAGATTACAGAGACACGATATCATTCTGGATATGAAACCAAGGGGAAGAACGACGTTAAAGCATGAAGTCATTTCCATTGAAGAATTGGTCGTTGTTTGTCGTTCCGACCACCCAACGATTGGTGATACTATCGACATGAAAGAGTTCCTAGCCAACGAACACGTTGTTGTAGCTCGTTGGCATGCTCGTAAAAGTCTTTTGAGTTCTGAGGACTTTGGTGATTTAGAGAAACGCAAAATTGTCTACCGAGCGCCAGGTGTGGTTGAGATGCTTCCAGTGATTGAAGACTCTGACTATATTGGTTTGCTACCGCTCTCTTCTGTGCAGTGTTTTTCAAAGAAGTACAAAGTAAAAACGTTGCCCTTGCCGTTTCAGTTGAATAACTGCGACATGTGCATGATTTGGCACCCCAGCCGAAGTAATGAGTCGAGCCATCAATGGCTACGGTCAAAAATCAAGGCCGCGGCCAAGGCTTTACCCCATTAATTCGGGTTAATATCTCTTCGCCAGTGGCGATTTAAAGTAACCATCACACATAGTATAAGGGTCGCTTATCGTTATTTTATAAGCAGCCCTTTGCGTGTAACGTTACTGGTTGAAATTACCAGGGCGAAGAGCTCGAGTATTATTCAGTAACTGGTATTTAGTAACTAGTATTCAGTCACCTCAGCGAGTACTTCACCAATAGAACCACTTGGCTGAGTAATGCCTAACTTGTTAGACAGAGTCGGGGCAATATCGTAGGGCGTAATTGCCCGTGTTACTTTTTGTGATTTGATATCAAACCCAGCAAAAATAACAGGTACGTGTGTATCATAGCGCCATGGAGAACCATGCGTTGAAGCGATTTGTAATCCTTCCATATCATTAATGTAGCTTCTTGGAGTAAACACGACATACACATCACCAGAACGAGCCGGGTGATAGTTGTTTTTGATCAGTCGCGTTAAATGAGTATCTGGAACTTGATTACGAGCAATATCACTACTTGAAACCGCGTAAGCAACACCACTGATTTTAGAGACTTCATCAGCAATCGCATTTTGTACTTGTGCTAAATTAACCTTTTTCTTCGCGATAACATCATGGTTCAAATAAATATAAGGTTGGGCAAACAATCTTATAGCGTCAGTACCCAGCCCAAATTCACGCTTCAAGCGTTGCTCAACACCTTGTGATAATAACGTATCTTTGTTGAAGTACAGCGCCTGCTTAAACCCTAAGGCGTTCGCTGCTGGTGATGCTTCTGGCACGCCATGATCAGCGGACAATACGATCAGTGTGTTTTCTAAACCGACCTGGCTATCAATCGTTTTCAGCATTTTTGCAATGGTTCTGTCTAAGCGAATCAGGTTATCTTCTGTTTCTAGGCTTTCTGGGCCATAAAGGTGAATCACATAGTCGTTAGAGGAAAAACTGATCGATAGATAATCGGTAACGTCTCTTTTACCGAGCTGCTCTTGCATAAGCAAAGTACTTGCAAAGTTTTCTGTGAGCTCGTCACCAGCAGGGCTCACTGTTAGTGTGGTGCTGAAGTACTTGTAGCTTGCAGGACCGTAAGGGTGAGGGAATGTTCGTTGAAACCCTGCGAGATCCACTTTATGGTCTGGGCTTGGTTCGTCAAGGGTGTATTGATCGCGTGGTAAAGAAAGCTCCCATCGTTGCTTGGAATATTGGTCAGCAATTTTTTTCTCGTTCCAGCGAGTTACCCATGCAGGGTAGTTGTCGTAATAATAATTGCTGGTGACAAACTCAGATTGTGCTTTCGAAAACCAAAATGCTTTGCCACTGTGCCCGGCTAAGGAAATCGCTCCACGATCTTTCACTGACACAGCAAATACCTTTGACATTCCACTTGTAGATACGGTTAATTCATCACTAAAGGTGGTGGAAAGGATAGGCATTGGCGATCGGCCATCACCTTGCGCCGTTTTTTGCGTTGGATCGATTTCTGTCAATTTGTCAACGCCAGCCCCTGCTGTCAGTATGTGATAGTTTGTATCTTCAACGTTGTAGACTAAGCGCTCTGCGTTACGGTCATACCATACGTTGCCAATCATCCCATGAACGCTCGGTGGGGCGCCGGTTGCTAAAGAGACATGACCCACGATAGTTTCTGTATTTCCGTGTTGGTAATGTGCATTGGTGTAGTAAGCGCCTTCATCCATCAAGTAACGAAAACCACCTTCACCGAAGTTATGCTTGTAGCGTTCAAGCAAGTCTGCACGAAGGCCATCAACCGTAATTTGTAGCACTAGGTCTGGGTTACTTTCTGACGCTGATACAGGTCCTAGACAGAATAATGCGAGCGTTAACGCTGACAATCGAGTGTATAACATGAATGGTCCTTATTTAACGTCTTTGGCTAGGCGTAAACCCATGTCAGACATGATAATTGATTGGCTTGCAAAATCTCGGCGATAATTCTCAGAGAGCGTGGCATCGTAAGCAAAACTGCCCCCTCGGACGGATTTATGAGATAAGTGGACATCACTGTGATGAGCATTATTTGGATTATCTGTTGGTCCAAATCGATAGAACGTATCATCGAAGGCATCAATTACAAATTCTCCGACGTTACCTGTCATGTCATACAAGCCAAGTTCATTAGGCATCTTTTGGCCTACCGGGTGTGCTCTGTTTTTCGAGTTCCCGGCAAACCACGCGACATCGTCAATATTATTCGATCCGCTGTAGGTAAAGCCTTGACTCTTTGTTCCACCTGTCGCTGCGAACTCCCATTCGGCTTCGGTTGGAAGTCGATACGCTTCACCGGTGAGTTCATTCAATTGCTCGATAAAATAATTCGCTTGTTGCCAGCTTAAGTTATTAACTGGTACTTGTGGATCCTGAAAGAAGCTGTGAGATGCCCCCATCACTGATTCAAACAGTGCTTGGGTCACTTCGAATTGTGCAATGTAGAAGCTGTTTACGGTCACTTCTCGTGCTGGTTTTTCTGCTTTGGTGGCATTTGGGCTATTGGAACCCATGGTAAATGTTCCACCTTCAACCAAAACCATCTCCTGATCGATCTGTAGAGCGATCGGGTGTGGCGGCACGCTGGCACAACCACTCATTAGTAGTGTGAATGTTATGCCGCCAATAGCTTTTAAGTGATTGTAATTAAATGTTTTCATTGGTTGCCTTAAAAATACAGAAGAGAACGTTATTGTAGCGTTTTCGGTCATGACAAATGGTTATAAAGGGTATAACAGGCGACAAATATTAATCAGGTTTATGATTGCTGTAAGACATTAAGATAGGTAAATAAACAATGCATATTACTCAAGGTCCTCAATATAACGGCAAGGCTTCAAAACGATTACATGTCATGGCTAAACCGATCGGTGCTGTTTGTAATATTGACTGCACATATTGTTATTATCTAAGTAAGCAGGACCTATTGGAGTATAAGAAAGGGTGCTCTCCTAAAATGGATGAAGCCATGTTAGAGAGCTATATCCAGAATTATATTAATGCGCAAAATACACCCGAGATCATCTTTTCATGGCAGGGTGGTGAGCCGACCATGCTTGGTCTGGAATACTTTCAGAAGATTGTTGAGTTTCAGAAAAAATACCAGCCTGATGGTGTTAAAATATCGAATGACTTACAAACCAACGGTATCTTGCTGAATGATAAATGGTGTGAGTTTTTAGCAAAGAATCACTTTCTTGTAGGTCTGAGTATCGACGGCCCAGAGATGCTTCACAATACTTATAGAACCAATAAAGCGGGCAAAGGTACGTTCAAGCAAGTGATGGCGGCGGTTGAATTGCTGCACAAGCATAAAGTGAGCTTTGCGACGTTAACATGCGTCAATAACCTAACCAGTCAAAATGCACTTGAGGTGTACCGCTTCTTGCGAGATGAAGTGAAGTCTCCTCAGATGCAATTCATCCCCATTGTTGAACAAAAGACTTTCCGTGATACTGCTCCGCAAAAGTGGCAGCCTAGTGACCAACCTAAGCAAGGGGATAAAAGACTCATCCCAGGAAGCAAAGACTCTGTTGTTGAATCGTGGTGTGTCTCTGATCTGGCTTGGGGTAATTTCTTGATTACCATTTTTGATGAGTGGGCGCGTAAAGACATAGGTAACGTTTTTATTCAATATTTTGAAGCAAGCATTGAAACGTGGATGGGGCGCAGAAATCCGCTTTGTACGTTAAGTGACTTATGCGGGAAAGGACTTGCAATGGAACCCAATGGCGATGTATTCAGTTGTGATCATTATGTCTATCCAGAGTACAAAATCGGTAATATACATCATCAGAAATTGGATGATATGGCTTATGGCCCAGAGCAGCAGAAATTTGGCTTCGCGAAAACACGCACATTAACGACGCAGTGTCAGGCGTGTGATTACCAGTTTGCTTGCCACGGAGAGTGTCCAAAAAATCGTTTCATTCGCACTAAATCTGGCGAGCCAGGACTCAACTATTTATGCGCGGGGTGGTATAAGTTTTTCTCGCATGTTGATAAGTCTATTGCTTACATACTTCGAGCAACGAAACACCCAGTAGCCCACGGGAAATACAGTGATGCCGTATTGCGCGAACAAATGAAAAAACGTGTTGGCTTTGAAACTAAATTTTAAGGATTAACATCATGAAAACATCAATGATATTAGCCATGTCAATGCTGATGCTCAATACCGCCAATGCCAGTGGCCTAGAAACGAATAGCCTAAAAACGAACAGCGTAAATGGTCAGGGGGCTTTGTTAAGTCCTCAAACTGAGCCGATGCAAGCACAGCGAAGCCTACCGAATGATCCGATGTCTCAATGGTCTTATCAAGCGCAAGATATTACGGAAACAGAAGAGGTCAGGGTTTCGGCGCTGAGATCTCTTAGTGCATCGCCCAGTCAAAACGGATTGGTTGCGGTTTCCCGTGGATTAAAAGATGCCAGTTCTGCGATCCGGGAAGCTGCGATCGTCGGAGCGGAACCTTATCCTTTAGAATATCGTTGGCGTTTGGTGTCTCCACTTTTATCCGATGACAGTAAGCAAGTGCGTATGACTGCTGCAGCTAGCCTACTCAAAGACAGAGGGACTCTCGATGCGGCTAGTCAACAACAACTCACAGACCCGGCTACCGAATTAATCGGACACTTAAAAGAGCAGGCCGATGATGACTCTAGGTTACTGCTAGCGGATGTGTATCGCTGGACTGAGCAGTATGAATTGGCCGAAGCGCAGTATTTACAATCGAAACAAGCCGTATCGAATAACCCACAAGTGTGGTTAAGCCTTGCGGATAACTACCGTGCACAGGGGATGGATGAAAAAGCGATTGATACGCTTAACCAAGCGATAGAAGCACTGCCAAGTAATGCCCATTTTCACTTTGCCAAGTCACTCACTTTGGTTCGCTTAGAGGATAAAGCGGAAGCGGCAAAAGAGAGTGAAATTGCAGCAACGTTGGCAAAGACTAATAGTTACTACTGGTATGTACACGGTGTGTTACAAGAAGCGTTTAATATCGATGAAGCGACAACGGCGTTTGAAACGGCTTACTTGATTTCAGGAGGGCCAGAACATCTTTATGCAGTGTGTGATATCTACGTGCGCAATGGCAATGAAAAGACGGATGAGTGCATGGTTGAACTTGCAAAAATAGCGCCTTCAGAGGTCATTGACCAGCTAAATAACAAAAAAGCGCAATCGCTATAAAATCTTCCAATACGGTTAAGCTCTAAATGATTTAAAAATCCCAAATAGTGACTAATTTGGGATTTTTTTTGTTTTTTACAACAGAGAAAAGCAATGTATGAACATATCAATTCGTTTCCTTTGCATCACTATGCAATTTTGTGCAAAGCTTGATTTATCTAGTAGAAATCAAGTGTGGCAAGTTAGGGTGATAGTCTTCACAAATTGACACGGGGTATTGGTGAATTGTCACTTAGTGTTAGATCAAGCCACAACCAAATGTTAAATTATTTCAAGATTTCTAGCATAAGATGCTGTCAAAATGTATCAGCTTGGAATTTTCGGTACCATAGTCTATCAGCTAAGGCGTTTCTATATAAAATCACTGTCACCCTCTAAAATGATAGTTTTTTTAACTGCCATCTATCGCCAATAGAAGAATTATACGTTTTTCTGATGTCAATTAATGGTAAATCGCTTCGATGATTGTTACTGTGTGCCACAATCTTTGTAAGGTTTTAGATTTTTATGCTCATTTTTTGTGCAAAATAAATCTAAATCACTACCTAAACAGGGGTTCTTACAAGGAAGTCATGGATGCAACATAAAAACTTGGAGTTTAATGCATGTACAAGAATAAAATCACTCGTGCGCTTTTCATTAGTGCGGGCCTTTCTCTAGCGCTTACTGGTTGTGGCGATAAGCCAGAAGAAAAACAAGCAGCTACACCAGCAACCCTTCCTGAAGTTACCGAATCAACACTTGCTGATGTGCAAGAGATCGTTCGTGGTAACGGTGCAGAAGTAGCGACAATTGACCCACACAAATCACAGGGTGTTTCTGAATCTCACGTTATTCGTGATCTTCTTGAAGGTCTGGTAAACCAAGATGCTGACGGTAATACCATTCCTGGCATTGCTGAAACTTGGGAAACCACAGACAACAAAACATTCACATTTAACCTACGTAAAGATGCCGTATGGTCAAATGGCGATCCGGTAACCGCTCAAGACTTCGTATACAGCTGGCAGCGTGCCGTTGATCCAAATACCGCTTCTCCATACGCTTGGTACATGGAATACACCAAGATGGCGAATGCGAAAGACATCGTTGCAGGTAAAAAAGACAAGAGCACATTAGGTGTTAAAGCTGTCGATGCACATACTTTAGTGGTTGAATTAGAGTCTGCTGTACCATACTTCGTGATGATGGTTGGTCACACAACGACTAAACCTGTACACCAAGCGACAGTAGAAAAGTTTGGTGACCAGTGGACCAAGCCTGAAAACTTTGTTGGTAACGGTGCTTACGTTGTTGATCAATGGGTAGTGAATGAGCGTTTAGTTCTAAAACGTAACGAAAAGTACTGGGATAACGAAAATACAACGTTAAACAAAGTCACTTTCCTACCGATTGAAAACCAAGTAGCAGAAATGAACCGCTTCTTAGCGGGTGAAGTTGACGTGACTTACGAGATTCCAAACGAGCACTTCCGTCGTCTGGAAAAAGAGCACGCAGAATCACTGTCTATTACTGGTAACCTGTGTACTTACTACTACATCTTCAACACGAAGAAAGCTCCGTTTGATGATGTTCGAGTTCGTAAAGCGATTTCATACGCTATCGACCGTAACATCGTAA
Organism: Vibrio genomosp. F10 str. ZF-129; assembly: GCF_000287055.2. Taxonomy (GTDB): domain Bacteria; phylum Pseudomonadota; class Gammaproteobacteria; order Enterobacterales; family Vibrionaceae; genus Vibrio. Next base: position 23,031 of record NZ_AJYQ02000027.1, on the reverse strand, counting down.
CCGATGCGATTCTTGGTCAAGGCCAAAAGCCTGCATACTTCCTGACGCCTGAAATCACAGCTGGATTTAACCCAGAAGTCCCTGCTTACGGTAAAATGACTCAACAAGAGCGTGATGCAGAAGCGGCTAAACTTCTTTCTGAAGCTGGTTTCGGTGCTGATAACCCACTGAAATTCTCACTTCTTTACAACACGTCTGAAAACCACAAGAAGATTGCTGTAGCATTGGGTTCTATGTGGAAGAAGACACTGGGTCTTGATGTTACGTTAGAAAACCAAGAGTGGAAAACGTACCTATCAACCAAAGACGCAGGTAACTTTGAAGTTGCACGTGCTGGCTGGTGTGGCGACTACAATGAAGCGTCTTCATTCCTAACTCTGATGAAGAGCACCAACACGACCGGTGGTATTCACTACGATAGTAAAGAATACGATGCGGTTATGGAAAAAGCACTGACGTCAACGTCTGAAGAAGAACGCACAGCACTGTACCTAGAAGCTGAGCAGTTACTGACTCGAGACATGCCAATCGCACCGATCTACCAGTACGTGAAAGCACGTTTACTGAATCCACAAATCGGTGGCTTCCCGGTGAATAACCCGGAAGAAAAAATCTACTCAAAAGATCTTTACATCAAAGCTAAGTAGTCAACAAAGCTGATATAAAAATAATAACGATCGACGCTACACGTACTCATTATTGTAATGAGTGCGTGTAGCGTATTGTCTACTTTTTACATTGAAATTTTTGTCACAGACTGAAAGAGTGAGCTTATGCTTAAATTCATCGCGAAAAGGATATTCGAAGCAATACCAACCATGTTGGTGTTAATTACAGTATCTTTCTTTCTTATGCGTTACGCACCGGGAAATCCATTTTCAAGTGAGCGTCCGCTTCCGCCAGAAGTTATGGCCAATATCGAAGCGAAATATGGCCTCGACAAACCTGTTTTTGAACAGTACACCACATATTTGACTAACGTCATTCAAGGTGATTTTGGGCCGTCATTCAAATATCTAGATTACTCAGTAAATGAACTTATCTCTGTTGCCTTACCCGTTTCGGCAAAAGTGGGATTCTTTGCATTTATTTTTACTCTCGTCATGGGAGTCACCGTTGGGACATTTGCAGCATTAAAACAAAATACCTGGGCTGACTATACGGTCATGTCTACCGCCATGTTAGGCGTGGTGTTGCCTTCCTTTGTTCTTGCACCCACATTGATTTATATCTTTTCCATCAACTTAGGTTGGTTCCCCGCTGGTGGTTGGTTAGACGGCTCGTTTAAATACATGGCATTGCCGGTTGTAGGCATGTCTTTACTGTATGTCGCGACGTTTGCTCGTATCACTCGTGGTTCGATGATCGAAACATTGAACAGTAACTTCATTCGTACCGCACGCGCGAAAGGTTTGAGTTACCCATACATCATCGTTAAACATGCACTTAAGCCTGCAATGTTGCCGGTTGTTTCGTACATGGGGCCAGCCTTTGTGGGCATTATTACGGGTTCCGTGGTTATCGAAACCATTTTCGGGCTGCCTGGCATCGGTAAATTGTTCGTTAACGCCGCGTTTAACCGTGATTATTCGCTAGTAATGGGAGTCACAATTCTCATTGGTTTCCTATTCATCTTATTCAATGCCATTGTTGATATTTTATTAGCAATGATTGATCCGAAGATTCGCTACTAGCAGGAAGGTTGGTTATGTTAACAAAGAAAAAGAACCTGGAAGCGATCGAGAAGTTCTCGGAAAACCTTGAGATTGAAGGTCGCAGTTTATGGCAAGACGCCCGTATCCGTTTTATGCGCAATAAAGCGGCCATGGTGAGCTTGTTTGTTTTGATGCTCATGACGCTGGCTGTTATTGTTTTGCCGATGATCGCTCAGTATGCGTATGACGACACGGACTGGTATGCCATGCACGCCGCTCCAAGTGCCTCTCACTGGTTTGGTACGGATAGTTTAGGGCGAGACCTGTACGTTCGCACTCTGATTGGTGGACGAATCTCCTTAATGGTCGGTGTATTAGGTGCGTTTGTCGCGGTGCTCATTGGAACACTTTACGGTGCCACATCTGGCTTCATCGGTGGTCGTACAGACCGAATTATGATGCGTATCTTAGAAATTCTTTACGCTGTTCCGTTTATGTTCCTTGTGATTGTTCTAGTGACCTTTTTTGGTCGTAATATCGTGCTGATATTTGTCGCCATTGGTGCAATTGCTTGGCTCGATATGGCACGTATTGTCCGAGGCCAAACACTGAGCCTTCGTAGCAAAGAGTTCATTGAAGCGGCACATGTCTGCGGCGTAAGTAACTGGAAGATCATTACTCGTCATATCGTTCCAAACGTATTGGGTATTGTTGCGGTTTACTCAACGCTGCTAATCCCAAGCATGATTTTGACGGAATCATTCCTTTCATTTCTTGGTCTTGGTGTTCAAGAACCAATGACAAGTTGGGGTGCTTTACTTCAAGAAGGTTCGCAGACAATGGAAGTGGCGATTTGGCAACTGATATTCCCTGCGGTATTCATGGTAGTGACGCTGTTCTGCTTCAACTACGTTGGTGATGGTCTACGCGATGCGTTAGATCCAAAAGACAGATAACAATAAGATTAAGGAAGCAATGATGAGCTTATTAGATGTCAAAGATCTGCGCGTAGAATTCACTACCCAAGATGGTATTGTCACCGCAGTGAACGACTTGAATTTTTCACTAGAACAAGGCGAAACCCTCGGTATTGTAGGGGAGTCTGGTTCAGGTAAATCTCAAACTGTATTCGCAATTATGGGCCTACTGGCCAAGAACGGCATTATCTCTGGTAGTGCGAAGTTCGAAGGCAATGAAATTCTTAATCTGCCTGAAAAAGCATTGAACAAAGTTCGTGCAGAGCAGATTGCGATGATATTCCAAGACCCGATGACGTCGCTTAACCCTTACATGAAAGTCAGTGATCAGCTGATGGAAGTGCTCATGCTTCACAAAGGCATGGGAAAAGCAGAGGCGTTTGAAGAGTCTGTACGCATGCTTGAGGCAGTAAAAATCCCTGAAGCGCGCAAACGTATTACTATGTACCCTCACGAGTTCTCTGGCGGCATGCGTCAGCGTGTGATGATCGCAATGGCGCTGTTGTGCCGTCCGAAACTACTGATCGCTGATGAGCCAACCACGGCCCTTGATGTGACTGTTCAAGCTCAAATTATGGATTTGTTGAATGAACTGAAAGATGAGTTTAATACTGCAATCATCATGATTACTCACGATTTGGGCGTTGTTGCTGGCTCTTGTGACAAAGTGCTGGTGATGTACGCAGGCCGTACCATGGAGTACGGTAGTGTTGATGAAATTTTCTATGAACCGAGCCACCCATACGCAGAGGGGCTGTTAAAAGCCATTCCTCGCCTCGATACCGAAGGTGAAATTCTACCAACGATTCCAGGTAATCCACCTAACTTACTTCGTCTGCCACCGGGCTGCCCTTATCAGGATCGTTGCCACCGTGTGATGGACAGATGTATGAGTGAAGCGCCGATCCTCCAACCATTTGGTGATGGACGACAGCGTGCGTGTTTTTCTGACTGGGAGACTTGGACAAAATGAGCGAACAAAAATCATTATTGCTAGATGTTAAAAACTTAAAAGTACATTTTAGCATTGCGTCTAAATCTGCTTGGCCATGGTCAAAGCCATCAAATCTTAAAGCGGTCGATGGCATTGACGCTCGTCTATACGAAGGAGAAACCCTAGGTGTAGTTGGTGAGTCTGGTTGCGGTAAGTCTACCTTTGCACGTGCGATTATCGGGCTCGTTGAAGCAACCGATGGTGAAGTGGTGTGGCTGGGTCAAGACCTAACTAAAATGCATTCTGTGCAGCGACGTGAAACTCGTAAAGATATTCAAATGATCTTCCAGGATCCGTTAGCTTCTCTGAACCCTCGAATGACGATTGGCGATATCATTGCCGAACCACTTGAAACTTTCTACCCTGAATTGAGTAAGGACGAAGTAAAATCAAGAGTTAAAGAGATGATGACGAAAGTCGGTCTATTACCTAATGTAATCAACCGTTATCCTCATGAGTTCTCGGGTGGCCAATGTCAGCGTATCGGTATTGCACGTGCACTTATCTTGAATCCAAAAATGATAATTTGTGATGAACCGGTATCAGCTCTTGATGTATCGATTCAAGCACAGGTCGTAAACCTTCTTAAAGAGCTACAAAAAGAGCTTGGTTTGAGCCTGGTGTTTATCGCCCATGATTTGTCTGTGATTAAGCACATCTCAGACAGAGTGTTAGTGATGTACTTGGGGAACGCCGTTGAGCTGGGTGAAGCGCATGCCGTGTTTGCCGAGCCAAAACATCCTTACACGAAAGCACTGATGTCAGCGGTACCGATTCCCGATCCTCGTCTTGAAAGAGCAAAGAAAATCGAGATGTTGGAAGGGGATTTACCGTCTCCAATTAATCCGCCATCGGGTTGTGTGTTCCGTACGCGTTGCCCGAAAGCAACACAGGAATGTGCAGAGACGAAACCTACGATCCAAGGTAATGATGTGCACGCTGTATCCTGTTTACACGTGAGCATCTAAACTTCGTTAGTTCAGCCTGTGACAGGCTTAAGCGCGATTTCTTAAATGAATCGCGCTTTTTTTGTTTTTGGGTGTTTCCAAATGATAGCACGTGTTAAAACGCTGCTAAAAAATCTTACAGTCAAAGACATCTATAGTGGAAAAGAACCTATAAATAAAAGCCCTATCGAGAGGATAAGGCTTTGGAGTGAAGTATGTATGAAGATTACGATTTTGGTCTAAGGATGCCTTTAACTACGATAGAGTCATCACCAAAGATAAGTGCAGCTCTTTGCTGAACATCGCTTAACGAGATCTTATCAACTTGTGCTTGCGGATCAAAAAGAGGGTCTAAACCATAGCCATGAATGAGATATCTGGCGTAAAACCAAGCTCTTTGCGGTGCATCGTTGTCAATTGGCACAAGATCATTGACTAACTGGCTTCCCACTGCGGCGAGTTCTCCCTCACTAATGCTGAGTAATAGATCTCGAACAACGTTATCAATGGCCAATTCTACTTTTTCTACATCTTTCGGATCCGTGTCAGCGGTTAACATCCAATCACTGGCTAATTCGCTGTCTTGAGTGACTGAAAATGCATACGGGGCGTAATCTAAACTTAACTCTTCTCGCACATGTGTCGTTAAGCGTTGGGTAAGCATGCGCTGAAGCATGTCATCAATGAATATCTCCTTTGCACCACGCTGTTCAGTCTTAGGGTTGGTCATTCGCAGCAGATAGTGGCTGGTGTTTTCGGTGTTTGTCGAAACATCGATGCGTTCGTTTTGGTAATCCCGATAAGCCACAGTGAAGGGTTCATCATTGGTGCGAGTCAGTGGAATTGATGCGATGTACTTTCTGAGCAGTGGTGTAAGCTCTGAAGCGTCGACATTGCCGATGATAACAAGCTTATAGTTTCTATTTCTGGTGAAAAGATCACGATGAACTTGCTCTATTTGCAGAGAGCTTACTGCATCAATATCAGAGAGCTCTTGAAAGAAGTGCGGGCTAGAGGAGAAATAGCTGATATGGTTGAGCTCTTTGGTGAAAGGTCCGATTGGTGATGACAGGAAAGAAGCGACCGATTGGTGATACTCTTGCTTAACTGCTTCAAGCTGAGCTTCATCGATATTGATATCGGTAAAGACGGTGTGCAGCGCCGCAAAACTATCAGTCAGATTCTTTTGGTTACTTTGAAGTTCAATGCCATGTTGAGTAAAGTGGATAAATGGAATGAGCGACAAGTCGTGGCGCCTAAGATGAGAATCCAACGATGAGCCATCAAAGTCACCAATACCACTTCGAGAAACCGTATTAATCGCGATATCGCTTGCCACAAATAGCGTCGGGTCTAATGCTGTTTTTCCGCCTCGACTAGCCAAAACCATATGTATTTTGTTTCCAACGCTTTGGTCTTTCTGGTACCAAACCTCTACACCATTGGAAAGTGACCAGGTGTGAATGTTATGCCTTGAATCTAATGCTTGCTGACTTACGATAGAACCTGACATTTTCGGTGCGTTAAATGCTGTATTGGCGGCGGCTAACATGAGTGGTTTTTTGGCACGAGCATCGGTATTTTCCCGCCATTTCGGTGCTAAAGCAGTGACCTGTGAAATGTCTTCCTGTGGGTCGACACCAATGACCAGTTGATAATCAGAAGAGAGTAAGGTACGTAAATGGCGATTAATACTGCTAACGCTTAGATTCTCAGTCAGTGCCATTAAGTTTTGCCTATGTTGCTCTCGGTCTTGTGCAGGTTGACCCAAAATGAGAGAGGTGACTTTACCATCAGCATGTGTCTCAGCGTTGGTATTGTTCCAATCCGTATCTAAGTTATTCAACCGTGTTTGCCATTCACTGTTTACGAGTTCGAGTTCTTCTTGGCTGATCCCGTAGTCACGTAGCTCAGCAATGGTGGTTTGAAATAGTGATTGGTTGGCCTCTCTTGTTTCTGGAGGAAAGGTAATTTCAGTTAAGAAAAGACGCTGGTAAGGGAGCAAGTAATCTATCGAATATAGCCCCACAACTGGCAGTGCGGCATCCATAAAGCGAGTTGATAATCGTTGCCTGATCACGGTATGAGCAATCTCATCAAGCCAAGCTTCTTGTTGCGCTCTAACTGTAGTGGTAGCGCGATCACCACGATCGAAAACCATGCCGTAACTTGGGGTTTCATATTCTTCAACCGTGCTGATTAGATCGGTGAAGTTGTATCTTTGGCCGGTTGTGTTAGGTTCAAATTGAGTCTCTGTGGATGTCTCTTCCCAGTTCTCAAATTGCTGTTTGATTAATGATGAAATGTTACTTTGGTTAAAGTTGCCATAAATAACGAGTTCAGTTCGAGAGGGTTGATACCACTGGTCATAATAGGCATTCAGCGCTGAGAGAGAAAGGTTATTGATACTTTCTTTGGTGCCGATCGGGTCACGAGTATAATACTGAGTGCTTTCAAGTAGATGATCATAATACTTGTATGCGAGCGGTTGGTTTTCTGGTCGACTACGACGAATTTCACCCAGTACAACCCCTTTTTCTTTCTCGACTTCATCGCCCTCTAATCGAATGTGTTGGCTAATGTCGCCAAACCAGAGCAGCCCTTTCTCAAGCGAGCTATCATCAGAAAGATCGAGCTTATAGATCGTCTCGTGGAAACTGGTGTAAGCATTCAGGTCGGCCCCAAAGCTCGCGCCTGCTTGTTCAAAAAGCGCCACTATGTCGTTGCCTTTAAAATGCTTGGTTCCGTTGAAAGCCATGTGTTCTAGGAAATGGGCATAACCGAGTTGCTGTTCTGTTTCTTGCAAAGAGCCTGAATGGACAATCAATCGCATTGATACGGGGGCTTTTTCTGAATGCCTTAAGTGGTAAGTAAAACCATTCTCAAGCGTATGGCTAGACCAGAGTGGATTACTTTTCAGTGCAACCGGAGGAGGGGAAGAAGCGCAGCCGAGTAGAATGTAGCTAAATAGAGAAATTACAACCAGACGTATACAACATTTCATCATAGAAACCTCAGTGAATTTTACTTAAATGGCACTATAAAATAAATAATTTCAGTGAGTTATGGATTTCATGGTAGTGCTTTATGGGTGCGAGTGACTGTTAAAAATACTGAAAGCGTGATGTTGATTTGACTTACAATTGCAACAAAATCGAAGAGGAAATGAAGGATAATAAAAACCCTCGACATCACCAGGAGTATCGAGGGTTTTGTTTATTTTCTGTCTGTAAACGTTCTACCGATAAAAGCAGCGCGTTAAACGACACTCGGGCTCTATTAACCTTGAGTCGCTTGAATAGCTGTTAGTGCAATTGTGTAAACAATATCGTCGACTAGCGCACCGCGAGACAAATCGTTTACTGGCTTGCGCATGCCTTGAAGCATCGGACCGATAGACACTAGGTCTGCTGAACGCTGTACAGCTTTGTACGTTGTGTTACCCGTGTTTAGGTCTGGGAATACAAATACCGTTGCTTTACCCGCTACAGGAGAGTTAGGTGCTTTAGAAGCCGCTACGTTCTCCATGATTGCTGCATCGTATTGTAGAGGACCATCAATGATAAGGTCAGGACGCTTCTGTTGAGCAATTTTCGTTGCTTCACGAACTTTATCGACGTCTGCGCCTTTACCTGATTCACCTGTTGAGTATGAGATCATAGCAACGCGCGGGTCGATACCGAACGCCGCTGCTGAATCAGCCGATTGAATCGCGATTTCAGCCAATTGCTCAGCGTTTGGATCTGGGTTGATAGCACAGTCACCGTATACCAATACTTGATCAGGCAGAAGCATGAAGAAGATTGAAGATACAATAGAGGCATCAGGGGCTGTTTTGATGATTTGGAACGGCGGAACGATCGTGTTTGCTGTTGTATGAACCGCACCCGATACAAGACCATCAACTTCGTTATTCTCAAGCATCATAGTGCCTAGGAATACAGAGTCTTCCAGTTTTTCGCGAGCAACGACTTCAGTCATGCCTTTTTTGCCACGTAGCTCTACAAGACGAGCGACGTAGTTTTCACGAACAGCTTCTGGGTCGATGATTTCAACACCAGCGCCTAGCTCTACACCTTGTGCTGCTGCAACACGGCGAATTTCGTCAGGGTTACCAATCAGCACACAGCTTGCGATTCCGCGCTCAGCACAGATAGACGCCGCTTTAACAGTACGCGGCTCATCACCTTCAGGAAGAACAATGCGTTTGCCTGCTTTACGAGCGAATTCTGTTAGCTGGTAACGGAATGCTGGAGGGCTTAGGCGGCGAATACCTTGAACACCTTCAGATAGAGAATCAATCCAAGGACCATCAATGTGGCTAGCAACGTGATCGTTAACGAATTCGATACGCTCTTTATCATCTGCAGGAACTTCTAGGTTGAAACTCTGTAGGTTCAGCGATGTCTGCCAAGTGTTGCCTTGTGCTTTGAAGATAGGAAGACCCGTTTCAAATGCAGGCTTACAAAGCTCGATGATCTGCTCTGGCATGTCATAACCGCCAGTGAGTAAGATAGCACCGATTTCAACGCCATTTTTCGCTGCTAGAGCCGCTGCAACGATTACGTCTGGACGGTCAGCTGAAGTCACCAGTAAAGAACCAGGCTTAAAGTGCTCAACCATGTGAGGAAGAGAACGTGCACAGAAAGTGATGCTCTTAATACGACGCTTTTCAATTTCACCGGCATTGATGATTTCGGCGTTTAAGTGCTTCGCCATATCAATAGCACGAGTTGCGATTAGGTCAATGCTCCAAGGCACACAACCGAGAACGCGAATTGGGCTCGTGTTGAAGATTTGCATGACTTCAAGGTTCGCTTGTTGCGCACTGTCTGCATCGTCGAAGATTTCAGATAGGTCAGGGCGCGTGCGACCCGCTTCATCAACAGGCGCGTTGAATTTGTTGATGATAACGCCCTTGATGCTTTTGTTCTTAGTGCCGCCAAAGTTAGAACATGCGACTTCAATGCGCTCTTTAAGCTGAACAGGGTTGTCTGTGCCTGGTGTCGCCACTAAGACAATTTCAGCGCCTAATGTCTTCGCTATCTCCGCATTGACTTGGTTAGCAAATGGGTGCTTACGAGTAGGCACTAAGCCTTCAATTAACGTCACTTCTGAATCGTTGCTGACTTTGTTGTATTGTTCTACAACAGATTCTAGCAGCACGTCCATTTTCTCGTTACCGATCAAGTTTTCAGCAACAGAAATAGGCGTTGGCTGGCCAACCAGAATTGAGCTGTTCGCCGCAATAATCGTTGAGGTTAAATCTGGCTGATCTTTACCTGAACGTGGCTGTGCGATTGGCTTATAGAAAGAAACATTAACGCCCTTGCGCTCCATGGCGCGAAGAACACCCATGCTAACACTAGTCAGACCAACACCAGCACTAGTTGGGATAAGCATAATAGTACGAGACATATGCAAAACACCTTTATTTGAAAAAAAAGCCCAACGACTGATCCCTTAGTTCTCGATTAATCGAGCAATACGATCAATACCAAAGTCCCTTTGGAATAGCGGTTGAGCCCTTATGTATGTACAGAAAATAAGGCCAGTGGCATTCACTGGCCAAAAATAATTATAGTGCGGCTAGACGAGCGGTATCTTCAGCGATTACTAGCTCTTCATTCGTAGAGATAACCATTGCTGGGATACGGCTGTTCGCTGTAGTAATCGTTCCTTCGCTGCCGAAGCGAGCTTTTAGGTTAGCTTCGCCATCGACTTCAATACCGAAGATGCCTAGGCGGTTTAGAACCATTTCACGGATAGGACCCGAGTTCTCGCCGATACCACCAGTGAAAGTGATTGCATCAACACGGCCATCGAGTGTCGCTGTGTAACCTGCAACATACTTAGCCAAGCGGTGACAGAAAACATCCATTGCACGAGTCGCTTCTTCTTTTTCGCCGTAGTTGTCTTCAACGAAACGACAGTCAGAAGTCACTTCAGTTAGACCAGCAAGGCCAGACTCTTTCGTTAGCATCGTGTTGATTTCTTCAACAGAGTAGCCTAGAGCGTCATGCAGGTGGAAGATGATTGCAGGGTCTAGATCGCCTGAGCGAGTACCCATCACAAGACCCTCAAGAGGAGTCAGGCCCATTGAAGTATCAACGGATTGACCGTTCTTGATTGCACATACCGATGCACCGTTACCTAGGTGACAGTTGATGATGTTAACTTCTTCAACCGGTTTATCTAGAAGAGTCGCCACTTCACGAGTGATGAATAGGTGAGAAGTACCGTGCATGCCGTAACGACGAATGCCGTGCTCTTTGTACAGCTTGTATGGTAGAGCGTATAGGAAAGACTCTTCAGGCATGGTTTGGTGGAAAGCTGTGTCAAACACCGCAACGTTCTTAAGTTCAGGGAAGTTGTGCTTAGCAGCTTCGATACCGATAAGATGCGCAGGGTTGTGAAGAGGTGCGAAAGTCGCCGCGTCTTGAATCCCTTTTAGCACTTCGTCAGTAATCAGAGCAGATTGTGTGAACTGCTCGCCACCGTGTACGATACGGTGACCGATAGCGCCTAGATTAGCTTTAAGCTCTGGCTTAGAAGCAAGAATAGTTTCTACCATGAACGCTAGCGCTTCTTCGTGAGCTGCGCCGTTACCTAGTTGAGCTTCGTGCTTACCATCAAGTTTCCACTTGATGCGGGCTTCAGGAAGGTGCAGACATTCTGCAAGACCAGTAAGGTGCTCGTCGCCAGATACTGCATCGACAACCGCAAATTTAAGAGAAGAACTACCGCAGTTTAAAACTAAAACCAGCTTAGACATGAGTGTGACTACCTGTTATTCGTCTGAAAAAATCAGAAAAGATGAAAATCAATCTCAAGAATAGCTGACCGCGTATGGGTTACACACTATTCTTGGTAAAAAGTTCGCTTAATTTCCTTTTAATAAGACACCACTTTACTCTGAAAGTCGTGCTCGCAATCCTTGCTGATATCATTGTCATGGTTGCCTAAATGGAAAATAACAGCAACAATGAGTAATAGAGGGTGCAAAGAATAGCGATATTCGACAAATATAACAAAAAAAATTGAAAGAATATTATTTTGAGTCAATTTTTTACTGTAAAAATTGAAACTTTAAAATAATTTAGCAATGGGTCGATTCAATAGTGAGAGATTTCTATGAATGATAAAGTCGGGTTGGTTCACAGCCTAAGAGACGGTCAGAAGTACATGGATACGTGGCCTATGCGTAAAGAGCTTGCTATTTTATTTCCTGAGCAGCGAGTCATCAAAGCAACGCGATTTGCAATTCGTGTTATGCCTGCTATCGCTGCGATCAGTGTCATCACTCAGGTAGCATTTCAAAATCAACAAGCGCTACCACAAGCCGTTGTTGTTGCATTATTTGCGATTAGCTTGCCATTGCAAGGGATGTGGTGGTTAGGAAACCGAGCCAACAAGCAGTTACCCCCTTCGCTAGCTAGCTGGTATCGAGAAATGCATCAGAAAATCGTGGAAACGGGAATGGCACTTGAGCCGATGAAATCCAAACCGCGTTATAAAGAGTTAGCTCAAATTCTTAACCGAGCATTTAGGCAGTTAGATAAGAGTGCACTGGAGCGCTGGTTTTAAGGTAAACACAGGTTGTTAAGATAAACACTCGTTTAAATTAAACGTAGATTCTAACGCTCAGGTTTTTAACGAAAAACCTCATTCCGAGTAGTGGTTAGATAAGTCGCTCAATAAATGTTTAGACAAGCAGGAAGAAGAAACAAAAAAGCTCTCATAAAATGAGGGCTTTTTTGTTTCTAAAGGTCGATACGTAATAAAAAATCAGGTGGGATGGTCTTGAAAAGCTTAGAATTTTTAGACAAAAAAGGTCTAGTTTATAACTAGACCTTTTATTAGTAAGCGTATGTTTAGCTAAACATTTCGATCGCTTTTTCTGGCGCTACGTATTCCAGGTTAAAGCTCTCTGCTACTTCTTTACACGTCACTTTACCGTGAATAACGTTCAGACCTTCTAAGAAACCTTTATCTTCAAGCAAAGCTTCGCGGTAACCTTTATTCGCTAATTTAACGATGTATGGCAGCGTGGCATTGTTTAACGCAAACGTTGAAGTTCGAGCGACAGCCCCTGGCATGTTGGCAACACAATAGTGAACAACGTCGTCTACGATGTAGGTTGGATCAGCGTGAGTTGTTGCATGGGATGTCTCAAAACAACCACCCTGATCGATAGCAACATCAACAACGGCGGCACCTGGTTTCATTTTAGCGATATGCTCTTTTGTGACCAGTTTTGGAGCCGCAGCACCCGGAATTAATACCGCGCCTATAACTAGATCAGCTTCTAGGACATGCTTCTCGATAGCGTCTTCTGTAGAATAAACGACTTTCGCGCGCCCTTGGAATTCTTCATCAAGACGACGAAGTGTATCTAGGTTTCTATCTAAAATCGTTACGTCGGCACGTAGACCGACGGCCATTCTTGCTGCGTTAGCACCAACAACGCCACCACCAACGACAACGACTTTCGCAGGCTCAACACCTGGTACGCCACCAATAAGAAGACCACGTCCACCGTGAGATTTCTCCAAAGTTTGGGCGCCAGCTTGAATAGACATGCGACCTGCGACCTCAGACATAGGTGCAAGTAGTGGCAAGCGACCCATATAATCTGTTACAGTCTCATAGGCTATGCAGACAGCTTTGCTCTTTATTAGCTCATCAGTTTGTGGAAAATCTGGTGCGAGGTGCAAATAGGTAAATAATATTTGTCCCTCTTTGAGCATGGCTCTCTCGACAGTTTGAGGTTCTTTGACCTTTACAATCATCTCTGCTTTCGCGAATACGTCAGCAGCAGTAGGAAGAATGGATGCGCCTACAGCGATGTAATCATCGTCTGAAAAACCGATGCCTGAACCGGCATTAGTTTCTACAAAAACTTGGTGACCGTGAGAGATTAGTTCTCTTACACTTGCTGGTATCATGCCCACTCGGTATTCGTGGTTCTTGATTTCCTTTGGTACGCCAATGATCATCCTGGCTCCTTTTGTTATTATGGTTGTATTATCTATGTGTAGGGTAATTCTGTCGAATTAATATCTAGTATAGAAACTAATTTACAAAATTTGATACTGAATATTAAGAAGTTGTAGTATATTTTTTTGCAAGGAAGTAATAAGGTGGAATAAAAAATGGCAGACAATTACAAAAAGCCGTCTAAGGATCTAGACCGTATCGATCGCAATATTCTTAATGAGTTGCAAAAAGATGGTCGTATTTCTAATGTTGAACTCTCAAAACGTGTTGGGCTTTCTCCGACACCGTGTTTAGAGCGTGTTCGTCGATTAGAACGTCAAGGGTATATTACTGGGTATACAGCGTTGCTGAATCCTCAGTATCTTGATGCATCACTGCTTGTCTTTGTTGAAATTACGTTGAACCGCGGAGCGCCAGACGTGTTTGAACAATTCAATACAGCAGTACAAAAACTCGATGATATCCAAGAATGTCATCTGGTTTCTGGGGATTTTGACTATTTATTAAAAACTCGCGTATCGGATATGAGTGCTTACCGAAAGCTGCTTGGTGATACCTTGCTGCGTTTGCCGGGTGTTAATGACACTCGCACCTACGTTGTCATGGAAGAAGTTAAACAGACGAATCAGTTGGTGATCAAAACTCGCTAGGTTGTTTGGGTCAGATTTGTTGGAACTCTTTTCCATATTCTGACGTTAGGCAATTGGGTTTTTTTCATCATTATGGTTAAATCAATATGAGCGGCATTGCGCCGCTCATATTGTTTTAATTTCACTAACTATTATTTTAGTAACCTCAAGTTCTGGTTAGTCATCATCAAGATTAAAGTAGGTCTATGTTCAACGAGAACAATAAGAAAGTCGCGACAATTATTAAGACGGGCGATGCGTCGAGCTCCTCTCGTTTAAACGGCACGCAGCGGTTAAAAGAATGTGTGCTTATTATCGCTGTACTGGTTTCAATTTTCTTCATGGTGTCACTCTTCACCTTTAATCCTGCTGATCCATCCTGGTCACAAACCGCTTGGGGTATGGATATTCAAAATTCAGGTGGCATTGTTGGCGCATGGATAGCCGATACACTTTTTTTTATCTTTGGTTCTCTCGCTTATCCTATTCCATTCATTGTTACTGCACTCGCTTGGGTTTTCCTGCGTAATCGCGATCAAGACGATCCCATAGATTTTATGATTTGGGGAACCCGACTTCTAGGTTTGACGGTGCTTATCCTCACAAGCTGCGGGCTGGCGGATATTAACTTTGATGATATTTGGTATTTTTCATCGGGTGGAGTCATTGGTGATGTATTAACGAGTTTAGCGTTACCAACGTTGAACGTGCTTGGCACCACACTGGTATTACTATTTTTATGGGGAGCCGGCTTCACTTTGCTCACGGGTATCTCTTGGCTTTCTATGGTCGAGTGGATAGGAGACCTCTTTATTGGTTTGATTACGTATTTGGTTAACCGAATTCGCGGTGATCATGAACAGACTATTTCAGCTATCGTTGCTCAACCAGATACAACGGATGTTCATCCTGAAGAGCATAGAGATGATCAAGTTGAATCTGTGGTTGCTCCTAGAGAGGAAGAGGAACAACTGCATCACTTTAATATTCACATGCCAGAAGGGTCAATCCATTCTAACATAGCGCCTGAAAGTACTCTTGAAACCACGCTTTCTTCTCAACATGTTGGTAATGAGTCACCGAGTGACCGGACATTGCCGTTGAATGCAACGATTGAGCAATTAGAGCAAGCGGCTCTAGAAGATGGGGATTTACCTAATCAGGATTCACGCTCAATCGTTCAAGATGCGATGACAACCGAGTCGTCGGCTTCTGATGATTCGGTTGATCGCGCGAATGACATGCCTTGGATCTCCGAGCTGGCTTCAGAAGGAAGTGGCACAGAGGCGCAAATAGAGTATGGCAAGGCTATTGGCGATTTTGAATCTTCACAACAAGACTCTTCTGAGTTCACCACTGAACCAGTCTTATCAGCAAGCACGCTAGATCATATCATTGAAGACGTTGAACCGAATTTAGAACAAAAAGATCCGACAATTTCTAGCTTTGATGTGGCTGATGAAGTCGAGCCTCTCGAGGAAAAAGCGAACGATAACTTAGACACTAACAATGATTTAGAAACTAATGACGACGATGTTGACGCTTTCCAAAGCTTGGTCGCCGACGCACAAGCAAATGCAGCGGGCAAACAAAATCCGTTTCTTGTTCAGGCTGAGCCTAATTTGCCTCGACCTACCGAGCCAATGCCAACCTTAGAGTTGTTATATCACCCAGAAAAACGCGAAAACTTTATTGATAGAGATGCCCTAGAAAATATTGCGAGGCTTGTTGAAGCCAAACTCGCCGATTATAAAATCAAAGCGCGAGTGGTTGATATATTCCCTGGGCCTGTGATCACTCGATTTGAGTTGGATTTAGCTCCCGGTGTGAAAGTCAGCCGAATATCGAGCCTTTCTATGGATTTAGCGCGGTCACTATCGGCCATTGCAGTGCGTGTCGTTGAAGTGATACCAGGCAAGCCGTATGTAGGTTTAGAGCTTCCAAATGTCAGTCGTCAAACGGTGTTCTTTTCCGATGTGATTGGTAGCCCTACCTTTGCAGAGGCTAAGTCTCCAACCACTATCGTGCTAGGGCAAGATATCGCAGGGGACGCCGTGATAGCGGATCTCGCTAAGATGCCTCATGTCCTCGTTGCGGGTACGACAGGGTCAGGTAAGTCGGTTGGTGTCAACGTAATGATTCTGAGTATGCTCTATAAAGCGACACCGGAAGAAGTTCGTTTCATTATGATTGACCCTAAAATGCTAGAGCTGTCGATTTATGAAGGTATTCCTCATTTGTTGTCTGAGGTTGTGACAGACATGAAGGATGCTTCAAATGCTTTACGCTGGTGTGTGGGTGAAATGGAGCGCCGTTATAAATTGATGTCGGCACTCGGTGTACGTAACGTTAAAGGCTTCAACGAGAAGTTAGAAATGGCCGCTAAGGCCGGTCACCCGATTCATGACCCATTATGGCGTGATGGTGATAGTATGGACCCTGAGCCGCCTCTGCTCGAAAAGCTGCCATATATCGTGGTTGTTATTGATGAGTTTGCAGACTTGATGATGGTAGTGGGTAAGAAAGTTGAAGAACTGATTGCTCGACTTGCCCAAAAAGCCCGAGCGGCAGGAATTCACTTAATTCTCGCGACTCAACGTCCATCTGTTGATGTCATCACGGGTCTGATTAAAGCGAACATACCAACGCGTGTTGCATTCACCGTATCAACAAAAACAGACTCGAGAACGATACTGGATCAAGGCGGTGCTGAATCGTTGCTTGGTATGGGTGACATGCTTTATTTACCTTCAGGTTCGAGCCACACCATTCGAGTTCACGGCGCGTTTGCATCGGATGACGATGTGCATGCTGTGGTGAATAACTGGAAGGCCCGTGGTCGACCAAATTACATTGATGAAATCACCAATGGTGAGCAATCACCGGAAACATTATTACCGGGTGAAAAAATGGAAGGGGATGAAGATACAGACCCTCTCTTTGATCAAGTGGTTGAACACGTTGTGGAATCTCGCCGAGGATCTGTGTCAGGGGTTCAGCGTAAGTTTAAGATAGGTTATAACCGTGCTGCGCGTATTATTGAGCAGTTAGAAGCTCAAGGAATAGTGAGTGCACCGGGTCATAATGGTAACCGAGAAGTGTTAGCACCAGCTCCAACACGTGATATGAATTAGTTCTAACACATTCAACAATCCAACTGTCTAGAATTGAAAAGCCCTATTTACCTGAAGAGGAAATAGGGCTTTTTTGGGTTGTCTTTCTAGGCAGTCCAAGAGCTATGCTCTAACGGATAGCACCTGGGACACTAATCAACCTTTTTAGCAAACTGAGCAATAAAAATAACCGCAAGAGCGAACAAATTTCCTGCAAAAATAACGACTAACCATTGCGGCATAGAAAGCGTTAAAAACTGCCAAACAATTTTACTGCACTCACCGTATGCCTCAAACATCCACGGCGCCCATTGGTTTAATGGTGCCCAAGCTGGAAAAGTCACAAATAGATCACAAGTCGCGAATGGTGATGGATTAAATTGGTAATCGACATGCTGTAAGGACAGTGCGAGCCCTTTGTAGCTGCTTGCGCCCCATGCTGCCAAACCAAGCCAACGAACAATAGGGTGCTTTGGATTAATAAGGCCAATTAACGCGGCGGCTCCTACGCCAAGCATGGCAACACGTTCGTAGATACACATAACACAAGGTGACAGCATCATGACGTGTTGGAAGAAAAGTGCACATGCTTCAAAAAATATAACGAATATAAGCAATAGCAACCATGAGATACGATTCTGAGAAAAAGTTTTGATAATACTAAGAAGCTTCACAACAGGTTCCTTGTAGAAATAAAAAAGCTCTGATAGTCAGAGCTTTTTATCTTGGATTAGTTTCACAATCAACTGATTTTTTAATGTCCGTTTGATATTACCGCTTCGGCAGCGCCTGCCGCTTTGTGAGCGATCCAACCCATATCATAGAAATAGGCGGTCATTGGCTCAACAAAGAAGATTATGCCTAACAAGCCCACTACCGCTAAAACAATCGTATATGGCAGGGCCATGACAACCATCTGGCCGTAAGAGAGTCGAATCAGTGGTGCAAGTGCGGAAGTCAGCAAAAATAAGAAGGCTGCTTGTCCATTCGGTGTGGCTACTGATGGGAGGTTAGTTCCCGTATTGATCGCAACCGCGAGCAAATCGAATTGGTCACGAGTAATCAGGCCACTAAGCAGTGCATCTTTCACTTCGTTGATGTAAACGGTACCGACGAAGACGTTATCTGAAACCATCGATAACAAGCCATTGGCGACATAGAAAAGCGCCAATTGCGTGTTTTTGTCCTCGACATGCAGCACGGCATCGATGACAGGTTTAAACAGTTCTTGGTCAATGATGACGGCGACGATTGAGAAGAAAACGGTAAGCAGAGCAGTAAAGGGTAAGGCTTCTTCAAATGCTTTGCCTAAAGAATGCTCTTCGATTACACCCGTAAATGCTGTAGCAAGAATAATAACGGATAGACCAATGAGGCCGACAGCCGCAAGGTGGAGTGCCAGTCCAACGATTAACCAAACCGCGATAGCTGCTTGAATCCAGAGCTTGGCAACATCTTGTTGAGTACGATTCTTTCTTTCTGCGGTATCGAAGTCGACTAAGATTTGTCGAACATTGTCGGGAAGTTCAGCGCCATAACCGAACACTTTCAGTTTCTCTACTAACACACATGTCAATAGGCCACAAACAAAGACAGGGAAAGTAACCGGAGCCATACGAATAATAAACTCACCAAACAACCATCCGGCTTGGTCAGCTATAATCAGGTTTTGAGGCTCCCCAACCATGGTCATTACCCCACCAAGTGCGGTACCCACGCCTGAGTGCATAAGCAAAGAGCGTAAAAATGCGCGATAGTTTTCTAGATCGTCTCTTGTTAATTCTGAAAGCTGGTCATCTCGCGTGTGATCGTGTGAGTTGGTCGACCCTTGACCCGATGCCACTTTATGATAGATAGAGTAGAACCCGACAGCGACGCTAATAATGACCGCAATAACGGTGAGCGCGTCTAAAAATGCAGACAAGAAGGCGGCTGCAAAACAGAATGACACAGAGAGCATCGCTTTAGAGCGAATGCCTAAGAGTATTTTAGTAAACATGAAGAGAAGCAGATTCTTCATGAAATAGATACCCGCTACCATAAAGACCAACAGAAGGAGAACTTCTATGTTGGTCACCAATTCATGTTTTACTTGCTCAGCACTGGTCATTCCAATCGCAATCGCTTGAATAGCAAGCAAGCCACCGGGTTGTAGTGGGTAACACTTAAGCGCCATAGCGAGTGTAAATATGAATTCGACGACTAAAAGCCAGCCTGCAACGAATGGATTAACAAAGAAAAAAACAATTGGGTTTATGATTAGAAATGAAATGATGGCAACTTTGTACCAATCTGGCGCTTTACCAAGAAAGTTCTTGATGAACGCATTTCCGAGTGACATCGGCATGGAGAATACTCTTTAATGTTGTTTAGGAATAGATGCGGTAGTCCGCTCGAATTCACATTAACCAAAATAATTGAAAATTATTTGATCCAACAGTGACTTAGTAAAACAACAATATCGTAACAAATTTGTGGCCTTGCCAAGTCACTCCCTGAGAATAACAAGCACTATTAACTACGAGCGCAACTCTACCCTTAGGATATTTTTAGTCAATAAAAAACACCTTTTCTGTGTAACATTTAGATACATTTCGAGTAAAAACGCGATCTAAGTTGGGTGTTTATGGTTTAGTTGTTATCATTATGTTAACCGTGAGGTGTCATTGTTTTCTAGGCGGTTAAATTAGCACTTATGGTCATTGATATTGGGTATTGGAACGATCTATTCATAGCGTTTATTTATGTTGATAAGTATGGCCACCATGAGTTACCACTAGCAAACGTAATAAAATAGCGCTCTATTGGAGAATTTTTAGCATAAGCGGTAAAGATGCATGGGCTAATTTTAGACTAAAAACTCTATTGTTTAGTGTGTATCAGTTTTGTATCTCTTTGTTTCCGAACACCTTCAACTAGTGGTATGATGAGTAATATTAGACACAATAAAATTATACGAGAAAGTACTTAATGGTCATTAAGGCGAAGAGCCCAGCAGGGTTTGCAGAAAAATACATTATTGAAAGTATATGGAATGGTCGTTTCCCTCCCGGTTCCATTTTGCCCGCTGAACGTGAACTTTCAGAGCTTATTGGTGTTACTCGTACGACACTGCGAGAAGTATTACAAAGATTGGCTCGAGATGGTTGGTTGACCATCCAACATGGTAAACCGACTAAAGTTAACCAGTTTATGGAAACGTCAGGGTTACACATTCTCGACACGTTAATGACGTTAGACGCTGACAATGCCACATCGATCGTTGAAGATTTACTGGCGGCTCGCACCAATATTAGCCCTATTTTTATGCGCTATGCGTTTAAGGCAAATAAAGAGAGTTCAGAAAAAACCATCTCGTCTGTCATCGAATCTTGCGAAGCTCTGATTAACGCCAGTGACTGGGATGAATTTATGTCTTCCTCACCTTATGCGGATAAAATTCGTCAGCACGTAAAAGACGACGGTGAAAAAGACGAAGAAAGACGACAAGAGATTTTGCTTGCTCGTACGTTTAATTTTTACGATTACATGTTGTTCCAAAGGTTGGCGTTTCATTCCGGAAACAAAATTTATGGACTCATCTTTAATGGTGTAAAAAAGCTGTATGACCGCGTCGGAAGTTACTATTTCTCTAATCCAGAATCACGCGTTTTGGCCATGGAGTTCTATGTCCAGCTGCTTAAAGTTTGCCAAGAAGGGGATCGCGAGAAGTTGCCGTTAATTATTCGTAATTACGGTATGGAAAGTGCGCAAATTTGGAATCAAATGAAGATGACGCTGCCAACAAACTTCACCGAAGATGACAGCTAAGCATCGTTTTAACAGCTAGTATTGGCTTAATTTAATGGCCAATAAAATCAATGTCTTGCATTGTTTAATAGCCCTATGTTCGTATAGGGCTATTTTTGTATGGCGCTGTTAATGTATATGGAATGGCTACAACCTGGTACAAGTCGGCTACAGTTCTTCGCTACCACCCGCATCTTGAAACCATTCGCGTAGGTGATGTTTTAGATTCTTTAGCTCTTCTGGCCCAATCAGAGCGAGGCCGAGATCTTCGGCGCGAGTAATGTCATTATGTCTTAAAGGGCGAAAACTCACGAGCATAGCTCGAGCCTGTAAGCCCCCGAGTAAGTCTCTGAGGGATTCGAGTTTATACAGGGTGTCATCCCCATCATCACGCATGCCCTTGGTCTTACACTCTATAATATGCAGTTTATTATTCACAACCGAGGCGACATCAAGCTCATTTCGGACTTCTCGCTCACCCAGTTTACGATAGACTTGAACATTGAGCGATCTGTCTTGAATGGTCGGTAAATCATCTTGAAGTTGCTTAACGGTACTATGCACAAGAGTTTCTAACCATTCACCATTTGAAAACCTTCTCGCATCTTCATTAATAAAGGTGAGTTTGCCATTATCATAACTCGCGATTTGCGCGTCGACTAAATCGGTGAGAAGCATATTTAATTCTCTATAGCCTTGTTGCTTTTCTGAAAGTTCAACATCCAGTCGCTGCTCTTTTCGGCAGGTGGTGGCTAAATAATTCAGCGTCGCTAAACCAGGCCCTAACTCTAATGCATTACTTGCCCATCGCTCACCTAATTGGTACAAGGTTTTGTCGAGAGTCGGTGTGATTTCCAGTTCACTGAATTCACCGCGAGCACCAAAGATAGTTAAATAGTCTTCAATGGTGATATGATCTTGAACTTGTGTATCTTCTTTTGTTTCTGGGTATAGCCAGCACAATTTATCGCTATTTGGTTCGACCACAAAGATAGGCCATTGATAGCTTCGAAAGACTTCATAAACAGAAAGGAGTCGGTGTCTTAATCCACAGCTGGCATTCAGTTTAATTTCTTCTCCACGTTTTTTGAGATCGTCAGCAAGTACTTTTATTGATTGCTTGATTAAAGCGGTATTAGTGACTGATGGAATGATGAATAACTCTGAAGTAATAGCGCGTTTTTCGAGCACTTTAGATAAGCGGAGGTACGCGGCCTCTTGAGTTGTATCACCAATAAATACGATGTGCGAGCTAATGGTACGATGATCCAGCAGTGGGGTAACAAGGCGGATAGGATCTTGATCAATAATCCCAACATGAACTGCCATAACTTTTCCTCAAGTTCAGCTTGCAACAAAGAGTGAGTAAGGAGAGCACTGCAAGCGGTGTAAGTTAGATATGATGATGATCCCATAGAAAAACAAGGGCGACTTTAAATTAAAGTCGCCCAACGGATAAATCGAAGCTTTGGTTTTGTATTTTCTAACGATTACAATTTAAAGCGATGCACCAACTCTCCTTGCTGACTAGCTAAGCGAGTGAGGTTTGCACTGGTGTCTGCAATTTCAGACATCGCCTGATAGCTTGAATCAGCAATTAGGTTTATCTCTTCAATGTTTTTGGCAATCTCAGAGGTGGTTTCATTTTGCTCACTCGCTGCTTGAGAAATATGCGAACTCATGTGGCTTATTTCTAAGATGAGCGCTTGAATTTCTTCCATTGCACTGTTGGCACTGGAAGCCTGTTCAACCGAGAGTTCCATATCATTCTTACAGCTTTCGATCACTTTACTGGCCGATGATGAACTGCTTTGTAAATTGGCGATCATGCTTTCGATTTCGCTGGTTGATTCTGTGGTGCGCTGTGCAAGGACACGGACTTCATCAGCAACCACCGCAAATCCCCGGCCTTGCTCCCCGGCTCGAG
>NZ_AJYQ02000026.1 GCF_000287055.2 Vibrio genomosp. F10 str. ZF-129 | reverse complement strand
TGCTCTACCGACTGAGCTATCCGGGCAACGAGGTGTATTAAACGGTTTTTCTCTTTTAACGTCAACATTAAATTGCAAAAAAAATATCGTTTGTTGTTTTTCTATACTCAGTGAGGTCTTTTTGCTCATTATTCACCATGAAACGTCTGTATATGGTGATTCTGATGAGGTTTGAACACTCTACCTAGCTTGAATAAGTATAAAAAAAGCACACTAGAAAGCGTGCTTTTTACTATCAAATAATAGAATTACTGCTTAACAGTGAACTTGTTCACCCAGGTTTCTAATTCATTAGAAAGAGAGGCGAGTGTTTGTGTGCTGTCATGACTTTCTGTAACAACGCTACTGAGCTGTGTGCCACTTTCTTCGATCATGTTGATTCTCATCGATATATCGTCCCCAACCTGTGTCTGTTCTGCAGCCGCTGTGGCAATTTGATGGCTCATTGCAGAAATAGACTCAAGTGCCACTACAATTTGCTGTAAGGCTTCTGAGGCATTTTGAGACTCGGTGACGGTACTTTGACTGGTCTCAGCACAGACTTCCATAGTATCAATGGCCTTACGAGAGCCTTCTTGTAGGTTATGAATCATCTGTTGGATTTCTTTGGTACTGTCCTGGGTTCGACCTGCGAGGTTGCGAACTTCATCTGCTACCACCGCAAAACCGCGACCTTGTTCACCTGCACGCGCTGCTTCTATCGCTGCATTTAGCGCGAGCAAGTTAGTTTGCTCGGCAATACCGCCGATAACATCCAGCACTTTTACAATGTTGTTTACATCATTATCTAGGTCAGCCACCGCTTGACTGGCGGTACCTAATTGGGTCGCCAGTCCTTCGATATTATGCACGGTATTGTGGATCAACTGCTGAGTATGTTGGCTTTGTTTATCTGCCTCATCGGTGTTGCTGGCTGTATCTCGTGCAGATTCGGCAACGTTATTGGCAGAGGAAGCCATCTCCGTCATCGCTGTAGCTATCATAGCCGTAGATTGTTGTTGTGTATCCGTTAGGCTGGCGATACTGCCTGCGCGTGACTCTACATGGCTTAATTCACTGCGCAACGCGTGCATTGAGGTGTCAAGGTTATTGACCAGCTCGGCAAGAGAGCGGCTCATATCTTGAACAGCGTAGTAAATACTCCCCTCAGGTGGAGACGTAGCAAACGAAACCTGAATTTCCCCTTTGGCGACAGCTTGTACGGCATCACTTACCTCTTGTGGCTCTCCACCGAGAAGCGCAAGCATCTTTCTAATCGAGACAATCAAAAGAAGTAAAATAGCGGCGCCAATGATGAGACACATCGTAATCTTCAATTGAGCACTAGACCAAAAGCGAGCG
Organism: Vibrio genomosp. F10 str. ZF-129; assembly: GCF_000287055.2. Taxonomy (GTDB): domain Bacteria; phylum Pseudomonadota; class Gammaproteobacteria; order Enterobacterales; family Vibrionaceae; genus Vibrio. Next base: position 1,034 of record NZ_AJYQ02000026.1, on the reverse strand, counting down.
TTGGTTTCATTAAAGCCAATCCCTGTTCCTACTACCCAGCTCCAGCGAGGGGTTTTTTGGGCTATTGAGAGTTTATCTTCAATCGAGCCGTCAGCTTGTTTTTGAGTCCAAGTGTATTCGACCATTCGGTTGGAGTTACCGAGAGCATTAAGCAATAACTGCCCAACACTGTTGCCAGAACCATCTTTAAAATCGTGGAAACTGGTGTCGTGTATTTCTGGATCATGAGGAGCAGCAACAAATATCATGTTCTCATCAGCGACATAAACATATTCATTGTCTTTATAAATATTATTTCGCAGCAGTCGTGTCGCAAGCTGCTTGGCTTCTTCTTCTTCGAGTGTGCCATCCGCCGCCATTTTCTCGACTTCGGTTAAAATACTATAAGCACTTTTAAATAATTCAGTCACTCGCGCTTTGTTATCGAGATTACTGGCAACGCGCAGTGTCCATAAGCCGGTCATGGTTATAGCAAGCAGTGCAATCAAGATGATCCCTGAAAGCAAATAAGCCTGTGTTTTTAGTTTCATTAAGCAGTCCCCACACATTACGTGGTTTAAAAGCGATACCGTTGTATCAGCGGATGTATCAATAAAGCATAGTTTAGAAGTATAGCCGAGAAAATATCGTTAGCTTCAAAGTATGATAGAGATTAAATTTCTACCGCAAAAAAAGTCATTTTCAAATGCTTCTATATGTAACTGATTGTATCAAGCTTTCATTAAGGATCAGTTGTTAACTATTAGCCATGAAGTTTTAACAATGGCAGGTAAATGTCTCTTAGGCTCAATAGCAGGGTAGTGAGGGTTTTTATTACGTAAAGGATAGCAGAGCCTAAATGCAAAAAGGCCTCATCAAATGATGAGGCCTTTTTAAAAGTGGCTCCCCTTGCAAGACTTGAACTTGCGACATACGGATTAACAGTCCGCCGTTCTACCAACTGAACTAAAGGGGAATTATTTGTGTAATGTTTTTCAACATTAAGCACCAAATAATGGTGCCTCGAGGCGGAATCGAACCACCGACACGAGGAT
>NZ_AJYQ02000025.1 GCF_000287055.2 Vibrio genomosp. F10 str. ZF-129 | reverse complement strand
ATGTAATAGGCCGCCTAACGCCCAATTAAGGTGTGAAGCACGCTACCACAACACTCAAATTGGACGCCGTAAACACTAAACTAAACCCAAACCAAAAATGCCAAGCGTGCTGAATCACTCTTAAATTGTTTGTTAGTTTTCAGTGAAATGGACGATTTTTGTATTTATCCCTAAAAATTCATAAGCAGCCGACGCTTTGTGAACTAAACCATTATCCCGACAAAAGAATAACTCGCAAAATGAAGCTAACCCTGCATGGGTCATGTCACTAAATGAAGCATTAAACCTAGCAGTTTTTTGCATCTTGGAGTCTCGATGAAACCCAATGAAATCCAGTTGATGATATATGGCATTTACTTTTTCTACTGTTGATTTCTCGCTACCAAAGTTAGCCTCATATTTTCGGAATTTTAGACCAAAAAAATCCTCCAATGATTCCGATTCAAGGCTGTGTTTTTCAAATTCACTTTGCAGTAACTGCCAGGTTTGGTTTATTACGTTCGGACCTTTAATGTTGTTTAGCGTTTTGGGACCTACACCAAAATGACTTTCAAAGTCTCTCACTGCAGCAACACCAGCATTGTCCATTTGTTCACTGATTGTCGAATATTGTGCTTTGAGTACCTCAGGCAAACTCTCGACTAATTGCAGTTGCTCGGTTGTTATTAATGGGTTTTGCTTGAGTTCTTCCAACGATGATTGAAGCAACTCTGCTAACTCATCGGTTCCTTTTTCAAAAATATGACTGTATGACTCGTCTTTTCTCCCACCATAGAACTTTTGAAGCATGGCTGTTAAGCCATATCCATATTCAGGTTGCTGTTCGCGGTTAAGCAAGTAGTGCTCATAAAGCTTAAAAACATCAACTTGCTGAAGTTCAGCTTCTCCTGTAACACGATTATTTTTGGTTACTGGTACTAGATACTTAGCGCCGATATCACTTAGTACAGCAAGAAATGAATCTTCGTAGCCTTTAGATTTGTATATCTCATTTAATGACTCATAAGAAAACACTGGAGTAATACAATGCTCAGAAAGCAATTTTTTCACATTATGCGGATCTCCCTTAGTCATCAAATCTAAGATGTTGTGATCTAAATATGCTTTCAATTTTACCTCCGAACTATAGTGAAAACTAACGCTCTGCTAAGCGGCAAATAAA
>NZ_AJYQ02000024.1:52084-52285 GCF_000287055.2 Vibrio genomosp. F10 str. ZF-129 | reverse complement strand
GATGCGCTACCAAGCTGCGCTATTCACCGACATGTATTTTTTTACTTGGTTGGCTTTATGAGGAAAATCCCCAATCCACTTATTCCAAGAGCCATGATGCGCTAAAATACGCTATTCATTGGCGAATTTTGTCTCGATTCTTAGGGTGTAGCTTGAATCAAAACAGGAAGCTTTTTTACTCAGTAAACTAAACTACCTAAA
>NZ_AJYQ02000024.1:51879-52074 GCF_000287055.2 Vibrio genomosp. F10 str. ZF-129 | reverse complement strand
TGCGCTACCAAGCTGCGCTATTCACCGACAAGGTTTTATTTCGATTTAACGAAAAAGGGAACTTACGTTACCAAAATTAATGGGGTGGCTAACGAGATTCGAACTCGCGACCACCGGAATCACAATCCAGGGCTCTACCAACTGAGCTATAGCCACCACTAATTTTTTGTATAACCGCTAAAGCGATTATTGAAA
>NZ_AJYQ02000024.1:0-51869 GCF_000287055.2 Vibrio genomosp. F10 str. ZF-129 | reverse complement strand
GCTCTACCAACTGAGCTATAGCCACCACTATGTTTTGCCAATATGTCACTTACTTGTGTAAGCATCCGGATGGCGCGCCCGAAAGGATTCGAACCTTCGACCTTTGGCTCCGGAGGCCAACGCTCTATCCAGCTGAGCTACGGGCGCATGCCCTATCGGCGGAGTGGAATAATACGTAGTTCACACTATGTCGTCTAGTACTTTTTCAACTTTTTTTATCGTTTGGCGCCTTTTTGGGCAATTAAAGTGTGACAAAGACCTATTTCATAAAGAATAATCATTCGATCGGCGATAACTTGTTGTTTAATGCAACAACTTATCAGGATATAATCACCCACTGTTTACATTGATTTAACAGACTTTCGAGTGGTTAGATCGGGATAAAAACAATTAACTATATAATTGGTAAGCATGTACTTACCTTAGGAATATAAAGTGAGTTTAATGGATATGTCTCAACGAATCTTAAGTGTATTGTTCGCAGCTTTGTTATGTTCTACAGCAGCGTACGCAAGTAGTGTTAGCCCAGAAGAGTATGATGCTATTGCGGAACGCATCAAACCTGTTGGTGACGTTTACTTAGCTGGCAGTGAGCCTGTTGTTGCTGAAGCAAGCGGCCCTCGCGATGGCAAAACGGTTTACGGCATGTTCTGTACTGCTTGTCATAGTATTGGTGTGAGTGGCGCCCCTAAAACCGGTGATGCGGGTGACTGGGCTCCACGAATTGCTCAAGGTAAAGACGTTCTTGCCGATCACGCTATCAATGGCTTCAACGCTATGCCAGCAAGAGGCGCCTGTATGGACTGTTCAGACGATGAAATCATTGCTGCTATTGAGCACATGATTGAAGGTATTTAACAACGTCCTCTTTTCCTTGGTCAGTTGTTAGCTTGGTCAATTGTCAGAGAAAAAAGGCTTGGTTTTGTCACCAAGCCTTTTTTGTACCCGCTCTTATATGCCCTAGCGACAGTACTGATTTCTTGCGTTCAAACCCAATTGACTATTTTTTAAACATCGAGCGGAGATTGGCGATGTGGGCCTGCCCTTTTTCCATTCGCTCTTCTGCGGAAACAGGCTTTTTAGTCGATTCCCATTCAACATCATCAAAGGGTAGCTCATCAAGAAAGCGACTTTGCGATGGCTTTATCAGTTCACCGTACTGGCGACGCTCTTTACACATAGTAAAGGTGAGTTCTTTCTGTGCGCGGGTAATGCCGACATACATAAGACGACGTTCCTCTTCCACGTTATCTTCATCAATACTGGTTTGGTGTGGCAAAATGCCCTCTTCAGATCCAAGCAGATAAACATAAGGAAATTCTAAGCCTTTTGAGGCATGCAAGGTCATCAACTGAACCGCATCACTGTCTTCATCATCTTCTCCGCGCTCCATCATATCGCGTAGCGTTAACTTCAGAACCACTTCTTTGAGTGTCTTCTCTTCTTGATCATAATTGTCGCCTTCTAAATCCGCCACGATCCAAGAGTACAGGTCCGAGACATTTTTCATTCTCATTTCTGCCGCTTTGGCGCTTGAAGAGGTTTCATACAACCAATCTTCATAGTTGATATCGCGGACCAGTGAACGAACCGCCTCGACGGTATTACCTCTCTCTGCATTATCGGCAATCGCAACTATCCACTGGGTGAATCGCTGCAGATTCTCGAGACCTCGACCTTTTAAATGTTGCTCTAGGCCCATTTCAAAACTGGCAGAAAACAAGCTTTTACCACGCATGTTGGCGTAACTACCCAGCTTTTCTAGCGTCACAGGGCCGATCTCACGACGCGGCGTGTTGACGATTCTTAAAAATGCGTTGTCATCATCGGGATTCACCAACACTCGCAGGTAAGCCATGATGTCTTTAATTTCTGCTCGAGAGAAAAACGACGTTCCCCCCGATAATTTGTACGGCACTTTATTTTGAACTAAGGATTTCTCGATTAAACGCGACTGGTGATTACCGCGATACAAAATCGCGTAATCTTTATAGTGTGTGCGGTTTAGGAACCGATGAGCAATGATTTCTCCCGTCACCCTTTCCGCTTCGTGGTCTTCATTTTTTGCCAACAACACCTTAAGTTTTTCACCTTCGGGTATTTCAGAAAACAAGGTTTTCTCATACACATGAGGATTGTTAGCGATCAAGATATTCGCGGCACGCAAGATTCGACACGTAGAGCGATAATTTTGCTCTAGCTTAATCAAGCGTAAATTTGGGTAATCTTGACCAAGCAGTACCAGGTTTTGCGGTTTCGCACCACGCCATGAATAAATAGACTGATCGTCATCCCCTACCACGGTTAAACGCTCTCGCTCACCCACGATTAACTTAACCAATTCATATTGGCTGGTATTGGTGTCTTGATATTCATCCACCAACAAGTACTTAATGCGCTGCTGCCAACGTTTACGTACCTCTTCGTTGGTGCGCAATAACAGAACCGGTAACGAAATAAGGTCATCAAAGTCGAGTGCGTTATACGCTTTCATCTGCTTTTGATACATTTCATAGCAAAAAGCAAACAGCTGATCTTGCTCTCCCACCGCCCGCGCTTTCACTTGGTCGGTTGTGAGCATGTCGTTTTTCCAATTTGAAATGCTACTCATCAACAGGCGCAACAAATCTTTATCGCCATCGAGCTGTTTTTCTGTCAGCTCTTTTAATAGTGCCATTTGATCTTGGTCATCGAACAACGAGAAACCCGCCTTTAAACCCAGCACTTTATATTCACGACGAATAATATTCAGACCCAAAGTATGAAAAGTAGAAACCATCAACCCTTTGGATTCCGCTTTTCCTAAGGTTTGTCCCACGCGCTCTTTCATCTCGCGTGCCGCTTTATTAGTAAACGTCACCGCCGCGATATTTCGTGCCTTATAACCACATTGCTGAACCAAATAAGCAATTTTATTGGTAATTACCCGAGTTTTTCCTGAACCCGCTCCAGCAAGCACCAGGCATGGTCCTGATACAAACTTTACGGCTTCATCTTGTTGTGGGTTCAACTTCATGGTGTTCTCAACTTTATACTCTTAATGTTGGCTATAATAATGCAGCAGATATTCATAGTGTTTCAACTTGTACTCATGATGTCGTCTATAATAATCCTGCTATAACACGAATGCTATCGTCCAATTGATAAGAATTTTTAACAATTATTCATTTCATGCTTGCTTTCTAATGTACTTATTGGGCTATAATGAATGAACGTTCATTCATTACTGGTGTCTTATGACTAGCAAACTGATAGATGATAAACGTCAAAAGATATTACTCGCAGCAGGTGCGGTTGTTGCTGATGTAGGCTTGCAAGGTCTTTCAATGCAAAAATTAGCCAAAGAAGCCGGAGTCGCTGCGGGTACAATTTATCGCTATTTTGACGATAAAGAGCATTTGATTAAAGAGCTGAGGTTGCATGTGGCACAAAGCATTGCTGACGTCGTGCAAAAAAATGTCGATGAATCTATGCCACTAAAAATTCGTTATCGACAAATGTGGCTCAATATTTGGAATTTAGTTGGCTCTGATATTGCGATGCTAAAGAATCGCATCCAATATGACTCAACACCCATAGCAAATTGTAGCACCTCTCAGCAAGATGAGGAGCGCGGTATGTTTAATGAAGTCTTTGCTTTCTTTGCTCAAGGCAAAGAACAAGGCATTTTTAAACAACTTGATAATGAACTGCTTTCAGCATTGAGCTTGGAAACAAGCGTGACACTGGCTCGTAAGCACACTTTTGGACAATACCAACTCAGCGACGACGCGATTGAAGCGGCGATCAATGCAAGTTGGGATGCCATAATTAACCACTAACTCCGGAGTTGTAAGCAGAATGAAAAAGTGGACTTTCTTTATGCTACTTATCGCCATTGTCCTATTTGGCAGTGTGATAGGTTTTAATCTAATTAAACAGCAGAAAATTGCTGAATACCTTGCTAATCGACCTGAACCAGAATTTCCAGTCACTGCCGTCGAAATCAAATCGGTAGACTGGGTTCCTGTCATTGAAGCGATCGGCTTTATTGAACCAAATCAAGGTGTGACCATTGCGAATGAAACCAACGGTGTCATCGATAAAATCACCTTCGACTCAGGCACACAGGTTGAAGAAGGCCAATCTTTGGTGCTACTTGACTCTGAGGTTGAAATCGCCAATTTTAAAAGCACAAAAGCACGCTTGCCAGCGGCTGAAGCTAAATACAAGCGTTACCAAGGTTTGTATAAGAAAGGCTCTATTTCAAAAGAAGCGTACGATGATGCTGAAGCGAATTATTATTCTCTATCGGCCGATCTTGAGAGTTTAAAAGCGTCCATTGACCGCCGTGAAATTAAAGCGCCTTTCTCCGGCGTTGTCGGTATTCGTAATGTTTATCTCGGGCAATACTTGCAAGCAGGCACAGATATTGTTCGATTAGAAGATACTAGCATTATGCGTCTACGCTTTACGGTTCCACAAACCGACATTTCTCGAATTAGAATCGATCAAGCCATTGATATTTTTGTAGATGCTTATCCAGACATGCCATTTAAAGGTGCAATCAGTGCGATTGAACCCGCAGTCAGCGTACAAAGCGGACTTATTGAAGTGCAGGCCGATATTCCAAATAGTGATGGCTTACTGCGCAGCGGTATGTTTGCTCGCGCCAATATCATTCTTCCTGTGCTAGAGAATCAAGTGGTCGTGCCGCAAACGGCGATCACTTATACGCTGTATGGTGACAGTGTGTACATCATATCAGAACAAGATGGCGAACAACGCGTGAAACAACATGTAGTAAAAATCGGCGAACGCAGTGCTGATGTTGCACACGTTCTCGAAGGTATTGAGATTGGTGATCTGGTTGTGACCACCGGTCAGGTTCGTTTAAGTAACGATGCGAAAGTGCGTGTTGTTGAAAGCGATGCCACAACAACACCTGCCGAAACACCAATGCTGTAACTGGAGAAATTATGCGCTTTACTGATGTTTTTATAAAACGTCCAGTTCTGGCAGTATCGATCAGCTTTTTGATAGCTTTGCTTGGTATGCAGGCGATCTTCAAAATGCAGGTTCGTGAATACCCAGAAATGACGAATACCGTTGTTACCGTTACCACGAGTTACTATGGTGCCAGTGCCGATTTGATTCAGGGGTTTATTACTCAGCCTTTAGAACAAGCGGTCGCACAGGCCGATAATATCGACTATATGACTTCGCAGTCTGTGAATGGTAAATCAACCATCACAGTAACGATGAAGCTAAATACCGATCCCAACGCGGCGCTGTCTGACGTATTGGCTAAGACTAACTCGGTTCGATCTCAACTACCCAAAGAGTCTGAAGATCCAACAGTAACCATGTCGACAGGCTCTGCCACGGCGGTACTCTATATTGGTTTTACCAGTGATGAACTCGCATCGAGCCAAATTACCGACTACCTTGAGCGAGTGGTCAACCCACAGCTATTTACCGTTAACGGTGTCTCTAAAGTTGATCTGTATGGTGGTATGAAGTACGCACTGCGTGTATGGCTTGATCCTTCCAAAATGGCAGCTTTAAACCTAACCGCAACTGATGTAATGGGCGTTTTGAATGCTAACAACTATCAATCAGCGACAGGTCAAGTAACCGGTGAGTTTGTACTCTACAATGGCAGCGCCGATACGCAAGTATCTAATGTCGCGGAATTAGAGAACTTAGTCGTTCGAGGGACGGAAGGTGAAGTTGTTCGTTTATCTGACATTGCGAAGGTCAGCCTCGAAAAAAGTCACGACGTCTATCGAGCCAGTGCTAATGGCCAAGAGGCTGTGGTAGCGGCTATTAATGCTGCACCAAGTGCAAACCCAATCAACATTGCCGCCGATGTACTTGAGCTTCTGCCTACGCTAGAGAAGAACCTGCCGAGTAACATCGCAATGAATGTGATGTACGATTCGACCATCGCGATTAACGAGTCTATCAATGAGGTAATTAAAACCATCCTTGAGGCCGCTCTGATCGTTTTGGTAGTGATCACTTTATTCTTAGGTTCGTTTCGCGCGGTATTGATTCCGATCGTCACGATTCCATTGTCGTTGATTGGTGTAGCAATGGTAATGCAAGTGATGGGCTTTTCTTGGAACCTGATGACACTATTGGCAATGGTATTGGCTATCGGTCTGGTGGTAGATGATGCCATCGTTGTTCTCGAGAACGTGGATAGGCACCTAAAACTGGGCGAATCTCCCTTTAGAGCGGCGATTATTGGTACGCGTGAAATTGCCGTTCCAGTTATTGCGATGACATTAACCCTTGGTGCGGTTTATGCACCAATTGCAATGATGGGCGGCATTACCGGTTCACTATTTAAAGAGTTTGCGTTAACGCTAGCAGGAGCCGTATTTGTTTCTGGTATCGTAGCATTAACTCTATCGCCGATGATGTGTTCAAAGATGCTGAAAGCCAATGAAGAGCCAAGCAAATTTGAGAAAACCGTTCATAGCATCCTCGATAGAATGACTAACCGTTATGCACGTATGCTAAAAGCAGTGATGGCCCATCGCCCTGTTGTGATTGGTTTCTCAGTGATTGTGTTTGCCGTGTTACCAGTACTGTTTTCATTCATTCCAAGTGAACTTGCTCCTTCGGAAGACAAAGGTGTGATCATGTTAATGGGTACTGCGCCGTCAAACGCCAACCTTGATTACATGCAAAACACCATGAACGATGTAAACGAGATTCTATCCGCTCAACCGGAAGTCTCTTTCGCGCAAGTTTTCACCGGTGTACCCAACGCAAACCAAGCCTTTGGTATTGCTTCTATGGTGCCATGGAGTGAGCGTGAAACAAGCCAAGCAGAAGTGGCGAAACGTGTTGGAGGGCTAGTTACCGATGTTCCAGGAATGGCAGTAACCGCGTTCCAAATGCCCGAACTTCCAGGTGCTGGTTCTGGCCTACCTATTCAGTTTGTTATTACTACACCAAACAGCTTCGAAAGCCTATTTACTGTCGCATCAGATGTTCTAAGTGAAGTAACCGCTAACCCTATGTTTGTTTACTCCGATCTGGACCTAAACTTTGACTCAGCAACGATGAAAATTAACATCGACAAAGACAAAGCAGGCGCGTACGGAGTGACGATGCAAGACATTGGCATCACGCTGAGCACCATGATGGCGGACGGCTATGTCAACCGTATTGACCTCAATGGTCGCTCGTATGAAGTGATTCCACAGGTTGAACGTAAATTCCGTTTAAACCCAGAATCAATGAATAACTACTATGTTCGCGCCGCTGATGGAAAAGCCGTTCCTTTAGGTAGCCTAATTCAAATCGATGTGATTGCTGAACCTCGTTCTTTGCCTCACTTCAACCAGCTAAATTCTGCCACGGTCGGCGCAGTACCTGCTCCAGGTACTGCAATGGGTGATGCGGTCAATTGGTTTGAAGGGATTGCAACCGATAAACTGCCTAGCGGGTATAACCACGACTACATGGGTGAATCACGCCAATATGTCACCGAAGGAAGTGCGCTTTATGCAACATTTGGATTAGCACTAGCGATCATCTTCCTCGTATTGGCTATTCAGTTTGAATCGATTAAAGATCCACTTGTCATCATGGTTTCTGTACCACTGGCTATTTGTGGTGCCTTGATTGCTTTGGCATGGGGTGCAGCCTCAATGAATATCTACTCGCAGGTGGGATTGATTACGTTAGTTGGTCTTATCACTAAGCACGGTATTTTGATTTGTGAAGTAGCGAAAGAAGAGCAACTTCATAATAAGAAAAGTCGTATCGATGCGGTGATGGAAGCGGCCAAAGTTCGTCTTCGCCCTATTCTCATGACAACCGCCGCGATGATCGCTGGCCTTATCCCGCTCATGTACGCAACTGGCGCGGGTGCCGCTCAACGATTCAGTATCGGTATTGTTATCGTTGCTGGCCTTGCTATTGGTACTCTCTTTACTCTGTTCGTACTGCCGGTTATCTACAGTTACCTTGCAGAAAAGCACAAGCCACTGCCTGTGTTTGTTGAAGATAAAGATCTAGAGAAGCTCGCGCGTATTGATGAAGCAAAAGCCGCTCAACGAGAAATATCTCACCCAAGCTAACCGTAAATAAGCATTACTAGGCCACTTCGGTGGCCTTTTTTATGTCCCGACATTCGTATCACTGAACATTTTTTCCACCAACTAGCGACTTTTATGCTCGCTTTAAATAGAATGGAGACATAAATGAATAGGAGTTTCAGCCCACATGTTTGATCCAAAGAAATTAGAGCAAATCGCGAAGCAAATTCATGACTCTATGCCAACCCCTGTTAAAGAGCTTGGTGCGGATGTTGACCAGAAAGTGCGTCAAGTTATCCAAGGGCAACTGAATAAACTGGACGTGGTTAGCCGTGAAGAGTTTGATGTTCAGACTCAAGTACTATTGCGTACACGCCAGAAGCTGACAGAAATGGAGCAAAAACTTGCTCAGCTTGAAGAGAAGCTAGCAGATAAGTAATCACTTACCTTATCCGATAAATAGCAGCCATAAAAAGGGCTTGGTCACCACTGACCAAGCCCTTTTTATTTGTTTTATTCGCTCTTTACATTAAAAGTAAATGCGTAGCGTTAGAGCTTAAGTTCAAAGAGGAAACACGGCGTTTACTAGCAGAAAATGAGTATTTCCAACAAAGAGCTTAGGCTCTAGAGCAATAAGATTAGCCGCCTACTGCGATGTTCTTCATATCCGTCATGTAGCCACGTAGCTCTTCACCGATGTACTCAACTGGGTGGTTACGGATTGCATCGTTCACTTCGATTAGCTTACCGTTATCTACCTGGTTCGATGTTTCACCTAAGCCACGGCCGATTACGTCTGTCGCTACTGAAGGCATGAACTTCTCACGTAGAAGTGGCGTTGCAACGTTAGCAAATAGGTAGTTACCGTATTCAGCCGTATCTGAGATTACCACGTTCATTTCGTATAAACGCTTACGAGCTACCGTGTTTGCGATCAGTGGTAGTTCATGTAGAGACTCGTAGTAAGCAGACTCATCGATGATGCCCGATGCTGTCATGGCTTCAAATGCAAGTTCTACCCCTGCACGTACCATTGCAACCATTAGAATACCGTTATCAAAATACTCTTGCTCGGCAATTTCTACGTTAGACGCAGGGTAGTTTTCAAAAGCCGTTTGGCCTGTCTCTTCACGCCAACCGAATAGGTTTACATCATCATTCGCCCAGTCCGCCATCATGGTGCGAGAGAATTCACCTTGGATAATGTCATCCATGTGTTTGTTGTAAAGTGGGCGCATTAGGTCTTTCAACTCTTCAGAAAGATCGAATGCTTTAATTTTCGCTGGGTTTGATAGGCGATCCATCATGTGAGTGATGCCACCGAACTTCAGTGCTTCAGTAATCGTTTCCCAACCATATTGAAGAAGTTTACCTGCATAGCCAGGTTCGATACCGTCAGCAATCATCTTCTCGTAAGATACGATAGAACCCGCTTGAAGCATGCCACATAGAATAGTTTGCTCACCCATTAAGTCAGATTTTACTTCTGCAACGAATGAAGACTCTAAACAACCCGCGCGGTGACCACCTGTACCTGCAGCCCATGCTTTAGCGATATCCCAACCTTCACCTTGTGGATCGTTCTCTGGGTGAACCGCAATCAGTGTTGGAACACCAAAGCCACGTTTGTATTCTTCACGAACTTCAGTACCTGGACACTTAGGCGCAACCATAACAACCGTTAGGTCTTTACGAATCTGCATGCCTTCTTCAACAACGTTAAAGCCGTGTGAGTAACCTAGCGCAGAACCCTCTTTCATTAGAGGCATTACTGTTTCAACAACGTTCGTGTGTTGTTTGTCTGGAGTAAGGTTAACCACTAGGTCAGCCGTTGGGATTAGGTTTTCATAGCTATCAACAACAAAACCATTCTCTTTCGCATTTTTGTACGATTGACGTTGCTCGTCGATGGCTGCTTGGCGCAGAGCGTAAGACACATCTAGGCCAGAATCACGCATGTTTAGACCTTGGTTTAGGCCTTGAGCACCACAACCTACAATGACAATTTTCTTACCTTTCAGATAGTCTGCTTCAGTAGCAAACTCACTGCGGTCCATAAAACGACAACGACCTAGTTGGTCTAATTGCTCACGTAGATTTAAAGTATTGAAATAGTTAGCCATGATGGGCGCTCCTTGTTGATTCTTCCGTTATGGTCGGCGCGTTATCGCCGAATAACCACATACTAAAGCAGGCAATCAGTTGCTCAAAGTGATATATTCACAATTAGTGATTGCAAAAAATGCAACGTTAGGTAATTTCCCAAGGTAAGTCTTTATGGATATTAAGAACTTGAAAATGTTCATACATTTGTGTGATAGCAACAGCTTTAGTAAGACCGCCTCCGCAATGCATATCAGCCCTTCGGCTCTTAGTCGTCAAATTCAAAAGCTAGAGCAACAAACCAATCAGACTCTATTCTTACGTGATAACCGCAGTGTTGAATTGACGCCTGCGGGAAAACAGCTGTTGCCTGTTGCCATGAGGATTTTGGCCGAATGGCAGCAGTACAACGCTCAAATTAAAGGTAATGAAATGGAGCTAAAGGGGGAAATCCGCCTTTTTTGCTCGGTTACCGCTAGCTATAGTCACCTGCCGGAACTGCTTTCTGAATTTAGGTTGCAGCATCCGTTTATCGAATACAAGTTATCCACGGGCGATCCAGCTCAAGCCATTGATAAGGTTCTGAAAGGCGAAGTAGACATTGCCATTTCCGCCAAACCCGATCAGCTTCCCGCTCGCATTGAGTTTGAAACTATTAGTGAGATCCCACTGTCGGTTGTTGCGCCATCAGGCATCAGTAGCTTTGCCGATCTATTGCAGCAAGAGAAACCAGACTGGTCAAATATTCCATTTATTGTGCCCGAAGCGGGAACGGCGCGTGACCGCGCTAACGCCTGGTTTAAAAGTATGCGAATAAAACCCAACATTTACGCTCAAGTCTCAGGGCATGAAGCCATTGTCAGTATGGTCGCATTGGGATGTGGGGTTGGCATTGCCCCTGACATTGTCATTAACAACAGCCCAGTCAGAGAGAAAATTCAGCGCCTAAAAGTAAAGCCCGTGGTACCGTTTAAACTCGGGGTGTGCTGTAAACGTTCACAGCTTGATAACCCTCTGGTCAAAGCTCTTTGGGATGTGGCCTCTCGGAAAATCATTACTCCATAAACTCCTCAAATAGAAAAACCACGCTAGTTAGCGTGGTTTTGAAGGTTTTCTTTCTACTATCTCGCCGCTAAAAACTATCTCGCGGCTATATTACCCGAGAAAATTGTTGCTGACGGGCTCTATCGCGTAAGTATTTATCGAAGCACATACAGATATTACGAATCAATAAGCGGCCCCGCAAAGTCACCCGTATTTCACTCTCATCCACTTCCACCAGCTCATCATTGATAAAGGTTTGCAGTAGTTGCAAGTCTTCTTTGAAGTATTGTTCAAAACGCACAGAAAAGGTGGATTCAATCATCGACTTATCGAGTTTGAAATTACAAATCAGCTGCTTAATGACTTCACGTCTAAGTAAGTCATCACTATCTAACACAACCCCTTTCCATAAAGCATGGCGTAATTCATCTACTTGAGCGTAATATTTTTTCAGCTCTTTTTGATTCTGAGCGTACGCGTCACCGATCATCGAAATCGCTGAAACACCAAAGCCCACTAAATCGGCTTCGCCCTGAGTGGTGTATCCCTGGAAGTTTCTATGCAAGACTCCTTCTCGCTGAGCAACCGCTAGCTCATCATCAGGTAGAGCAAAGTGATCCATTCCAATAAACTGGTAACCCGCTCCCGTTAAGGTCGAAATACTCTCTTGAAGAATGCCCATTCTTTCACTGGCTTCAGGCAAGTCCTCTTCTTTAATCTTGCGTTGCGCGGCAAACAGCTGCGGCATGTGGGCATAGTTGAAAACAGAGAGACGCCCTGGTTGCATTTCTAGCACTTGAGCCAACGTTTTAGCGAAAGACGCTTTGGTCTGCTTAGGCAAACCATAAATCAGATCTAAATTGGTCGAACGGAAACCGAGTTTCTTCGCTCGCTCAACCATTGCAATAATAAAATCTTCATCTTGTTCACGATTCACCAGTTTTTGAACTTCTTTATTGAAATCTTGTACGCCAATACTTAAACGGTTAAACCCTTCTCCACGTAAATGATCCAGCATGTTGAGCTCAATTTCACGCGGGTCGACCTCGATACTGATTTCTGCGTCATCAACAAACTGAAATTCACCACGAAGAATCGCCATCAAACGACTTATTTGCTGTTTTGTGAGAAATGTTGGTGTGCCGCCACCAAAATGAAGCTGGGTGACTTTACGATCATGCAGTAATGATGCTCGTTGGCGAATCTCATGCTCAATGACGTCTAAGTATTCATCGGCCTTGTGAGAATGACGAGTAATGACTTTATTGCAGCCACAGTAGTAACAAAGCTTGTGACAAAACGGAATATGGATATAGAGAGAGAGTGGGCGCTCTGGGTATTGAGTGCACGCCATATCATAATCCGCAACCGTGAATGCCTCATGAAACTCCAACGCTGTCGGGTATGAGGTGTAACGTGGTCCTGAATAATTGTATTTGTCTAGGATAGCTTGATCCCAAACGATTTGCTGACCGGATACGACGGGTTGCGACATGGTAATTATTTCCATTTCTAACTGTGAGCGGCGTAGATTTTAAGTTGACTGGGTATTTTGCCACACGACTCGACCTTACGTAGGAAAGCAAAACACATTTTTGTAAGAAAGTTTCAGAATTGCCAACTCGATCACTCACTCTGCCCAATGAGTGACCGACGTTGATTAGATCATTTGAACGTTTATTTGGTTATTCAGCGGTTGATTGCGTTTTTTGAGATCTTTCAGTTCTTCAATAATCGCTTCCGCCAATTTCACTTCCGCTTTGTGTCGCAGTAAATTTTGTTCCATTTTCTCTTTTTTTGCTAACGCCTGACGATCTTCGCCTCGCGCCATGTCTTTGACCACATGATATAGCTCAGAGATAGCAGGATAAGTCTGGTCAAAATCAATGCGGTCGTCACCTTGAACGTAATCCATGATGCTGTACACACGGATACTAATTTCAGACAAATCGCACTGGCCCTGAATCCCGGCCATGCACAGTGTATTCACGTTGTCATAGATATTCGCATTGCGCTTCTCTATCGCCAATTTCTGCTGTTGCTGCTGCAAATCCTTTTGCTTCTTTACTTGGAGCAGAAGGTAACCTGCATAACATGCTAGCCCAGCGATGATAAGGGCTCCTATCGAGGCCAGTAAGGTTACGTTCATGATTTAATTACTCTTTAAAATCTTTCAGATCAAGCCCTTCAAACTGAGCTAAAAGCTCTTCATCTGATGATGGCTTACTGCTTTTCTTAACCATCTTAGGCACAAAGTTGATTTCATCTTCCAACTCTTCGCCTTCTTCTTCGATTTCTTCATCGAACAAGCCAAGCTGCTTCATGAGTACTTCAATGCGGTTCAACTTTTGATCGACATACTTTTGTAAGCCTGCACCCAAACTTTCACCACTTTCTAGGCGATCAAGCAAGACGTTCAACTGAGTATCTGTTTCTAGCATCTCAAGTTCTTGCTCTGCTGAAACTCGACGCTCTTGCTTATTCGGTTTTTTCTTCTCTTCAACAACCAAAGCAATCTTCTTTTTGCTGCCTAAACGAGGATCGCGTTTTTGCTTCTCTTGGCGTTGCTTTATTTCTTCGACTTCAGAGTTACGATTGCCGGTTTTTAACCCTTTGCGGTTTTTAACACGCTTACGTAGGCGGCCTTGTACATCAGATTCGCTGCGGTTACGCGTTACATTTTGCTCTGGTGCGCCTAACGCACCTGGTTTTCTAGATTTTTTACTACGACTCATTACTGGGTTTCCTCAGTAAAATTACATCATTACCAACAAATTCAAGTTCGAGCTTATCTCGCTCTGCCAGATACTCGAAGGTCTTACGGCTAAAGAAAATGACATGAGTAACATCATTCTTATAGTGCCAATGTTGAAACGCTTCAAGATCGATGACCATCTTGGTCATGAGACCAATCCAGCCACCCGGCTTAACTAAATTTAACCATTGCTGCCACACGAGATCGGGCTGATAAACATGCTCGATCACTTCTGTCGCAGTCATAAAATCATACGTCTGTGCTAACACTTCTTTATTAGGGTGATAGTAAAGATCATACAATTCAACACTGTGGCCTTTCTCTTGCAACATGATAGACAATGTTGGGCCAGGACCACAGCCAAAATCTAACCCATGAGCGTTAGATGTGATTCGTTCTATTATTGGATCAGCAATACGTGATAGAAATCTACGATACCCTTCATCACTAGGATCATTCTCATGAAGATCATAGTGAGCTTTTTCTGCTTTTGCATCTAAGCGCTGAACTGGGTCAACAAATACCAAATGACATTCACTGCATTGAAAATAGCTTCGTCGCTTATCTTCATGGTAATAGTGAGTATCTTGATTGTGGCATAAAGGACAGTTGTGCATTCTTTCATCCTCAAACAGGGATGCGAAACATACCAGAAAGTGGGATCAGAGTGGAGTTAAATTGTGCAATTAAACACCAGAATAGCGAAATAATTGCTTTTAAAAGGATAAAAAAGCGATAGGTTTCCCTATCGCCTTCAAAGTGCCAAGATTTGGCAAAATTTGTCTGCACTCAGATGGTGCTCAAGTATCCATTTGTTATTGGTGCTTTCCCTGCGGAGTTTTGTTTTTCATCGTCCTGATGAATTTTACTATTCCGTTCGACATCCTGACTCTGGGCTATCCATTAGCCTGATCCATTTCTTTGTCTCATCCTGAAACCAGTCGATCATCCTTATCTAGCCAGCTCCAAGCTCGCTACTGTCCTTCGTCCAACCATCAAGCATTCCTAGCTTGCATCCTTGGAGACCACCTTGGTCTAGTGTCCTGATTCAGCTCCTTGCTGATAAACATAATTTACCTTGATTATCGGTTCAAACAACCGCGTAGCTTCAAAGTTTTTAGCCCTTATGAACAATAAAAAACAATCGTTTTTATCTTCAATTACTTAGCTTAGCCTGATCAGAAATATCTTGTCCGATCATAGCGAATCTCTTACAGGCCTATCGGTTAATTGAGCAATTCCAAACCAGATGCAAAGCCGTTTTGTCCAATCGCTAGATATGAAAAAGCCCTAGCAAAAGGCTAAGGCTTTTTCTTACAACCGTTGCTCGAACAGAGGCTTAATTAATGCAAACCGCCTACATATTGGGACAATGTATCAATATCATCATCCGTTAGTTTCTTGGCGATATCACGCATCATCTCATTCATATCGTTGTTACGGGTTCCGTCACGGAACTTCATCAACTGCGATTTAATGTATTCTGCATGTTGGCCCGATATTTTCGGGAAACCAGAAAGTTCTGTACCATTACCACGAGGGCCGTGACAGGCGATACAAGCGGTAATCCCTCTTTCAGCATCACCGGCTGCGTACAAGGCCTTACCCTGTTCAACCACATTTTCAGGGGTTGATTTAGCAGCAATAGGCAGTGAGGCATAATAAGCGGACAAATCAGCAATATCTTGATCGCTCAAGCCCATTGCCATTCCACTCATCACAGGGTCCATACGACCTTGTTTACCACCACTGGTCATACCCAACCTTAGATCTTTCAACTGCTTCTCTAGGTATTTACCGTGTTGTCCCGCTAAACTAGGGTACATGGTAAGTTGGCTGTTTCCATCAGCACCATGACAGGCGCCGCAGGTTATTGATTTGGTTTTACCAGCTTCGATGCTGCCTTGAGCCCATACAGAGCAGCTGGCTAAAAGACTCAAGATTAGCGCTAATTTCTTCATGACATTCCATTATAATTATAAAGCTTCCAGTACCACTCAGTGTTGCCACTCATGGTATAATAGGCGATCATATGTCGAGCACAGTTATTTTACACAATTTCACAAAAAAGTAATCAATCGACTACACAAAGTCGAGATGGAGTTAACAGTGAGCGTAAAAATTCATTACCAAAACACGCATTTTATTACCAGTGCGCCAGATATTCGTCATTTACCAGAAGACGAAGGGATCGAAATTGCGTTTGCCGGTCGCTCTAATGCGGGTAAATCAAGTTCTCTCAACCGCTTAACCAACCAAAGAGGTTTAGCTAAAACCAGTAAAACTCCAGGACGTACTCAGCTTATCAACTTATTTGAAGTAGATGAAGGCTGTCATATTGTCGATCTACCTGGGTACGGTTTTGCACAAGTACCTTTAAAGCTGAAAGAAAAGTGGCAAAAATCACTGGGTGAGTACCTACAAAAACGCGAATCGTTAAAAGGACTCGTGGTATTAATGGATATTCGTCACCCGATGAAAGACCTCGATCAACAGCTTATCTTTTGGGCGGTAGAAAGTGGCATTCCTGTTCAAGTCCTGCTGACCAAGGCTGATAAGCTAAAAAGCGGCGCGAGAAATGCCCAGGTATTAAAAATACGCGAATCTTCCATAGGCTTCGGTGGTGACGTCGCCGTTGACGCATTTTCTTCATTAAAAGGCATTGGTGTCGATATTTTGCGTAGCAAGCTCGATAGTTGGTACGCCCCAGCATTTGAAGTAACCGATAAAGAACACATCGACACTACCGATGCTGAAAATAGTGAACCAGATAACCAGTCAGATAATAGCTAGGGATATGTTAATGCCTATTTTTAAGCCTTACGAGAGTAAGGCTTTTTTATTACCTTCAATATCGTTTGGCGACCCATTCATTTAAGTGGCTTTAGGTAAGACGCTTGAGTGTCTCTCAATGACAGGCATAAAAATCCCCACCATCCTGGTGGGGCAACGGGAGAGAAATAGTATTTATTATTATGCTATTAGCATCTTCGATCGCTCTGTAATTTACAACTGCTTATTCGTTGCCAAAAGAAAGTAAAACAACGCCCATCAAAACCCATAAGAAACTGATTTTAATAAATAAATAAAAAACCACAGCAGAAAAACACAGCAGGAAAATACAGCTTATTTAATTTGGTAAAATAACAAAAATGTGAGCGGTATAAAATTACAGGGAAGTCAGAAAAAACCATCGTTAAGATAATGATTAAGGGACTAAAAGGAGGGAATTGTAGAAAGTGGTGCTGAGATCTGATCTAGAAAAATCTTTTCTTTGCCACAAGAAAAAACGCCCCAGTCAAATGCTGACTGGGGCGGCTGAATCAGCCTAATCCAATAACGTGAAACAAAAGGTCTGAAAGATAGAACATCTTACCTCTGTACCCTACCCAGACAATGTACAACAATTGGTCATAAATGAAAACTTTTTTTGTAGTTTTTTTTCAGTAAGTTTTGTTTTACATACAACCCATCTTTTTAGGTGGAGCCTTTATTTACTCGCATAAAAAAGCCAGCGTTTGTGCGCTGGCTCATATTATTAATGCTTATTGACTCCAAAAGTGTCTAATGGGCCTGATCCCAGTTGTCACCGTGGCCAGCTTCAGCGATCAATGGAACATCTAACGTTGCTGCAGACTCCATCAATTCCTGTACTTTACTTTCAATTTCGCTCAATACCGACTCTTCTACTTCAAGAACCAGTTCATCGTGCACTTGCATCAGCAATTTCACCCGGCCTTCTCCATGAGACTCGATCCATTCATCAACCAAGAGCATCGCTTTTTTGATAATGTCAGCGGCGGTTCCTTGCATAGGAGCATTAATCGCAGCGCGTTCTGCGGCCTTACGACGCATGCCATTACGCGACTTTATTTCTGGGAGGTGTAAACGTCGCCCAAAGATAGTTTCAACATAACCTTGCTCAGAAGCAGCGCTGCGTGTGTCTTCCATGTATTGCATCACACCAGGGTAACGTTCAAAGTATGTGTCCATGTATCGCTGAGCTTCACCGCGAGCAATACCAAGTTGTTTGGCCAAACCAAATGCACTCATACCATAAATAAGACCAAAGTTAACGGCTTTAGCTTGTCGACGTTGTTCACTGCTCACTTCCTCAATTGGAACGCCAATAATCTCAGCAGCAGTTGCCGCATGGATATCTTTGCCCTGCTGGAACGCTTCTAGCAAGGCTTTATCCCCGGATAAATGCGCCATGATGCGTAATTCAATTTGAGAGTAATCGACTGCAAGAATCTTATGCCCATGCGGTGCAACAAACGCTTGGCGAATACGGCGGCCTTCTTCATTTCGAATTGGGATATTTTGTAGGTTTGGATCGGTTGATGATAAACGCCCTGTCGCCGTAACTGCTTGATGGTAAGACGTATGTACGCGTCCCGTTTCTGCGTTAATCATTTTTGGTAGTTTATCGGTATACGTAGACTTAAGTTTTGCTAAGCCGCGATATTCAATCAAGATTTTGGGTAAAGGGTAATCAAGAGCCAGTTCTTGCAATACTTCTTCATTAGTAGAAGGGGCACCGGACGGCGTCTTCTTAATGACAGGAAGCCCCATTTTTTCAAATAAGATCGCTTGAAGCTGTTTCGGTGAGCCTAAGTTGAATTCTTGCTCTGCGATTTCGTAGGCTTTTTGCTCAAGCTCATCCAGACGAGCGGCAATCTCTTGGGATTGTGCACCAAGCATCATGTCGTCAACGAAAACCCCCGTTCGTTCAATGCGAGATATTACAGGCACGAGCGGTATCTCTATCTCTTCATAGATAGCTTTCAATTTTTCGTCTTTGTCTAAATGTGACATGATTCGATTGTGTAAACGCAAAGTCACATCAGCATCTTCCGCTGCGTACGGCGCCGCCTCTTCAAGCTCAATCTGATTGAAGGTAAGTTGTTTTTTACCCTTACCCGCTATCTGTTCAAATGAAATGCAGCTGTGCTGTAAGAAGCGCAGCGCCAAGCTGTCCATATCGTGTTTGCCACCCACGCTATTGAGTACGTAAGATGCGAGCATTGTATCGTGTTTAATGCCTTTCATATCGATATCGTAGCGCGCCAACACGCTGGCATCGTATTTGAGGTTTTGCCCCACTTTCGCTTGGTTATCATCTTCCAGAATCGGCTTTAACTGCTCTAACACCCAATCACGATCCAGCTGCTCAGGGGCATCTAAGTAATCATGGGCGACGGGCACATACGCAGCCACCCCTTCTTCTGTTGCGAATGACACGCCGACTAAGTTAGCCACCATATAATCGAGGCTGTCCGTTTCGGTATCAAACGCAAACAGCTCTGCATCTTTCAGTTTTTGTAACCATATTGCGAAAGTGTCTTTATCTAGAATCGTTTCATAGCGACTGCGATCAATGGTCACTGCAGGATTGTCGAGTTCCACTTCCTGACTCGGCACAGATCGCACAGCACCTGATTTTTCGTCCGCTTGCACAACACCCGTTCCGCCCTCAAGTAACTCATTTAGCCAGGACTTAAAGACCATTTTTCCGTATAACTTAATCAACGCATCGACATCAGGGGTAGATTTCAACAACGATTCTGGTGTCTCTTCCAACGCCACATCAAGCTTTATTGTCGCAAGCTGATACGACATATCTGCATTCTCTTTGTTATCAATCAGCTTTTTCGCCATGGTTTTCGAACCACGGAACCCAAGTGCCGCAATATCATCAAGATTTTCATAAATCTTTTCAAGGCTACCAATGCCTTGCAATAGTGCGGTCGCTGTCTTATCCCCAACCCCAGGTACGCCAGGAATATTGTCAACTTTATCGCCCATTAACGCCAAGTAATCGATGATAAGTTCCGGTGGAATACCAAACTTCTCAATCACACCTTCTCTATCCATCACGACATTGGTCATGGTATTGATCAAAGTGACATGCTCGTTAACAAGCTGGGCCATATCTTTATCCCCAGTACTGATTAGCACTGGCATGCCCATTTCTGACGCTTGAGATGACAATGTACCGATAACATCATCGGCTTCTACGCCAGGGATCGAGATTAGAGGTAACCCCATCGCTCGGATCACATCGTGTAATGGCTCGATTTGGCAGCGAAGATCATCAGGCATTGATGGTCGATTGGCTTTGTATTCTGGATACATATCGTCTCGAAACGTCTTACCTTTCGCATCGAAGATCACGGCAATACGCTCTGAAGAAAACTGGCGCATCATACTGCGCAACATATTCACGACACCATAGATGGCATTCGTTGGAATCTCTCCATTGGTCATCGAGTCAGGATAAGCGTGAAATGCACGATAAAGATAAGAAGAACCATCAATAAGAATGAGTGGATTGTCCGGAATGCGAGCCATAGTCTTTTGTATCCAAAAAATTACTTTTAATAAGATCTGCTTAGGATGCCATGACTAGTAATACGGATCCATTTTAACTCCTCGACCAAGCGCAATGATTTTATAAATTATTTGGCACCAAGCAATCACAATTGTGGATAAGTCTGTTTATATAATATTTACCGACTTCAATAACCCATGAGAAAAAACGCAAAGATTAATCGCAAAACACTGATATTGCTGGCTTTATTATTAGATCCAATAATACCACCACGATCAAATAACGATCCTCCCCTGTGGAAAAGATAGTTGATGTGATTTTATTCACTAAAATTTGATCAAAAAAAAGCGACATCTAAAAGATGTCGCCTAGCAAAACAAGATTAAGCTGAATCAGAGTATTCCGCGCAGCTTAACCAGAAAGCTATAAATTACACTGGAAGCAATGTGAGCAATGTCGTGTCAAAAAGAACGCGTGTAAGTTCGTCGAGTTCAATGCCATCACCTTCAGCAAATTTGATTCTGGTAACGTCATGTCCTTATGAACTTTCTCTCATTCCCTAAGACAAAGTTAATAATAATGATTCTCATTTAATAATCAAGAACTAAATGATAAAAATTCTCATTTAATTTTATTGGCTCACAAAAAAGGCCAGCAAATGCTAGCCTAATCGGTTACTCAATCAAGTATTACTCTCGAATAAGGTGCTCTGCAGCTTTTGCATTATCTGCCGCCAGCCACTCCGCTACGTCTTTAGCAAAATAAGTGAGAATGCCATCAGCACCTGCTCGTTTAAAGCACAGCAATGACTCTAAGACCGTTTCTCGCTCGTTTAGCCAACCATTTTGAATCGCCGCCTTGTGCATCGCGTATTCTCCTGACACCTGATAAGCAAAGGTCGGGACTTGCAGTTCTGATTTAACACGACGCACCACATCAAGGTAAGGCATCCCAGGTTTCACCATCACCATGTCCGCTCCCTCATTAATGTCCATCGCCACTTCTTGCAGCGCTTCGTCACTGTTTGCCGGATCCATCTGATAGTTCTTTTTATTGCCACCTTTTAAATTCGATGAAGAACCCACAGCGTCTCTAAATGGCCCGTAATAGCTCGACGCATACTTAGCCGAATACGCCATTATCTGAGTGTGTATATATCCTGCTGCTTCTAACGCTTCGCGAATTTTACCGATACGTCCATCCATCATATCTGACGGGGCAATGACATCAGCACCAGACTCTGCGTGCGATAAAGCCTGCTTAATCAATACTTCTGTGGTTTCATCATTCAGGACATAGCCATCTTCATCAATGATGCCATCCTGACCGTGGGTTGTGAACGGATCCAACGCAACATCAGTTATGACGCCAATCTGTGGAATATGCTCTTTCAATAGGCGAACAGCTCGCTGTACAAGGCCATCGGAGCTATATGCTTCCGTCGCACATAAGCTTTTCGCGTCTTGATTCACCACTGGAAAAAGTGCGATCGCAGGTACACCAAGGTTCGCAAGGTACTGCGCTTCTTCAAGCATCAAGTCGATAGAAAGACGTTCAACCCCAGGCATTGACTCAACACTCTCACGTCGGTCTTTTCCCATCAGGATGAACATTGGGTAAATCAAATCACTCACAGATACTTGGTTTTCTGCCATTAAACGACGGCTAAACTCATGTTTACGCATACGGCGCATACGGCGGCCAGGAAATTGACCTTGGATAGATACAGACACCCGATTCTCCTTGTCTGATGAAAACGCAAAGCAAAATCATATCACTCCTTGTGACTGGCGCTAGCATCAATGTATAAAATTCCTAAAAATGACCAAAGGCTCACACTGCCGTATACTGGAGACAATAGAGAATGACATAATCAGAAGAGAAAACCATGATCGATAGCCACGCCCATATTTACGCCACTGAGTTTGATAGTGACCGAGATGAGGTCGTCAAACGAGCCTTACATCAGGGTATTACTCATATTCTCTTGCCTAACATCGATCTAGATTCAATTGAGCCGATGCTAAAAACAGAAGCCACTTACCCAGACGTTTGTCGTTCAATGATGGGGCTACACCCCTGTTATGTCGATGCTAACGTCAAACAAACTCTAGCGACTGTTCACTCTTGGTTTGATAAGCACAATTTTATTGCCGTCGGTGAAATCGGTATCGACCTTTACTGGGACAAAACCTATAAAGCAGAGCAAGAGATGGCGTTTATCACTCAGCTGAACTGGGCAAAAGAGAAAGATCTGCCTGTCGTCATCCACACTCGCGATTCCATCGAAGAGACACTCACGCTCCTTCGCAAAGAGCAGGATGGATCATTACGTGGCGTATTTCATTGCTTTGGCGGTTCTATTGAAGAAGCAAAAGCCATCAATGATCTTGGCTTCCACCTTGGTTTGGGTGGGGTTTCAACCTTTAAAAATGGAGGAATGGATAAAGTCATACCTCACCTTGATATGGATTACGTGATTCTAGAAACGGACTGTCCCTATCTAGCACCGGTGCCACATCGCGGTAAACGAAATGAACCTTCTTACGTATCGCTTATTGCAGAAAGAGTGGCCACTCTTCGTGACCTCACCATAAGCGAAGTAGACACGCTCACCACTTTCAATGCAAAGCGCCTATTCAATTTAGACTGAGTCTTATTAAAACCCTGGAGCACCTGCTGGGGTGTCTGGGTGATAGCGATAAAAAAGGTTGGCGTATTAGCCAACCTTCTTCGTTGCATGCTTAGTATCTCGTCCGCATGTCGAGTATCTAGATCTAATTTTTAGGGCCTAGCCTGAATGTTCAAGATCCAGTTTAGCGACTTCAGTTTAAGACTCAGCCTGATCGCTTTGTTCCTCATCGCGATCTTTCTTTGTATAGAAACGGGCAAAGAAGAGCCCGACTTCAAACAATAGACACATTGGTATCGCCAGTAATGTCTGTGAAATGAGGTCTGGTGGGGTCAGCATCATACCAACAACGAATGCTCCCACAACAATATACGGGCGCTTTTCCGATAATGACTGAGGCGTTGTCGCTCCTGTCCAGCACAATAATATGATGGCAACTGGCACCTCAAACGCGATACCAAACGCAAAGAACAGCGCCAATACAAAATCGAGATAACTCGATATGTCGGTTGCAAACTCAACCCCACCCAGTGATATAGCAGTGAAGAAACTAAAGACTAAAGGGAACACCACAAAGTAAGCGAAAGCAACACCGCAATAAAACAGTAGCGAGCTTGAAAACAGCAGTGGCATCACCAAACGGCGCTCATGCTTGTACAAACCCGGTGCCACGAATGCCCATACTTGATACAAAATAAACGGAACGGCGATAAAGACCGACGCAATCAGCGTTAGCTTCAGAGGCGTAAAAAACGGAGATGCGACGTCGGTTGCAATCATGGTTGCACCTTCGGGAAGGCGATCTACTAAGGGAGCAGAAACAAACTCGTAGATATGATTGGAAAAATAGATCAGGCCTAAGAAAATAACCAGTATCGCGAGCATAGCTCTCAATAATCGGTTTCGTAGTTCCAATAAATGACTGATCAAAGGTTGAGTTTGCTCAACAGACGCCATGTCGAACCTCTATGCTAAAACAGTGGAGTTATTAAAAGATCGAAAAAGAGCCACCTATCAGCGGCTCCTCAAATGCGAAACTATTCGGCTTTTTTATCTGCCGTGGTATCTTGTACACCCGTCACCGATTCCGCCGAAATAGGCTCTTTCGTTGCGGTGTCAGCGTTCGCTAAATCAGGATTCTCTGGTTCAGCATGGTTGGCGTATGGTCGTTGAACATCTTGCGCGGCTTGCTTCAATTCTTCCACAGAAGATTTGAGCTCTGGAGACAGATCTTCCATCCCCATCTTTTCAGCCTTTCGCAAGTTGTCTTGTAACTCTTGAATTTTCAACTCGTGATTCAGCTCATCTTTCACATTATTTGCCATGCTTTTCGCTGCACCTATAAACTTGGTAACACTGCGAATAGCATGAGGTAAACGCTCAGGGCCAAGCACGACAAGACCAACGACCGATATTAATACCAGTTCCCAAAAACCGATATCAAACACTGATTAAACCTGCTCTTTGTCTTTCTTCGTTTCCGAAGCTTGAGCGTCAGCATTGACCGATTCTGCTTTGTTCTGCTCAATGTTTTTTTGTTCAAAATCTGCGTCTTTCTTTGCTGATTCATCTTCGCTCATGGCTTTTTTGAAGCCCTTCACAGCGCCACCTAAATCACCACCAATACCACGCAGTTTCTTCGTTCCAAATAGCAATACAACAATCACAGCAATAATAAGAAGCTGCCAAATACTAATTCCACCCATTCTATTTACCTCGGGTCATTATCTACAAAATTATTATGAGTCTACCGCCTACTGCCGGTAAGCTCGCCAACTTAGCAACCAAAATGTGAAACCACCAAGGCCACTCGCTAAAGAGAGTTGTTCGTACGCACTGCTTAATAGTATTGATGAGCATACAATTAATGTCGCACCAATACCAAATAAAAACCGCCCTGTTGCTTGCTGTCGTTTACTCTGACGATAGCCTTGATAGAAGGTTTCCATTTTTTGATTTATGTTCTTGCCCTGCTTTAAGCTGTCGTAAAGCAGTTCTGGTAATTCTGGTAATTTCTCAGCCCAGAATGGTGCACGGTCTTTGACTGCATTAATTACGGCCTGTGGGCCAACTTGCTGCATCATCCACTTTTCAAGAAACGGTTTTGCTGTTTCCCATAAATCCAATTGAGGATAAAGCTGTCGCCCAAGCCCTTCAATATAAAGCAAAGTCTTTTGCAACAAGACCAGTTGAGGCTGCACTTCCATATCGAAGCGACGTGCGGTATTGAATAAGTTTAACAGTACGTGACCAAAAGAGATCTCACCAAGCGGCTTGGCGAAAATAGGCTCACATACAATGCGAATCGCAAATTCAAATTCATCTATATTGGTTTCACGTGGAACCCAACCTGAATCCACATGCAATTCTGCCACACGTCGATAGTCTCGATGGAAAAATGCCAGTAAATTTTCGGCAAGATATCGCTTGTCTTCACTATTAAGTGTCCCCACGATACCGCAATCTAACCCTATCCATTGTGGATTTTCAGGGTGATCATGCTGGACAAAGACGTTACCTGGGTGCATATCGGCATGGAAGAAGCTGTCTCGGAAAACCTGAGTAAAGAAGACACTCACACCACGTTCGGCCAACAGTTTCATGTTGGTACCATTGGCTTTTAGTGTTTCGATATCAGACACCTGGATGCCATAAATTCGCTCAGAGACCATGAGACCTTCACTACTAAACTCCGGAATCACTTCAGGAACATAGAGCTCCTCGCTGCCTTCGAAGTTACGTCGCAGTTGAATCGCATTCGCGGCTTCTCGACGTAAGTCCAGCTCATCGATGATGGTTTTTTCATACTCGCGGACCACTTCAACCGGCTTTAGACGGCGGGCATCAGGTAGCGCCTTGGCAACAATCCGAGCCATGCGATACATGAGCTTGATATCCGCTTCAATCACGGCATGAATATCTGGGCGAATCACTTTCAAAACGATTTCTCGCCCTGACTCTTTCAACTTTGCTGTATGCACTTGAGCAATAGAAGCGGACGCCAGTGGAGTAATATCAAAATCAGTAAACCAATTTTCGATAGGCCCACCCAATGACGCTTCCATTTGCTGCTTTGCCAGCGCACCATCAAAGGGGGCAACTTGGTCTTGCAATAACGCAAGTTGATCCGCAATAAACGGAGGAAACAGATCGCGTCGCGTTGACATCATTTGCCCAAACTTTATCCATACTGGGCCAAGTTCTTGCAGCGCCAATCTTAAACGTTCACCTAACTCTTTATCTGGGTGTTGATTCTTAATCCAAAACAGTGCTTTTCTCGCCAGTAAGGGCGTTTTGGTGAGGTCATGCTCTGGCAATAACTCATCAAGACCATATTCTAATTGCACTTTTATAATACGGTATAAACGCTTTAATTCTGCTGGCTTCATGCTTTCTCCAACAACTTGTTCAGCTGCTGTTCAACCCGTGCAGCCTCAGAGGCCAACACATCCACTTGATCACAAAAATACGCCACTTCTAATGGCGGTGGAGCCACGCGCCATTCTTCAGTCAGAACTTGAGCAAAATGAGATTGCTGCTGAGTGGCTTTCTGCTGAATAAAACTTGAGAGGTTTTTGGTGCCCTGCACCACACTGTGCGCCACAACATCACCAGTGATACGCGACAACCACTCTTCGATGTCAGGCTTGCAATCTTTCATCAGCTGCGCAAATTTTTGAGCCAATTGCACATCACCGCGTAAATTAAGCTTATCTTGTTTAATAAGATCCGTAATATTGGTCTGTTCTCGTAGCTCAGGCAATACCGAAAGATTTAACGATAAATAGCAATCTGGCTCGCCTTCATAATCCGCCAACACATCAATCTGCTGACTAAAAATAAAGGTTAATGTTTTACCCAGCTCTTTTAGATGCACTTGAATGACCTGACCTTTTAAGCGCAGTAAACGCCTTTCAAGCTCAGGATCATCTTGAATCAATCGGTTGAGAGAAGTTTCCACCACCGCGGTGACTAAGGGATCAAATGGCATAAGTGTCCTTTAAAATGTCCGCTTTAACCGTCAGAGTTAAAACTTATAGCCGCGGTGTAATGCAACAATACCACCGGTTAAATTGTAGTAATTGGTTTTCTCAAACCCTGCGCTTTCCATCATCCCTTGCAGTGTCTCTTGATCTGGGTGCATTCGTATCGATTCAGCAAGGTAACGATAGCTGTCTGCATCGTTAGCAATAAGCTCACCCATCTTCGGCAATAGATGAAATGAATAGGCATCATAAACCTTAGATAATGGCTCAAGAACGGGCTTAGAAAACTCTAACACCAACAAACGACCACCCGGTTTTAATACTCGAAACATGGAACGCAGCGCTTTATCTTTGTCCGTCACGTTACGAAGGCAAAAACTGATGGTAATGCAATCAAAATAATCATCCGGGAAAGGCAGTTCTTCAGCGTTGGCTTGCACGTAGTGAACATTGCCAACGATGCCACTATCGCGCAACTTATCACGACCAACATTGAGCATCGAGTTATTGATGTCTGCTAAGATGACATGGCCCTTGTCGCCCACAATTCGCGAAAATTTTGCCGTTAAATCGCCGGTACCCCCACCCAAATCAAGAATACGTTGACCAGGTCGTACACCACTGCAATCAATCGTAAAGCGTTTCCACAAGCGATGAACGCCACCGGACATTAGGTCGTTCATAATGTCGTACTTCGCAGCAACAGAGTGAAAAACTTCAGCTACTTTTGCCACTTTTTCTTCTTTTGCCACGGTTTCAAAGCCAAAATGCGTTGTTTCTGTGTCTTGTGATGAGTTATTTGATTCTAAAGCTGTATTTGATTGCACGCTGATGTCCGTCATTGTCATTCCTCTTCTACAGTGCTGTTAAATCGAGCACCGCGGCCGATTAGTTTACTTTATCCTCTAGCGGATGTCTTTCTACTAAGGAATCATTTTGTGCGACTTCAACCAAGTTACTAGAGATTGGTTTTTTAACCTCAACACCGAGTGACTTAAAGCTCTCTGCCTGCCTAATCACGTTACCTCGACCCGTTGCGAGTTTGTTCATCGCTCCTTGATAGCTCTGATTGGCTTTGTCTAACGCGCCCCCTAACCCTTCCATGTCATCAACAAATAGACGTAACTTATCGTAGAGCTTACTGGCTCTTTCTGCGATCAATTGCGAGTTTTGAGTCTGACGATCGTTGCGCCATAAGTTATCAATGGTGCGTAGCGCCACCAGCAAAGTCGTTGGACTGACGATGATAATATTCTGCTCCATCGCGTCTTTCACCAGATTAGGATCCGCTTGAATTGCGATTTGAAACGCAGGCTCAACGGGGATGAACATCAATACGTAGTCTAGGCTCTGTATGCCTTTGAGCTGATGATAGTCTTTTTGACTGAGCCCTTTTATATGCGCGCGAAGGGCAAGTAAGTGGTTACTTAACGCTTGCGCTTTATCTTGGTCGTTGTCCGCATTAAAATAACGCTCAAACGCCACCAGGGCCATTTTTGAATCGACCACGACCTGTTTCTCATGGGGTAAGTGAACAATCACATCGGGCTGAAAACGCTTGCCCGCTTCGTTTTGCAAATTCACTTGCGTTTCATATTCATGCCCTTCACGCAAACCTGATTCCGCCAGCACTCGCGCAAGGACCACTTCACCCCAGTTACCTTGCTGTTTGTTATCACCTTTTAGTGCTTGAGTCAGGTTAACGGCTTCTCGAGTCATTTGTTCGTTGAGTCGTTGTAGGCTTTTTAGTTCATGTACTAGGGTGTGGCGCTCTTTTGCTTCTTGGCTAAAGCTGTCATTTACCTGTTTTTTAAACCCTTCCAACTGCTCTTTCAATGGAGAAAGTAGCCCTTGGAGACTTTGTTTGTTTTGCTCGTCAACTTTAGCGGTTTTAGCTTCAAACAGTTGATTGGCCAAATGCTCAAACTGCTGCTTTAATCGCTCTTCTGCTTGCTCCAGGATTTGCAGCTTTTCTGCATTGGCAATATGTTGCTGTTCATGGCGAGCTTCTTGCTCTCGCAACTGGGCTTCTAGCTGCGATTTAGCCTCACGCACTTCCAGTAACTGCTGGGAAAATTGCTGACGCTCTTGTTTGACTGCGTCGAAATGGCGCAGCTTTTCCAATACCGCCATCAGTTTTCCATGCGACTGTTTGAGTTCATGAGCCGACTGGTCTCTGGCAACATCAAGCTCATCCAGCTCTTTTTGCGCCTGTCTTAACGCGCTGTTCAATTGCTCTTTCTGGGCAAGATGAAGCTGCTCGTTTGAGACAAGCTGCTGCTCTAGGCGCTGAGCCGTCAATTGCATCTTTTGTTTAACCCACCAACCCGCGGCCAGCCCCGCCACAACGGCGCTCGCTATCGAGCTGGTGACTAGTGTTTGATGTTCAAGAATCCATTGCATAAAGGCATTAACTCATTTCTAACGATGAAGTTTATGGTATTTCCATACTGGATAAATGTCCAGTTTGTTGCTATTCCAATCCCCCGTTAGACTAGGCACCTAAACCATTGAAAGTATTTATATCGAACGCCCCTATAAATCATTCACCATCACATTGAGTAATCTATGAACGAACGTCGCGCACTGGGTTTTGGTCTAGCCGCTGTTTTACTCTGGTCAACGGTCGCTACGGCCTTTAAGCTAACTTTGGCCGAGTTTACCCCGATCCAAATGTTAACCGTAGCCAGCGTTGTCTCAGCCATTGCGCTCGTGGGTATCTGTAGTTATCAAGGCAAGCTCGGTCAACTTTCAACCACGTTTATCTCAAACCCATGGTATTACTTATTACTTGGGCTCATTAATCCGCTCGCTTACTACCTGATCTTATTTAAAGCGTACGATCTTCTCCCTGCCTCACAAGCCCAGGCGATCAACTACAGTTGGGCCATTACGCTGACTTTAATGGCCGCCGTATTCTTAGGCCAAAAAATTCGTGCCAAAGATTGGATTGCTTGTGGGTTTAGTTATCTGGGCGTCATTGTTATCGCTACCAAAGGCGACCTCTTAGGCTTAAATTTTGAAAGCCCGCTTGGGGTTTCATTAGCTTTGCTCTCTACTCTTCTCTGGGCAGGGTATTGGATTCTCAACGCCAAAAATAAAGCCGATCCAGTCATTGGCGTGCTGCTTGGTTTTCTCGTCGCGATTCCTTTCGCAATGGGCTTAAGTATTTATGAGGGTGAAAACTGGGATGCGATTACGACTCAAGGTTGGCTAGCGGTAACCTATGTCGGGCTGTTTGAAATGGGCATTACGTTTGTGCTTTGGCTAAGCGCACTGAAGCTGACGCAAAATACCGCCCGAATCAGCAATCTTATTTTTGCTTCACCTTTCATTTCTCTGATGCTGCTTGCCACCATCATTGGTGAAGACATTCACCCTGCAACACTGATCGGGCTTGTCCTTATTATTACAGGTTTGGTCATTCAACAGGTGAAATGGAAAAAGGCCCCCCAGGTCTGATCAACCCGATATGCTCTAACCGTGCCTTTAGACATAGACTCGATTGTCACTAAAACATCTGGTACGCCATTTCACTGCCTTGACCACGCACGGCATCGACCTTATCAATCATGCTGGAATCGATTGATAAGGCTTTCGCGACAGGATGGTGAGTAAGATACGTTTGTTTTTCATCCGCCCCTAGCATTGAATCCCATTTGAAGTGGATATCGCGAGCAAGATAAAGGACACACGCAAGTTTCTTCGACTCCACGGCTTTTCCTGGTTGATTGACATTAGCGATGGCATCAATCATTTCTGACGGAAACTGCCACGCTTTTGCGAGCTCTGCACCTAATTGCTGGGAATCAGTACCCAGTACTTCTTGCTGTACTTTAACGATACTTTCCCCCGACTCGACCCTAGCGGTTATTTCGATGGCTTGTTCAGGGACAAGAGAGTGGATCATCAACTCACCAATATTGTGTAGAACTCCGGTGGTAAAGGTTTCATTGGCATCCAATTTGACGGTTTTTGCAATCGTGCTAGCAATAATCGACACCTCAAAGGTGTTTGCCCAATAATCTTTCAGATTCAACGTTTCTAACTTAGGAAAAGTGGACGAGAGAATAGAAGAGGAAATAAGCGTTCGAATGGCACCAGCACCGACGCGGACGATGGCATCATTAATGGTCGACACCCCCTTCACACCGCCAAAATGCGCTGAATTTGCCATCCTTAGAACTCGAGCACTGAGGACTTGATCCATCGACATTTTTCGGGATAGCTCTCCGAAATCAATGGTTTCTCGGTTGACCATGTCGAGCAATTCTTGCAGTACACTTTCAATGCGAGGAAGTTCATTAATACGAGAAATCAATGCGTGTTGACTCATGAAGTCACTCCTTAAACGACATTTATCTTCATTTAATATAGGTCAAAATCTGATACTCAGCGTGCCTTTCCCCGATAAGTTTACCGTCTAGAATCACCTAAGCTTGACCCAATCCAAGTTCGTACATCAAATAAGCACAGGTTATATATTCATCAATAGTGGTACAATAGGTCGAATACTCTCGCTCATATCTACAATAATAAATTCCATTTGAGTCGAGAAAAAATGATAAACACTTGAGAGTTATTATGTTTCGCATTGCCTTACCCCCATTACACTTAAAGCAGTGGCAAGCTCTTATCGAGCAACTAAGTCATAAGTTTCAAAGTAAACACCAGATATACCGATATTCGGCAGAACGCGAATGGCGACCGCTTTTTGATGAAAGTGGCACACCAAGCTTCGTACTTAAGACTCAAACTGAGAGCCCAAACTTTCATCTTCGACGACTGGATGAAATGCACAGTAATGCCCATTACCCAGACACAGAAAGTCAAATAGACTTCAGTGGTCAACAACCCTATTGGATCTCCCCAATTTGGTATCCAAACGGCACCTTATTTGGCTTTATCACCTCCGCTTTAACCAGCAGTACAACCGAAACCGAAAGTACTAATGAAACTGAAAGTGCTAATAAAACCGAGAGTGGCCACAAAACTAATAGCGCCACTCAATCAGACGCCTTCACCTCTTGGCTCTCAATGGTATCGGGTAAAATCAGTTTTGATTTAGCCAGCTTGCAATATCAACATGGAAAGCAACTACCATCGTTACAAGAGTTTATTGACGGTTTAGATGATCATGTCTGGATAAAGAACAACCGCGGTGAGTATGTGGTTTGTAATAGCGCGGTTGAACGCGCCTGGGGTTACACTTCAGAAACGATTATTGGCTCCAAAGATCACGCTTTGTTTGATGAGGAAATAGCCAATAAGTTTGTCCGCGCTGATCAGCATGTTGTCGACAATGATAGTCAATACATTGTCGAAGAGTGCTCGAGCACCGATGAAAATAACGAGAATATTTGGTTAGAAACCATAAAGTCACCGGTTAAAGATCGCCAAGGGGAATTACTTGGGGTTCTGGGTATGACTCGTAATGTGACTCGACGTAAGACCGTAGAGAATCAACTGAAAGTCACCGCGAAAATATTTAATAACTCGTATGAAGGTATGATGGTCACCGATCACCTCGGTAACCTTATTGAAGTCAACAAAGCATTTTCAGACATCACTGGCTACCACCCCGATGAAGTTCGAGGAAGAAATCCAAGATTATTGAAATCAGGATTACAGGATGCGGCTTTCTATAAACAAATGTGGCAAAGCTTAGAAAACACAGGGCAATGGAAAGGTGAGCTCTCGAACATGCGTAAAGACGGAACGATATACCCTCAAAAGTCGACCATCACCGCTGTTCTGGATAAAAATAATCAAGCGCTCAATTACTTATGTGTCTTTGAGGACATTACGACCCGAAAAGCACATGAACAAAAGCTTCGTAAAATGGCGTTTTATGATCCGCTCACCGATTTACCTAATAGAACGCACCTTATCCAACTGTTAGCAGAGCACATCAAAACCGATAAACCTTTCGCAACACTGTTTCTCGACATAGATCATTTTAAGCACATCAATGACAGCCTAGGCCACTACACGGGCGATCAAGTACTCATTGAACTGGCAGATCGGCTCAAAGCTTCAACCTTACGATCCCATCATATCGCAAGAATTGGCGGGGATGAGTTTGTGATCGTGATTGATGACCTTAACGACCCTGATTATTTAATTAGCATGATCAGCAGTGCGTTGGGGCTATTTAGCGCGCCTTTTTATCCTAACGACAGCCAACCGTTGCACTTATCCACCAGTATTGGGGTTTCTCGATACCCTCAAGATGGAACGGATACAGATACATTGCTAAAAAATGCGGATACCGCGATGTACCTTGCTAAGAAAAATGGACGAAATGGGTACGCTTTTTATTCACCTGAATTAACCGATCAATCCAAATCTCATGTTCGCTTCCACTCTGCACTTCATCAAGCCATTAAGAATGATGAGTTTCATTTGGTTTATCAGCCTCAGTTTGATTTAACCACGGGTCGCATCAGTGGCCTAGAAGCACTATTGCGTTGGCACAATCCCGCCTTAGGTACTATTTCTCCAGATCAATTCATACCTATTGCGGAAAAAACAGGGTTGATTAATGAGCTTGGAACATGGGTAATAGAAACCGCGTGTAAGCAAGGCAAGCAGTGGCTGGATAACGGCTACCAATTTTCAAAGATTGCGGTAAATGTGTCCGCGAATCAGCTACAACAGCCTCACTTTTCAAACACCCTCCAGGCTATTTTGGAAAGCACTCAGTTTCCAGCCCATCACCTTGAAGTGGAAATCACTGAAGGATTCTTAATGCGTGATCTTGCCCTCGCGACTCACGATTTAAATCAACTGAAAGCATTGGGCGTTGAGGTTTCTCTCGATGACTTTGGTACCGGGTACTCATCACTGTCTTATCTGAAGGGATTACCCATCGACAAAATTAAGGTCGACCGATCATTTATTAATGACATACCGGGCGATGAAGACAGTGTTGCTATTGTTAGCGCAATCATTGCCATGGCAAAGAGCTTGTCTCTCAAGGTGATTGCAGAAGGCATTGAAAATCAGCAGCAGCAAGATCAGCTTTTAGCTCTAGGTTGCACCATAGGCCAAGGTTTCCACCTTAGAAAACCACTCAATCCTAATGAGCCTGAAAACCAAAGGGATCTCGTTGAGCTGTTTACCCGTCCTGCTGATGGACTGATGAGCTAACTCGCTGATAGATTGAATTAAATGGGATTAATGAGTCATGGCCGCAATATTAGCGACGGTCTACTGACCTCCCCCAGAACATGGGGGAGTCTAGGTTGTTTTAATTCACTAAACCCATTGCCCTGCGACAAAACCGCTTGACCAAGCCCACTGGAAATTGTATCCACCAAGCCAACCCGAAACATCCATCACTTCGCCAATAAAATAGAGCCCTGAAACGCTCTTACACTCCATGGTTTTCGATGATACACAATCAGTATCGACACCGCCCAAAGTCACTTCAGCCGTTCTATACCCCTCGGTACCATTGGGTGCAACTTTCCAATTTTCGAGCAAGGAAACAATCGCTTCCTGTTCTTTAGGGGTCAACTGCTTTAAAGGCTTATCAATGAACTCTTTACGCTCAATAAGCACTTCAACTAACCGCTTAGGAAGGACCTTTGCTAAGGTGTTCTTCAAGCTTTGATTCGGGTGTTTTTCTCTCGATTCGATGAGTAACAGTTCGACATCATCATTAGGGATTAAGTTAATCGACACGCTTTGTCCTGGTTTCCAAAATGATGACACTTGCAGTATCGATGGGCCAGACAATCCACGATGAGTGAAGAGTAACGCCTCTTTAAAGAGTGTGCCATCTTGCGTGGTCACCTCGGTAGGAAGAGCAACACCCGATAGGCCGGCCAAATCATCTTTGTCTTTATTGTGCAGGGTAAATGGAACAAGGCCTGCGGTTGTAGGTATCACGGGTAAACCGAACTGTTCAGCAATCTTATAGCCGTATGGGGTTGCACCTAATTTGGGCATCGATAGCCCCCCTGTTGCCACCACTAATGACTGACATTCAATCACATCACTATCGATATCAAGGGTGAAGCCCGTTTCATTTTGTTCAACACGAGTGATGTTGGCTTGGTAACGCTGAGTGACACTATCGAGCTGGCACTCATCGAGTAACATGCGAACAATTTGTTTGGCGGAATCGACACAAAACAGCTGCCCGTGCTCACGCTCCTCAAACTCAATCCCATGTTTGCTGACCAAGGAAATGAAATCCCAGTTGGTATATTGGGAAAGCGCCGACTTAACGA
The DNA here is from genome assembly GCF_000287055.2 of Vibrio genomosp. F10 str. ZF-129. Lineage (GTDB taxonomy): Bacteria > Pseudomonadota > Gammaproteobacteria > Enterobacterales > Vibrionaceae > Vibrio. Next base: position 16,736 of record NZ_AJYQ02000024.1, on the reverse strand, counting down.
AGTGTGGATTTTTACACAAGAAGTTATTAGCGGAAACATCATAGTTGGTAAAGTTACAGCGACCACCACCCGAAATCAGAATTTTTCGACCTGGCTTTTTTGCATGGTCAACCAATAGAACCGTTCGTCCTCTCTTGCCCGCTTCAGCAGCACACATTAATCCCGCTGCGCCCGCGCCAATAATAACGACATCAAATTGGTTACTCATGTTATTGCTCTTCTGTAATGGCTCGACAAATAAAAAAGGATGTGCAAAAGCACATCCTTACGATGGTATCGTATTCTAACTCCAAATAAACGGAATGCCAATTTGAAGTCTTGATTGATTCAATAACGAATCAAACCATAAAAGCGATCAGCAGCGTCACACTCAATAAACCACAAGAAAGAATAAAGAGCTCTCTTACTCGGTCACATTTGCCAGTAAACACTGGGTCATGATGATGATGATACTCTTTGGTTTTTAAGTAGCTATAAAGGCGAACTTGCTTGGTCATATTACCATGGGTGGTAAAAAACCCACCACCATCTACTTGCTGATAAAGCAAGGGATGAGCTTCTCGCATAATATAGATTAATGAACGCAGCGCCGTTAAGTATCGAACCACATTGAGCCCGGTCACTAATAGCAACGCTAATAAAATCGTGTCTCCACTGATCATCTTCTCCTCCCTACATCTTCTATCAATGCTTGAAAAGAAAAGACGACTCAGTGAATTGTCTTTTTGCTGATGTTACTCAGCAACAGCATCCATAATAGAAGATGAACCTTCTTTAGCTAGTACAGCTAGATCTTTGTCGATAAAGAACAGTGCCTTACCATCTTCACCCACTAACTCTAGCTTATCTAATATCCCTTTAAACAACTTCTCTTCCTCGTGCTGTTCAGCAACGTACCACTGCAAGAAGTTAAACGTTGAGTAGTCTTGATTAGTGAAGGCCACATGAGCAAGTTTATTGATTTTTTCAGTGATCATTTGCTCATGTTCATAAGTCAAACGAAACACGGCACCTAAACTTTCAAATTCATGTTGTGGCGCTTCAATGACACCAAGTATCGGCATTGCACCCGTCTCACTTACGTAAGTAAAAAGACGCTGCATATGCTGCATTTCTTCAACGGCATGACCTCGTAAAAACTCAGCCGCACCTTCAAATCCTTTGTCTTCACACCAAGCACTCATTTGTAAGTATAGGTTGGATGAGAAAAATTCTAGGTTTATTTGCTCATTCAATTGCTCAACCATGGCTTTTGGTAACATTTTTTTCCCCTATTTCAACTATCTAACTGCATTGACTAAATCTATTAATCAAACAATAACATGTTCATTACTCAATGTGGATATGAGATCACAACAGCAATAATCCTTATTCACTGATGCTAGAGTAATCCTATCCCAATAAAATAGGAGAGATCCAAATGAGCTATCAACATATCTTAGTCGCAGTCGACCTTTCTGAAGACAGCAAATTACTGGTTGATAAGGCCGCTGCACTCGCCAAACCTCTGAACGCTAAGCTTTCTTTTATTCATATCGATGTAAACTATGCGGAGCTTTATACCGGTCTTATCGACATCAATCTTGCCGAAACACAGCATCAAGCAATGGAATCGTCTCAAGCGCAATTACAAGAATTAGCGGATCATGCTCAATACCCAATTAAACACACCTTAATTGGAAGTGGGGATCTCAGTAATGAGCTATGCGACACCATCAATGAACACAACTTTGATTTGGTCGTGTGCGGGCACCACCAAGACTTCTGGAGTAAGTTACTCTCATCGACTCGCCAGCTTATCAATAGCTCTCCCGTCGATATGCTGGTTGTGCCGCTGACCGATTAAGCGATATTAGCGGGGTAGAACGTTCTATTTATAACCAATACCAATTAGGGTAAACTGCAGCTATCTTTTTGATAATGAATCTTATTTATGTTTTATCTTTCTGCCGTTACCCTACTTTGGGCATTTTCGTTTAGTTTGATCGGTGTTTATCTGGCCGGTCAGGTTGATTCTTGGTTCTCAGTCTGGATACGCGTTGCTTTAGCAAGCCTTGTGTTTATTCCTTTTACCCAGTTCCGGGGTGTCGCTAATACATTGAAATTGAAACTGATGTGTATTGGGGGCATACAACTTGGTCTTATGTACTGCTTCTATTACCAATCGTTCTTGTTGCTTTCTGTTCCTGAAGTCCTGTTGTTCACCGTTTTCACCCCCATCTATGTGACGCTGATTTATGACCTGCTTAAACAACGTTTTTCGCCCTGGTACTTAGTCACCGCAGCAATAGCGGTATCTGGGGCTGCTTTCATTAAATTTTCGGGCGTAAATGACAACTTTTTACTCGGATTCTTAGTGGTTCAAGGTGCTAACCTTTGCTTTGCGATCGGACAAGTCAGCTATAAGTATGTAATGGAGCAAGAAGCCACAGAGCTACCTCACCATTCTATTTTTGGCTATTTTTATTTTGGTGCCCTGTGTGTTGCGACCATCGCATTTGCTCTGATGGGCAATATCGATAATTTGCCTACCACCTCATTGCAGTGGGGCGTTTTGATTTATCTGGGTGTGATCGCTTCTGGTGCCGGCTACTTTCTATGGAATAAAGGGGCATGCCTTGTGAATGCCGGCGCTCTCGCCGTGATGAATAACCTCCTTGTCCCAGCTGGGCTTATAGTAAACATTGTCATTTGGAATCGAGATGTAGACCTTGTGAGTTTATCTATTGGTGGACTGATTATTTTGCTTTCACTGTGGGTCAATGAAACATGGGTAAAAAAGCGGGTTGAACAACAGGCTTAGATCCATACTGGTTGCCTGGGGAAATACGGAGTCGTTACTCTCTTGAAGACTTTATCTAAAAGCCGTGCCTAAAGTCTTATCTAAAAACCAGAAACTTAAAGCGCTCACTCATTTAGTGAGCGTTTTTATTGAGTAACGTGTCGTAACGGCTTTTATGCTTGTTATTTTTAGTCACTGATTTCTTTAGTCACTTACTGTATTAACTCATCGATGCCTTTACATAAACATCAAAGCGGTTCTTCTTGGTTTCTATCGCCATAGCGGGTTTTCTGTCACCTAGCCATGGAGCATAATCAGGGCGTTTTACCACCACTCGCTTAGTGGCAAGCGCCAAAGCGGGAGTTAATAAATCATCGGCATCATTGTCAGCCCCGACTAGCGACTGAAAAACACGCATCTCTTTTTTAACAAGTGCCGATTTTTTCTTATTCTCTGGATGTGGATACATAGGATCAAGATACACGATATCAGGTTGAACAAAGCTTTTGTCTTCAATTAGTGATGTTAAAGCATCGTGACTAGAGGCATGTATGAGTGACATTCTTTCTGTTACCCAATGTCCAATCTCACTGTCTTGTTTTGCTCTCGAGAGCCCATCATCAAGTAGTGCTGCAACAACCGGGTGACGTTCGACCATTTGAACCTGGCAGCCTAAAGACGCTAACACAAAGGCATCGCGCCCTAACCCCGCCGTTGCATCAAGAACCGTGGGGGTCGCTCCTTTATTAAGCCCTGCGGCTTTGGCTATTGCTTGTCCTTTTCCACCACCAAACTTACGACGATGACCAACGGCACCACCAACGAGGTCGACAAAAATGGCCCCCAGTTTGGGTTCGTCTAATTTGCGTAATTCTAAATGCTCATCGGTTAGCACCAACGCAAACATACTCGAGTTATCGTGTTTCAGCCTCCAGCGCTTGGCTAAGCCATCTAAGTTATCTTGTTGTGATGCGTCTTCGCAAATCAGTTGTAACTGCAAAGTTGGCTCCAGATGTCAGTCAGTAAATACAATATAATGAACGGCAGAAGTCTACCTGTTTTTCTCGGCGCTTTCTTGGGTTTCTATGACCATTGCATTAGTCATAATTTAGATCGATTCCAAGCTGCATTTTGATGTCATGGCAATATCAGACCACCCGGCTAAATAATGAAACAAAGTCATGACTCGGGGAAAGATGAAAATCGAGCATCAGCATGGAACAAGGAATGCAATCAATTGATAATAGTAACATCGCTGTTGATAAAATATACTAAGTGCGTTTCTCTTTTGTTCCTCACAATCGCGGTGATTAAATGCAACAAGCTAAGCTCGATGACCTAGACCGGGCCATACTCAAAACTTTGATGGAAGACGCTCGTAAACCTTACGCTGAAATGGCGAAAAGCTTCGATGTCAGCCCTGCCACGATTCACGTTAGAATTGAAAAGATGAAGTCAGCCGATATTATTCAAGGAACAGAGGTGATCGTTAACACCAAGAAACTCGGCTATGACGTTTGCTGTTTTATTGGAATAAACTTGAATGCGGCAAGAGATTATCATTCTGCGATTGCTAAGCTCAATGCACTTGAAGAAGTTGTCGAAGCTTATTACACGACTGGCGCCTACAACATTTTTGTCAAGCTTATGTGTAAGTCTATTGAAGAGCTGCAGTATGTTCTGATCGACAAGCTACAAGCCATTGATGAAGTTCAGTCTACAGAGACACTGATTTCTCTGCAAAACCCCATTAATCGCAATGTGAATCCGTAACGGCCCGTTATCTGTTGTACGATGTTCGAGATATTCTATAGCATTAAAAATGGCCTCACTAAAAAGTGAGGCCATTTCGATGAATCCATTAACGGAACAATGCGATTAACGAGCTAAATACGCTTTTAATTCTTCAGCGGAAATGCCTTGCTCGGCTAGCTGCTTGGCTAACGTTTCTACCTGCTCGCCTTTTCTTGACTCTATAACCTGTTGAAATTGAAAAACGATATCTTTTAGTACATCGATAGGAACCTGCTTAGCCGCACTACGAATACGCTCACCACTTTGGTTTCCCATCTCGTTAAGAATTTTACCAAACATGATTTTTTCTGGTGCATCTTCTAACTGTTCAAGAACTCGGGCCATCTCGTAAGTTGTCATCGACATTATTATTGGTTATCCAGTGCATAATATGTATTAATCGTAAGAGGTTAAATATACACCTGTTTTGACACTAATAACACATCATATTAACTATGTTCGGCTGATAACCTTACCTCATGCCATTTATGGCCTACCTTCGAACACAGCACGATTAAGCTCGGCGCAGTAAGCCAAAGAAGTAAGGTGATTAGCATTTCTGGTTCGAGTGATAATCTCTGCATAATACCGACTACGAGGCCAGATCCACTCATTTGAAACAGACCCAATAAAGCCGCTGCTGTTCCGGCTTTGTCACCAAACGGCGCCAACGCTTTACCCGCTGCTGCGCCTAGTACCCACGCAAAGCCGGCGGACGAAACGAAGATAGGTAACATAAAAGCGAATGGCGTTTGCTGACTTTGCATTGCTAGCATCATGACACCGGCAGTGTTGAGCATCACAACACCAATGACGATCGTCATTCTCGTGCCCAGTTTTTCCATACACTTCGGCGCTGTCATGCACGCGATAATGTTAACGACAGCATTCACCCCAAACCAAAAAGTAAACTCATCCATCGATAAGCCATACCTTTCCATCAGCACACCAGGAGCCGAAGTGACATAAGCAAGTATCACTGCCATCGCGAGCATACAAAGTGAGGCATGAAAAACGAACATTGGGTTTTTCAACACTTGAGCATATCGGCTCGGTTTGAATACCGCTTCTGTGGCTTTTCTTGGGTTTGTCTCTTTTTGATATAAAAAGAGAGCAACTCCAACCACTAACGCAAAGATAGCCATGAAAGAGAAATTGGATCGCCAGCCAAACTGCTGTGTTAGCCAGCTACCAAAAATTGGGGCAAGCGCAGGAATAAAACAGATCGCACCGTTTAGGTAACTGATCATTCTCCCACTTTTTTCTGCCCCAAACAGATCGCGAACAGTTGCAAAAGCAGCTACTGCGGTCGCACATGCGCCCAAGCCTTGTAGTAGCCTTGCTAGTAGCATCCACTCAATGGTTTGTGCGGCCCACGCCAAGCAAGCACTCAAACCGTAGATACTGACACCGACTAATGCAACTGTTCGACGCCCGTGTTTATCTGCTAAGGGGCCAGCAAAGAGTTGCCCCACTCCCATAGCAAACAAAAACCATGTGATTGTGTCCTGAATTCGAGTCGGTTCCACGTGAAACGTTTCCGCCATAAGAGGAAATGCTGGAAGATAGATATCGATCCCCAATGGGCTAAACAGCACTAGCATTGTCAGTAGTGCCATTTGTAATCTTTTAGGCGTATCGAGTTGAGACGTATTCACTGTATATACCGATCATATTATTGAATTGGCGAGAGTGTATCGCATTCATGTTATTCGTCTTAATGGTATATACTCATACCTAATATTCCCAAATGGAAAATCACATTGTCGATTGAAGCGTTAGCCCGCATAGACCTAAACCTATTGGTTTGCCTAAATATCTTAATTGAAGAGCGCAGCGTCACTCGGGCTGCACAAAGATTGTGTCTCAGTCAGTCCGCAGTCAGTAAATCACTATCCAAGCTTCGCGAGCAATTCGAGGACCCTTTATTTGTTCGAACCTCACACGGCTTAAGACCGACAGCAAAAAGCCAATACTTAAAGCCACGCTTGGAAAACCTCATCCATCAACTGGAAAGCATCACACAACCTCTCGATTTCTGTCCGAATACCAGCGAATATCGATTTCATATTGCTGCTGTGGAAAGTGTCTATCCGTTAATTTTACCGCACTTCATGCCTATTGTTTTTCAACAAGGGCCGAATCTCAATATCTCGACACACTCGTGGGACGATCAGACGTTTAAGCGGCTTCAACTGGGCGAATTGGATATTGGTATTACCGGTAAAGATATCGACATTAATGATGCGAAGTTGACGATGCTACCACCTAGCGACATTGCCGAGCTAGAAATCTATCAAGACGTTCAGATGTGTGTAGTACGTAAAGATCACCCCGTATTGACTAGCCCATGGGGTATCGATAACTATCTAGCATTGCGTCATGTTCAAGTCCGCTGTGATGGCAATGATCGATGGCTGCTTGATTATCGTCTTGCTGATCTTGGAAAAGAGCGAGATATTGCCATCACCGTGCCTGACTTTAATAGTGCCGCGAGTTTATGTACTTATACTGATTTTGTCTTTACTGCACCTAGCCACTTTACCTCTCTGATTGCGAAACAGCTCGATCTCGTTGAACTGCCTCTACCTCTTGAATTTCCCGCAATGGCCTATACTCTTTTTTGGCATAAAGACAGAGAAAATGACCCTGCATTGATGTGGTTGACGAATATCATAAAAGAAAAGACTCGTTTACTTAGATAAATTGCACGCTGTGAACGATTGCAGCATTTGCCTAAAAAGAGTAGCTTACTAATCTTTGTTGCCTATTTTGTAACAACCTAAGAATAGCGCTAACAACCTAAGAATAGCGCTAACAACCTAAGAATTACCGGAACAAACTAGAAAAGTAACCACCTAAAAGTCGTATTGGCTTATGCCGCACAAACTAATAAGGAACATTTTTGATGCATCAATCTACTTCTGAGCGTGTTCAAGCACTAAGAAACTGGCTCTCCGAACACAACTATGACGCCATCATCATTCCTCATGAGGATGAATATCTTGGGGAATACATCCCTGCTCATAACGAACGATTGCATTGGTTGACCGGTTTTACGGGTTCCGCGGGTTGTGCTGTCATCACCCCGACTAAAGCCGCTATTTTTATTGATGGCCGCTACACGGTTCAAGTGCGCAGCGAAGTACCTGATAGTGTCTTTGAATACCGCCACCTTATCGAAGAGCCTGCGTTAGATTGGATCAGTCAAAACCTCGATGCACAAAGTAACGTAGCTTTCGATCCACGAATGCATACAAGTGCTTGGTTGAGTGCGGCTCAAGATAAGTTGGCTAGCCAATTCTCGCTATCTGCTATTTCAACCAACCCGATAGACGATTTATGGCATGACCGTCCTACCGCGGTTTGTTCAGTAGCGAGATTAATGTCTATTTCACTTGTTGGACAAACAAGCGAAGACAAACGAAAGGCAATGGCAGATAAAATTACCGCGATGGGTGCAGATTGTGCGGTCATTACCGCTTTAGATTCGATTGGTTGGATACTGAACATTCGTGGTTTAGACGTATCGCGTTTGCCTGTTCTACTTTCTCATGTGATTTTATATTCTGATTCTAGCCTCGATTTTTTCTTTGACCAAACTCGACTTCCAGACGAATTCACTTCTCATGTTGGTAACAATGTCAACGTGCGAAAGCCGAGTGAACTTGCCGATGTTTTGGGTTCTATGACGAGTAAGAAGGTCCTCATTGACCCGGCTACCAGCAACGCTTGGTTCACTCTTCAGTTGCAAAACTCAGGGGCTCATATTATCTCTGCATCGGACCCTTGTTTACTTCCTAAAGCGCAAAAGAACAGCGTCGAGATTGCGGGAATGAAAGCGAGCCACATTCGAGATGGTGTGGCTATGGTGAACTTTCTCTGTTGGCTAGATAAACAAGTAGAGAAAAGCAATCTACTAAGCGAAGCTGAACTCTCGGACGAACTACAGCGCTTTAGAGAACAAGACCCAACCTTGGCAGATCTAAGCTTTGATACCATATCTGCCGCGGGTGGTAACGCAGCCATGTGTCACTACAACCATAAGAACCAAGCCCAACCTGCAAACCTCACCATGGATTCGCTGTACCTGGTTGACTCAGGTGGTCAATACTCCGATGGCACGACAGATATCACCCGTACCATTGCAATCGGGCAGCCTTCCTCAGAGATGACTAAGCAATTTACTCTGGTACTTAAAGGACATATTGCCATTGCTAGAGCGCGTTTTCCCGTGGGGACTTGTGGTTACCAACTGGATACACTAGCGCGACAACATTTATGGGCAGAGGGTTACGACTATGACCACGGGACGGGTCATGGTGTAGGTCACTTCTTAAGTGTTCATGAGGGGCCACAAAGTATTTCCAAAAGACCGATAAATGTACCCTTAGTAGACGGTATGGTTCTTTCTAATGAACCAGGCTACTATCGTGCAGACGCATTTGGTATCCGTATAGAGAATCTAGAATTGGTCACCAAGATCGAATCTAATGGTGACTTGCCTCTGTTAGGGTTTGAATCTCTCACGCGTTGCCCAATCGACTATCGCAACATTGACACCGACATGTTAACTCGCCCAGAACTCGCCTGGATTAATGAATACCATCAAAAAGTTTGGGATGAATTGAATTCTTTAGTAGAAGGTGACGTTAAAGCTTGGCTTAAGAAAGCAACTCAAACGTTATCTCATGACTAATATCGCTAACATCAACTGTTCTATTTTTAGGTTAATATGATTAAAAATGGCTACGAATTCGTAGCCATTTTTTGTTTCACGTGAAACAACTCAGCGCTTGCAATGTACTTTAACCAGAATAGCCGCTATGCCAATCTTTCCAAACGGGGTCAAAACCTCGACTCCTAATCATAGTGGCAACAGCATTGGCGCTGCGCTCATCACTGATTTCAAACTGCTCTAATTCTATATCCTCCAAAGCATACCCTCCTGGTTGAGTCTTTGACGCTGCTGACATCGTAGTGATCCCCAGAGGAAGTACATTATCTCGAAATATCGCTGATTCGCGTGTAGAAAGAGACAACTCAACTTCAGGATTGAGGATCCGATACGCACAGATTAATTGGACTAACTGTTTATCCGACATAATAGACTTGGGCTGAAGACCCCCTTCACACGGTCGTAAACGTGGAAAAGAGATCGAGTAACGTGTCTGCCAGTAAGTCTTTTCAAGGTAATCTAAATGAGCCGCGACGTAAAAACAGTCTGTACGCCACTCTTCTAAACCGATCAGAGCACCAATACCAATCTTATCAATTCCCGCCTTGGCTAATCGATCTGGGGTCTCGAGTCGAAAGTTAAAATCCGTTTTGTTACCACGTAGATGATGTTGCGCGTAGGTAGATGGGTGATAGGTTTCTTGGTAAACCATGACCGCATCCAAACCCAAACACTTTAGTTCCTGATAATCTTCTTGGGCTAAAGGCTGGACTTCCATAGCTAAGTAACTAAACCGTTCCTTAATCGAGGGTAAAACCTGCCTAAAATAGTTCATTCCGACCTTTGTTTCGTGCTCCCCGGTGACCAGTAGTACACTATCAAATCCCATCTTTTTGATAGCCTGTGTTTCAAGTGAAATTTCGTCGATATCGAGTGTGCGTCGCTTAATTCTGTTCTCCATAGAGAAGCCGCAATAGGTACAAGCATTAGCACACAAGTTTGAGAGATACAGCGGAATATAAAGCCCGATAGTATTGCCAAACCTTTGTCGAGTAAGCATCAAAGATCGTTGTGCCATCTGCTCTAAGTAAGGTTCTGCCGCAGGAGAGATAAGCGCCTTAAAGTCATCTAAATTACACCTTGATTTGCTTAGTGCTCGCTCAACGTCTCGCGATGTCTTGGCATTGATCGACAGAGTAATATCATCCCAATCAAGCTTGCTGAACTCATCTACAAAACTCATCATTAACCCTCTAACTAGAATGTGTCATCTAAAAAAGACGTCAATGGACTAGAGGCAATTGCGTGAGTAGCAACACTTGCTAAACCAGAACAATAAGCCGCTCTGCCCGCTTCCACCGCGTATCGGAAAGCCGTCGCCATAACTTCCGGATGACTTGAAGCAGCAATCGCGGTGTTCACTAGCACGGCATCAGCACCAAGCTCCATTGCAAAAGCAGCATGCGATGGTGCGCCTATTCCAGCATCAACAACAACAGGAACCGTCGCTTGATCGATAATGATTTCTAAAAAGTCTTTACTGGCTATCCCCTTGTTTGAACCAATCGGAGAACCCAGCGGCATAACCGCAGCACAGCCCACCTCTTCTAGTCGTTTACACAGAACAGGGTCAGCATGGCAATAAGGGAGAACAACAAAGCCATCTTTGACAAGCTGTTCTGCTGCAATTAGCGTCTCGATAGGGTCAGGCATTAAATACTTTGGATCCGGATGAATTTCCAATTTCAACCAGTTTGTCCCAATCGCTTCTCGTGCCAGGTGCGCAGCAAAAATGGCATCTTTTGCATTTTTCGCACCTGAGGTATTAGGAAGAAGGTTTACTCCAGCTTCGACTAACGGGTCCAAAATGTCGTCTTGACTCGCGCTAATATCGACACGCTTCAATGCCATTGTCGCTAGCTCAGATCCTGATGCCTTTATCGATTCAACCATCGAGTGTTTATTGGAAAACTTACCTGTTCCGGTAAATAGGCGCGAACTAAAGGTTCTATCGGCGATAACCAACTGGTCATTGGTAAGAATCATAACCTAACCTCCCGCTATGGCTTGAAACAATGAGATTGAATCGTTGTTCTCTAGCAAAGTAAATTTCCACCGATTCCTCGCTACAATCGTATTATTGATTGAAAACACGCAGCCATTATCTGGCAACGCCAGGATTCTAATCACATCCTCAAGCGTTGAACCCTGCTGAATCTGAGTCACCTTGCCATTGATTTCTATATCTACTTTACTCGCTACATCCAATTTGCTCATAAGGTTACCTCTTTAGCTATAACACAATCAGTCGTTCCATTTGGGTTCGTGGATTCTTGTCCACAAACCGTACACGATGTGTCTTTCTCTAGTGTTAAGCTCTGCCAGTGAAAGGTTTTGCCATCGAATAGTTTTAGCTGCTGGGTTGGGCACTCAAACCGGCCTAACGCTAACTTTTGAATGGCCGCGAGTGCTTGTAAATTACCAACAGTGCCAACGACAGGGCCGATGATACCCATATCAGCACAACGTCTAGACTCACTGACATCTTGCTTTGGGTACAAGCATTGGTAACAAGGGGACACGTTGGGAAAATCAAAGACAATAAACTGCCCCTGCCAACCTATTGCGGCGCCAGAAATCAACGGTTTTCCTTGTTGAAAGCAGACTTGGTTAATCAAGTGACGACTCTCAAAGCTGTCCGTACAATCAAGAATCACATCTGAAGCAGCCACTTCATTAGAAAGCTGCTCTTCACCTAGTCGCTCTGTAATTGCACGAATACTGCAATCTGAGTTAAGAGAAAGAAGCTGCCGTTTCATGGCCGATGATTTGTTCGATGCGATATCCCTTTCACGATAAGCCACTTGGCGCTGTAGGTTACTTTTTTCGACCACATCGTCATCAACAATAACGAGTTGACCAACACCCGCACCTACAAGATAGAGTGCCGCTGCACTGCCTAGCCCACCACACCCAAGTAGTAATATTCGTGAGTTTTTTAAATTAAGCTGCCCTTCTTCTAGAAAATCTGGAAGGCAAATCTGACGGTGATAATTGAGAAATTCCCTATCCGTTAGCATTATTAACCTCCACAGCAAGCGTGCTTTCACTAAGGGTATCGACTTGTGTGCGGTCATCAGTAAACTGTCTTGATTGCATCAAGTAAGTAAATGAGTCTATAACGGCTTCAGGGTTGTCAACCTCTGTAATCGCTCGAACGACAGCAAGGCTTGAAACACCGCATTTCCATACGCTGCTCGCGGTATTTTGATCAATACCACCAATGGCCACCGTAGGGTAACCAGTAACACCGCTGGAGTAAGGTATGGTGTCGATGAGTGATTGGTATAGTGACAGGCGTACTAAGCCTTGCGGTTTCGACGGCATTTTTTTTGTCGTGGTTGGAAATATATGACCGAGGGCAATGTAGCTTGGGTTAATCTGAACAATCCGTAGTAGCTCGTAATAACCGTGAGTTGATAACCCTAGTCTCAAGCCGGCCTTAGCGAGTAGATCGAGATTAGACTGTTGGATATCTTCTTGACCTAAATGAACGCCATACGCACCATACTTTATCGCCAGTTTCCAATGATCGTTGATAAACACTTGCGCGCCATAGCGCTCACCAAGTTGAATTGATTCGGCAATTTGTTGCTCTAGATCCAATTGGTGAGGGTCTTTGATTCGAAGCTGTATTGTCTCGATCCCTAGTGGCAACAATCGACTTATCCAGCTAACATCATCGACAACGGGGTAAAGCCCTAGACTTTTCTTTTTTACTCCCTCAAACGAGATACTTGCTCCCTCAGAAGCCCACCCCACCGAGACCAGTAATCTAGAATCTTCAATGATCGGGACTGGAAAATCTTGATAATCACTTGGCCATGTTTCACGTGAAACGTCTGAGTTAAGAGCAGCGCGCGCCAAAACAAAGCAATCCTCAGCGGAGAAATCGAGTGCTTTAGCGGTTATAACCCATGCGAGATGCCATTCAAATTCATCGACAGTACGCTGATACTTAATCGCCTTAATCGATCCCTCTTCATCGATGACAGAAGATAGCTGACCATTAAATACAGATAATATAGATTTCAACCGCCATGCGTCGATGAAATTCGACTCGTCGCCAATCCCAATGATTGCCATGTTGTCAGCTTGGTGAAGTGCATCACCGGATTCTCGGACACTAAGGTTTGAGTTATAACGAATAAATAAGTCGGGAATTAATAATTCTGACGGATCTACAAAATCAAGATCCTCAGAATGACGAACAGCCCGAATGTGGAATGGATCTGATTCACCAGACAAAATGAATAACTGAGTTGGGCTCACACCCAACTCAATATGGCGAATTCCAAATCCCTCTTTTTCTGCTATGAGTAAGCAGCGTTGCACTAAACCTGTCAGTTCAATGTACTGAGATGGGATAAGAACTTTCAATGGCTAGCCCTCTAATTCAGGCTGAACTTCGCCTACTGCTGGATGATACAGTTCCGATCCAGTGGCCAAAAACTCTTGAGATTTACGGCGCATTCCTTCTAGTGGGTCATCCAACATCTTAATCTCAATGGCTTGGTCTGCGGCGACTTGCTTTGAATCTTTAGCGTATTCACGGACTTCTTGAGAGATCTTCATTGAGCAGAACTTAGGGCCACACATAGAACAGAAGTGAGCGACCTTTCCAGATTCTTGAGGCAAGGTTTCGTCATGAAATGACTTCGCTGTATCCGGGTCAAGAGAGAGATTAAACTGATCTTCCCAACGGAATTCAAACCTTGCTTTAGACAATGCGTTATCACGAATTTGAGAGCCGGGGTGACCTTTTGCTAAATCTGCAGCATGAGCGGCCAACTTATACGTAATCAACCCTGTCTTTACATCTTCTTTATTAGGCAGCCCAAGGTGTTCCTTTGGTGTGACGTAACACAGCATTGCGCAGCCATACCAGCCAATCATCGCAGCACCAATACCTGACGTAATATGATCGTAACCCGGTGCTATATCGGTCGTCAGTGGTCCCAATGTATAGAAAGGCGCCTCATGGCAATGCTTAAGCTGTTCATCCATATTCTCTTTGATCATATGCATTGGAACATGCCCAGGACCTTCAATGATGACTTGAACGTCATATTCCCAAGCTACTTTGGTTAGCTCGCCCAGAGTACGTAATTCCGCAAACTGCGCTTCATCGTTAGCGTCTGCAATCGAACCTGGACGTAATCCGTCGCCAAGCGATAGAGAGACATCATACTTAGCACAGATCTCACAGATTTCTCGGAAGTGCGTATAAAGGAAGCTTTCCTGATGATGCGCCAAACACCACTTAGCGATGATTGAGCCCCCTCGAGAAACGATGCCTGTGACCCGCTTTGCTGTCATCGGGACATAACGTAACAGCAAACCAGCATGAATAGTAAAGTAATCGACACCTTGCTCTGCTTGCTCTATCAATGTATCTCGCATGACTTCCCAGTTAAGGTCCTCTGCGACACCATTCACTTTTTCGAGCGCTTGATACATTGGAACTGTCCCTATAGGAACCGGACTATTACGAAGAATCCACTCACGAGTTTCGTGAATATTACGACCAGTAGAAAGGTCCATCACAGTATCCCCGCCCCAACGAGTCGACCAAACCAATTTTTCTACTTCTTCTTCAATAGATGAACTCACTGATGAGTTACCAATATTCGCGTTCACTTTAACCAAAAAGTTACGCCCAATAATCATTGGCTCCGCTTCTGGGTGGTTAATATTTGAAGGGATGATCGCTCGTCCTTCTGCGACTTCCTTTCTAACAAATTCTGGTGTTATCTCTTTTGGTAAGTTGGCACCGAAGTTATGTCCAGGATGCTGATGGTTCAATTGCTCATCAGCAAACTTCTGGCGGCCCATGTTTTCACGAATGGCAATGTACTCCATCTCTGGAGTGATTATCCCCTTACGAGCGTAATGGAGCTGTGTGACACAACAACCATCTTTAGCCTTACGTATTGCCGGAAGGTTACCATAACGAAGATCATCGAGTGTATCGTCTTCTAATCGCTCTTTTGAATAGACAGAGCTTACACCGTCCAATAACTCAGTATCGTTCCGTTCTAGTATCCAATCAGTACGAAGTTTTGGTAGTCCTTGGTACAAATCGATATCGTGTGTCGGATCGGTGTAAACACCTGACGTATCGTAAACATGAATAGGTTCATTAGGTTCAAAGATAGGTTCGTCTTTGCTTCCGCCAACCAGGCTGTCAGCGAGTGTAATCTCTCGCATTGGAACTCGAATATCACTTCGTGAACCTTCGATATACACTTTGTTAGAATTTGGATATGGTTGGACGGAGAGCGTGTTGATAAAGTTTTGCGCTTCCAATCTATTTTGTTTACGGCTCGACATAGCATTCTTCCTTTAATAATGGATATAAATGCTTGACGGAAAAGATGCTACAAGAGGAACTGCCACTAAAATTAGAGACAGTTGAAGGATATAAAACGAGAATAGATCTAGTTTGGTATCTTTCTCTTGTTCCCTTCGCAGGTATTAGCCTGATCAGGTTCAACGGATCCCGAGTTAACGGTCTCAGCCTTTTGGCACTCCGACAAGTAGAAAGCATTATAAGTAATCAGATTGTTGAAACCAAGTTAATCCGATTAAATTTTAGCTAATCGTCATTAAAACTAACTTTTTATGATTAATTGAAACCCTACCCAAGCGGCGGTTACGCTCAAAGCAACATTAAGTAGCATATTGAGGCCAGCTTTGAAAAATGCCCCCTGTTGCATTAAAAAAACATTATCCATTGAAAAGGTTGAGAAGGTGGTTAAGGCACCTAAAAAGCCAAGACCTATAATTTGACGCCATGGCTCGGTTGGCAAGCTTCCATTTTCAAACGCAGCAACTAACACGCCCATTGCTAACGAACCAATGACGTTTACAGTTAATGTCCCATAAGGGAATCCACGTCCAAATAAAGTCGCGCAAAATTCACTTACTAGATAACGTGAACAGGCACCAAAGGCTCCGCCCAACGCTATAAATCCCAAAATAGAAAATTGACCCATAAATCCCCCACAATAAATATCGGACTATTGTAATCAATTAGGATCAATTTACGAATTGAAATCCTTAAATACGGACTATTCATATTAAGTTAGATTTAAAAGGTTACAGGAGTCACTTCTATAGATACCAGAGTAGAAGACAAGAAAGATATAATATTTCTCTAGGGGTATAAAATGGCAAAGATTGAGAGATCTGAACTCGAATATATGCAGCTTTATACTCGGAATATAAATGTCTAAAAAAAGCTCTAGCATTTCTGCTAGAGCCTTAAATATGGCAGGGGTGGAGAGATTCGAACTCCCAACACGCGCTGTTTGCAGATTAGGGGAATCCGCTGCTTTCTATCGACTAGATAACAAAAAAGCTCCAGCATTTCTGCTAGAGCCTTGAATATGGCAGGGGTGGAGAGATTCGAACTCCCAA
>NZ_AJYQ02000023.1 GCF_000287055.2 Vibrio genomosp. F10 str. ZF-129 | reverse complement strand
ATCAAGTTGCTGCAAAAATCAGCTCGAAAGTTCAACACGCCCTAGGCTTTCGGCGAAGAAGTTAATCGGCGAATACGCTCATCGAAGATAAAATAGGAGGATCTGATGGCAGAAGATTCAGGTCAAGAACGCACAGAAGACGCAACGCCCAGACGCTTGGATCAGGCACGTGAAAAAGGACAGGTTGCAAGGTCTAAAGAGTTAGCGTCGGTCTCCGTTTTGGTTATGGGCGCAGTTTCCCTGATGTGGTTTGGGGAGGCTCTGGGAAAAGAGTTATTTGAAGGAATGAGCCGACTCTTTTCTTTGAGCCGAGAAGAAGTGTTTGATATGAGCAAGCTCAGTGATATCGCTAGTGGTGTGCTCGGCAGCTTACTTGGCCCCCTTGTTTTGATTCTGATTGTCTTGTTTGTCGCAGCCCTTATTGGCGCAGCAGGGGTTGGTGGGGTGAACTTTTCGGTGAAAGCGGCAATGCCTAAAGCCTCAAAAATGAATCCGTTGAGTGGTTTGAAGCGGATGGTGGGTATGCAAAGTGCTGTCGAACTGCTTAAGTCGATACTTAAGGTTTCTTTAGTGTCAGGTGTTGCTTTTTATCTGATTGACGCCTCCAAAGAAGATCTTTTTCAGCTGAGTATGGATGTTTACCCACAGAATATTTTCCACGCTCTCGACATTCTATTAGATTTCATTTTGCTCATTAGCTGCTCGTTGCTTATTGTGGTCGCCATCGATATACCTTTCCAGATTTGGCAGCATGCGGATCAGCTAAAAATGACCAAGCAAGAAGTGAAAGATGAGCACAAAGACACCGATGGTAAGCCAGAAGTGAAAGGCCGAATCCGAATGTTGCAACGTGAAATGGCTCAGAGGCGAATGATGGCCGATGTGCCCGAAGCGGATGTGATTATCACCAACCCAGATCACTTCTCAGTGGCGTTACGGTATAAGCAAAATGTAGATAAAGCCCCCGTAGTGGTTGCGAAGGGCGTTGACCATATGGCATTAAAAATTCGTGAAATAGCCAGAGAACACGACATTTATGTCATTCCTGCACCGCCATTGGCTCGTGCGCTTTACCATACAACCGAGTTAGAACAAGAGATTCCTGATGGGCTGTTTACCGCAGTGGCTCAAGTGCTTGCTTATGTTTTCCAGCTTAAACAGTTTAGAAAGCGTGGTGGTCAACGTCCTAAGTTGGATGAAGACACCATGACGATTCCAACGGATCTTCGCCATTGATGTCATCTTGCTTGAACCATGAACCATGAACCATGAACCTGAACCTCAAAACAAGATGTTCAAAGGGGAGGACAGGTTCAGCTGAGATTACTTTTCAGGAATCGATAACAAAATCAGTAAGGCGCCTGCACCACCAAACTCAAGAGGAGCTTGGTGAAAAGCCATCACATCAGGATGTTGGGCAAGCCACAGCGGTGATTTTTGTTTGAGAATATGTTTACCAATACCGTGTTGTACACAGGCACAATGCACATCGTTTTTGATGCAATACGCAATCATAGCTCCCAGTTCGCGCTTTGCTTCTTTTTGTGTCATCCCGTGCATATCTAAGAATACATCAGGCACATACACGCCACGTCGAAGGCGCTTCACTTCATAAGTAGACACATCATCACGAGCATATCGAGTGGGTCCATCTTGACTGAGAAGCGGAACAAACTCATCAGAGAAATAAAATTCAGTGTCGCTGGCTTCACGAGCGGTGCGTTTGACTTCTTTTTGTATAGAGTTTCTTTTTGGTGGCTGGACTATGGTATCCTGTTGCAACTTTTTTACGCCCTTTACTGCGTCTGTGAATAACGCGAAATCGTCATCAAAATCGGTGTCTTTTTTGCTCATGTTTGGCTCATTGTCTTGCTCGAAGCTTGAATAGCTTAACGTATTAAACATTATTAGCAGTATTGTAGCGCTTTTCGGAGGCAATTTTGGATAAGATTTTTGTAGAAGAAGCGGTATCGGAACTTCATACCCTTCAAGATATGATTCGTTGGACCGTCAGTCGTTTTAATGCCGCTAACTTATTTTATGGTCACGGTACTGATAACGCATGGGATGAAGCCGTACAGCTTATCCTTCCAACGTTATATTTACCTATTGATCTTCCTCCGCATGTGTTGAACTCTCGCCTCACGAGCAGTGAACGTTTACGTATCGTTGAGCGTGTTGTGAAGCGTATCAACGAACGTACTCCGACCGCGTACCTCACCAATAAAGCGTGGTTCTGTGGCCTTGAGTTCTTTGTTGATGAACGTGTACTCGTACCTCGCTCTCCGATTGCTGAGTTGATTGAGGCGCAATTCCAGCCTTGGCTAACCGAAGAGCCAACCCGTGTTATGGATTTGTGTACCGGTAGTGGGTGTATTGCTATTGCTTGTGCGCATGCTTTCCCAGACGCAGAAGTCGATGCGATTGATATTTCAGTCGATGCCCTTCAAGTAGCTGAGCAAAATGTTCAAGACCACGGTATGGAGCAGCAAGTCTTCCCAATGCGTTCTGATCTGTTCCGTGATTTACCACAGGAAAAATACAGTCTGATCGTATCGAATCCACCGTATGTGGATGAAGAAGATATGAACAGCCTACCTGATGAATTTACTCACGAGCCGGAACTGGGTTTGGCAGCCGGTACCGATGGTCTAAAATTGGTACGCAGAATCTTAGCCAATGCGCCTAATTATCTAACCGAAGACGGTATTTTAGTGTGTGAAGTGGGGAACTCAATGGTGCATATGATGGAGCAATACCCCGATATCCCATTTACATGGATAGAGTTTTCTAACGGTGGCCATGGCGTATTTATGCTTACCCGACAGCAGCTTGTGGATTGTGCTGATGAGTTTGCACTGTATATCGATTAAACGCTAATCGAGAAGAGAAAACGTCAGCCTTGTGTTGGCGTTTTTTTATGCGTGTTGATTACTATACCAATCGTAGTAAACAAGTGTTCATCCTAGCGGGTTAAAATACTCGATAACGGCGTTAGAATTTTTGATTG
>NZ_AJYQ02000022.1 GCF_000287055.2 Vibrio genomosp. F10 str. ZF-129 | reverse complement strand
TTTATTTGCCGCTTAGCAGAGCGTTATGTGAATAGGAGATTCCAATGGACAAGGTAGTCAAAGATCGGTTCGATGAGTATCCGGAAAATGCTCGTGTTAGGTTAGAAGAGCTGCGAAATTTAGTCTTTCAAGTCGCATCTGAGTTGGAACTGGGTGAAGTCGATGAAACTCTAAAATGGGGTGAGCCAAGCTACAGTGTAAAAACGGGCAGTCCGTTAAGAATGGACTGGAAGCTTAAGTCTCCCAATAATTATTACCTATTCTTTAATTGCCAAACTAAGCTAGTCGATACATTTCGGGAGTTGTATGGTGACGAGTTGGTGTTTCAGGGAAACAGAGCAATAGTTCTGTCCTTATCTAAACCGCTACCAGAAACGGTCATCAAGTCCTGTCTAGAGTTAGCTTTAACCTATCATCAGCGTAAAAATCTGCCTCTTTTGGGTGTGTGAAAAATTCACATAACAAACAATTTAAGAGGGATTCCCAACGCTTGGCATTTTTGGTTCTACTTCAAATTAAGTGTTTATGGCACAATGCTTTAGGTTTGGGTGGTAGCGTTGCTCACCCCTTAATTGGGCGTTAGTTTACTAATCAACAAAGGTATTTCATGGTTAACAATGATTTTCAATTTATCAATGAGCTAGCGACCGATTTCTTTAGTCAGCAGTATATTATCGAGCGACTGAGCCTAATTGAAAACAATGAACTGACCGGCTGGGAAATCTGGCTTCAGGTCGAATTTGCTATGTTCCTAGAAACTCAGCTCTTAGTGGATGAATGGGTCCGAGAGTTCCAATATTCAATGGATCGACGAATCTCTAAGAATCAGAAGTTCATGGCGATAGATTTTTTAATTCGAAAAAAACATGCTCGCCTTGGTCAATATATAGCACTTGAAATCAAACAAAACTTGAGCGCCGCTTCTTGTATTGCAGGTATGATGAAAGACGTATGTAAAATTAGTCAAGTAAAAGGCTCAGAGGACGACATTAGAACAATGTGGTCATTGGGTGTGCATCCTTTTATACCGCAAGTTCAGCTCGAGACCTTAGTCAATGAATATGCTGAAAGTTATGATGTCGAATTGGCGTCAGGCTGTATTTCAACGAACCAAATTGGCAATACCAAATTTGCGTTTACCGTATTTTAAACTAACAAGGCATTTAAGACGGATTCCGAACGCTCGGCATTTTTGGTTTGCTTCAACTTTAGTGTTTACGGCACAATGCTTTAGGTTCAGTGGTCTGCGTTGCTCACCACTTAATGCGGCGTTAAGACTCGCTGTGATTTTTGGGCTAGATAGTTCGGTAATCAGCCACTTCAAGGTTGTCGCCCTTTGAAGTTTAAGCGGTTTTGTGGCTATCAAAATGTGCGTTGTAAAAGCCAGTTTGGGC
>NZ_AJYQ02000021.1 GCF_000287055.2 Vibrio genomosp. F10 str. ZF-129 | reverse complement strand
CGTGGAAGAATTATCAGGTGGAAGAGAATCAGCAATATATCGAGATGGTGAATTTGTCTATCGACCTCTTCAGCCGTGGAGTCCTACAATTCACCTTATTTTGAAACACCTCGAGCGAGAAAATGTAGCTGAATCTCCAAGATTTCTTGGTGTTAACCAAGAACAGGAAGTCCTAAGTTTTGTTGTTGGTAATACTTATAACTACCCACTAGTCGGCGCAATTGCTACTGTCGATGCACTCACATCAGCAGGTAAACTACTGCGTAAAATACATGACTCAACTGTGCCACTTTTGGAACAAGTAGATGTCAATGCGCACGAGTGGATGCTAGAACCAAGAGAGCCTTTTGAAGTTATCTGTCATGGTGACTTTACCCCATACAATGTCGCTCTATCCGAGAGCACAGTTGTAGGTGTATTTGACTTTGATACTGCGCACCCTGCGCCAAGAATATGGGATTTAGCATATTCAGTTTATTGTTGGTCGCCTTTCAAAACTGACAGCAATGATAAGTTAGGTACAACCTCTGAGCAGGTAACTAGAGCTAAGTTGTTCTGTGATAGTTACGGTGCAACTAAGTCCGAAAGACATCAACTAGCGGATGCAATGATTCAGCGATTACAGGCTTTAGTTTTGTTCATGTGCAGTGAAGCTCAAAATGGTAATGAAACCTTTGCTGAAAACATAGAGCAAGGTCATCTTCAAGCCTATCTAAATGACATGGAATATATCACTGAAAATAAACAAAAAATT
>NZ_AJYQ02000020.1 GCF_000287055.2 Vibrio genomosp. F10 str. ZF-129 | reverse complement strand
TGATCAGACTTTATTGTAATTAGCCAAACTATTGGCTTCCGACACTCGTGTCTTTGTGTGTGGCTTCCCCCCCAATACCAATACTCAGCTCAATTCCCTCTAGTTTTAGAAGATGCGACCGCCGCTCGAGTACATGACAAAAAAACCTGTCGATTGCATGCTTCTAAACGGCACCGATGTTCTATGATGTTTAGTTAATTTTTGGTGAATGGGATGGTTAAATTTAACTAATCGAAGTCATCACTGTAAATGTAATATATCTCTCTCAAACTGTTCAATGTCAGAAAATCTCGCCCATGGGACATCACCAGGAAATTCCACAATGAAGGCTTCCCTTGTTGTATGGTCAATTGCGACAAATCCAACAATGCCAGTCTTTATGAAGTGATTCTTAAACCGTGGCGATTCTATCCACTCATTGGTATTTAGGTACTCAATCAATGCATTCAATTTCATTATAGGTTCGCCCCTTGTTTGCCTGTGACATATCTAAATTAGGTATTGAAAAGTGCCTCAATGTGCACAGCGATACGGATTAACCATAAAGTGACCTAGCTTATTTACTTAATTCAATATCACTGATATCGCTTACATATAAAATCTCAAGACGCATTAATTACTTAATCAAACTCTACCAATTCACAAAGATTCGGGGGCGTTTAATCTCAATAGGAATGTTACTCACTTGGACAAAAACATGCTTAAACGTGCAATGTGCGATATTGCACTATCGCACATCGCACTAATGTGTTAGGTTGTAATTTAACCAACACACAAAGGAATGAAATATGAAGACTAAAACCGAATCCATTATGAAAGAAATGGAAAGTGAACTACTAATGACCCTCGACGACCATGATGAGAAAATGCACACTTTGACAACACAAGTGAAATGGACTATTCATGCCTTGGCCAAAATTTTAGGTGCCACTATTAACTATTCATTCAAACTTTTCTTATTCTTTTCGATAGTTGTGACACTGTTCATGGGAGCCGAAGGGCTAGATACAATTAGGACTTCTACAAGCGAGGATATAATAAATGTTATACTTCAAACGTACTCCGTCGCGACCATACTCTCAATTGTGTTCATTTCATTGCAGGGTTACAACGGTCATTTTGGTCTTGAAAGTGTTCGACAGGCCAAAATTAACGCTATAAATACTAGGGTTCGAGAAACAAGAAAAATCGTCGAAGTCGTTGAAGAGGTATTGCATCGTCATGGCCACATAAAATCAGAGGGTAGCCAGTAATATGTTTGATGGATTGATAAACACCGCCTCTTTGAAGGAACGCATTGCACAATCACCCTTGGTCGAGTGCTACGGAGTAAAGTTCAAAGAACGAGATAGTTACTACATGGTCATCCCAATTGATGGAAAACGGTTGGTTCTTTCTACTTGGAGAATCAAAGTGGCTAAACCGTTCAGGCGATCTGACTCTCTCATATCGGAAGCGGAGAGCTTTGGATTTACGTCTATTAAATTTGGAGCCTCAGAAGAGCAAGCTATTGCAGCGAACCTGACAACAGAGCAAATCCCAGCCGATAAATTATCAGCGCTCAAGTTCTTCATTAGTTTTCTACCTAGTCTTGGTATTAAACTAAAAATTCCTAAGGAAGACTTCGATAGCTCAAAAATAGATGATGGTATCGACATCTATTTTCATTCAGAAACTGATGGTGTAAGAGTTTTAGTGGGCGACTTGATCAGAGGTAACGTTGAAATAGAAAAGTAACTTCATTATGGGTTCTTTTTTTAGACGAAAAAGGTCGTACCAATTGGCACGACCTTTCTGCTTAGTTAGAATGGAGAATGTGAACACTTCACTATTCTAAATCCTGATTTTCCTTTAACAATTTCAACATGTTCGAAGAATTGAGCTGCCTCACTCAAAAGCTTTTGTTCAGTATATCCAATCTGAAATGTATTCCGGATCGTAACTACGCCATCATCCATCGGCTCACCTCGAATACCCCGATCTTTATCGCTTCTAACAGCAATGTAAGCCGTCCCTTTAGTCGCAGCTGCTACTTGACTCCACACAACCTGACGGCTCCGTGGACGGAGAGTATTCATCACGTAACCCGCATATACGGTATCCCATGTTCTACCAAGTATGTTTATTGGGCAATGAGTATAATCGTAATCCTGACAATGTGTCACCTCGCGGATTGCATTAGAATCACAGTCATATTTCCCCTTTCCAAAATTTAAGGTACTACCCTTAATACAGTTGTTTTCAAGCAGGATTTTTAGCGGTGCTGCAGCAGTCTTTCGAAAGATGCTGGTTTTAGCACTTGAGGCAAAATCCTCGGCCAGTTGTTCTTTAGTAACCGTTGATTCAGTTACTATCATTTGTTCTGCTAAATTTAGCATGATGTATTTCCTTGTGTGGACCGAAAGGTCGTATTTAAAGTAAGTGGGTTAACATTGACTGTAACAAACGCGAGCAAGCCAAGTACCACTGGTGTCATTGGCTCTTATACTGACTCCGTCGTTACCGAAGAAAGCAATAATTCGTCGAGGAGACGTAAGAATCTTTCCATGATGATTAGTGATAGCAGTGCAAGTAATTACACCAGATTGAATCTCTTGTAGGTTCTGTACTTTGATCATACCAATTGCTACATCGGTACTAGAATTCGACTTACTCAGTTTATCTATTAAGCGAGTGCGGATGATTTGATGAATGGCATTCATAATAATTTCCTTGTGTGTGGCCTTAATAAAGGCTTAGAGTTCACCAAAAGGTGAGAGGGGTATAAAGAAATGATGCCAGCTAAGCTGTCGTAACATAAGCATCGTAGTTACAGTGGAACTAATAGTGTATACCTATTGCTAAGTTTTTCCAATCAAACAAAAAACCAATCAATGATTGGTTTTTTAATTTTAATTACAAGAACAATAACCATTGGCACCATTTATTTTCGAACCTCTTGGCGAACAGACAGGGCCAGAAGCACCTGGAGGACTGCTTCCGTAGCAACTCCAATGACCTACGCTTGAACCACCGCTACCTCCTCCGCTGGAAGGAGGTGGCGCTTTCTCCAAAGCAGTGATTCTGCCATGTTGTTGGGAGTCCCTACGATATAAATCCGCAATTTCCGCTCGCATTTGTTCCAAAACAGATTGAGTAGAGGAAAAATTCGCCGCTTGCGAAACACCAGATACTACAGAAGATGTCGAGTCAACGGAGTCACTAGATGCATTAATGCCAAAGCAGTATAGTAGGGTAGTCAAAAATAATAAGTATCTTTTCATAATAAAATCCATAATATAAGTACACGCAATAATTATAATACTAAAATAGTAATTCCATACCGCTCATAACATGAGGCGAGTCGCATATTTCTACTAAACAAATATGAAAATAGTGAATAATTTTTTACCCAATAATTTTATAATTCAAAAAAACATGTAATAAAAAAGCCGCCATAAAGGCAGCTTTTGATTACTAATTACTAAGTAGATTATCTAGTAATTTATTAGTTGTATTTGACGTCATCAATGTATGAAATACAGCACTTCTTAGTTTTAGAGACTCTATATCATTCAGCACAAAGGTATCAGCCAAGAATTGTTGTTTGTTGGACCAAAAATATTGAGCGTTTTTAGCAATCAAAATAACATTTTGAATCAAATGTATATCTTGACCTTCTTTAAGAATTTGCATTGCATTTCTTAAACCAGAATTTGCCATTTCTTTACATTTTCGGGGGGTTAAAGAACTGTACTCAACATCAATTGTACTTACATCAACAATAGATAAGCATGAGGGACAAGCGCAGACCGTAGTTCCATCTTTCACGAAGTCTGTTGCGATGCCATCACACTCACTATGAGGACACTTCCGTGTTATATAGTCACCGAACTTGCCATGGGTTAACGATGAATATCCCTTAAGTTGCATCACGCCAGAAACCAGCGTTCTCATGTTCATCCGGTTAGACTGTGCCAAACCAAACGATCTGAAATTATTTCTGACTTTATCCAAGTCAGACTTAACTATTTTCGTAGAAATCATATTGTATTTCCTTGTGTGGTTGTATTAAGAATTAGGTAAGCACCATTCGAAAACCGTCTTTTTTCTATCAAGAAATCGAATTCGTTTACCTTCAAAGTAGTTCCAAAAAGCAGAGTTAATGCTGTCCGATTTCTGGCTCAATGCTTTTTGGTAACATTGCCATGCTTTGCCAATCTCCGATATATCTATAAGAGGCAGATAATGATTAAAGAAATTAAAAATTTGGTTCAATTTACTATTGTGCAAACCACCCGATGATAGTGATTTTATATAAACATCAAATCTTGAACCGATAGTCATCTTAGTAATAGAACCATGAGTTCCATGGAGCTCTAGAATAATCGATTTCCCACAAAGCGTAGTTTGGTTGAAAAACTCAACCATGGAGTGTTTTGGACCCATCATATTTCCTTGTGTTAAATTGGAAATAAAGGGGCTTAACGCCCCTTTATTATTAAGCAGCTAACGATAAGTCAATTTGTCCATCATTTCTGATGGCCTTGCCGAGAGCATACCCAACAGCAAAAAATACTGAGTATACAACACTTTGCCCAAGTATCTCATGGGATCGAGTAGCAGAATTATTCGCTATGAAGCTTTCTGGAAAACGTTTCAAACGACAGTGTTCAATCTCAGTAAAGAGTCTCTGAAGTCCATTATCCTTAAAGTCTCGATGCAAAATAAACGGCTCGGTGCTTCTTGCCTTTTTGTAGCCTTTCCCGAGAGTCCCACAATGGGGTTCATTGCCTGTCAGTAGTTGGCGCTTGAATCCTTTGCCAGCTTTAGCATCACGCTCTGCTTTATCAGCCAAGTATTCATAACGCTTCCAATCATCTTGTGATAGAGGTTCATCTTGGAAGATATCGCTAATTTTTTCTGGTTTTGTATGCATTGATTGAAGGTTGCTTAAATCGAGATCACCAATCTCCAAACCTTCTGTAACAGCGACTAAACACCACCGTGTTCGTTTTTCTAATGAGCCAAAGTCAGTACCGCAGAGTTCTGCTTCCTGAAATTTATAGCCCCAGGATGTAAGTAAACTTCTGATAATATCTGCAGATGCACTTTGAGCGTACTCGGGTACATTTTCGATGACCACGTACGCGACATTTGCTTGATCAATCAGCATCATAGCTTGATAAAACAATGTGCCAGCTTCATCGTGAGACTCAACAAATTTTCCTTTAGTATCACCCCAAGTGCCGTTCTTAGAGCGGCCAGAACGAGAACTTGCATTGCAAGGAATACCAAGGTATGCCCCATCGCATTGCTTACCTTCTTTGTAATAATTTACCGATTGAATTTTGGACTCAATGATTAATGAGTTAGATGAAAACAATTGAGGGTTATTCCGGAGTGAGGAATCGAGATAAGTTGACTCCATCTCAATAGCCAAAGCGATTTGGCTTTTTATTCCAGCTTGAGCCATCCCATCATGAAGAGAGAGATCCAACCCCCCACCTCCATGATATAAACTCATTATATCAAGCGGCTTGTTCGCTTTGACTTTCCTAACTAAGCGTTTAACACGCTCAGCAATTCTTTTTGTCATGTGATGTTCTGAAATGATGATTTTGCCTTTGTGTATAGCAACACGCAGCATTTCTACACCTTTGAACACTTCACGAAGTTCTTCATTAGTAAGTTCTATCAGAGGATGAACAAGGCCGTTTCTTGTTCGTTTTGAAACGGTGTATTTGCCATTTTCTGTAGGTCGTAGAATGAACTTCGAATGTTTGATCTCAATATCAAAGGTCATTCCAACTTCCAGACCTTCGCGAGCCAATTTTTCGCCCTCAAGCCAAACACGGGGTTTCCCGCGATTTTCTGAAAGTACTGTATTAACAATAGTAGTCATGGTATTTCCTTGTGTGGATGCTATGAAAATAGCGAGAATTAGTAAGGCACTAAGTAGTTTAGTGGTATTAAGAATGATGCCAGCTTAGGTGCTGTGATAAGTGGTTAGCATCGACTTATCTGAAGTTACGTAATTAGTATACCAGGATTTGTGTAGTTTTACTTAATAAAAAACCAACCACTAGTAATCACTAATGGTTGGTTTTTCAGGATGTATTTATTGGGGAAGACCTGTTTCTTCTACAGTTCTAGTCAATTCGTCATATCGACAACCAATGATATCTCGAATTGATTCGCACTCTTCTTGTAAGAAATCGAATTTTAAGATTCCCTGCAAATCGGTACGATTCTGCTCTTTCTCCATTTTGTCAATCAGACGGGCTTCTTCATTTAAATTGGATGCAATGGCCTCAATAACACCAGTAACATTTGAATAAATGATAATTTGACTTCGCTCTACGAGTTTTTCATACCCATAATATTTTCTAGCAGGTTTTGCGCCTAGCTTGTAAGTTTTCCCAGTCAAGAATCTAACTGGAAAAAAGTAAGCACGAGTACCCACAACAAAAGGTGTACTTTGAGAAGCTAGGTCGTTCATTGCATTCATGCCACCTTCAAGATCAAGCGGGGAATTTTCACGCAATCCCACGACGGCTTTTCTTTCTAAGCAATAAAGACTTGGGAATGACTGAGTGTCAGTTCTTAACGTGATCGCTTGAAACTTTTGTGATTCGCCAATAATTGCAGAGTAACTGTTGTTATACATCATTAATATTTCCTTGTGTGATTGATAGTTCATCATTAGTTAGGTAGGGACGTGAAACCTTGCTCAAACCCTAAGTAAAGTTCGCAGTAATCGGGGTTTAACCCACCCTCTTTAAGACCAAACTCCTTTGTCAGAGAACCAACAAGACCACCTAGTCCTCCAGGTCTTGATGTTCGGCTACCTGAGGTAAAGTTGTTCTTACGATCATTTGCTACAAGAGACGGAAGCATCCGCAAATGTTTATACGCCGTATTGGTTGGACATAGCGCTCTGTTGGGTGGGTCGGTGAAGAAACGGCCATTTTCCATATGGCCCCGAGTTGGAACCGTTCTAAATCCACTTTTAGGGTTTAATGGTAAATCTTCCATCTTGAATTCTGTGGACGGTTTATCAAAACCTAAAGATGCTGGAATGGACTTATCAGCCATGCGCAGCAATTTTACAAATGAATTGATGATACTGAATGCCATATCGAGGTTAACTGTATTCCCAAGTGCATTTATTCTTGCTCTTCGGTAATTCCCTTTTGTTTCATGCACTCTTGCAAATTCAACCAGTTCAGGTGAATGAGCATCGAAGAGAGGAAACTTACTGCCAGGTTGCTTGTTTGCATCATGCGCGACATGAGCAAATAGCTGCTCATTCAGGTTATGTAGAGCAGTACCTTCTTTGTAGGCCATAACAAATGTACGATGCCGGTAATAGGGGTAACCGAACCCAGTTGACCCTATAGTCTCCCACTGAGCATGATATTTAAGATCATTAAGACGGGTAAGAATTTCGCAAAGGCCTTTCGAATTTAACCTTTGTGTATTCTCAAGTAGTAAATAATCGAGTTCAAGAAACTCTGTATGATCTAAAACTCCATCAATAACGCTTGATTTATCACCGTGTATTCCAGAGGTATCGAGCAAATTGGCAGAGCTTACGTTTTGACAAGGAAACCCAGCAATGCCCATTTGTGGCCAATCAACTACACCTTCCATCAGGTCCATGTAAGTGATTGGGCTGTACCCGTGCTCCTCGTAAAAGACCTTGTCGTTTTCAAACATGTCTTGATACAGTGGGTTGTGTTCTTCTGGGATGAAATTAATGTATAAATCCCCAAGCAATGTGTGTCCATGCTTGGCTAATACTTTATTGCAAAAAGGTGTTATTTCAGAGCAGCCAAGAAAATTCAAAGGTGAATTTTTCACCATTCTATTTGCAGTAGCAAAGGCACCTATACCGGAGCATAGATCAATGACGTTAATCATCTCTTATATCCTTGTGTGTTTGACAATGAACTGTCGAAAAAGCCTAGATTGGCTAGGGAAGAGTTTAAATAGTGCAAGTTCTTTCGAACCTTGTAACCGAGGCACTGAAGTTACTTTAACAAGAAAATTGTAGCAAAGGGCGTTCAATATGTCATTAGACAATTATAGGGTCAGACATATCGCTCTAAGACACCCAATTACTGCAATGTCTCTCAAGCTTTCTCTTCCGAGATTCATTAACAACGGAAGAATGAACACCTTCAATTGCCCCCTCTAAAACCAGTGCATAGGCCATAATTGCCGTTTTTGGCACTTTCGAACGTATCATTTCCAACACCTTTTCTGTTCCCAATTTCATCAAACAGTCTACATCAGTGATATCTACGCTTTTTAAGACTCGAATATGCTTTCTGGTCACGTTAGGGAGACTACTCAGTGATTGGACTTGATCATTTTCAGAGAGCTCCAAATAAACTTGTATTTCAGCGGATGCAATTCTTAAAGCAATGTCACTGTCGTACGGCACGTTCAATTTATAGTAGTTGTACAACGAACTGCCTTTGTTATGGTGTAACGTTTGGTCGCAAGTGTATTTCGAGAATTTCTTGTAATTTACCGGATCAATCCTAAAGAATACTTCTCCATTGCAAAATCGAATACAGACACAGCCACTGGAAAACACAGCAAAGTGTCCGAACATAGATTTCAACCGTACATTAGGAAGCATACCTTTGAAATATGCAGTCTCTGTTTCGTAATTAATTGCTAATTCCTTCATATACACACCCTCCAAATCCATTTTCATCAATATTATCATTATGAATTTTTTCTTCAAATCGTTTATTTAAATTCATCCTATAAACAAATCTTTAACAATATAAACTTAGAAAAAACTTCATGATACCTATTATTGTAAAGTTACCTATTCTTAAAATCCATTATTAGCGCATCAAAAATCCATTGACAGTTACAATATTGTTGCATAAGATTACCTGTATCACATATTGATACAGGTAATCTTATGCAACTTGAACTTTTTGAGGCGGTCCGTGAAGTTTATGAAGAATCAAAATCTAACGTATCTCAAGGGCAATTATATTCCGAGGTGGCGAGGAAATTAGGTGTTAACCCGAATGACCATGTAAAAAAAGTTGGAAAATCTCAAGCTTCACACAATCTGTTTCATCGTAAAATACGATGGTGCCAAATGGCGCTTAAACAGCAAAAATTAATTGAAAATGTTAGCAAGGGTACTTGGAGACTCACAGGTAAAGAGAAAGAGAAGATCACAGTCATTGAACAAGGGAAATCTATTTTGGCCATGTCAACAAAACTTGGAATTGCGATATGTGCGAAAGCGGAAACTGTTTTCAACGAAGGGATTATAAAGGAAGACATTAATCTTGTATTAACCAGTTTGCCATATCCCCTCCAGAACCCAAGACTATACGGAGGCCCGTCAGATGAAAAACAGTGGGTCGACTTCATTATGACCGTTCTTGAGCCGATAATTAAGCGATTAGGTGAAGGGGCGAGTATGCTGCTGAATATCGGACAAGATTGTTTTTTAGAAGGTTTGTGCGCAAAGAAACTCCATATAGAGCGACTTACAATCGCACTTGTTGACGCAGGGCTGTTCCTTGTTGACCGTATAGCATGGGCGAGCAATAAGATACCATCCCCATACTTTTACGCCTGTAAAATTAAGAAGTTACTACTTGCTGGGTATGAGCCATGTCTATGGCTTACGAACAACCCCAAAGCCTTAAGAAGCGATAATCAACGTGTCCTCTTACCTCATTCAGAGAAGCATAAAAAATATGTTGCCAGAGGTGGCGTTAAAAAGGCCAGTCATTCGGGTGACGGAGCGCATATCAAGTCTCAAGGTGACTTTGGTACCCTTTCCAAAGGGAAAATTCCAACAAACGTTGTTTATATACCGAATAAATGTAAAGACAATGAGATGGTTAATGCTTACGCAGATGCCCTTGGTATAGTGCGCCATGGCGCTAAGTTCCCTACAAATTTAGCTCGATTCTTCATTAAATTACTTTCACGCGAAGGTGATTTTGTCGTTGACCCAATGGCTGGAACGTTAAATGTTGGGCATGCAGCAGAAGAACTCAACAGGAAATGGGTCAACATCGATATGGTTTGGGATTACGTGAGGCAAGGTTTTATTCGCTTTGAAAAGTACGATGCCTATTACAATCCTGCATTTCTAAATCCACCGTTAATCCGCGCAGCCTAAAGTCATGCCGGTTCATATTTCGATTCAAAGGAGTAAGTTTTCAATGGTTGAGTTTAACTTATCAAAAACAAGAAAAGTACTTATTGGAATGATTTGGTCTACAGGAATGAATAATTACCGTTTGCTACAAGTGTTAGCTCTTTGTATTGCAACTCTGTTCAGCAGTTTGGTCTTTGACTTTCGACCGATAGAGATTGGATTTCTGCTACTCATTAATAGTTTAGTGACGCTCTTGATTAGCTCCTTAGATTTAATTAAAAAGTTAGAGGACGCTGATAAATGGGAAGAATGGCTGATCCTTGGCATCAAACACAGTAAACTAACTTGTCACATCGCTTTACTTGGCAATAAAGTATGGAAAAGAAAATGAATAGCATTAATGATAAATCATCTGACAGATTAACTCTTAGGGGGTTGGTAATTGCATGCTTGGTTACTAAAGGGGTCAACCAAACCAAGCAAATAAGTGAAGAAACTGGTTTCAGTCGGCTTCAAGTCAATAGATCTATCGCTTCAGTCTCCAAGTTCGGGCTTATAATAAAATGGGAAGGAACAAACAGATCGGGTCAGTACGTAATCCGAAGTTGGGGATATTTCTCAAAGGAAACTGTCGAACAAGACTATACTCAAATACTTCATCGAACTTTGAGTATAGAACAGTGACCATAAGCAGCCGTAAGTGTTTCTACTTAATGTTAGTAATCTTGACCGTCAGTTTTTTCTCCATTATTCATTTGTACAATCAAATAAAGGAGCAGGGGGTTTTAAAAAACTATGTTTATGAATACAAATTTGCGTGTGAGAAGTATCGGTATTCTGATCACGAAACAATTCAAAGTTTGATCCCCCATTCGTGTGAAGAACTATTAGGGGAAGAGTTATCTAAAGCATCAGAAGCTCTTAATCGAACTAACTCTCTCCAGGTTGCAATGTTGAATGTGGCTTTTGAATTAACATGGTTAACTGACCCTTTACCCATGAACATAGAGCTAAATGACTCCATGTTTATTAAGTGGGGAGAATATAGATGTGAATTACTTGAGGCAGAATACCTAAAGTTCTTGCCCGAAAAATTAACGTCCACCAACAAGACCTCTCCCAACAATGCTGAGTACCTATACTTTCTGGCTCAATCCGATGTGTTTAATTGCTCTTTTATTAACTCATAGTGAGTC
Source organism: Vibrio genomosp. F10 str. ZF-129 (assembly GCF_000287055.2). Classification (GTDB taxonomy): domain Bacteria; phylum Pseudomonadota; class Gammaproteobacteria; order Enterobacterales; family Vibrionaceae; genus Vibrio. Next base: position 62,056 of record NZ_AJYQ02000020.1, on the reverse strand, counting down.
AAGTACGATGCCCATTTTAGATAGTGATAGAGCCAATGGAACTAAGTTGCGTATCTGAGGTATTACTCCACTTGTAAGCACGATAACCGTACCACCATCTTTCAAGTACTTGTTTAATATCTTTTGGCTATCGTCGGAGAATTCAGCGGTGATATTATCCACAATCAAGGCCTTGGGGTTCTCTTTCTTTATCGTTTCTTTAATAGTCATTCTTTTTGGATCGAACAACAATACACCTTTACCTTCTGCAGCTAAGACCCTAGCTAATCCGGTACAACCGGAGCCAGTCTTAGCTTTGATACGAATGTACCGTGGATTTGATTGTTCAACTAAACGTTGATACTGCATTTCAATTACTCTTAGTTCTTGGCTGAAATCTCTCGAGTATTTATCTTTGCTGTAACGATATGGGTGATAGATAGCCGTTTTCCCTTCAACTGAAATTGGCTGTGTCTCTATCGCAACTTCTAACCGAAGTCCTTTCTGCTCAATGACCCTAAGCAGCTGAGTCACTTCAGAAACTTCTGTATTAAAGTACTGTCTTTGGGTTACCTCATCGAATTTGTCCCAGTATTCTTCTCCAATGATTGACTTAACATTGTCTAAAGGTACTTCGGACATAACACCCATTGCGTTGATAATGTCACTAATTTCGATGTCGGTATTCTTAGTGGTTGAGTCAGCAATGCGCAAGGCTAGAGTTAAACAAGGAGCCAATCGTTGTATCTCATTAGCCTCTAATCCGTAGAGTAAATCTGTAACAAACAGTGCTTCCATTTAATTACCACTTCTGATGTTTGACATATTAATGCCATCATAACAAGAACAATCCACCTTATTCAATAAATTTAGATTGTCAAAATCCATTTATTCTACCTGTAAGATATTTAACAATATCCTTTATTTCATTCCTTAGAAAAAATACCGACGTTTACATTTGGCATACATTGTAAACCACTGAATAGATAAAGAGCGGTTTAGCATTACCCTCGAAGTTGCCCAGTAAATACTCAGTATCTATCCACAGAAATTGTGGATAACTGTACAAAAAAACCGCGACACTCTTTTTCGGGAGAGGTGATGTATGATGAATCAATCATTACGCCATTTTTCACTGTTATAGGTTCAACTAGCATCATTGTTAAAGCCGAACTTCAATCGCATCAAACTTCAGTCTGGATTGGCAACAATCAATTCCATCATTGTGGCCTAGGGCATATCCGTCAATTTCCTCGACCTGAACTTTCTCTCCAGTTCGCGAAGATACCAACCAAATGCTATCAGCCTTAAGGAGAATCTCTCTCCAGGTGAAGTTGTTCCAAGAGCCATAATTCAGCTCAAATGCAAAGGGAGCGCCATCAGAAAATTCACCTTGACGGTATTTAGAGTCAATATAGATGTCATCATTATTCATTGATATTTCCTTGTGTGTCTTTAAAAGTGACTTGGGTAGACCACCAAAGGTGGAGGGGTTTAACAGTGATGACAGCATTGAGCTGTGTTAGAAAGAGTGCATCGAATCTAACTGATTGGTCTTTAATAATGCATTTAGAAAATACTAAATTCAAGTTATCGCGGAGTTATAAAGGTAAATAAAAATGCCTTATCCATATGGATAAGGCATTTGTTTGATTAGTGTAGTGAAGACTAGGCACTTCTTTTGCTAAAGTTTCTAAATGGTTAGATAAATGACGATTTACGTTTTTTAGCCATTATCATTATGAGATGAAAGGCATGGTAAGACTGATGTTGTCACTAAGTCGATTAGAAAGCTTTGTGGAGTTTCTTTGAATTGATATACCTTCCTTTGTGTTTCTATGGAAATGACAGCACCCGCCTTTGTCATTAGATAATCAAACACTGTATTACTATCTTTGCTATGCATGTCGAGTTCATAGTGGGATAAGGATACCGAATTTGATTTCCACTTGAACTTTGGTTGGCTGAGTACCGACCTGACTAACTGAATTGCCCCTCTCTCTATAAGATCGCCTGTAGGCAGCGGTCTTGCCTTATCGGAGTTTAAATTAGGTTTCTTTATATTCTTTGGCAAGATATTAGGCTGAGCCTTATCTAACAAACAATTTAGATTCCAACTTATTGATGGATGCACTCGAACGTGAACCGTACCTTTGCGGAATAACTTAAGCTCCATAGCGCCACTATCAATGTAAACCCATTGTCCAAAAATGTTGTTACTTGATAACAAACTGAGTAGGCCATATGAATCATTATGCCTGTCGGCAATCAGGTTCTTATTACCAATTAATTTGTAAACGGTGTTTCTCAAATCATCAAGATAACCAGAGTATGATTCGTCTATAGAGTTCCACTTGTTATCGACGCGACACAATGTCCCAACATCATTGAAAATAAGAGTTTTGTTAAAGCCCTGAGGGCAGTTAGTGAAGTGAGTTTCAGACAAGTTATTAAAAATACCCAATACTTTTTCCGAAATGAAAGACTCTCGCTCTTGTAATAGCGCGGTGAGTGTATCGAAAACTACAGTACCATCATCAAATGAAGGTAACGAATTTCGGTTGTTAAGATCATTTCTCCATTTACTTCTTTTGTCTTCGGGCATGTGAAAGAACACATCCGTTACATTAAGTGCTTTTTCCCAGTACTCCTGATTAAGAAATGCTAAAGCTTGCTCTAGGGTCGATGGGCGCAATCTTGCGTTGGTACCGATGTTGTTACTTACGATGCTTTCCTTCAACAAATAATCCAGCCCTTGAAGGAAACCGGCATCAGAGAAGGTTGATAGCGTCATGGTAATGTTGGACTTCTTTTCTATGTATTCCGCGAGCAATTTATCCACCAGCGATTCATCAACACGACTGAAGAGGGTTTCTATGCTCACTAAACTTAAAGAATTTTTCATCTTATATATTTCCTTGTGTGGGGTATTTGGTTCAAAAGAAAATGGACAACATTCGTTGTCCATTAATCAATAACTGTTAATCATTATTGAATTGTTCTACTAAATTCAAAACATCATCATTGGCCAAAGTCGCGAAATTGACAACCTCATAAAACTTCTTGCCTAATTTCACAAACCAGGACACTGTATTTCCGCATAGTCGCTCGGAAACATAAAACAGTTTGCCTTGATTAAAGTAAGTTAAACCGCAAGGTGGAAGGCAGTCTTGTGCGTGTTCAAAAGCCTTTTCACTCACTTCTGTTACTTCATGAAGACTGAGTTCCCTTTCTTTTGCTTTTTCAATAAATTCATCCTCTGTTAAGAAGACATAGCCTTCAACATTGTCAATTTTCTCGTACTTGAATATTTGCTGTGAAGGTTGGTAGCTTTTCTTGTAATACGAACCTTCATTGTCTTTGTAGACATTGCATTCGTACGCACCAAACCGCTCAAATGTGTCATCATGGGTATTAACCATGTAGTAAACCGCAAGGTCCTTTAGAGATTCTTGCCGCGCTTGTTGTTCAGCTACCCACATATCGTAAGAGATCACCTTTACGTTTTCATCTAGACGTGTGTACAGATATGTACCGTTCTTCCATTCTCTTGTATAGAAATGAAGACCTAATGTGGATGCGTAACAGGTTTGATGTACACCAAACCGTGTGTAGCTTTCGGTTTCACCCACGACCACGAAAGATTTATCTTCACGAATAATGGGATATAGTTTTTTCATTCGAAGTTCAAGGATCTTGTTGTTTACTGATTTGGGGTTTTGATCGGACGATAAGTTCCTTAGCCATTCGTTTGGGTTTTGGGTGTATTGTCCAACAGTATTGAAGAGAGTCATTAATTTATCGATTGATAGAATCATATTATTTCCTTGTGTGTATCTACAAATAGTAGAGAAGTGTCACCCAAAGTGACGATTGATAAATAATTGATGCCAGCCATTAAGCTGTGATAACAAAATCGCATCGGAGTTATCAGGAGTACACTTTGATTGTGCCCAAAATATCGCCATTGAGCAAATAAAAACCACAATGTTGTTAGCATTGTGGTTGATAGACTTTAGAACTCTAGGGAATCAACTAAGCAGTCTTTCCAAACACCTCCAGACTTACTGCTAAGACCATGATACACATTAAAGTTATCCCCATTTTTGATTGTTCGCGGAAATTTCACCGTATGGATATCGCTATTAGTCCGATGAATTGAGACCGTCATGAATGTTTTAGGCCCTTCAAGGGTAGGGTTCATAACAATGTCTGAATAACCAAACAACTGCCTCAATGATTCAAGTGTTGACCATTGCCTCTCTATCGCTTCGTCTATAAAGGTCTGCTTGACAACAACCGAGTTATCAAACAACTTGGCCATAGCGACCAGTGTTTCGGAGTCTGTAATGGACTCTAATTCAAGGTGATGGTAGTTGCTCAGCAATATTGATTCTTGTATGAGTTCTCGATGATGAATGAACTCAAATATTTTGTAAAATCCAACATCAGTTAGCGACAAGGCTCCTTCTAGTCCCGAAATCCAATTAACTCTAGTTAAAGCATGCAAACAATCTGCCGATTTTTTGGTTATTTCCATTATAGGAAGGCTATCAATAGTATCGGTAGAATTAACCACATTGATTGCATCTTCATCCTTGCAATACGTAGAATCAATCCATCCTAATGAAAAAATAGTATTAATCGTTTCAGCTTCAATTTTACCACTTGACTCTATTATGCAATAAACAGGTAACGTTGTTTTGCAACGATATTCCAGTCCACCACGATAGTAGAACCGTATAGGCAAATGCACCACTACATTAGAAATAGCAAGCCCGACCCTTTTTGGGTCATTATCGATATCTTTCTCGTTATTCAGAGTGATGAGTTGATCGAGTATTAAGGGATATTTATCTTGGAGTATTTTCCAGTTTTGCAAAATTAAGAGAACGGCTTTCACATCGTCCTCTACAGATTCTCCATTTGAAGCGTAATCAACAACAACGCTGTTTCTGCATGTAAACTCCTCAAGAGCACTTTTAAGGCCATTTGTTACATCCATAGGTAAAGTTGCACAAAAACCCGTAACTGACTTGAGAATGCTTTTACGAGCTAGTTTTAGCCTACCCAAACGCATGTTATGGTTTACAGTGGTGTCATTGACAAGTTGAGGGACAAGACGTTTCAATAAATCAATAAATTTCCGATCATTATTCATAAGAATATTCCTTGTGTGAACTGCGAAAGCAGAGTTGAAGTTCCACTCGGTGAAGTGGATAGGTTTGAAATGGTACCAGCGAAAGCTGCGATATTAGAAGTACCGAATATATCAATTTGCATTTTTATGTTAGCAAAAGATCTACCCGTTGTCAGTGTTCTAAAAAGCAAAAACCCATACACATGTGTGTATGGGTTAGTGGGTTAGTGGGTTAGTGGGTTATACCATGTTGATCAAGTCCCCAGGTTGAAGGGAAGTCTGATATTCAAGAACTTCTACGGGTATATCTTCTATAGGAGTCCACGTAATGTTTGAGACGAGTATTTGTACGTGTGAATCACATAGGTCACCGACAACTCGATACACCTCACCATTATGTTTAATTGATTTAGTGAGCCAATTAGGAAAAGTATGATTAGGCAGCACTATATTAAGGACAGTTTCATCCTTAGAGTTACAACCCAACACGCCGCATTGGCAGTCTTCTAAAGTTTCAAACCCCCTCTCAAAATAAGACTTTAATTGGCTTTCACTTTCCATGCACGATTCACAAACATGAGTTTTCATAGAGCTAGACTCAACATAGAAATCGTCAAAAGTAACGCCAAGTGCGGTTATTCTTCCTTTACCAAATGGGCTATGTCGAATCAGCTCATTAAATCCAACATTGGAGTAAGGGTGATTGATTTTTTTCGGGAAAGTCATTCCTATGTCATGGAACCAACAGGCAAGTTTCTTCTTAGAATCAAGGGTTAGATCGGATTGCTCGCAATCAAATTCCGACCAATGCGATCCTATCTTTAGTTCGACAACTTCGCGTTCGAGCAGCTCTGATTGGTTTGGCTCTTCATCTGACACTTCTAGATCTGTAAGATGAATGCCGGTATTCGTCAAATTGCCTGAAGCAGTTATAGCCGTTGATAAATCAATCGAGCAATTAGTGACTATCGCCGTACCTTCGCTCCAGTATGATGTGTATAAAGCGGATATTTTCATGGAATTTCCTTGTGTTATTAAAGTGCATATAAATGCGTTTGAATAAGTATATTGCCGTATATATTTCAACCAACATGAGTAAATATGCGGAATTTTCTCCTAATTACCCATATCAATTTCTATTATTCTCCCTCTACTGTCCTTTACGGAGAAAACAGTAGCTATTGAATCAGGGGCTCTCATAGCAATAAAGGCTTCTTCCGCAGCTTCTTGAGCAGAGTCAGCTTCACTATCAATCGACCAGTTGACTACAAAGTTGGAAGGTTGTTGTGGATTAAAATGCTTAGACTGGAGGTCGTCCAATGTATTCACAGACTTAAATTCAACATCTCGACTGAGAAGACCTTTGAACAGATCCGTCATTATCTCTAAATTATGAGTTTGATTTCGGCTAGGCGACTGATTCAATTCAATAGCATTGATCATTAAGTCAATACTCTCCGATGTTAGTCCCACCTCCAATGGGTCAATTGTTAAACATGAATTCTGTTTCTTCTCCAAATCAAGAGCAGAAACCAATGTAGACAACAAGCATAAAGCATCGAAATGATGCTCTTTAAGTTGATTGAGGATTAATTCACTTTGTTTCATTCTTTACTCCAAACACACTCACTTGCCCTTAAAGTAAGAGCAAGCAAAGTATGGTTATTGGTTTAGTTATACAGGGAAGCGGGAGAGTAGCTGCTCAAATATGTCATTTAAGCTAGTACCTAATTCGAACCCATGATTGTTTTGGAAGGAGTCTTTTGACACCAAAACATCACTTTCATCACATCGACGTACTAGAGAGCAAAAAATAAGATATGAGTTGGCCGACTCATTTGGCCAAGGTATAGAAGCAGACTCTAATCGTTCAATAAGTTTTAACTTATCAAAACCACCTCGGTTCTCATGAAATAAATCCACCAAAGATAAGAAATCTTTAAGGGTATCTCGGCCTTGCATGGTTTGTTGCGTCAAGTGAACTAAACCAAATGGTTCAAGCACTGACTTGAGTGCTTCATCTCGCTTAATCGTGACTCTTTTCGACATTGAGTACAACAAATTCTCTGCAAAAGTAATGTCGGGAATCGTGCTCAAATGACCAACGACGGTAGCCCCGTTTTTATTGTACAAGATCGATAAATCTTCTGGTTTTTCAGATTTAGAGTCAGGGTGCGTGTATTTCCAGATTAGTTTCTGGCGTTCTAATGTTTTATTTACAGTAAACATTATATTTCCTTGTGTGGTAAAGTGACGTGGTCACTTTTTGTGTGAAGTACCAAAATGGTAGAAGGGGTGGGGAATAGTGCGACTTCGTAGAAGTAGTTACTTAAAGCACTGGTGTAACATAAGAATAAGTAGAATAGCACAGATTGAATGTATTAATAATAGATTCAACCTATGCACATAAATAGGTGGAGAGGAGGCTTAATCCGAGATCGACTTAACATGCGTTTCGTACATTGAAGAAACGGATTCTCTTAGGTCTTTCCAGCTTTCAATCGAGTATACAGAACCCGTTTGTATTACCGTCACACCCGCAACTTGCCCTGCGACCAATTTTTTTAAAATTGGATTGATACTGCCTTTCGGTATATTACCAAGGGCGTTTGTAATAGAAATCAATGTAGGGTTCTCTAGTTTATCAATAGCGCCAAGCACTAAAAACAACCTATCAGTATCACCTTTTCTTCGAGTATCGTTCATATAAAACCTAATTTTTACTCTCAATCCATATGTTATTGTAGTTGAGATATCGTTTTTATTGCTCAACCAGTTTAGCAGTAGGCGTAATATTCTCACTGATTATTTTATCAATATCAACCATCCCAAGCTTTTCAGCCAAACTACAAGAACTCTCGATATAGGAGTCTGCAAGATCAAACGAGTCTCGTAATTCAGTTTCAGAAAGAAAATATTGGTTAGCCAGATAAGCAAGTGGATTCGATTGGCAATCAAGCATTTCATACTTGTAAAGTAATCGCATAATCAATCCATTTCCTGCGAGTTCAGCTTCCGCTATTTCTGGTATTACTTCATTCATATTGACCGCGTAGTTTTTCTTAAGATTTTCCGCTTCATTAATATGCTTTTTCGTACTTCCAAACCGTGGAATCATCGGGGTTACATAGTTGTGGTAAATATATCCAAAAAATAAAGAGTAGATCACACTCGCCATTGATAAGCCACTTACTACAGCGAGCGACATAACAAGTACCACTGTGAAATATAGTTTAATTTTGTTTTCTCTCAGCTGTGAGACAGATGCTTGTTTTTCCGCATGAATATATTTCAACCTCAACTTTATGATTGGTAGGCTCACTATTTTATTCTTAAAAAGTTCTACGTCACTTTGCATCGAATACTGAAAATCTAAAGCGCATCCATACACAAAGTGCTCGTATGGAATAGTAGGGAAGTTTCCACACCTACCGAAGCCAAGCATTCCATGGACAGTAAAAATATTGTCGACAACCTCTGAGGAAACGAAACCCAATTCTTCCCACACTGGTCTTTGATGGGAGAAGAAATCATCAGAGGGTGATTGTTGTTTATAGTTAACAGTGCATTTTTGAGCCACCAGGCCTGACTCAAAATGTTGTTGATATAAGTAATGAAGCGTTGATGAAACTAAAGTCCTGATATGTTGATGGTCGACAAATTCCCATGATTTTTCCTTATTTAAATCACGAAGAACTAGCCCGTCTATTTGAATACCGATAAGGTCAGACGCATTATTGAATAAAAGCGAACCATTGAGCTCAACAGATACCGTACTTTCGTCATTCTTAGGTTCTTGGTGACAGACGAATAGCTTTGCTTTAAATCGATTCTGCTCTGTCATCAAAATTGTTAAGAAATCCTGCTCATGCCGAGCCGATACATTAAAAACCTCATCACCAGAGATATATTTATATCTTAATTTCAACATGCTAATCAGCGTAGTTTCCACAAAGAAATCCCTTAATATCAATATCAAATATAGAACCATATTAGGTTGAATGAATAATCCAATCAAGCAAAAAATTTTTACCCTATGGGTAAAAAAAACCCTTCTGCGAGTGATTAGAATTACTCGCAAAAGGGTTCCGGACTTTAGATATAACTTTCGTTATTAATTTGAGATATGAGATTTGATGTCCATTGATTAGTACAACAACCTCATTATTTACCACGTTCATGGAACGCTATTTCAAACTTAATCTCCATTGATGAAATATTTGTCTTTTGACAGGTACTCTTGGAGTAAGGTTTGTGCTGCAAAAAGCAGAAAGAAAGCACTAAGTACTTGAATAATTTCAATGACACAACCGCTAAGTCGATTGATTTCAGTGCCGAAACAATCTTTTTGGAAGTAAATAGAGTTGCATTAAGGTTGGAGTGTTACAAGTTAATACATCTGTTGAGTGTACTTTCTTTAAACGATGTCACGATTTGATCCAATGGGAAATAAAAAACACTGCTCAGAGAGCAGTGTTTTGAGGGTTAAAAGAGGGCTAGTTGGTCCTCTTGAGTTAGTGGGTTAAAAGGAATTGATTGAGTACACATGTTCGCTGCCGGTTTATTTACCAAAGGAGATTTATGATTAATCAATTGCTTGGCCAGTGGATTCTTCATATCCAAAAAATCTTGAATATGATTTTTCACTGATTGCATCAACTGACTGTACACCTTAAAGTCGACAGCTTGACCGATCACATTTGTTTCTATTGTTGCTCCCGTAATGTTTTGATCAAACTCGGTGGGAATGGACATTAGTTCCCTAAGAAGTTGATTCGTTGGCCATAAAAAACGCCCGTCATCATCGACAACAATCAGACTATCCTTAGCCATCTGCGGTTGTGATTTTAAGGGTGTTGGGCTATGAGTAGATTGAGAATTGATAATTCTCAGCCGACCACATTTGAGTCCATCTTGAAGTGATTTGCTGTGAGAAACATCGCGCATAAAAGGGATATGCTTCGCTATCACTCTATCCCAAAAACTAGTTTTTTCTTGCTCTTCAATCTCAGGGAATGAAAATGCAGAGGGTAGACTGGTGGCAACACTAAAACATCTTGCTCTAGGTGTATGCGAACCATGCTCAATCCCCATCATAGTTTTGGTATAAACAGTGTATCCCCATTTAGCTAGCCGTAATTCCCACATCTTATATAAATCTGATGATAGGAACGATCTAACTTGCTCTAGTACAACCACTGGTGGTTGGACCGACTCAATAAGCCTTAAACCGTCATACGCCATATCTATGGACGAGGATAGGTCAACTAATGCTTTCTCCTTCTTCTCCTTAGGTTTCATATGGCTGACGTCATTACATTGGAGGCTTACAGTGAAGACAGTACTCGGTGTGGCCGTTCGTTTAACGAAGCCAGCATCAATAGTATTTATATCTTCATTGTACACTTGCTTTATAGGTAAGTTGGCTATTGCTGTTAATACACCAGTCTCCGATAAGTCAGCATCCCCATCCCTTTTTTCTTTTGGGCGAGCATCTAACAGGCTATTAATTTCGAAGCCCCGTTCATAAGCTGCATAAGCATCAATCCCACTACTACAAACAGCGAAGCAAGAAAATGGTCTTTTTGATTTGACTACTTGAGCAATACGTTTAGCCAGGGCGTTGACCCAAGGCCGAACAAACAGTTTACCCATAGTGAATATGACGTGCACAAATTCACAATTCTTAGGGATCACTTTATCGAGCAAGCTTTTCGCGGAAATTTCGTACAATTCTTCAAACGGCTTGTTGGTTCTTTTTTTGTATTCGCGCTGGTATATCTGTTTGGGTTTATGGACAAGAGGCTCTTTACTTGCAAGGCTCACTGTAATGCCTTCATCGTTATCCATAATTTTTTCTATTACCTTCGTACCTTTTTCAAATAAGTAGAGAGGTAACCAGTTAGAACTGATTTGAATTTTTCTTTTACCACATGGGTAATTTGTAATTTTAAGCTTTTTGCTCATAAAATCATCAGGGATGTGCACGGATGCATTGATCATGATTTGTTTTCCTTGTGTGTTAGATTCACAATATGTGAATGGAGTAGGGAAGGGATACGGCCTTAGAGGCATGTTACCTGAAGTATCGAAGTAACCTTTATTTACCCATTATAACTTAGAGGTTTATATAAAACAAAAACCATTCTACTGCATGCAGTAGAATGGTTTTATGGAGGTAAGTTCTCTCGTTTGAGATAACTAGAAAAATTGGACTTACATTCTACAGCCCGATGTTTCGTTTCACTACTTATTCATTAACTACCGAATATTGATAGCTCAAAAGTTTGCGCTCTCTCTTTCAAGTTAAATCCAATATCGTTAAGTTCGTTAATTGGACTGTTGTTATCAACTTCATAAAAGAAAGCTTGGTTAAAGCGAATGCAACGACCGTAATCCAACTTGTTACATTCATCGGTCACCTCATCATTTTTTTCTACCAAAAATGCTTTGGTTACCAGATAGCATTGTTCAATACTACTGCAGCTAATTTCTGGGGCTGTACAGTATTCGACTGTCTGAACTTGTGCAATTGCTCTGGACAGGTATTTTTTTAGACGTTGCGTTAAGCCAATCTCATGCTTCTGCAGTTCGCTTATCTTATACAGTAAATCGATGACCACCAACCAATTGCGGGTGACCTTTGTTAGGTCATTCATTTCAAAAAGACCGACTTGTTTACGACGATAATCCATTGAAAGCTTAAATTGCGACTTGTACGAAAGCATCTGTTGTTCATACAATGCAATATTTTCTTTCCAATGGGTTGGTACCTTTCCATTCTTGTATTCCCGACAAGCAGTAGAAAACATTTCATAGAGACTTTGAGAGTGATTGAATCGAACCAATGATGCTTTCGCGCAATTGGTCCAAAAAAGGTAGTTATCATCAGGAAAGGTTCTTACACCCGTTGGAAGGTTAACCGTTCGAATGTTGTCCTCATGAGTGATGTTGTGAGCCATCAGAAAACGGTCGTCTTTTTGATGCTGAGTGAATGATGGCCAGTGATACTTTGTTAGTTCGATATCAACATCATTCGTTTTCAATTCGCCATAAGCGGTTTGCCAGTAAAGTGGAACATAGTCCATAGCAACAGGGTTTGTATTAATTATTCCAGTTGCCAAAAACGAGTCTAAATATAAACCTTTCATCGTATATTTCCTTGTGTGTGAAAAATAATGCCCACTTAAAGTGGGCATTATTTAGAGATTAATGAAGCAGTTCGTAACGAATAACGGAGTTGTCGAAAGTCGTCAGTTCTAATCCATTGTTTATCAGTTTAAAATCGGGTTTATCTGCCCAAGAAACTGGGTGATTCTTTGATACGAATGATGTCTTTGCCGCGTGAATAACGAGCTCGCCCGTAACCTCTCTTGGGAAAACAGGCTTCAACAGTTTGCGACCCTGTATAAAGAGGCCGCTATCATTCAGTTCAATATCTGCTTTTTGCACATTTAGACGCTGAGCATGCGCAATGGTTTCTTTAACCTTTGCATCCCAATCATCTAAAGATATGCCACCGATCATAATGCGCTTAACGCGGTGGTTTTGTGCCATTTCAAAAAAATGCTTTTTGCTTTTGATTACTATTTGTTCCATGGTAATTTCCTTGTGTGCGAACTTGAAAGTAACTTTCATAGACCACCAGCGGTGGGGAGGGTATATCAGTGATGCCAGCATTAAGCTGTGTTAGACGAGGCGCATCGATTCTAACGGTGTAGAAGTCAAATATGCATTAAGACCGTACTTAATTCAAGTCTATGGCATAATTTCAATGGACAATCTCAATAAAAAAGCCTTATCCATATGGATAAGGCTTTCGTTAGAGTTGTGTGCGGAAAATTAGGCACATTTTTTCATTTTTGCAGTGAAGTTAAACCCCATTTGCAATGAGTTACTCTGCGGCTCTTTGAACATTCTTGAGAAAACCTCCAATCTCAAATAATCAGGACTCAGTGTTTCCATTTCCTTAACCAATTCTTGCCACGAAACTTTTTTTAGTTGTTCGTACAGCAACGTATCAACGGATCTTTGACCAACCATCATCATCAAAATATTGACAGCCTCTTCTTCCTCACCCTTTTCGAAAGTAGGGAGTTGAAGGTTTTGATAGTCTTGCAACAGTAAATTATACAAAGCGACAGCTTGCCATATTTCATCTTCATTAATCAGATTGTAAAAGTCATCAGTGAAATGTGTGCAAAGACGATCGTCATGGAATTCCTCATCATATGAGTTGCCATTACTCTCTTTCTCATCATCCTCGAACATGAGGCTGTGCAAAGAAGCAAACTCGATCGCGTTGTGCGTATTAACGCAAGTCCGATCGTTGCCATGCTGAGATGGTTTATCGATAGTACTTATGTACTCATTAGTCTCCTTTTTCAGTGATAGAGGTACGGTGGGGTTATCCGCAAGGTCTTGTAAATACTTGGTGTATGTATCTTCATGCTCTTGAAGAATATCATTTTGAAGCTGAGAACCTTTTAGCAGACCATTTTTAGTCTTACCGAAGATAGCGCCAATTCGACAACAATCGAGGTGAATCGCATTACCTTCGTAACCATGTAAATTTGCTAGCAAGAGGCGAGGCTCTAATACATTTTTGGCGGTCACATCGCTCATTGCAAAGTAGTGAATTTCATTAAAAAGCTTTCCCCCTTTTGGATTGCGCAGTGACATTAATTTATCAATTTCACCAATGGTGAGGCGAAAGTCTGTGTCTTTTTTATTAAGACACGGGATGCCAAGCCGAATATTGACGGGGTAATTTAACACTTTCATCAACCGATGAGCTTGAGCCTGTATGTTAGTACAACGATGGATCGGAAGTATTACTGAACAACGTTTTCTTAACCAGGTTATATCCTCTTTATGCTTGATAACCGTTTGCAAGGCGTTATCTGGGCATAGTGGATCATCAGGGATTACGATTGATATGTTTTTCGACTTACAACTAGGTAAGTTAACAATCATGTTTCGATATTGCTCAAATACCCATTCTGTTGACTTATACACACCTTGCCTGAAGAAACGGATAAGACCATTATCCACAAACAATGGCGATCGGTCAGCATGATAGAGTAAGTCACTGAACAGATCCGCTTTGGATTCAGAAGAGACTCTAGCCAGTGAGGTACCGACAGCGCAACCAGCTTGTACAAAGCCCATTTCGTTCCCGTTAGAGATCCCACTACGATAATAGATCTCCTTTTGAAAACCTATTGCAGCCTGTTTGCTTGCGTACGATATTACGCGTTGTAGTTTTATCTCCAATTCATGTGGTGGTAGGTTTTCATCGCAGATGTACGATGGGCCCAGTTCCGTTAAAAAAGCGGTTTGCTTTTTCTTTGTATTACCGGCAATGGCCATAAAACATTCAAGAAATTGCTGCTCAAGAATTACAAAGTGCTCTGGTCTACCATCAGATAACGAACAGAGCAGCTTTCTAGCTTGTCGTTTGTGGTTTTGAGCATAGAGATCTGGTGCAACAACGTCATGGAGACCAACATCAAGTTTTTGAGCATATGTCTCGTAGGTAAGCAAACCATCATTGGTCATAACGCATAAATGAAATGTATTTATGCTTTCTGGATGCTGTTTGATGAGATTGCGGATTTGTATAGGGCAACTAAGCACCAAAATAGGTTTAGTCATGTTTAATTCCTTGTGTGTGTATTGCTGATAAAGCAATGGGTAGAGGCCCACGATCAGGAGGTGGGTATAAAGTGATGCCAGCTGAGCTGTGTTAGATGAGGGCGCATCGAATCTAACTTTTTACTATTTAAATATGCACGACACATAAGCTCTATGCAAGTTTGGTGCTCTTAAGGTGAGAAGAATCAAAGAAAAAAGCCCCAAATAAATGAATTATTCAGGGCTTTTATAGTACGTAGTTAAAGTTGTGAAGCCCAGGTTAATGGGGTTGTCTTTGCGATTTCGTTACAAATGTAGTCGTCAATATTCTCTTTTTCAGTTTCATACATCTGTTTGAGTGTTTCCCAACGCTTCTTCCAAGTGGTGTCAATGTTATCAATGATAATCAACTCTCCAGATGAGCTGTATCTAGCGTGGTAATCGCCATTTTGGTCATAGTCATCACCATATTTACAGTAAGCGATATCAACAGGTATTGTGTTTGACTTACAAAAGTCGATGAAGTCCGAAATGCTTCGGGGTTTTATATCAAAAGATTGCCATTGAACGGTTTCAACTAAGGTATCGTCGATTTCATTGGATGAATCTCCGGACATCTCGCCCACATATTCATCATCCAACAGATTTTTATGTAGGTCAAAGTCGCGTTTGAGCATAGTAACAATGATAGTCGCCATATAATTTCCTTGTGGGGTGAGCACGATACGTGCGGTGTTAAAAATTCACAGAAAGTGAGGGGAGGTTGCAATGATGCCAGCATTAGCACTGTGATAACTTGATGCATCGGTGTTATCTATTTGAATAATGACTATAGCAAAATGTAGATCGGATTAAAACACAGGCATAATGAGGCGGAAAAAACGCCATTACGCCAATGTTTTTGGCAGGTTCAGTCTATGAAGCGGTTAGTTTTGGCATACATCTCATTTCTTTTCGCGTCTTCTATTTGACCTTTGGTCACACCGCAAAGTTTCATCGTTTCTCTTTGGGTGTTAATCGTATTTTTAGCCCATTGCAAACACGCTTTTTGCCACTGTATAACTGCTAGAGGGTTTGACAAGTCAAGGCCAGTACCATGGCAAATGGCGCACTCTGATGTGCCAAACAACCCTTGTATGCGGCCTTTTCCGTGGCATGAGTAACATTGGTCCGGTCTGTCGGTCACAGTCACGGGACCATGATTGACTTCTAGCGTTATGTTTTCGTAGGAAACATCAAAGTCAATATCAAACGTTTTTAAAATGGACTCAGTTGACTGGTCGCGCTTAGCTATTCTGGTATTAAGTTGAATGGACTTATCTTGTTTTAATTGCTCTGGGTCATATTGGTCCATTTTAAGCGTCCTTATCGGTCACTAAAGCGGAATACACTTTGTAAAGGGCGTTTCCAATGGCATCACAAGCTATGTCTTTCTTAGGGCTGCTGAGGCAGCGATTCAAGGTTCTTCGAAAGGCGACTCTCTGCAACTCATCAACATCCAAACCATTAAGGGCTGCTCGGGAGTGAAGAATGGATTTAACAACGCTATGTTGATTCACTGCTTTACGAAATTCTTGTAAGAGCAGGTAAGCTTCTGATTCCCCATCCAGTTGCTCACTCAATTGCTTCATGATTTGAATGGATTGTGTCACTTCTTGAAATGATTCGTCATCAATACAAACATGTCGCAAGCTTGTATTTAAAGTGTCAAACAATGTGTCATGAGAAATACAATCCTCTTGAGTTCCACTTAGAAGCAAGTTACAGAAAATCAAAGCATCTTGTTGAAAGAAGCGTAAGGCGTGATTTGGAGTCGGAAATCCGCTTGAAGTTACCATGATAGATCCTTGTGTTAATTTTTAAGGATGCCAGCACTGCCGCTGTGATAACGATTGCATCGTTTTGTTATCAACCTAAACTATAGCACTCAACGGGACCAAGGTCGAATAATCAAACCAAAAAAAGACGCCATCAAGGCGTCTTTAAAGTTGGTTAAGAGTAAAGAACTCTGAGGTTGTTTGGGAAAACTTGAGGAGCTTCATAAAGCGTCTCACCATACTGGCCAGTTTCATCATTAATTCGAATCAGACCATAAGACTCTATAGCTGTCTTGAGTTCTTCTTCCGTTCTAAACCAGGATTTTTCATTGTCACCATAAGAACTTAGATGAGCGATGTAACCACTTTCTAAAGGTTTAGATAATAATTGAGCAGCCAACTTTCTTTTATCATTCAAAGAATTTAGCACTATTCGACCAATACGGTCATCGTGCAGAGTGTGGCCCACATAGCGACCATGGTAATCGATGAACTTGTCGGGTTCCGAAGGGAGCATATGTTCAAACACAACATGTTCACCTCTAAGAACCTTGAACGGCTTTTTGTAATCAGTTATCAACGATTGCAATTCTGACCAAAGTGCTCGATTTCTATCCCTTGCTTTGTTGCTATGAAAAGCCCAGTCTTCAAAGGAGTCAAAATGGCCATTGGTTGTGAAGTTACTCTCGCCATTAAAAAGCCAAAGAGGGACTTCGTCCAATGTATCTTTGTAGCCATTAGCCCCTTCAACTTTATCCGAAAATAGATGTCTAACGATGGTGCCTGATGGAACCAATTGACTGGTTTCAATGTAATATGCGGGGCCTCCACCGCAACTAACGACATCCGACCGTAGTGGTTTGGTATTAAATGTGATTTCGCACATCTCTGCAGATTCTGTATCTCGTATACCTCCAACAATGGCAAACATACCCATTGAAAATCCAGATAGAGAGAAAACAGCATCACCCGCTTTTGGTTGTTGGTGTGGCATAGATTATTTCCTTGTGTGGTTTTTATAAATTAACAGACTTTAAAGCTTCATAAGAACACCCTAGAACGAGTCTAATGGCTTTTTTACTAATGCCTTCGTTTAAAAGGCGCTGAACACTCTTCTTTTGAGATGAAGTGAGTTTTACCTCTCCCATTTCTTTCTGACGAAGTTTGAATTCATTACTTCTTAATAGTTTTCCGTCCATGACGATTCCTTGTGTGTGTTGCTAGATAGCAAAATGCCTAACGGCGAGGGGAATTAGAATGGTGTGTAGGGAAGCCCCCCGTAACTCAAAACACCGTTGTTACGTATTTGAATTCCTAGAATATAACAATTTGGAGCCAATGCAAGTTCAAGTCAACAGTGGTAATAAATCGGGGCATAGTGATCGTATCTTCTTGGTTTTAAATCCACGGAAAGCGACTAATTCAGAGACTTGTTTTCGTTTATCTCCGTTCGCCGCCACATAACGATTTACTTTAATTCGATACAAACGAAACCCTGCCTCTCTATAAGCCTTTAACAATGTTTTATTTTTAATGGAATTACTAATGATAACAGGGGTATCTACTCCCTTAAGTGAATCAATGACGGCCAATTGGTCGTCCATAGTAAAGCTACCTTGATAACCATTAAACTCTTCTGCGTAAGGGGGATCGATATAGATTAAACCGGATGAATTCAACTGAGCATGAGTAAACTCACTAAAACATTTTGAAGTGAATATCCACGATTGAGCGGTTTTCCTAAACTCGCGGCATTTTTGAATCTTAGCAATTGGAAATGAGGATGCTGTTCCTACGGGCGTGTTGTAAGTACCTTTTTGATTTACTCGGTAGAGTCCATTAAAACCAGCAATATTAAGAAAGAGAAATAGATCTGAACGTCTCTTTTTGCACCAGTCATTATTTATGTTAGTTCGATATTCTTCTCTTGCTTTATAGTAAAGGTCTTTTGAAAAATTCCAGTGAGGACTTGCGTGATCACCATTTATTTGATGTTGAAAAAAGTTTATCAGTTCTCTATTCGTATCGTTGGCCAAAACGTTAGGAAAGCCAAAGTACAATGACAGGCCTAGCGACCCAGAAAACAATTCAATTACCGTCGAGTCAAAGTCAATTTCCTTTTCTATCAACCGGCGTAATGATTGGGCTAAATAGCTTTTGTTTCCAAGCCATTTGATAGGAGATTTGGTTGCTAATCTATCGTACATGTAAAAACCACTCACTCTTTTTAATAACCATACTTCATTGAGGTTGGTTTATCCAACCTTTATATATTTAATAATACATGTCCTGCTGCGACTTCCAACCATTATTTGACTTGAATATATCAACAATCCACGCCAACTATAGTCGCAAAGAGTTAACACAGATAATTCTAATAACCTGATGATCTTATGCATAAGTTTACTTAATTGTATTTCATGGAACTACAAGCTTTCCAATACTAAGAGGGAATGATTTGATATGAAACGATTGATACTTGGAATACTACTTATAGGCTGTCACTCAATCAGCTTTGCTAATGACTCTACAGGTGATGTCGTTAACTCTGTTACCCAGGATTCCAATTTCAGTAGCAGCAACAGAAAAGTGGCTCGATTGTACTCCGGTAGTACAGCAGGTAGAGTAAACATTCCTTCTGGGTATGACACAATCATTGTTAACGGCGATACTCACTACGTTGGCGCAGGGTACACCAGCAATATCCATGAAAGCAAAAACCTTTAAGGAACATGCTAATTATTGCATCTTTGGTGATGCCACTGTCAGTGTTCCTGATTGTTCAATATACATAACAGACACGTATGTTACTGGGGGCAACTCTAGTAGAAATGTAGCAACTGGCTATTCTTGTGATGAAAGAGGCAATCGAGGAATCTGCGTCCCTCAATACACACCAGTAGGAGGAGTGGGAAGCATTTATAGTGTGATTGTTGCTAAAGAATAATTCTGGTCAGTGAATTAAAAAAGGCCCTTAATGAGGGCCTTTTATATTGGTTAGTTTAAGAAATCAATGAAGTTGACTTCAAACTCATTTTCCATCCAAATTATGATGTCATAGCGGGAGGTTCCAACTTTGAAATGCATAAATGCTTCTTCGATTTCATCGTTGTTGTTTACGGCAATTGTACCTAGTTTATCAACCCATGCTTGGGTTAAATCTTGGTGACAACTCAACATCTTTATTTCAGATGCTGACTGTGATTTTTCTTTATGGAGCAGGGTTCTCTGATTACCATTGATCCCAAATAGAGCGTGATACTTAGCATTTCTCGATCCAGGACTGATGATTTGAGAACGCTCATTAAGAGGTTGCACGTCAACAGATGTGTAATTCAACCAAAAATTTTTAGTTTCGATCACTTCATTTAAATGGTTCATAATGGATATTTCCTTGTGTGTTGTTAGGCGCATGCCTAATTGCCTAAATGGGCAGAGGGGTAGTAAAAGATGCCAGCTAAGCTGTGACTAAGTAAGTGCATCGAAATAGTCAAGGTAACGATTAAATTTTGCACTACATGACCCAGATTTTCAAGAATAACCGTAAAATATAATATGCCCTACCCATTTCCGTGATGAGTAACATCACTTCATTGAACTATTTGAATGACTTTGAATGACTTTGAATGTGCTCTTGAATCCAAGGCTTTAGGTAGTCGGTAGCAACAAATAAACTTAGCCTGTCAATGTTTAAGGGCTCGTTATCTATTATCTTGGTATCCTTCATTCCAGTGCCGACAATAATCCCCACAAGTTCTTCAGACATGTTAAATACGCCACCTACCATCACCGAGATGTTCTGTTTCAACGACCGCTCCGGTAACGTAATCAGAAACAATAGGGGTAGTCATGCCATTGCTTTCTAAAACACCGCTAAAGTAGTTACCATGAGTAAGGATAGATACTTGAGTGGGATCGTTTTCACTGCGCCAGTGATAATTTTTAGAAACATAATTTTCCGTTGTTTCCGAGTCAGAAAATGATATCTCATTTTTCACAATAAGAATCTCTGGCTCGGAAGCACTAGACGGTATGGCAATCAGTAAGCCCATTGCTGATGTAATAAGTGTTTTTGAAAAAAATTCATGTTGGATATCCTTAATCACAGTGAATAATCAACATATCAGCCAACGTCAAAAACTGGAGTATAAAAGCCAGACAGTTTAGGCGGCGTTTGAGTAAAAAAAAAGAATCATGCAAGCATGATTCTTTGAGGGGTAGTTAAGCTGCAGGTTGTAGACAGCGAGTAATGATTGATTCCAGATATTCACTATCTGGGTATCTATTATTAAGGTCAATATCCATCGAGTACTTCCCGCTTTTATAATAAAAAGAGAGAGAATAAACACCTACCTCATTATCCAGGCTTATGGATTCAATAAAATTCACATGTAGAAAGAGCCAGATTGGGTTCGAGATCATCATTGAAGAATATTCACAGCCGTAGTAATCGGCCCCCCCTTTCAATATAAATTGATGAAACTGACCTGACCCAATAATTCGAGCCAAAAATCTCAAATCAGGACCTGTTTTACTCAAAAATGTTTTTTCTAACTCCGTTACTGTTATTGGTTTAACCTTAGTTAAAGCTATAGGGCATACGCAATATCGTCCCGATACTTTATTAGTGCGAATATCTGCATGTTCGTACTCTTCACCTAGGTCGACTTTGCTCAGACCCAACAGTCCATCAAACATCGAACGTATTGTGTTCGTCTTTGTAAAAGTAAAAAGGTCTTGCAGCACCCCCCATACACTTATACTTGATGCCTTCTTAATAGTAACACTGAGCAACAGGCTTGTTACCTTGCCATTCCACTGCATCGCAGAGGAATTGTCGGTTAGTGATATCGTCATTAACGTCGAAGTAACAGGCTGTAAATGTATTTCCATTTGGTCCCTTGTCCAAAAATGAGCGACATTAGGCTTTACAGTTTTATTAATGTACGGGGTCATATCTGGCTCCACTACATTGTATTTGTCGTCGATTAATTCGGCTAAAGTGCACCAGCTAGGAATTTTAGCACCGTATAAAGGGTGCTCCTTAAATGATCTATTATCTTCGGCTTGTTTACCGAGTTCATGCAAGACCATCTCTATTGCACTTTTTGACGCGTCTTTAATAGTGGCGCTAGCTTGGTTAATCAGGACAATTTTTTCATTATTCGCAATCACACTACGGTCAGGGTGGTTAATAAAAGCTGCGCGTTTTATGCACTTCTTCAGTTCATGTAAGGTGAATTTACTTAGTGGTTTATCACTAAAACGACACGCAGTCTCAACTGCGTTTTTCAGCGTCATACGATTTTTCATGGTATTTCCTTGTGTGTTAAAGCCCTACGATAGTAGGAAGGGATAGTAACTGGTGCGGTAGCATGCGCTATGACGAACGAGAGCACCGAAATCGTCAAAGTAACCATTTAAATATAACAGAGAGCTATTTACTATTCTAGTGAGATAGATTTTTGCTCAATTATCTCCCTTTGAATTAGGACTGAAACCTAACGAAGTTTCATGTTCGCTGCTCTCAAAGCTCTGAGATTCTGCCAATTTTGAAACAAACCTATTCACTAGATTGTTAGGAAAAATTGACCGATGTGTATTAAAAATAGCTACGTTTGAATTATACAGGCGGATCGAAGACCCAACGTTATCCTCTTGAATTGAAATCTCACTCATAAGCTTGTTCAAGACGGTATCGGTTTTCAATTGCGGATACTCCTCAACGGTTGCTTTAAAACCAGAACTGACCATGGAAGTAAGAACTTCTATATCTTGTAATGTCCCTAAGTCCACTTCAGTACTCTTATTTTCAATATTCAGTAATGCACTTCTAAGCTTAGAAATGTCCTTCATCAGACTTGATTCAAACTCTTCATATTCTTTAACAGCTGAAGTTAAAGGGGGAATAATCTTAGATTTCTGGCGCTCTTGAGTGATGACGTCGGCCCAGGCTTGCTTGACCGAAATATGTCGGGAAATCAATCCATTGTGGATATAGATGACAACAAACCCAACCAAAAAACCCAAAATGATAAATGTAGTCATATGTATTGTTCCTATAATTGGTTTAAGTAACGTTTAAAGTTTAGTT
Organism: Vibrio genomosp. F10 str. ZF-129; assembly: GCF_000287055.2. Taxonomy (GTDB): domain Bacteria; phylum Pseudomonadota; class Gammaproteobacteria; order Enterobacterales; family Vibrionaceae; genus Vibrio. The sequence continues at coordinate 39,390 of NZ_AJYQ02000020.1, read as the reverse complement.
CCTGTCCAATTTTGACAGGAATGTGAGGAGTAAATTTAACTTTGTGGCTCCAGCAGATAATCCTAATTCATTTTTGAACTCCGTTGGATTATCTAACCCAAACTCTCGGCCATCGACCGAAAGAACATCAATGTCTGAACACGAGATACATAGTTGGGAATAATCATTAACTTCTATATTGAGGCCAGAAAGTTCTTCTCCCAGTATGACGATTTCTTCAACCAAACTAGGGGTCAGGAATTTAGCTAATTGATGAACATTTTTTGCACTGCTGTTGAAATGATGTCTAAATACCAAACTGGCCGGTTGGTATGTGTCAGCATAGGTGAAATTTCCATCACTGATGACCGCAAGTTGAGAAGATTTCTCAAACGGAATCACAATACCACAGCGGTTGAACTTTCTATCTACTACATTGGTTGCGGAGTTCCTTTCTCTACCTATACTTCTTCGACGTTCAACGTATTCGAATTTAAAAAAATGCCCTTCTTCTAGAAAGCTATTATTTATCTGCATAACAGATGTAAACCGTCTGGAATGATTGCCTCGTTTGAATTCTAAAAATGATCCGAGTAAGCCTTGTGAATATGCGGATGTCGTCGATTCTTCTGTTAATCCGTGATAAATAACTTGGTTCTTTAAGTATATTTCATCACTTAAAAAGGCGATCGCTTGACGACGAACATGTGTCCACATCAAAGGAACAAAGACTAGGAACCCAAATAATAAGAAAAGGGGTAAGGTAACCCCCGTATTAAGAAGGTCCAAATATAAAAGACTCCCACCAACAAATGCGCTTGAACCGGAAAGCAAATACAAGAAAGTGTCATCGTACTTAAGAGGGTAACCAAGGTCTTGAGCAACCGTAACAACATCTTTAATCTGGGTTTGATTAATTGCACCTTCCAGTTTGCGTCTCATCCTCTTAAGGCAACTAGCCACCTCTCGATTACCAGTCATTTTCTTTCCCCCCCATTTCGTGTTGTCCACTGTACGTATACGAAGTACATATTTGATCAGTTTCATAGGAAACACCAACAACTTCATAGTCCATCGATAAGCCCAAAAAATACTTTTTAGGTGATGAACTTACCAGCGGTACAGTCGTTTTAACGTATTGTCGGCAAAAACTATCATTATTATCAATGTAGGCCAGAAGTGTCACTACGGTGTCTTCCCAGATTGAAAGATTTTGTTAATGGACAACCAATCAAGACTTAATACTATCAGTTTCAATATTTATATTTACTGATCCATCCAGACTGAGTTGACCGTTAATTCCTTTAATAAAACTGATTGATTAAAAATTATCAGCTAGAACGGGCAAACCATCGAGTTCTATCGCGGTAACTGGCGAAGACACAAGCACACTCAGTGCTATTGCCATTTTGACAATTTTCATAATTAATCAATTCCTTTAGTTATCCTAATCAGATTATCATAGGTTTTTTAAACAAACCAACCATCACAATACGGTCCTTGTGATGAAGATAAATGCCTTATATACTAAAAATTCCACAGTAACATCGATGCTAAAGTTACAAAGCTTAGGCTTGCATCTCTGCATATCTTGCACTTCTTTGCTCATTTTTGAGCTCAACACACAAGGAAATATCCAAATGAACGCTATTAATGCGACTTTAAATCCATCTGATGATCAGGTTTTTACTGATACTCAGTCCATCCCACTAAGTAATTTTGAAGCAGAAAGGTTAAAACATCGCCAAGCTGCGATCGATTACATCAAGTTAGTAATCCCCAATTGGCAAGATCTTATCATTTCCGATGTAGAAGAAGATTCTATCCATTTTTGCGGTTACAGCGGTGGCGTGGATTCCTCAGTCACTGGTTTGTGCCTTGCCTTATTCAACCCTAATTTGAATCTAATTGGTATCATGACAGATACTGGTGACGAACCCATCTCTGTCCCTGAAATACTTGATACTATTGAATATTTAACAGGTCACAAGATCGTGGTTATCCAGGATGACTCTTTGTACGGACGCATCGAAGAAAATGGTTATTTACCAAGTCCAAAATCTCGTTGGTGCACGAAAGTGTTAAAAATCGACCCTTGGATCAAGTATATTACTAATAACTTTCTTTCTTCTGTCTCTGAAGAGGGGGGTAGAAAGGTGTATGCGTACGCGGGTATCCGCTACGATGAGAGAGATCGTTCTGGAATAGTCGACATCGATGGCATTGAAACTATTCACCCGCTTATTCGAGCTAAGGTAAATAGAGAGCAAGTCTGTGACATCGCGGCCCAATTCAATGTATTGGGCTCGACCTATTACAGAGGGCGCAGTCGTTCAGGGTGCGAATCCTGTATGTACCAAACCTACCAAGAATGGATTTCATTGTTGATTTGGAATAGGAAGAAATACTTTAAAGCAGCCTCTGTCGAGAAAGTACCTCAGCCTATCTTAGACCGTTATAAGTATGATGATTCTTTTTGCGTTAAAGATATGGGTTTTTACACTTTATACCCAATTTCATCTATTGTTCGCGATGAAAAATCATCTTTCGAAGTAAACACTATTTTTAACACTGTCGAGAGGCAAGACGACAAAGGGAAGATAACTTGGGACTACAAACCTAAACCACCAACCAAGAAGAAGAAAGAAAAAGCGAAAACTGGCACAGCAGAGGTTCAATTTGATTTATTGGGAGGTCTTCCTGTTGAAGAAGATATATCACCAGTTGAAGTTGAGCCAATAGAGGTTATCAAAGGAAGCAATATCATCATAGAGGATGAGGTGACACTTTACGTGGCCGTAGAGCACTATAGAAACAAGCTTATGAATATGATTGGCAACGATGAACTCAATTCAATTTGGCAGTCGCGTTTAATCTCGTATTCAACGGCAGTTAGTGGTCTAACAAAACAATTGCACGGGTATTCCTACCACCGTGCCATGGCCTCAAGAACCGCATGGGATAGTGTAGAGCAATATGATGAAGAAAGTCATATATCTATACTTATGATTAAATTTCCTAAGGGCATCATACCAAAAGTCGATTACCAGTCTTTTGAAAAAGTGTTTACTTGGAAATATGGTCGATCGCTGGTAGAGCAAGCTCATATCGTAAGCTGGATAAATAGAGTATGTGATTTAGAGCGCAGTAAGGAGATTGTTCGTTTATCTAAAGTAAACAAACGAAGGACTCAACTCACTAAAATGTGTGAAAAAACCGTGGCAAATCATGTTGCGGCTGGATCACCCAATTTTGGTACTGTGATTGGAGTTGGACACTATCGGCCAAAAGTCATTGAGGAACGTTCTATAGATGATTCTTATGATGAAGACCAAAATTCCGTTCGATGCTTTATGTGCAGCATGTAAACAGCAATAAAATAAAAACCCCACTACCTAGTTTATGACTAGGTATGGGGTTTTTTATTGCTTCATTTTCCGTTTGACCCGTTTAACCGTTGATTGGCTTTTACCGGATCGTCTGACTACTTGATTAATGGAAAGTCCCTCATTTAAAGCTTCAATGATATCTGGATGTTTCGAAACAAGGTCTTCAGTACTTCCTTTCGGTCGCCCAAATGTTCCGCTTTCATTAAGTGTTAAAGCAATACCTCGCCTAATCGCATTGAGTCGTTTTTTTTCATACCGCCATCGACCTGTTAGAATGAATCTTTCTGCTAAATTGAATGGCTCCAGACTGTTATTCAATCGTGTAAAATCCGACTTTAACTTCCTCAAACTCGCTTTATCTAATTTCAAATATTCTTGATGGCTACCAAATTCGAGTTTGAATTCTTTATATCGATGTAAGGCATACTGCTCAATATAACCGCAATTAGATATCTGCCTTAGAACTACTGTTTTTGTTACCTTACATTGAGTCTCTCGCTCAATATCTCTCACTGTCTCAACAAGTCTAGTCTCCGGTGAACGGCGAGTACGACCAATTTTTAATACTTCGGATCCATCAGATAAATGAAATTCGAATAAGTATAGAGTACTGGCCATTATCACTTGTTGCCGGTTCGCCTCTATATCAAACAAAGCTTCGTGCACTTCTCCATTGCCCACCCTTGTTTTAAGTTCGGTTATGCGGCTTTGCAAGTTTCCTCTCATCCAGATAGAGAATTTTGAAAGGGTCATACTGCCTAGAATGATTCGGGCACTATCTGAAAACAAATAATTGTCTGCCCATTCATCATATGAAAACAATGGCTCTCGGTATTTGGGTTCAATTGTGCTTAAGCTTTTCTTGAAAACATTAGGGGATTTCGATTTAGGATTAAAACCTTCATGTAAGGCTTGAACAACCGAAAGCGGAAAGTTTAAGTGAAAATGGTGCCAACCAGAGATAGTTGGTATTTCAGTTAATGATTCATTGCACGTCTCGCCATCGTGTCGAAAATGATGAGACTTAATGGGTCCCTTCACTGCGATTAAGCCGCATTTGCAAAAAGGGCATTGAAGGTCAGTAAGACCAGATACTTGGTCTTTAACGTTGCGGAACTCTCCGTCACTAGTTCTACCAATACTTAAGTATACAGGCATATGACACCATACTTTTTTGACCCAATTATGTTCTCAGTTTAGCTAGGGTCAAAATAGTATGCAAGCTTAAGAGCTATTTTCATTCGAAATTATAGCCTCCATATTTCGTTGCAACATAACTCTTATAGTTTCTGTGTTCAAAGTTCATCAAGTAAACAAGTGGAGAAAGGCCGACAATACTCTGCACCGAATTGAGAAAACCATAATGCTCTCCGCTAACACCATCCAATAAACGCCGCAAATAAAACCCTAGGAATAATTGGAATTAGAATCACAAAAGGTCATTTTCTATTAAGTTTTTGAACGACATACAATAAACACAATGGTGACCTAATGACAAAAAGTAACCTTCTATCATCAGTTGCAATAACTGGAATGATACTTCTCTCCACTGCTGCGCATGCAACTAGCCCTATAATGCCCTTAAACGGCGAGATATCATCCCTCGCTGAACTGCGCTGGCTCAGTGAGAACTCAACAGGGTGGGGGAATGCTTGGCAGTTAACAGCGGATATTGACGCCAGTGATTCGATGAACTGGAATCATGGGGACCATGACAATGATCCAGGAACATCAGATGAGTATATGGGATTCACTCCTATAGGTTTGGACTCTGATAGGTTCACAGGGTCATTTGATGGAAATGGATTTACAATATCCAATTTATTTATTAATAGGCCCAACACACGCAACATTGGCCTTTTTGGTTACGTTGATAGCGGGACAATTCAAAATTTAAACTTAAGTGATGTTTCAATAACAGGCTATCGAGAAGTGGCTGGCCTCATTGGAACAGTAGCAAGTGTTTCGAGCACCCCCCTCATTAAAAACATCTCTGTTACAGGTACGCTCTCAGGTAATGGAGCGGTCGCGGCTCTAGTTGCTTCACAAGATTCCACGACCCCTGATGTGACTATCGATACTATTGACCTTGATATCACCATTAATTCAACACAGGATGCAGCTGGAGCGATGGCGTTGTTACGGGCAGGGACCGCGTCCAACATCCATGTCAAAGGGGACATATCCGGTCAATCCGTAGGGGGCGTGTTTGGCGGCATATATGGTGATGCATCACTGGATACCATTTCTTATGATGGCGTGATTGTCGCTTCATCAGGTGCTGGCGGTCTAATTGAAAATACATATACTTCGTTGCCTATACGCAATATTGAAATTAAGGCCACAATCCAAACCTCAGATGGCGGGGGTATTGCGCTTAGAGCTTATGATGCAGATATTGTGTCAGCGGCGGTTGATGTCACAATTGAATCGACCGATGAAGGTCAAATAGGCGGCGGGTTCGCAACAACATATAATTCGAGTATTTCCGATCTTGAAATGAAGGCCACTCTGCTAGAAGGTGAGCAATCTGGAGGGGTAGCAGCTTACGCCGATAACTTAACGATATCTGATGCAACCCTAAACTCTATTGTTACCGCTTCAACCTCAATAGGCAGTTCATCTCGCTACGGAGGCGCATTCGGCTACGCCTACGATGTAAAAGCAAGTGATATCGATATAACAACAATCGTTAACAGTCCTCAAGGTTATGTAGGGGGCTATGGTGGTTACGTAACGAGCACGACTACCGATATAGCGGAGAGTTACGCCAACACCATATCAATAAGTGGAACGGTTTCTAGTTTAAGAGATAAAGTCGGAGGGTTTGCAGGGGGGGTATACACCTCTTCAGTGACCAACCTGTTTCTTGATGATGTTCAAGTAGAAACACCAGACAATCAGGTTGGCGGCATCTCCGGTTTTTCGGCTCAATCAGTATTTGATGCAATCTATGGTTCGGTTACCGTTAATGGGTATAACGAAGTAGGCGCAATTTCAGGGGTAGCTTATGCCACCACAGCTACCAGAATATCTGTAGATACAGAGGTCACAGGAACTAGTAAAGTTGGTGCCGGTTTTGGTTATGCTCCAGATGTTAATGCTTCAAATATTCAACTGCGAGGAACGGTTGAAGGGGCCAATGACTATGTGGGTGCATTTATTGGTCATGGCGGAGGAACTCTAAATCGCATTATGTTACTGGTTGACGTAAGCGGCCTTAACTATGTTGGCGGTGTGTTAGGCAGTACCATTGCAGCCACGGCACTTGAAAAAGTCATTTTTAAGGGTGACGTTAAATCTAGTAATTATGGCGGCAGTATCATAGGCAGCGACACTAAAAGTGCTGAAGCTACTCTAGTGTACCATTCTGCAACGGGATCTTATCAAAATGACCTTTTTGGTGAGGCCGTTTCAAACTCAGATTTAATGGATCAATCTTTCTATTCCGATTGGAATTTAGCTTCAGCTTGGGGTCAAGGGGATTGGTTTATGCCCGACTACGGTATGTATCCTACCCCTTCTCTGGGCTACTTGCCTGAATTTGTAGAACCAACTGAAAGTGAAGGGGAGGTTCCTGCAGTGATAGTGGAAGCTATGTACAACTTTTCCGTTCAGGTTGAAGCGAGAGATGGGTCAGGTAAAAATAAAGATGTAACTTATTATTTAGACGAGAATTCACCTACTTTCGTTACTGTCGACACCTTTGGACTCGTTGTCGGTAACCCTGTTGAAACCGATGAAGGTTTACACTCTATCATGGTGTATTCAAAGACCGGATCCAATGTGAATGCGCTACCACCTTTCCAAGTAGTCGTGACGAATAATACCCATAGTGGTGACGAGAACGATTCGGACATTAGCAGTCCAGGAGATGCAGATCTTGAAAGTGGCTTTCCTCAAGTCAGTTCTGGTGGGGCAAGTGGTTTTGGAACCATCCTTGCCTTGATGGTGCTATTACTAATTAGGCGAGATAGAAAATAGTTTGGATTCATTAGATTAACCAATAATTAATCCATAATCGGTATGTTCAGGTCAATTTGATATACAAACCTTTTAGATTGACCTGTCTACCGCCTCATTAGAATTCTACCTCCTTTTTTCCTAGCCATAAAGAAGGTATGCCCCAATTTAACTTCAGGTATAATTGACGCTATTAAACTGAAAACTAGCATTGTCTAGTTTTAAAACAGGTTAACCCTTTAAGTTTTCGAAATTGATAGAGGAATCATGAAAGATCAGAACATCTCAGACCAAATTATCATTCAATGTGAAGTTGCAATGTCGCTTATTGATCAAGGCGATGTGTTGGCGGCGAAATGTGCCTTTGAAAAAACCTTACTACTGAGTAAGCAATTTAGTGCTGATTTAGATAGTTTTAATGAACTGGCTACAAAGAATGAGAACCTTAACACTTTAGTTAAACTTCAAATCAATGAAAATTCTGAATTAGGTAAGCATTTGACGACGGTCAACAATAAACTCATTGGGCTCCAAACAGCGTATAACCAACTTAAAGAGCGTCATGACTCGGTATCCATTGAAAACTCCACATTCAGAAGAATGAATCCCGTGGAGCTTGAAAAAAAGAACGAGAAATTAAAAGGAGACTTAGAAGTACTAATTGATCAGTTAAAGGTACTCAAGAATTCAAAGGAGTCGAAACCAGAGAGTCTTTTAAACTTTGAGAGGGAGCTTCGTGAGGCAAAAACCAAACTCGTTGAGTATCGTGGTGTCGAACTTATCAGTGACTACCCAGGCACCAAACGTAAGATGCTTTACACATTAACTCGCTATCCATTTCCAAAAAAATTTGCGCGACGAGATTCGAACCCTCATCAAATCCCTCTAATTTCCGAGTTACCTTTTCTGTTTCAATTAAGCAGTAACACGGGTATCTCAGTTGACATTTCATTTACTATATGGGGCTCTCCAGTATTTCCTTTCTTATCAGAATTCTCTTACGATTACCCTTCAGGACTAAGCGAAAAAATCCATCAAGAATTCCTCAAAGCCATTAAAACTGAAGAGTCGTTGAAACATCAGTCAGGGCTTATTAAATTTTTTAAAACAATTTACGTTGCTGATGTGAGCTCTCTGGATATTGTCGAGATTAAAGCCTTACAAAAAGCCAAATATATTCGTCTTTTTGATGCAATTTCAACGACTGACGTTGCTTTTATGAATGCCATGTCTCGTGCAAAACTGGATGAAACGATAGCTAAAGCTTTGCGCATCAAACTCATTGATGCTTCAAATTCTGCGCAAGAACAGATGAAAGCTGAAGTTTCAAAAGCTCTGATTGAGCTTAAGAATGAAAAAACAGCATAGAAAAAGGGATTTGTATTTATTGTTCGCACTTGAAATTTCTTAGTAGAGTTTTAAGTGCACTAACTTACAAGCAGCAATATATGTACTTGTATCGGGTGATTTTATGGGTTTTAGCGAACTCTTTGAGTTCAGATCTACTTTCAAATGGATAAATTCCTTTTTCTTCTAATGTTTTAACTGATTGGCACACATCCTCCACCAACCACACACCACCTGTTACCCGAAAACTTCCACCGACAGTTTTAGTGATCACCCGCCCCATGGAATCTATACAGTTATAGGTTTTTTCTTCGACATAATTCAATTCAACTTCAATAAGTGATCCGTCTGGCTTGTAAAAGCGAGGGCTTTTGTGTGCACTAATTAAGTAACATTTCATTGGTCACCTCTTTGGGTTGTAAATCGGTCTAATCGGCATTACTATCCCACAACTGGTTTGTTTATCCAACCAATTTTACTTAGTGAGGCGTTATTGATGAATGAAGTAATTGAACAAAAGTTAGTTGATACGTTACTTGTCTTACGCTCGGATTTAATAAAAACGTATTGCCAGTCGGTAGAACTTCAAAGGCAATCACTGGCGATCGCGAATCAAATAGAACGTCTAATACCTAAAAAAAATGCGGGATACATAGACGACTTTGATGTTGTATTCATTAGGTTGGCTGAGAGACTGGGAGAGAGTTCCTCATCAAGAAGCCTCCCTAAAATGTCATTTTTACTTTCATTATCTAGTGAAAAACTTAACAAGGTTATTCAAGATGTAATAGATGAACACTTGTGGTCTGTTATGTTCAATCGACTTGGGGTGTTTTCAATGATGTCAAAACTTCAAAAGGATAAATTTACAAAGCAGTGTAGGCTTGATCCACTGCCATTTGAGAAACAAAACGTAGAAGGAACATTGCGATCTTTATTTTCTCGCAAAGAGGAAGTATTACTAGAATCTTTGCAGGACTCTCTTAATGATTTACCCAATTCATTCCAGAGTAATGACCAGTATAAATTTAATAAGCGAATTATCATCAAAAATGGATTTATTTCCTATGGGGACACCTTCAAGCTCACCACTCACGATTCATTGCAAAGTATTCTTGGGTACATTTGGCAGCTCATCTACATGAATGGATGGCAAGTCGATTCAAATGGATTAAAAGGTAATTTTATTTGGGACGAGTTAGACACAATAGTTTCTAAATCTAATGGTGACATCAGCCTACTTGATAGTGTTGAGGTTCTCGGCATAGAGTTCAGGTTTTTTGCCAAGAAAACCATTCATATTCTTATGCCCGATACTTTGATTGGGGCGTTAAATGATGCCGTTGCGAGAACAAACGCACTGCCGAAATCTATATAAAAAAGGGCCAGCATGAATGCTGGCCCTTTAGTTTTAAAATGCTCCCTTAGGATAGAAAGACTTGTTTGTTCTAATGAATTTTTGAATTGAATCGAGTTCATTATCCAACATCGAACCCCAAATTGCATCGGTACAGTTGCCTTCGAGTTCGCTAGGACTGATCAATTCAGCCTCCATCATTTCAATACCAAGATGGTAGTCAGAAACTACTTCTTTTGTAATCTTTCCTCGTGCATCAAAAAGTTCATCATCAATGGAACAATAAACATGAGCCAGAGCTCCTTTGTTTTCACCATGTGCATGGCAATCCCAATCGTACATAAGCTTTATATTTGGATTCAATTTCGCGGCAGCTAAGGCAAAGATGTGGCATCGACCGTGAAGGTAGGTAGCAACAGAAGAATCTCCCCATACAGGGTTATTTTCTGGTAACCATATTTCATCGGCAGTGACGAGTTCTTTGATTTTTTCCACCCATTCACATAACAATAACTGGTTTTGAAGGCTCCAAACATAACCGAAGTTAGCATCAGCAATAGCCTGTGATGATTTAGTCTGAGCGTTTATCGTGTCATTCGCACCATAATATCGTCCATTAATTGAAACTAAGGCGTGAGCTCCATGGGCATATGTTGCTATAACAATATCTGTGCCTTTCACTTTGTTGAAAGAGTCGTATAGCCACCCATCAAGGTTTTCGTTCATAGGCTCTAATAACCAATAGAGATCTTTAAGATGATCTTTTGGTTTAACGGCCACACCACTCTGTCGCAACTGCTTTAAGATTTCTCGAATTTCAAGCACTTCAGAGTATTTGCACGTTTTATTCTTGTAGTGTTTCAATTCGCTAAACGGCCCAACTTCATGACTCTGTTCATCGTGATCAGTTTTAATGATGGTTATATATCCACCAGCGTTAATGTGATAATCAAAGTCTCCCGTTCCAGCTTTGAATGGCATCACATCGGCTTCAATATCTGTTTGGTTAAATGATTCTAGGTAAGTTTGCTTTAATTCTTCCGCTTCAAACCATAACCCACATGGAATTGGATTATTGCGAAAGAAATGACCCGCAAGGACTTTCAGTACCCAGGATGGGGATCCGTCTGACGAGCCATAAAGAACGTTAGACTCGGTGGTGGAGATGAAAAAATTAGTACTCATGATTGATTTCCTTGTGTGCTGCTTTTGAAGCAAAAGCATGTGTTTCACATAAATGTGAAGAGGGAAGTAAAGTAGCGCCAGCTAAAGCTGTGGCAAAAATTTAAGCGCTGAAATTGCCAGATTGGAACCCATACTATACCAATGATTGTCAACAACCCAAAGTACTATTGTTAAGGCCGCTTGTAAGACCTTAAGATTAGCCGAATTCAAATCGGCACTTTCTCGGTGGCGTTTATCATTATTCACCGCCCATAGTGCTACTGTAATTCTATACATCTCAACGGGTCATAAGGACGAACTTCATGCATTACCACAATTCGATAAGAGCAGAGATCTACCCAACACTTTTTCCTTTTGTTGTATCAATGATCATCGCTCTTGTGGCTCTTATTTGGGTTAACTCAAGCGGTGAGCCTTTCTATTTTCGAATAGATCACGGGCTCGAGTTATTGAAGTATTTTTACTCCGTGAATAACTACTTACTCCTTAAAAGTATGGTCTGCTTGGCCATCATTGCCTCTATTTTATCTTTTTGGTCGACCAGAGTATCTCGTGGTATCTCAATGGTTGCGCTATCGCCTTTAGTCTATTCTTCAATGGTGCTTGTCGATGCCATAACCTCGAATACAGTCACTATTTCTGTCATAGCTATCGCCATCTTGATGAGCTTATCTACTTCAATTATTCTCTTTCTTTCATTGCTAGTTTCTCGTGTAGGTCCAACAATACTCGCGCTTAAAAAACAAAAAGACCAAGTCAGATGACTTGGTCTTTTAATGTTGTTTATTCCATTTCGGTGTAATTTGCTTCTATATAAGCGATCCCGTCATCATTAGGTACTTTTATACAAATACAAAGAGCAGTTTCAACTTGGTCGCCCATTGAGAAATGAATGCCTTGCTTTTGAAGTCCAAATTTTTCGATTAAGAACGTATCTATTAATGGGTCAAACTTATCTCTGTTGGAGAACCCCCCTTCGAAACTTCCTTCATCAAAACGTGCATCTCCTTCAATCCACTGGTCATGAGGTAAGCGAAGAGTTGTCCCTTCGTATTTTTTAATCAGATCGGTTACTAACTTCTGCGAGAACTCAGAATTTAGGCCAAGTTCATCGACATGATGAATAACCAACCCAAAACTGTTTCTTTCTCTGTCTGCGTCTAACCCGATTTGAATGTCAAAACTCCAACCTTCACTGATCACTGGTTGCAATTGTTTTTCCAGTTCGTCTACTACCTGTTCTTGAGTCAAATCAGTTGACAGTGAATTAGGATAACATGCGATTGAACAAGCATAATCTCCCAGAGTTTGCAGAGTAGCATTTTGAAAGCTACACATTTGACTACTTTCTGGTACATTTTTCTTAGACTTAAATGTGCCAGTCGATATAGCAGCAATGTTTCCATCAAATTGGTGGTAAAGCGATTCCGCTTCAGCATCCGTTTCTTCAGGGGATATCATTTCTTGGCTGAGCCCTTTATTGGTTTGGTTTTCCCGAGCGGCGTCAAACCATATTTGCCACTGTTCTTCTTTCAAGGCCCAAAAGTCTATTTTCTCTACAACTTGAACCTGACAAGTTTGGTTTAATACCGTAGTAAAAGCTTCATTTAACCCCATCATCTGATCACTATCGATCTCAATACCAAAGTTTTTCAGTTGTTGAGCAACGCCGTGCACGATGTCGTCAAGATGAGTTTCTGATAAGTATTTTGTTGTTTTTTGCATGAGTATTTCCTTGTGTGGTTATAAGTACTTTAAAAAAGCGATATTTGCTCAGCAGGGTTTGGGCCTTCTAAACATTCTTCGTCCGGTGATTCATCTTGGTTATGGGTTTGTGGTGTTGGCATCTCTCCAGGGAAATAATTAGCTAAGCAACTCGGTGGGTTTGGTTTTTTGCCATCTAGATTAATCACATGTGTCATGGCCATTGCCTTGCCATCTGTGTCTACAAGCGTTATTTCCCAATCACCTTGCCACTCACCATCAATATGTCCAACAGGGTCTATTTTTGCTAGTTCGATACCTTCGTTATCAAAGTATTGGTAATCAGGAGAGTTTCGATAGCAACGAATAAGCCACGCACTCTCTAGACACACTCCAGTTGATATTCGACTTTGAGACATAAACACCTTCTTTATTCATTAAGTGCAGTGGAACGTTTAAGTGCGACCATTTTAGTGCCGTTTATGACTTTATCGACATCACTCGCGTATTCAGTGGCTTTCTTTCGAAAATCATCTTCCGAAATGGACCACGAAAAACTGAGTGACGTAGTAGATAGAACATTGTTACCACAGCTGTCGTAGTTTGCTTTAACAATCGCTGTGAACTCGTCTCCGGTGACTTTGTAAATTAATGCATCATCGACCTTACCTATGGATTGAACCTCTCTTTGAGCTGCTACACATCCATATGATGTAACTTTTTCTAGGGTCCAACCTACTTTTTCAAACTCTTCACTAAGAATAGGGTTGAGTAGGTTGGTTTTTTTGACTCGATACTCTTTTGGGTGTTGGTTAATCATAAGGTGCTCCTTTGGGATTCATCAATTGAAAGAACCAATGAAAAAGCCACCGAGTGGTGGCTTTTTATATTGAGTTGATAAAGGTTAGATTTGGACTAAATTGACCGAAGAGGTCGCTTTCATAAATTGAATGCGAAAGTCGCTATCACCGCAATCAGTGAGACGAATCTTTCCATCTCGCTTTATGGTGATTGGTTGTTTTTTACTTCTTAGCATGCCACCACCATTAGGTAGTGCTAAAACTTGGCAAGTGTCATGGGTGATCTCTACCGCTTTGTAAAACACAACATCATCTAGTGTTTCCACTTTATCCCAAACGCGGGATTCTTTAGCTTGATATTCAAAAGCCGCAGATACAGCCACTACTGGTGTAAAGATGCCAATGGTGATGGTCGCTGCAATAATTAGTGATTTCATAATCGTCATGGGTTATTTCCTTGTGTTTAAGATCCTACGACAGTAGGAGTTGGGGAGAAATGGTGCCAGCGTTCAAGCTGTGACTACTAAAAGCACCAAAATAGTCTTTTGCATTAATCATTCTAGCATTTGAGAAGAGCAATGGAAGAGTTATGAGCGATTAGACGCTAAAAAAGGTGACTCACTCAGAAAAATATTCACGAGCCTGTAAATAGTTAAACACTTTGATGGCTGTAAACGAACTTAGCCCAGTGTATAGGATGAATGTTATCATTGAGAAAATTGAAGCTTCTTCAGCGGCACTGAAGAAATCAAACGCATCTTTAGGAAGCAACAGAAAAGACAACACGGTAAATACCAGCATCGTGATGATCTTTATTAATCGAGTTTCATTTGGTTTTAGTTTCAATTTGGCATTATCTACAATGTAAGCAATACCAATTAATGTAAAACAATGAAGAGGGTAGAATACCCCGCCCCAAAGTTCGTTTCCTACTCTTACGATTAGCGCCATAAAGAAATAGATAGCAAGAGCAATCAGCAGTTGCGTATAGATTTGGTACCTCATCTTAACTGTCATCTCCATTATTTTATCCTTAATGTGAGTTTCTTTCTTTAAGTGCAATTCTTAGGTCGGTTACATAGCTTTTTAAAACGTAGAGAGTCCCACTTCCATGCTTAGCTTTATTCAAGGCTGAACTGGTCGGTGAAGCACCTTTCACTGACAAGATCAATCTTGCGGCTTTCTCTTCAGATCCTGCCTGTTGTATGAGTTCCTTTAACTCAGTTCGAGCATTTTCTAAGACAGAAGATTGATCATTTTGAAGACGATTTTCTTTATTTGTCATGGTACATGCTTTACTGTGACGGCCATAATAATGCTCAATATACAGTCAATTATACACTTCCAATGGAAGTATTCAAACGATAGGCATTCAATGGAAGTGGCCTTGGAACCTTTTGAATGAGTCATTGTTATAAAGCCTACCATTCCGGAATAGATTAACAAAAATTGTTACTGTTAATTTAACCCCAATATTCAACGATCCCCAAATGAGTATCAGGGTGACGCTGAATCACCTCGCATCCATCTGGCATACTGATTCTGAGCTCTTCTATAGATTTCGCTGTAATATTTATACTTGTGGGTTGTAGCCGTGAAGCAAATGTCGGAGGGGACTTGATCACTAATGTCGCGATGTATTCGCAAGGTGGGGGCGTTAAACTAACTTCGAACATTGGACATTTTTGTTCTTCTAAAGCTTTATAGAAAGCCTTGCTCAACATTATCGCGATCATCTTTCACCTCACATCTCGTTTCAAATGAGTAAAATTAACGGTATAAATTGGAAGCAATAGGTGCCTGTCATTAAGATTACCAATAACGTAATAGGGGAGTATTGGAGAAAACCAATCCAACGGTGGATGGGTACCAACATCATTACTCTCCGACTGTTTAAAATGGCATTAAAGAAACACATAACTAACGTTACAATCCCCACCAACCCAATATAAAACAATGAATTCAGCATAATTATTCGAAAGTTCATATTGTTATTTAGTAAAACTAAAGAAGGGTAATAGGGGGCTTCAAAACCATAAACTGAAGTTAGTCGATCATGTTCTCTTAAGAGTTTCAACAAAGTGGTTTTATCGTATGCTATTGCCGGTTTATCTTGGTACCCGCGCAAAAGAGTCTGGTCTGCATAAGAAAGAACTGATTCGTCAAGTAAACGATCGTTTACCACTTTCACTTCATTTACCATATAGGTAAGCACTCCCCAATGAAGAATGGATTGAACAGATAAGGCTAGAGCAGACATCAAAATAAATCTTTTCCACGGGTAAACCTTTCGGATACGTGTAAATTCCATACATATGCCAATTTCAAATTAGTATGAGTAAAAGATAGGCTATTTATCACCCGATTTTGGTTTTTCACAAGTAAAGTCACCTTCTCATTTAGATATGTAATAATTTCAGGTGTGAGAAATGGTTTATAGTTCTCTTTGTTGAAAATGGATTGTTTTAACTGTCGAGCTACTTCCATACCGATAACCGCGTCTACCAGCATGTGTTTAGAGAAAAGAACTATCAAATTGGTTGACTCACTTCCAAAAGTCGCCGTTGTCTTTTCCAAAGCTATATCAAACATTTCATCTCTACTGACATCAGCCAGTTGCAATCCCGTGTAAACATTTTTAGCCAGTTCGTTAATCAGAAGTTGATGAGGAGAAATCATCCAACCATAAAAGTAAGTGGGCTTAGATAGCTGCGCTATGTCAGATAGGTATTGCGCACGTATTGAAAGCAGTAAAGTAATATCGGCCTTAGTGAAACCGGCAGACTCATAAATATTATTGAAACGGCTGTCCTCGTAAAAGCTCAATACTTCGACTTCCGTTGACTCTTGCCCATTCAGTGAATTCCAGTACTCGGTGTGCAATAGTTTCAAACCATGATTTAAAGTGGCGAGGTCAGTATTAGTTTCTAGGGTGGCCCTATCTGAAAATTGATCCCTCGGCGTACTTGTTTCTAAAACAAAGGGGGTGAGGGTTAACTCATTGGGTGGCGTGTTGATTGATGCAGATTTCTGCCACAAATGATCATGAGGAGTCAGTTGACTCTCTAACGGTAGAAGTACAAGAGCCATCCCAAGAATGGTCGAGAAAAACAATATTTTCATCATATTATATCCCTCTTGAATTTATGACCAAAATATATCAGTCATCATCAAGATAACCATCAAAAACCAAACTTTTTTGACGGCGTTTAATTATGCGTTATTTATTAGTAACTTAAAACCCATAGAGAAGGTAATGAAAGGATATTGAAATATTTTTTAATCTATATAAATGAAAATGCCTTCCCCTTATATAAGGGGAAGGCATCAATATTATGCTGCAATAGCATTGAATTCAGATTGCTGAATATCCGACGTCAAACGATGAATCGAATAACCATATACTGAATCTCTTTCCATTGCTTTAGGTAATACGCACCAATCAACATCGGTAGTACTTAATTGAACATAATCAGAAATGGTTTCAGCGTGACCACTTCCCCAAATCACATCTTCAACACCAATCGCACCTTTAGTTAACCTCACAGGCTTGTTGATATCCCGCAAGATAAAGTCTGTGACATTGACATAGGTTGTCAATGCCGATACCCCCCCGTAACAAGCATTATCTATGACAATACTCAACAGCTCTGCACTGAAGGTTACTGGCAGTTGTGCATCAGGTTGAAAGGGGTTCTCGTTTAAGTAATCGACACAAGGGTGATCTTCATAAGCCCTCTCCAGATAAGAAATAAAATCGACACTGGCAAGGTTCGCCAATTTTAGTAATGAATGAATGCCATTGACATTAATCAAACCTTTAGACCCACTTACCTCAAACCGCAATTCCGTATCTTCAGCAGAGCCATTATTCAAATCTACACCAGGTGAATAGAACAGTTCCGCAACACCGTCAATGACATCAAAAACAGAGCTTTTATCAAGCAATGAAATCTTGTCAAAAAGAGCGGTTCGGAGTTCGTCCAAAACCGACTCTTCGAATTGGTCCTCCATGCTCATCACTATCGCATTAACACAAAGGTCGATAGGGGAGATATCCAACGTCTTGATTTTTTCATAAAAGTGTTGAGTCAGATGACTAGATAAACCTTCTAAATAATCAGTTTGTGTGAAAGGACCTTTTTCGACTAATTGACGCTGTATTGTGTTTGCTGCATTCATTACCCAGCGTAAATCTTCGTCAGATTCAATTGTATAATTGTGTTCCTCCCAGAAAGTAGGAAGGCTGTAACTTGAAGAAAGTTCATCAACTATTGATTGGCTAATTGCCGCCGTATTGATTGTATTTTCCACATCGATTTCATGAGTGGTATTCGTATGATCAGTAAACGTAAGTTTCATATTAATTTCCTTGTGTGCAAAATAAAAAACACCAGAAAGGTGTTTTAGAAGCCGCTTAAGCGGGAGATATCTTAAAGTGGTGCGTTAAAACATTATGGCAGTGAAGTGCACCGAAACTGCCAATAATCATTTCTAATATAATACAAACAAGACTAGACAAGAAGTATTTCTTAACACCGACCACATATTTTATAGGGTAAGAGGTACCGACTGTTGTTGTTCCTGTACTTTTACATATAAAGTTAGGATAAGAACCCGTACATTGGCAATGATCTGTTTGCACCTACTACCTTGGTTACTTCCTCCCGTAGTTGAACCTGAATAAACACGCACTTCAGACCCAGCGGTAGAAAAATTGGCATCCTGAGTCACAGAGCTGACAACTGTGCCTGTGGAATCATCAGCCCAAACTTGACCATAATACAACCCTATGGATATCACCAGCGTAACCCACATTTTTATACTAATTGCTCCTGACATTAATTCAAACAAATAGCAAATGCCACCAACACGTCATATTGCCAAAGAATACTGACCAATAATTAACCAGTAGCCATCACAGATACAGAGTCATATATGAATCAGTTCCACAAAATCAAAAGATATTAATAATAAACAAAAATCCCCACTAAATTTAATTAGTGGGGATTTTTAGGTCGGTATAAATATCAATCAAGGTGTGAGGAGTAATCCTGACACTTAAAATAATACACTTTTTAGTAGTTGACTCAAGAGTAAAAAAGATTTATCTATCAGCATCACTAACTGAAATTGACTATTGAATACTAGGCAACTTTATCCGTGCATTCAGAATCAGAGATTTCGTAGAGAGTTTTGACAATGTCATTGGTTACCTTATTGTCGTAAGATTGTGACATCTTATGAGCAAAATCGTGTAATGAAGTCGACCCAAGCTCAAGTAGAAAAATGTATCGAGAACAAGCCTTATAGACGATTTGAAGGGCATCATCACTTAAGTTCTGGTTCGTTACTAATTTAGAAGTTAATTTTGTTCTTTCGATATAAGGTAACTGAACTTTACCGATCGTCGAAAAATTAGAAGTATTCATACATCCACCTTAGTGCCATAAATCTTAAAAGCCAGAAACTAAGATATCTGGCTTTAATACAACAAATATACAAACGCCACCTAAATTGTGTCATTTCTATGGTTGGAGTGACTCTACTGTTCTTAGAGTATTTGAAAGGGCTATAACGCGCTCATTTGAACTGTAACGAACCAGTTTATCGGCAAATTCATTCAACGTATATTGACCCATCGGTAGAATGAACCCAAAAGAATCACAAGCATGATGTAGTAACGATTTAGTATCATCTGACATGATACAGTTTGTAGTTAATGTCTTGTTCAATCGGGTGATTGTGATGTGCGAACCATTACTAAAAATAGGACACTCTTCATCCACCAATTTAGTTACACCATTCCAAGTTTTATAAGCCTTTTCAACTTCCTTAAGGTTATGAAAAGTACGAATACCCAAACTAGAACGATGGGCTCGGTGTGAGGCGTTATCTGTTTTCATCTCCCATACGAAGTTATTGACTGAACAAAACCGTTTGGTAAGAAGCATGATTGAACCTCTAGATATGGCCTGATACTGGCCATCACATAATTGTGTGATCATTTTTATTTCCTTGTGTGTAAAAAGATAATTGTGGTAAATCATTTCTTATGGATAGGTTATCGCTCTTGCTCTTCTTGAGTCAGTTCATCCAACGTCAATTTGCACTGAGGAAGGTACTTTTCCATAAAATATTGTATTTCAGGCTCCTTTGCGCTTTGGTCCAGTTTTTTCTGAAGATTATTTATTGCTTTAGTAAATTCATGGTTACTCATCGAAAGTTCATCATGAGCTTTAAGAAAAGCAGCTATGTTATCGGCGGTTTTACAAAGGCATTTCTCATAGTCATTGGCGTAAGATTGAAGATAAAAGGGTTTTAGATACTCTCTTATTTCATTATCTTCTTCAGAAGCAAGTAATGATTCTTCAACCTGACGCTCAAGTTCTTTGATCGCTTTGGTGACCTCTGGATTGGCGTATTTAACCGGAGAAGGGACATCCGAAACACCAGCCGACTCGGAAACTTCATGAAAAACTGCAAGTGTCGCTACTCGTTCTGGATTGACACTTTTATTGAACTTAACTTTTGCAATTACTGCTAATTGAAAAGCAATTTGAGCTGTCGCGTAACAATGTTCAGCTACGTTTTCTTCCACCATGCTTCGCATTAGTGGCCATCGCGTAATAGTTTGAGCACGAAGGTTCCAAGCGAGGGCGGAGTTAGGAATATGATTGAACATAATATTTCCTTGTGTGGGTATGATTAGGATCTAGATCCACAGGGTAGTGGAGAGGTGTAAAAATGGTGCCAGCAGAGCTGTGATAAAAGAAGGTGCACCGAAATTATCAATTAACTTTCTAAATATGCCATGAATTGCAACAACAGTCTAATATTGAAGAGGTGTAATCAAGGACTTTAACGAGGAATATTGCTCCAATTACTATTTTTAAACTTAGTGATAGACCTCAAATTATCTGATAGTAAGTTGATTAGTTTTAGTTTTGGTAACTGGGTGATGAGAAGAGCTTCATTAAATTCCTCAACTGATAAGTTTTTAAAAGGCTTAATCTTTGTCATTTTAGAATCAAAATACAGGTTCACAGAGTCGTAATCACAGTTTGTGGCACTCGCTATCGTATTGTAAATGTTCATTTGCTCTTCGTAATCATGGTAACGAGTAATGATCATCTCTTGACCAATCGACTTAATCTCAAATTTGATGTAGTAATCACTGCGAGAATTGATCAGGGTAATTTTATTCTCAATCTCCATTACATGATCTGGTAGTGCTAGTCGCGTGTTACGCTCTTCGATAAACAAGGGGGCGATAGAATTTTTTAACTGAGGCTTATTGTTACGCTTAGCGTTAAACTTCGCTCCAGCGTCTTCAATTATATTTTTTTGGTTAGCAGTGATGTAGATTTCAGAGTGTTGATTTGCCGCCGCTCTCTTCACACTGAAATCTGGAATGACCATGTTGATTTTAAAACCTAGTAGGTCTAATTCGATAAGAGTTTGGTTATTCTCTTCGGTTTGTAGTTTAATCAGCTTTTTAGTTTTGCTTAAACTAAGTTCTTTTAAAACATCACGGGTTATTTCAACATGTTCTTTTCTACTAGAGTTCGCCCAGCAATTTTGCACAAGTTCAATCAGTGTTAAGTTAGGGTTGTTAAACAAAGCTAGTCTTAGCTTATCGTTAAAGGAAGAATCTTTAGAGAAATAAACGATTCTTAATCGAAGATAAATTCTGTTGAATAGAGGGGTTAAAGAAGAGGTTTTTTTACTGATCGTATGGTGCCATTGAGACTTAGTAAGGTAATCAATGATTTGCTTATCCCACGCAATAGCAATAGCAATGTATGGATGTCCACTTTCGTCAATGGTGGTTATGCGAGCACTGATACCTTTTAAATATGTTAAAAATGAGAATTTTTCAGTAACTACAGTGTTTAGCTGATCATTAGGGACGTTGTGTACAGAAAAAATAGAGTGTCGAATCCTGTCGATTGATTCACTTAATTTTACTCGTTCTGAGTCATGAAAATCGCCAATTGTTAAAATATCAATCATACGAATTGTAAATCTGAAACCTTCAGGTGGTTTACCAATGAACTCATCTGTCTTTTTGAGTAGCTGAATTTGGGTTAGAGTAAAAAGGTGATCTCTGACCGTACAATCAAAATCGTTCATTATACCAATTGTCGAATTGGCCCTATTGGTATAAGCCTCGCCTTCATTGGTATATTCAATACTTGTTACTTCATTCTTGATTGACTGTCCAGGTGATACAAGATTCGCGAATCTTTGATTGTAGGGCAAAATTGCTCTAGATGACTCTAAATCTTTATTTGTTAGTGGGTCGATGTTTGGCGCTATACCTAGTGATTCTACTCTTCGTTTTGCAACTACGTTTGAAGAGGGTGCAGGTTGCTTACTTTCATCAATATCTTCTAGAGGTAAAAAATAAATCAGTTTGGTTCTGGCTTTTGCTTCAGTTCGTTCGGTTGCCTGACAAGAGATTGTCCATGAGTGCTTACTTAGAAAAGTGAATGCACTAGAAATGGTGCTTTTAGCCAACTTAGATTCTTCTACAATGTCTTCAACGGATATGAATGTTTTGTTGGTTGCAGTATGAAGTTTTAAGATAAGTTCGTAGACCTGTTTGTGAGATCGTTTTTCCGCCCTTTCTGAAAGGAGTTTTAGTCCAAAAATGGCAGATTTATCTATCTCAATACAAGTACTTTTGATCATGAAACATCTTATTCAATTAGGTTTGTTATAGCGTACTTTAGCACGAGAATTGTAAATAACAAGATCATAAAAGATCCTTTCAGATTTCTAAATCACTAATTTATTTATCTTTTATTATGTTGGATTGTTGATCTTTGATCATATGATCCGAATTTACTCCGCTAAGATTCTTTAACTTAAGCACTTGTTTTAACAAGACCAAATTTAAACTGAATTACGATCTATGATTCATCCTCCGAAACGATGATCAAGAGACACTCGAAAGCATGATCATAAAATCTTATGATCTACGTGTTAATTAGGTACGATCTTCGATTTAAGTATTTAAGTTGTACACATAAAATACACATGAAGTATTTTTGAAGAGTGTGATTTGTGTCTTTTATTTCAGCCTTGTCGGTACTGATATTGTCCACTTAAATGTCAGATAGTAGGTTTGGAACAGACAACTTACTGATTTAGGATATCTTGGTGTAGGTCTTAGCGTTCTAAAGCATCTTATTTGTGATTACCACTAGATCTTAACTGACCGAAAATGTTTGGTCAGTTATCTGTATTATTGTAAAAGGGAGATCCAATTAATATCCTTAATCATTACTATTCAGTCATTTACGAAACAGAAAACCCAATTGATACATTCTATTCTTAGGCTATTAGTCACGTAATTAGGCTCAATATTTGCGTGGAACGGTAGATCCTAAGCATTACGATCTTCGATTTAAGTTCTATTTTGGGTTTAGGTTAGCGTTATTAGCATCGTCAATTGCTCACTATACGAGATCATAAAAACGATTCCGGTCTACGGACCCCTCGACATTATTGTGCGCTTATTGGTCCTGTGCGCGAGCATTCAGGCCAAATCGTCGATAAGGTTTAGGTTGTACCATTAACGGTAAGAGAGCTCTGATAGTGACTTACAGTAAGGCTTAAGCTGCATGGCGATTAGGTCTATCTCTGTTTTATCTTACTGTATTGCATAGTTAAGTACGCAATTAGGGCTATGGAGTGGCTTGCTATATTTACGATCTTTGATTTAACGTTGTAGTTAGATAGTTAGCGTTTTAACAATCAAATATCGTGAATGTGATTAGATCCTGAAATTTCGGCCTGTGCTCTACTTCGTTGCGGATAGGTGCTCTCAACGGTATTACACTCATAAATTGTAAGTTCGCGTAGATCTTGTTATTCACGATCTACGATTTAAAGCAAAGAAATTTCAGGCTTGGCGTCCTAAGACTCAACAAATGCGAGCATTGATAGATCCTCTTGACTCACGATCTACGATTTAATTGTATCTTACGCCCTGTTTCGGTGAAGCCTCACCAGCGGTCTGTATAACTTATTGACGCCATACGGTTGATATTGGTCTTTTTGAGGGTGATAAGACTCTAAATTTCTTGTTTTTCATAGAACGAAGAATTTACGATCTATGATTTAACCCGTTACCTAGCTCTATTTACCGGTTGTTTTCTGGCCTTAACCACTTTGATTAGCTTTATCATTGAAGGCTAAGTTAAGCAAATGTACTTCAATATGGCGCGATAAGACACGATGAATGTTTGTATTCGGAGATCAAGAAAATCACGATCTACGATTTACTTTCAATATTAACCTGAGTCTTGGAGCCAACTAACATCAGGGGGGAGTTCACATTCCTATATGCTCTGGGAATCCGGACTCTTAACAATAGCGTGATATCACTCAAAATTTGTGAATGTTTGAAGATCATGAAATTTACGATCTTCGATTCAACTCCAGTTAGAGGGATAAGGCACTCAGATTGTAACTAAGGAAAGATCGTAATGTTCACGATCTATGATTGAACTCAATCACTATATTCTTCTAATCATACAACTCAGCGTGATAAGCCTCGAAATTTGTAGGCTAATCCAGATCTAATAATTCTGCAGTTCCTTAAGGTAATCAGATACTCAATCATGATTGTCAATTAAGGTCCTTTATTGTCCCTGATATTCCGATTGTTTCTGAACAAAAGGGAAGCTGTGACCATGCATTCCATTTCTGGTTTGAATTAGCGTGATTAACATCATGTTTTGTAAGTCACAGTAGATCCAAATGATTCACAATCTTCGATTTAACTCGTGATGCCCATTTTAAAGTGACTTCATGTCGCTCCCCTAAGCCCTGAGAAACTTGTGATTATTCAGATTTAAAACCTATATCAAGCCTTAAACTTAAGGTCAGGCTTAAGACTTGAAACTATTAAGTGTTGATAGAACGTATACATTTACGATCTACGATTTAAGTGTATCCCTTAAACCAATGCTCAATACCACTGATGTAAAAAAACCTCCGTGGTCGGAGGCTTTTAGATTTTTAGGACTAATCGTAACTAGGCCAGTTCTTGTAGATCATCTGAAGATAGTCACATTCAATTAATGACCATTCAAAAATACCGATTGCCGCTATTCTAAGGGACTTTGAACAGTAGATGTCATGAGTAACGGCAGTTGAGTACTCTTTATCTACTCGGTTATAGGTAAAATGGGTTCCAGTACCAGGATGGTAAACAATGTCTGTATCATTCCATGCAGGGTGGTCGGGGTCTGCACCAAGAAGTTCTATAGCCAGTGGACAGTCAAAATTTACTTGCCCGTCGATTTTTGCGGGTTGAAAGATAAGTTGTGAAAGAAATAGATCGAATTCTGGCCCGTGAGGTAAGAGACTGATCTGTTGTTCATCACAAACCTCTTTTATTTCACTACCAATAAGTCGCCACGGTTCGTACGTTGATTTTTCTCCTTCTACCACAGAAAAAATAGATAACCCAGATGTGGTGTCTTTTAGATAGACAGGCCCAATTCCTTCCTTCAAGTAATACTTTGTTTTTTCTTCGTTGTATTGTATTGCTTCGGTATCTTCAACGAAGTTATTTGGAAGTTTACCTAATGCGTTTTGGTATTGACTGTTAGAGTATTCTTGCTCCCATTCTTTGTTTACTTCCGCATAGCAGAGACCGACTGTTACTCTCTTAACTAATATTGATTCGTTAGAAAAGGAGTGGGGCTCATAGCCTTTAAATGCCGATTGGAGTGGAGAATGAATTTTACGGATTATATGATTTCGAGTTGGTATTTGAAATTCTCTTCTTAACGCAGATTCGAGGTTCAAATTTTCTAAAGCATCGACGTGAACTACGTAGTGATCATCTGGAAATATTTTTGCTGCTATCGCCTTTCCATGACTGTTCGGGAGACCATCGAAGTGTTCTTGCATACTGTATGCCTTTCTGAAGGTCGCTGAATTGTGATTGTCCTTACGGAAAATACGTATCTCAAGGTCGACCTTACTTGCTTCTGTGTATTCGTGTTCCAATATCGGGTACAAATCCTCGATAACAGTACTTAGCTGCTTAGAAAGATTATGCTTAATTATGAGATTGAGTCGTTTGACCATTTCACTGTTATCATGCCGGTTGTATAAACAGAAGTAAGCATCCCAGTGCATTTCTAGTGCTTCGTTTTCATCACTGTGGTTTAAGCTAGTTACCATTGTGAGCTTGTTCGTACGAACATCATAAGTAACCTCAACATCCAGGGTTTCCGAATCATCCAACCCGTGCAGACTGATATTTTTATTCATCACCGTCACTTGATTGTTTTGTTCGCGCATGGCCCATCCAGATTTATTTAGGTAGGATGCAATTGCTTTTGCTTTGTAGTTCATGGTTATTTCCTTGTGTGATATAAAAATATACCGACTAAAAAGCCGGTATTGGAGTATCAATATCTTAATTAACTTTAAGAAAACTAGGTCGAGCTAAGGACTCTAGCGCTTCCTTCGCTTTCTTGTAAGTAGTGGTGAATAAGACTTTATAGTCTAGTGTTTGTACCGTTTGCTTAAACGGATATTGAATTTTGTCGCTATCATTAGACGGCTCTACAACATGTAGAAAGTTACCACATTTTCTAATAACGACACTTTTTTCATCAAGCTCGTTTATAAGAGCTTGAATTTGACTTCTATCAAGCGATAGACGCTCGATGGAAGACTCCAGTAGTTTTAGTAGTAACTGACTGTTGCATGATGCGTACTGCTCATGGAGAGCAGCAAGCGCCAAGTCGACTTCTGCTTTACCAAATGTTTCTTCAAGATCAGGAATGTGTTTTTTCAATTCCTTGAACAACATGAATGGGTTTTGAGAGGTTGTTGCTATGATTTTTACAGAATCAACAGCCGTATTGGCCATGGCTCCGTTAAGCATGATAACTTTCATGGTGATTTCCTTGTGTGTTGGCTAAGCCATATATTCCACCAGCAGTGGAGAGGAGGGGTACTGCAAAGATGCCAGCTAAAAGCCGTGATTAATAAAGCATCGAAATAATCAATTTACCTTAAGATTTTGTCACCAAATTCAAAAATTGTCTAGTTTGTACTAAGTTTTAGCAAAAAAAATAGACAACCGAAGGTCGTCTATTTGTTGGGTGTAAACTTAAGATGCATTCCAGTGACTAATGATTTCTTTTCGTTTCTCTTCTACCTCAATTTGCTTGTTGAGGAGTTTCTCTTCCAACAATATTAGATTATCTAAAGTAAGTCGCTGAGAATTATTCAAAACAAAAATTTCATGTAAAGCCGATTGTAAAGATGCCCACTGCGTATCTAAAGACGCCCCTTGTTCAAAGCTCCAGGTTGTCAGCATAAAAGGCAGTTGAACGTGGTTAGCCCATGTATTCGGCCTTACCACGTAAATAAAGTTCTCATTCTGCCCCGCCAGTATCCCATCACATTGATATTGGTTAATCGATTGTTTGATCTCATCGAGCTTCATAAAACGATTTGTAGCTTGGTTTAATCGAACTAGAAGGCCTTTTGAATCTGTCTCTTTAAAGAATGGTAACAGGTCAGACAGTACTTTATCTACAGAACGTCTGGTGAATACGCTGTTAAGTCGTCCTTGATTGCGAAACAGAAGTTTGTTCAGTTCAATATCAGTTTTTGCGGTCTCCATAAATGCGCAAATAATGCTTTCAGCATCGTTAAACGAAGAACCCTTGAATTCAATATTTGCCATTATTTACCCCTTATTTGCTATCAGATCTGTAGGGTCGATTTCGGTATCAAACTCAATCAATTGATAACCATTGCCTAAAGCATATAGAAGGCAATCGTTAAGAGACTTCGAAAAGGGCATCTCACACTGGGCTGTCAAAAAACTCATTTCATCCAAGATATGGCGATTAGTATCTTCTGCATTTATCTTGGTTAGTTTGAGTAGAAACCCAGACTCTCGGGACCAAACTCTATTTGGTATAGTTTTGGCCATGGTGGTGAGGTTTTGCTGATCTTCATCAGAAAGAGCAGCGATGGATTGTTCTAAGCAACGATAGTAAGACATGAATATTCCTTGTGTGGGCTCACCAGATTTGGTGAGAGATAAATTGGTTTTTAGCAAGAGATAAAAGATACACCTTCAGTGTCACCTATTACCGTGTTCGAGTTGATACAATCCATGACATGTAAGTTACTGACTGTGTTTCCAAGCCAGCCATTAAACAGTCTTTGCCAAGCACCTATATATTGTCCCGCACATTTGCTTTTTTGCATGCGGGTTTTTGCTTTACGAACATTGGATTTGTACGCTTGTTCGTGCTCTAAACGTGCCTTATTCTGAAGGACAGTGTAAATGGATGAGAATTTATTTTCGTCCAGTTGATTGCAATAAGCCATAGCAGTGGTTTTCCTTGTGTGAGGGTGAGCGATTGCCCGATATGGATAATTTTCACGAATACGTGAAGGGGGTATAAATGATGCCAGCATAGCTGTGATAACAGGGTGCACCGGAGTTATCATAAGAGAGATAATAATGGCAGTAAATACCATTCTTCGCAAGCTATGCGATGATACATATATCGCTATCTGTAGACAGAGGTAGTGGATGGAGTAAGATAAAATTTAAATTGATTGTATCGATGCTTAATAATCACAACGCAAGTTGGCATCTTTTTTTATCTAGCCCATTAGGGCATACTCACAAGGAAATTCCATGTTAGAAAATACCGCACCTGAAACCTCATGCCTATTAGCCACAAATGCTATTGAGATTCTTCAATATCTAGAAGGCTCTAATTATTCGCTTGGGACAGTTTTTGATAGCCCTTTAGTACTAAGCGCGATGGCCTTAATTACGTATCTGGCCCCAATTACTGCCCTAGCGATGGGCTACGATTAATTTATCCAGTGATGAAAGTAGAGACATCGGATTCGATGTTAGTGAAGTTCTATAATCAGAGATGGCATATGGAGCGAGAAGAGTAATCAAGTCAAGATTTCTCAGCTGCGACATAAATTAATCTCGATGCTCCAAAAAGAAACACAAGCAGAAGGGGATTACCTTTGCGCTGATGGCATTATTGAACAGTCGAAAGAGTATTTTGACCGTCTCATCATGCAAGGTGAATTAAGGGCAGGTTAGGGCCTATACGGTACGTGATACAAGCATTCATCGTATTTGATTAGATTGATTGAGTGCGCTGGTTTATTTATACTCTAATTAGAGTATTGCTTCGTAAGTATGAAGATGATTGAAAAACAGAAACCTATAGTTAAGTCACCTAAAACCCAAACTGAAAAAGAACTTGATGCAATTGCAAAAGATGAGCTTAAACACGAGATCAATAGTTTGATGAGCCGTTATCAGGTTTCGTACGAAGTGGCAGCAGAACGTTTGACGTTAATGGGAAGAACCATTTCTGAGCAAGGTTTAAGGAATAAGGTCAGTAAAGGGACTTACCAAGCCGTTTGGTACCATGATTTCATACGGGTAATGAAGCAAGATAACGATGGGTCATTACCAGTTGATATAGATGAAATCATTGCTAGTTATGAACAGGTCCTCAATTCCGAGCCCAGACTAGTCTATTTACCCCTCACAATTATTAATGGCGTAAGAACACCAATCTTGAATGCTCGAGCATGTGAGACTGCGGAGGAAGCTTTGCAAAAAGCCGAAGAGACTATAGCCGTTTATCGCGTTAAGCTATAGTTTTTGCCAAGTTCTCTAGGTGAAAGCGCGAACCACCCACTATCCCAAAGTACTTTAGGGAAAGGTTTTTGATTTACCTTAAACATTGCTGCAATGATTAAGGTAATTAGTTAAATCCAACAACCGATGTGATAGGTACTGATAAACCCAATGTCTCTTGTTCACCTCGGCAATATTCATTAACGCATGTGTAGTGCGTTATGATTTTCTTTGTGTTACACCCGATGGCTCCACTATCATTCATGCTGATTATGCAATCAGGGGCTGATGCAGTTACAGATCTCATATTGTTACAACGGCGCTCCCCAGCTGCTCGGTCGTTTTCGCATGTGCCAGTGTAGGTAACGTTATATCCTTCAGCCATTTTTAAATTACTGGTTGCCCCCAACCCTCTGACAAACATTAATCCGTTAACGGCATAGTACTTATAGGCGTTGCTGAAACCTATTTTTCCGTAAGTGGAGCCTTGATAGATCCTTTTTTTATTACCACTAGAATCTTGAAAATTGGCATCTTGGGTGACGCTAGAAACAACAGTGCTTGTTGAATCGTCACCCGCAAACGCAGAGTGAGTTGGAATGGTTAGGATAAGCATTGCAGCAAGAAATGTTTTATTCATTGGTGTCTCTCTAGTTATTGGATTGGTGAATCCATGAGATAGTTTCAATTGAATGGATGTATTGCAAGGAACGCCGTCGTACTTGTGTCAAAGTTGATGAGATGGGACAGGTTCATTAATAACAGGCATGCCGCCCAATAGAGCGGCTAAAAGGAGTTTAGAGTTTCTGTGCTACAGCTAATGGGGGAGTGTATTCGTTGATTTTCTTCGATTCGTTATAGAGACTAAAGGATTCAATTTTGTAGTAACAACGTAGTTCCGGTTCAGGCTCTTGTTGATACTTACACGTATCCAATTTATACGCCACCAACGTAGGGATTTTTTTATCTTTGTTAGCAGCCTTCATAATTTCAAAGGCTTTCTCTTTTGTTGCCGGTATCACCCACTCGGTGTTATCTAATGAAATAGATGCCTTTCGGAAATTGAACTTGTTTCCTGCGATATCTGCAGAGTAATTGGCTTGTTTTGGCCAATACTGATTATCCGTAAATCTGAACTCTTCAGCTTCGGTGTCGTAGTCTTGGAGTTGGATACGGAAAAAACGCATAAACCGCTTAGGTGCAGTATCTATTTTATTTTGAAGTTCCATTCGAGTTTGGTCTAAAAACGATTGTAGTTCGAAGTCTGTACTTTCTCGGTGCTCTAACTCGCTTTGTAGTTGTCTATCCGTGGCTATTACGCTGCGAACCACGTCATTTGAAAGTTCAGTAGTTGATAAATAGTTAATAAGGGTTTCATCATACTCATGCTCATCCGCGAACTGATTGAATTCAGAGTGTTTTGTTGACGTTAATGTTGATTGACAGGCACTAACAAGTAAAGACAAGGCTAGAGTCGAGACAAGCCTTTGTGTTTGAGTTCTACGATTCATCGATTTATATCCCTTTCATCATTCATTGACCAGTTAGTATCTTATCTAACTACTTACTCTTATGGCCATGCGTCTTCCTCGAAATCATGCTTTGGTGCAAAACAATTGATGATTATTGAGTGCGATTTTTCATGGTCATGGTGATCTTTTTCTTTCCGCAATTTCCAGCAAAGCTGATCCCAATTGTATGTCCAAATGATGTGGCAAGGTATAAGGGAAGGTTTATTATCAAGGCTGATTTCAAGACCAGAAGTCATCTCGACGGGATCAAAACATAAATGTTTTTGGTAATAATAAGCTAGCGCTTTTAAATGGCGCTGTAATTCTTGTTCCATTACTTCAATAAGACTGAAAGATGAATCCATAAGGGAAAAATCGGGTTCAAGCGTTTCTGCAATGCCCCTTAATCGTCGAGTCAGATTAACCCAGTCATCTAAGCCTTGAACTAATGCTTCTTTCATGAATAAACCAATTTGAATGCCTATGTTGATTCGATGGTCACTTCCTTCAGGGTCATCCAGGATAACCATCTCATAATCACCCATGGGTTTAACTAGTGTTGGATAATTATGGGTAAGAATATGCCAGCTTGCTTTGTTGCTTGTGAATGGAGTAGAGCAATAGATGTGCAAGAAAGAGTGAATTTTAACCGCGCAAGTGTCAGCAGATTTGAAGGTTCTTCGCTTAATCGAAAAAGGTAAGAAGTCATCGTCGTTTTTGTTAAACCGATGCTCGGGACAAAGGCTTGATTCATCTTGCAATAATTTAGATTTATAGAGTTCGATATTAAAAAGTAAGTTATCTATCTGATTGTCTAGTTGCACAAGTCATTTCCCTTGAGACGTTAGGTTACTAACATAGCAACCTTGATTTAGGGAACCCAATCAAAAGCAGGAAAAGTTGTGCGGCGTTCTGAGAACTTGGAGAGATATTCATTTATGTTTGAAAAGTAAATGTCAGTTGATCCAATTTGGATTTTTATTGGTTTAGTCGGAGGAGGTACAGACTTATGAACACAGGTATTCAGATTGTGATGAATTCGTTCGATAAATTCTTTCCGTTTAGTCAATTTGATACAGAAGAGGCGCTTATTTCTCACTCAATTTCGACCTTAGCTAAAGTATCTCGAGTGCGCCGAGTAGCATCCAATGAAGAATTGAGAGAGACCATCGAAACGGATCTTGAATTCGCGATGATCATAGGAGCACCTCTTGAGGAGTATCAGCATTTTGTATTGGCTTTGTTCGGATGGGCCTGTATGAATCAGTCCTTCAATTTTCGAAAGGATTTTTACCATGTAGACACATCTTTACTTATAAGGGGTATCAGTTCAGATACATCGACCGTAGTTCATAATTTTACTAGCTATTCCAAAAGGTGGATACAATGTACTTGATAGAGAATCATAAGAAGAACACTCAAGAATTACTTGATAAAGTCAGAGTGATCTTTGATAGCGAGGAAAAGGGACTTGATGATGAATTACTCCTGATGCTTACTGACGGTCTTTTTGGATGCCTCGCTTCCTCTGAACAGGTGATTGATGTGTCGGATTACTTTCACCATCACGAGACAATAATTGCGAATCGGCTAAATGCTACCTTCTCTCAAGGAAAAGCGGCTGTTTTACTTTCCAAACTGGAAAATGTCTGCACCATATACACTGAGCCTGTCCCTTTAAGTTCTATAGATTGAATACCAAAAAAGGAAAGACCTGATATCAGCACATCGTCTTTCCTTTTTTAACTTTGAACTATGTATTATATAAACCAAATCAGAAAAGCAACTCTTCAAATATCACAGAATTATCCGCAGTGACGGCCTTAATTCCCTTGAGCTGAGTGAATTTATACTGCCCATCTTCGAAAAGATAGTTCTCGCAATACGTATCGACTTCGTATCTATGAGCAATATCGGAAGACAATTCGGTCGTCACGGTGCTTGCGATGTATTGAACACAAAGTTGGTCAGTTTGAGAGATGTACTTCATTAATGAGACTTCGTTAACTTTATATTCGTTGATTAACCTTACTTCAATGAGATTTTTTGCTAACCCATTGGGCTTAAAAGTGAGTTTATCAACGCTTTCATCGGGTAATTGACTAGTACAACCGCTGATCGCTATTAGCCCCGTCAAAGTAAGAATCGTTGTTTTCATTGTTGGTTCCTTTTCTATTTCAATTGAGTGATTTTAAATCTTCCCATTACAGCCAGGATGCCAAGTTCATTTTTGTATACTCCCAATAAGCACTTTTTTGCTTTGGAGTAGGATGCAAGTTTTCCGTATTTGTCTAAGTTGTACAACTTTGAGCGGTACGTAAACTCACCTTGTTCGTCATATTCCTTCCACCGTGCGATATAATAGGACGAGGTTCTGGCTGGCTCAGCGAGAGTGGGTTTTGATTTCTCTATGAACACTGGCTCTAGGCTATGTGGTAATAGAGTAAATAGAGTGTAATCGCGTAAGATTCGCTGCCAGTACTTCCCCCACATTTTTTTGCCCAATTCATTTCGAATACGGATTGCCTTTTTTAGACCAGCGTCTTCCCCTATTTTTTGCTTCCTATCGATCGGTGTAAAACTTTGTCTTCTGGGGTATGGATGTGAATCTTGAAATTGCAGCCTCTTTTGGAAATAAACCGATGACCTGTATTAGTCATCAAATTAGATTTTTTCTTAGGGGCGGATCGTTCATTTAATTCATTCATTTTAATGGCCACATTTAGCGAGCATTCTAGATATTACCCTATGCTCCTTTGCGGTATACACTAGCAAGTATTTTTGAACATTGTCGTCGAAGCTTTTAATGTAATCGCACCGGAAAGGGTGGTAGGGAGGTAACCATGAATCGGGGCCTTGTGCGCTTTTACTGCCGTTCAATGGACCATAGACAATAAGTAGGTTTCCAGTGTCATTAGCGAACTGTTCTTTTTGATCTAGGGTCCATGTAGCTCCTCCGTGCTCATGAGCCCACTTTAGCGGTACAATGTGGTCTATTTGCAATTGAGATGCGGATAAATAAGTTTCGTTTGAAAAAGGGTCGTACCACTGTCCGGTTTTAACTGTACACTTATTTGGTTTTGTAAATGTTGGCTGAATCAAAGATTGTTCAATGAGGAGTTCAGCCCTTAAGTTTTGACAATCACCATCCGTGTCCAACCAATGATTCCAGTCATCGCGATTGTAAACATAGTTAAAGTTGCGACCTTCTTGCTTGGCTTCTTGTGTTGCTTGAGCTACTTGCTCTTTCGCAGTTACTTTTGTGTTGCCTTTCGGAAGTCTCCCACCACTGTTTATGCAAGCTACAAGGGTTGGGTAGGATTCATAGTTCTTAGTCTTAGAGTAGTAATTACTAGTTGTATCATGGCAAATGCCGCTCCGACTCTTTTTAACAGGAACTTCGGCTAATACTGTTTCAGTGGATAGAAATGCAATCGAACAAAAAAATGAAAGCGCGATGTTACGGAGCTGATTTTTAGTTAGAAAAGTAAACATTTTGTAGTCCACATAAATACTATTGGGTCAGAAGTACTTCTTCAGCGTTTTCAGAAATTACAAGTTTGAAGACATGCAATGATTGCTTCAACTCAAGGCATTTCGAGGTCTCAATAGCTTCACATCGAATCAATGCATCAGCCCAAAGGTCGAGCGTATCACTATCGTGATTAAACATTTTTTGTAGTGCTTCATTGCGTTGTTCTTTTGTTTCAATCTCTTTAATGTGACTATCGATTCGTTCCATTGATTCACTAACGAAGCCATCAACCGCTTGAATTTGCGTAGGTATTTTGGAGTCCGTACACGCAGTGATGCTTAATAAAGTAGACAGTAATAATAGTTGCTTGTTCATACAATAGGCCTTAGTTAAATTGAATAATGAATTAAGCATTTCAAAAAAACAAAAATGGTATTATTGAAACGATTCTGCTCTACGAGGGTAATGTAAAATACAACTCCGAGTAGAATGCCAATA
This sequence comes from Vibrio genomosp. F10 str. ZF-129, assembly GCF_000287055.2. Lineage (GTDB taxonomy): Bacteria > Pseudomonadota > Gammaproteobacteria > Enterobacterales > Vibrionaceae > Vibrio. The sequence continues at coordinate 4,500 of NZ_AJYQ02000020.1, read as the reverse complement.
GACACGAGCGCACCAAGCACAACAGAGACCCCAAAAAAGACCACTATGAAAGATGTGGAGATGCGAAGAGCGTTCTGTTTGGTCAGCGTTTTCTTCATCATCAAGATATTGGCCATTTTGATGCATCTCCAGAAATTGATAGACTACTGTATTAAAGAAAAAGGCTTGCTACGTATGGTATTAAAAAATACCTCGTTTCTTTTTAGTAAGACCTTTTCACCATAACGAACCAAACCCACATCGCCTTGAACACGAAACATGTGATTGTCTGTACAAACGGTTGAGCTGGTTGAGCCCCAAAATCCGCCATCCAACACTTGTACTGATTGAAGGAGACCCATATTTTTTGGTTCATTCGCTTTTTTGTACTCAGCGTCTCGGAACGATTTGGCTGATTTGAAGCTACCAAACCTTGCTGCTTCAGCGAGATATATACAGCATGCTGTTATGAGTAAGAGCATAGCCATGTTAACTACCAAAACATTTATGGTTAGACTGCTGATACCTGTTCCTAGTAGGCTGTCAGTCGATGTTGGAAATCCACTTAGCCATCCTTCTTGAAACTCGGTTAGGGCAACGGCTAGAGAATGGAACGGGAGTGTACGGTCGGAAAATGTATAGATACCTAACAGACATAAATAAGCGAATGGTACAACTCTCAATAACAGGTCAATAATGTGGTATTTACTTTTCATCTTTAACTATCCTTTTGTTTGTAATTAATTCGGTCTATAGAGATGGGCCGAAGGTAAGCTCGACCTGTTTTACTGAGTTCAAGGTAAACGCTTCTCGCCTGTATTACGCTACAACCATTTCGTATCAGGTCTTTTATGAGGAAATAACCAACAATGTTGACACTTTTTAATGTCTGAGCGTTGTACACCTTGAACTCACAAAACAAGACATTCATGCAGAGGTGTTTTTCTTGCTTTCTGGGTGAGACTCACGCATCGCAATCATTGCCGTGTAGTTAAGAACGCTAACATGGTCATTATTACTTATCGCTTTGTTTCTCAGATCGTATAAGCCCCCGATACTAATGACGGAATTGTCCCACCATCCGTGACGACCCGAGTCACTCGCGTTCTTAAGTTTTTCGCTCATTGACGATGTGGCCGCAATTAACAATTGTTTATCCACAAACGATTCGGTATCGACATCTCTATTTGGACTTACCTCGGCTAATGCAAGGTGCATACATGGTTTAAAGTAATCATTTGTCATTTTTGATTCCTTTTGTTGTTCCGCTTGTTGATATAGTAGGCCTATTTTGATTCAGAAAATATAAACGCCGCATCATTGTGGACGAAATCCGTATCATCAATTTTCAAAAATCTGCAGTGCAGTGCCGGTTACTTCTTCTCCTATTTTGTTTGTGAACCAGTATTCATCATTATTTGAGCTGATATTGCATCGAGCTTGGATCTGATTGTTTTGGTTATTAAGTAAATTCTCTTTAAATAAGTAGATACCACCATGCCGCAGGTTGGCGGGGGAAATGGGCTTGCTTTTAAAGGTTTCAGTGTTCATGGTCAGGGCTCCCTTCAGGTGAATAATTGTTCATGAAATTCTAAAACAGAGGTAGGAGGCGGTAAGTAAGGATACAAAGGCAGGTACCAAACCCCGTGTCGTATTTCTTTTATGCCTAACTTTTCAAAAAAAACACGATAGTGGTGGATTCTAGAAGGGTGACTTTCACGAAATTCAATTTCCGTTGCATTGTTCTGCTTTAGAAAACGAGCAACTGCGCCAAATAAGGCAACACCAAGACCTAGATTAGATATCTGCTTTTGCAATGCAAAATGGCCAACGATCGCTAACCCCCCACCGACCATGTGGATACCTTCAATCCATCCGAAGGTTAAGTCAAAACCTTCATTACTGTGATAATTCGCAGAGATGTTAGGCATCAACAGTGTACCGTGTGTGTCTATATCACCAGTGATACCAGCTAGGCCCAGAATTTGGTGACTCCATTTTAGTGGCTTATTGAATTGCCCTTGAAAATGTGATTCTGGACTCTGCCGCCACTCCTGGATGTCTTCTATTAGATTTTGATCCAAACGGTACTCTAATTGTTTTTTGTTCATTGAGACCTCGATACATTTAGCGTTAAATAATTTAGTGATTTAACGTCTTTGCTCAGTGTTTTATTGCTCTCTCTGAATGAGTTGAAATCGCTTGTAAGTTGCTCCCGCAGTTGCGCAAAAGAAGACAACTAAAGAAATAGCCCATCGGTAGTGCATAATGATGGATATAGTTTGAGATGCATTAGTCTTATTGGGCATAGGATGTTGCCATGCAAAAGAAAAAGTGATGGTCAATGCGATTAGAAGCAAGGTTGTGGTGGTTATACCTACCATGAGTCTCCAGTCATATTTGCGATGCATATTTTTCCCTAATCAGGCCTGAGTCATTGGATTAAGTAGATTGGGCGGTTGCTTGTTATAACTTCACCCACTTAACGTTCAAACAATCTAAAACAGAAGAGGCGAAACGTAGTGACGGCGTAACTATATTCGCGTATTTAGTTGCGATAATTGCACTTGAAGTTAAAGAATTCGATCAAGTGTCTTCAAGCAATGCCCTGTCCAAGTCCCTATAGTCATCACATCTTATAACGAGAAAGAAACTTCTCTATTCACCATTGCACACATTAATATGGAAATACCTTCATATTTTAAGGTGTCTAATTATCATACTACTTTAGGTTGATTAATCAAACCAACTTGATTAATCTTTCGTGTAATGTCTTGTCTATACAACCGTAAATGTTGTAGCGTATTTGAAAGCGCATTGGCCCAATGGTTCTATTAAAGGGAACTCATTTGAAGAGAAGTTATTTAGATACTGATAACATTCATATAGAAGGAAGTCTTATGCAAAATTGGGTCTTAAAAGATGATAATATTCATCAACTTAAAATTTCGGAGGCATTTATTATTGAGATTAATGCTGTTGAAGGCTATGCAATCTGTACAGGTATAGATGGGAAAATAGGCTTAATTGATGGTCACCTTGAAGAACAAAAACGCAACGTAATTAAGGTGGTTAAAGCGATCTTTGGTGACATACTCCAAAATTTGGGAGACTAACTATTCAATCCCTACGCAGACTAATAGACCAATAACAAACTATATTGATAACTTCATTCCACTAGTCTATGTCTTGCTTTTCCAAACTTCGCGTGGGTCGTGATTAGGTATCATTGTCCAATTTTCCCATTCTACTTGTGGTTAGTATTCGATACGTTTTTTACGGCTTCGTCGTACGCGAAAACCTTTAAAGAAGCTATTGCACTAACAATTACGCACAAACCACCTATTTTCCAAATCACGCTTTCTGGATACCCAAAAGCATAGAAGATCAGCATTACGCAAACTGCTATTACTGCAACAACCACAGAACCTGACAGTATGTTACCCACTATGTTCATTTTTCCTACATTGAGTTATTTGAATTTATCAGCCAAGTAATCGTATTCAACATCTGAATTTATATCACTTTCAGCTAACCAACCTTTGCTCCACTCATCATGTTGCCAGTCACCAACATTATATGGATTTAAGCCCAACACGATGCGGTTTCTAAACGCTTTAGCACCCTGATCATAAGGTAAAATTTCAGTTTCAGGCATGAGTTCAAGTTTCCCATCAGCTATCTTTGCTTTTAGTTGAGTGCTGTTCTTCGAAGTCTTTAACGATCTTGCAAACACCACTTTGAAGCTCTTTATCGTTTTGATGCGATTTTATAAAGGATAATGCTGAAACCAAAAATGCTAGTATCGAACCTGAAAGTACTAGGTACATGGTAATTTCCCTATTAAAACCGAATGCGTACAAGATTGCCCCGAGTACAATCAATGTCACAGCTAACATTAAAGCTACTAGCCTATTATCTATATCGGATAGAATTTTCTTTAAACTTTGGTAGTTCATAATGTTCCCTTCTTGGTGTATTCAATATAAATTTGGCAAATCGGATGAATGTACTGATTAATTTCAGTAGGCAAAATTTCCAATTCACAATCAACACTTCCATGAGCTATATCACCACCACTATGTTGACGGAGCATTAGATCAACAAAATATACCGCAGTATCTCTGTAATATTCATTATCTAAACGGATTCTTAGATACGGGTTATGATAAAGTTCGCCATTATCTCGTATGCTCAAAAACAAGTTATCATCGTTATCATCCAGTTCGAGTAAAATCACATCGATATCCATTTCAGCCAGCTGCTTAATGACTAACTTCGATAATTCGTTAGGTTCTTCTCTTGGTGATGCAAATTCTGCGACAACAGTTTTCATAACTTTTCCGGTGTTAGTTAGTGTGTTTTGGCTGAGTGCTTTGCTTTGGTAAGGTGTAATGCGATTCTTAATCACATTCAAAACAACAGCAGTCCATTAGAGTTATTGTTGCTTAATGCGCATTTTCCTATTTTTTCGGTGCCCAGGTTACTAGGCCAAAATTCCTATTTCGATTTTCGGTTAGT
>NZ_AJYQ02000019.1 GCF_000287055.2 Vibrio genomosp. F10 str. ZF-129 | reverse complement strand
TTCTGATCATTTACTTACTGTGATTGGTATTATTTCTTTAAGGAGAAACAGCAATGAAAAAGGAAACGTGTGCTTGGGCACTGAATCATCCTTTGGAAAAAGAGTACCACGATGAAGAATGGGGACGTCCTGTCTATGACGATCGCACTCTTTTCGAGTTCATTACATTGGAAGGCGCACAAGCGGGGTTGAGCTGGATTACGATTTTGAAAAAGAGGGAAGGCTATCGTTCTGCTTTTCTAAACTACGACATACAAAAACTTGCCGAGCTAGATGAATCGAATGTAGCAATGATTATTGAACACTATGACGTAGTGAGACATAAAGGAAAAATAGCATCGGTTTACACTAATGCACGCGCCGCAATGAAACTGCAGCAGGAATATGGTTCACTATCAAACGCACTTTGGCAGTTTGTAGAGGGTCAGCCACGGGTTAATGCGTGGACATCTATGGATCAAGTGCCCGCTTTCACAGTAGAATCGACAGCCATGAGCAAATTTCTAAAAAAGCATGGTTTTAAATTTGTAGGCGAAACGATTTGTTATGCATTTATGCAAGCGATGGGAATGGTTAACGATCATCTTATTGATTGCCCTCAATACCACGTAAGCCCATCAGCAGAGTAAGAATAAGTACGAGTGATGGGCCTATTGAATTTAGGTTGCTGATACTATTGGGTTGTCGTAATCACAGCTTGCTTGTAGCGCTCAAGGCCAGATTTTAGATCGTCAATTAAATCATCTACATTTTCAAGGCCTACATGAATACGAATCAAAGTCCCCTCGAAGTTAGGGTTTGCAACGGTTCGTAAACTGTTAAAGCTTCTAGGTTCGTTCGCTAAGATTAGGCTTTCAAATCCACCCCAAGAGTACCCCATGCTGAAATGACTCATTCCGTCGAGCAGTGCTGTGGTCGCCTTCGGGTGAGACTCTTTTAGAACAAAAGAGAACAGTCCGTTTCCACCAGTGAAATCTCTTTCAAAGAACTCATGGCCGGGACAGGAAGCCAGAGCCGGATGGCGGACGTGATCGACATCTGGGTGATTTTCTAACCATTTCGCGATAGTAAGACTATTTTCAGCGTGCTGTCGTAAACGAACATCCAGAGTGCGTATACCTCGTAGTGCCAAGTAGGCGTCGTCGGGTGACACGCATTGGCCCATCAAATAACTTTGCTCTCTAAGCTGAGGCCAGTGCTTTTCATTAGCGACTGCGGTACCTAGCATGACATCGGAATGCCCAACGATGTATTTAGTCGCCGCTTGTATGGAAATATCGACACCGTATTCAAATGGCGAGAAGTTAACACCCGCTGCCCATGTATTATCGAGCATGACGATGATATCGTGCTCGTGTGCAATGCGCGACAACGTTGGTATATCTTGAATTTCCATTGTTACAGAACCCGGGGACTCGGTGAACAATATCTTGGTATTGGGCTTGATAAGGTCGCGAATGCCTTCACCGACAAGGGGATTGTAGTAGGTGGTTTCAACGCCCATTTTTTTCATAATAGTATTACAAAAATCACGCGTCGGTTCGTAGCAAGTGTCGACCATCAAAATGTGATCGCCCGTTTCAACAAAAGACAAAATGGCGTTTGATATTGCGGCAGTTCCACAAGGATAAAGTGCGCACCCTGCACCGCCTTCCAGTTTTGTCATTGCATCTTGGAACGCAAAGTGTGTGTTTGTTCCTCGGCGTCCGTAGAAAAGCGTTTTATTCGCTCGGTTCAATGTTGCAGCATTTTTTTCAGCAACGGTATCAAATACGATGGTTGATGCACGTTGTACCGGAGGGTTAACCACACCATTGGTCCATTTCTTATCTCGCCCAGCGGTGATGAGCTGGGTTTGTTTCCCCTTTGACATATGAGTTCCTTGTCTACGAATTTTTATAACGTTATTTAAAGCATGGAGTGGCTATTGATTTCAACCCCTAGAGCGTTTTTAAAGAAGCGGATTGAATAAAAAGAACGCTCGTTCTAAGAATCGATGGTGAAGTGGGCGTTCTTTCCACTTTTCTTGGTCAACAGGGTAAGACTGCTCAATATATTGCTGTTGAAGCCACGACATTTCTTTAGTAAACGCTGAGTCTTGGACCGCTAAAGTCACTTCAAAATTAAGCCACAAGCTACGCATATCCATGTTGACGGTTCCGACAAGGCAGAAATGGTCATCAATAACGACCGATTTTGTGTGCAACAACCCCCCATGAAACTCATGAATGTTTACACCCGCGTCGAGCAGATCGCCATAAAAGGCGCGCGATGCCCACTTAACCATGATTGAATCATTTTTATGAGGGATGATGATATCAACGGAAACGCCTCGCTGAGCGGTCAGTTTTATGGTCTCAAGTAAATCGTTGCTTGGTACAAAGTACGGGGTCGTGATTTTGACCGAATGATTGGCCTGATGCATAGCAAGAGCGAGAACTTGCATGATTAAGTGCTCTGGCATGCCTGGGCCTGAAGGAACCACCTGAACGGGGTTTTGTTGTTCATTTGGCTTAAGCGTACATTCAGGCTGTTTGGGTAAGTGACGTTGGCCCGTTTCAACTTCCCAGTCCCAACTATGAATGGCGGATAAAACATTAACCGTCGGGCCAGTAATACGGATCATGATATCAATCCATTGACCAACAGCGGCGTTTTGTTTGAAAAAAGCCGGGTCGACAAGATTCATTGAACCTGTATAGGCAATCGTATCATCGATGACAATAATCTTGCGGTGCTGACGAAGATCAAGACGGCGTAAAAACATCCGCCATGGGCTGACCTCTAAAGCTTGAACCACTTGAATACCTGAATCTTTCATCATCTGGTACCAAGGGCTTTTGAAAAAACGTGGGCTTCCAGCAGAATCGAGCATCAGTTTAATTTTAACCCCTCTCTTAGTTGCTTGAATCAGGGCACTGGCAACCGAATCAGCCAACCCTCCTGGATGCCAGATATAAAACACCATACTGATGCTGTGTTGTGCTTTTTCTACATCTTCAATGATGGAATGAAGAATCTCGTCAGGTGAGTTTTGTAAAGACAAAGAATTGCCGACAAGCGCAGGTATGCTCATGCGGTTATTACACAGCTCGTCAATCTTGGAGATATGGCCATCGAGTGACTCTGGAAGGTGCGCTTGGCAGTGGTTCAATTGACGAAACCAATGCTGAAAGGGGGTAAACATCTCTTTGGCTCGTTCCGCACGTTTACGACCTAAATTGAGCTCACCGAAAAGAAAATAGCAGGCTACGCCGACAACAGGAACAATGTAAATGATCATAAGCCAAGCAAGCGAAACACTAACAGCTCGCCTTTTCAGTACAATTCGTAAGGTTACACCAGCCACTAAAAACCAGTAAATGCCAATACTTGCTAGCGTAAGAAAGTGATAAAACTTATCCATATACACACAACATTGAATGAGAGAAGTTTGATAGTAATGGGAATCTGAGAATATAGAAACGTGTAAATGCACTAATATGAAATCAGTAACAGTATAATATTGTTAAATTTTAGTAAAAAATAGAATTAGAAGGATCTTCTTGGCTAAAAATGCAACAGATAAACTGCAAATTGGGATTGTAGGCCGTAATTTATACTTTGTGGGGTTCCAATTTTAATCGCAAACTGGTTTACTTGCTAGGCATGAGCGTCACATAACCTTTGTGAGGTGTATTGTTTGGTTTACACTCTAACTTTACACTCTACCTTTTGGACGCCAAATAAGACAAACACAACTAAAGATTTGGAGATAACGTGGCGACTAATACAACCACAGCACCCCGTGATACCTGGGGGTCGAAACTTGGATTCGTAATGGCAGCAGCAGGTTCAGCTGTAGGCCTAGGTAATATTTGGAAATTTCCGTATACAGCAGGTGAAAGCGGCGGCGGTGCGTTCGTTTTAATTTACCTTCTATTTGTGATCTTTATCGGTTTTAGTGTCATGCTGACGGAATTTGCTGTTGGTCGTAAGACCGGTGTTTCAGCGGTAGGGGCTTTTAAATCGACAGACCGACGTTGGTCATTTGTTGGTGTGCTAGGTGTTGTTAGTGGCTTGTTAATTATGGGCTTTTACCCAGTCGTTGGTGGTTGGGCAATTGCTTATATCTACAAACTGGCAACCGGACTACTAAGTGCGCCTGAAGCGATTGGTGATAGTTTTGGTAACTTTATTTCTAACCCAATTGAGCCGTTGATGTGGATGGGTCTTTACCTACTTCTAAACATCGCTATCGTTGCTCGCGGTATTTCTGGTGGTATCGAAAAAGCAGGCAAAATTCTAATGCCTATGCTATTCATCATCCTAATTATTGTTTCTGTTAAAGGAATGATGCTACCGGGTGCAAGCGCGGGTCTTGAGTTCCTATTCAAACCAGACTTTTCAAAGGTAGACAGTAGCGTAGTGTTGGCTGCTCTAGGGCAAGCGTTTTTCTCTCTAAGCTTAGGTATGGGTTGTATGATCACATACGGTAGCTACCTGAAGAAGAAAGAGAACTTGGTTCAAACGACGGCTATGGTTACGGCTATGGATACCAGTGTTGCTATCCTTGCTGGTGTTGCAATGTTCCCAGCAATGTTTGCATTCGGAATGGCACCATCTGCTGGTCCTGGCTTAGTATTCGTTGTTGTTCCTCAGCTATTTGCTGAAATGGGCGCGATTGGCCTAATGTTTGCTCTGATGTTCTTTGTTGGTTTAAGTGTGGCCGCACTCACATCATCTGTTTCACTACTTGAAGTGGTTGTATCGTACTTAATTGATGAGAAAGGGCTAAAACGTACGACAGCGGTTGGCCTTGCTGCGTCAGTAATGGCTGTGTTGTGTGTGTTCTCTTCAATTTCTCTAGGTGGCTTAGGTCCTCAATTGTTTGGTACAGGTGCATTCGATGTATTTGACCTGCTAACAGACAAAATCTTCCTAGCGGTTGGCGGTATGCTGATATGTATCTTTGCGGGTTGGAGACTTAACCGTGAAGATCTTGAAAAAGAAATCACTAACGACGGTACGATCAAATTCCCTCTATTCGGTCTTTGGTACAACCTAGTGAAGTATGTGATTCCTTTTGCTGTAGCGATTGTTGCTATCGCAGGCATTAAGGCAGGCTTTGATAGTGGTAAAGGTGCAATCATGCTGATTGGCTTAGGCGTTATCATAGTATCTGGCTTCATCTCTAAGAAGTTGTAAGTTCTCCGTAGAGCCAGCGCTTTGTCGCTGGCTTTATTGAATTGAAAAGCGAGAAGCATTTATTTGTTTCTCGCTTTTTGTTTTTTAGCAGTGCATATGGGATAGACAGAGGTGGAACGTCAACTACCACTGGCATCCTACGTGATACTGGGTATACTCCAACTCGAAAATGGAGCTAGCCTGATGTTTGATATACTTTATACCCATACAGATTTTCTTGTTATCAACAAACACCCTAACGTGTCTGTCCACAAAGACGATGGTGATACCATGCTCCTTCAAGAAGTTGGACGCCAAAGTGGCGATGATCAGTTGTATTTAGTACACCGACTGGACAAGATGACATCTGGGATTCTGCTATTAGGGCGAAACAAAGAAAGCGCTAGCTCACTTTCCAGAGCCTTTGCTAATCGAGAAGTCGCGAAGTTTTATCTCGCAATTAGCAGTAAAAAACCCAAGAAGAAACAGGGTCTTATTATTGGGGATATGGAACGTTCTCGTCGATCAAGCTGGAAATTAACTAAGTCTCAAAACAACCCAGCAATTACACAGTTTATGTCGCTGCCTGGTGAGCCTGGTGAGCGCTTATTCTTATGCAAACCCCATACAGGAAAAACGCATCAGATACGTGTTGCTCTTAATTCTGTTGGCTCTAGTATTGTTGGTGATTCGATTTACAATACCAGCAGTCAAGCCGATCGTGGCTACCTCCATGCTTTTGCTCTTAACTTCACATATAAGGCGTTAGAGTTTCAGTTTGTTTGCGATCCCAGAGAGTATTCCACGTTAGGTGAGAAGTGGCATGAGCCGTTGGTGAGTGAAGGCATTTCAACATGGCTAAAGCCCGACTTGTTGGCTTGGCCAAAGCTTAAAAATGGCCCTAAACCAAAATAAGACAAAAAATAACGTAACTAATAATCAAATATTGATAGAGAAGAATATGCAGGTTTCCCAACTACCGATCTTTTTTGCACATATCGAATCTGAACTCGCACAAGCGCCGAATGAATTGCGTCGCCTTTTTCATGGCAGAGGACACAACTGGCAAGGACTTGAGCAGATGACCTGTGACTGGCTGCAGGGTCAGATGATCGTTAGTTTGTTTAAGTCAGTGGATGATGCGTTCCTAATGAGCCTAAAAAATGGTTTGCTAGCGTTTACCCAAACGTCTCCTTGGCTAGAGAAGTCTGGTTCTTGCATCGTTGTTCAACATCGATATACCGACGGTGCGCCCTCTGAAGTTTTAGTTGGCGAGTTAGAGTCTAGGCCTGTCGTGACAGAAAGTGAATTAAAGTATCAGCTGGACATCGGCCGAAACCAGAACTTTGGTTTGTTCTTAGACATGCGCTTAGGTCGTGAATGGGTAAAAGAACGGTCTGAGAAGAAAAATGTGCTTAATCTATTCGCTTACACCTGTGGTTTTTCCGTTGCGGCAATAGAAGGTGGCGCGACCAAAGTTGTGAACGTCGATATGTCGAAATCATCACTGAGCAAGGGTCGTGAAAATCACCGATTGAATGAGCATGACGCGCGGTCAGTCAACTACCTTGGCTATGACATCTTTAAGTCTTGGGGAAAGATCAAGAAGATGGGGCAGTATGATTTAATCATCATTGACCCGCCTTCGTTTCAAAAAGGTAGCTTCGCCTTGACTAAGGATTACAAGAAAATCTTACGCCGACTGCCTGATCTTTTAACGGAAGGTGGTGAAGTTCTTGCGTGCGTTAATTCGCCTGTCGTGAACAGTGAATTCCTTGTCGATAGCATGAAAGAAGAAGCGCCAAGCCTTTCATTCCAGTATCGATTGGACAATCCTCCAGAGTTTATTGATACAGATCCTGAAGCGTGCCTAAAAGCGCTCGTGTTCAGTTAAATCGTGGCTTTGGTAACACATATGATGCATAAAAAAGTAGCGCTCTTTAGCGCTACTTTTTTATTTGGTTTCATTCAGAGTATGGAACCCCGAGTAGATACGGTTTGCGGTCGTAAACCAACACGCAGCTGAATAAATATAAGCGATGAGAGCGAAGTGCATTGGGAACAAACAGAAGGCAATGAAACACGCGATGGTTTCTGTCCCTTCAGTCAACCCGCTCATGTAATACAGCGATTTATGCTTATACACTGGGTTTTCAATTCCTCGCTTGCCTGCCATCACCGCAAAGGCTAAGAAACTTGTTCCCGTCCCGATGAACGAAAAAATCAAAAAAGCACCGGCAATCGCGTTTTGATCAGGGTTGGCTAAGATGAACCCAAATGGGATAAGCGAGTAGAAAATGAAATCTAAACTGATGTCGAGAAACCCGCCTGCATCGCTTATCCCCTGAATGCGTGCGAGTGCGCCATCAAGCCCATCACAAACGCGGTTAGTAACAATCAGAAACAAAGCCAGGTGATATTGCTCTAGAGCCAAAACGGGCAGAGCTAGACAACCAATGACAAATCCGAATAAAGTTGTCTGATTGGCAGTAATGCCGACGCGATTCAGTCCTTTTGCTGCGGTTGCTAACGGCCATCGAATCATTTTGATACTAAGACTATCAAGCATGATGCGTCTCCCAAGGCCAGCTATACACCTTACTGTTTGGTGGCACGTCTTCCTTGTCGTGCGTAACCATCAATGTTGGTATGTTGGCGTTGCTAAGCTCATTAATGACCCAGTCTCTAAATTGACCTCGTAATTCTTTATCTAGCTTACTGAATGGTTCATCGAGCAACGCGAGCTTTGGTTTAGCCAGTAACATGCGAGTTAGGCTTATGCGAGCGCGCTGGCCGCCAGATATTTGATCAGGGAAGGCGTTGGCCAGTTGAGTCAGTGAAATGGCTTCAAGGGCTTCTAGTGCCTGCTTCTTTCGGACTGCGCCTTTTAAGTGATTAGGTAAAGCAAAAGCCAGGTTTTCCCAAACACATAGGTGCGGAAACAACAAATCATCTTGAAATAGAATACCCACGTCACGTCTATGTGCCTCAAGCTGAGATAGATCTTTCCCGTTGAGTGTGACTTGACCGTCATAATCAAATTCATTTGAAAGATGACCCGCAACAAGATCTAACAGGGTCGATTTTCCACAACCACTAGGGCCCATGAGAGTGAGGATCTCACCATTATCGATAGTCATAGTGATAGACGAAAATAGAGGTTCGCCATTTTTTTTAATGATGGAAAGGTTTTTGAGACAAAGACTCATTCGGTAATAGACCTTTATTAGAAAGTTTACGAGAGCGAACGCTAAATCGACTTAATAGAATTGCTGTAGAGAAAAAGAGCAAGGGCAACAGCATTTGCCATAGCGCATAAATTGCAGTGACTCGTCGATCAAAGCCACTCGAAAGAGCAACCGCTTCAGTGGTAATCGTGGTAATTCGACCTGCGCCTAACATTAATGTGGGTAGATATTGAGCCAAACTGACACTGGCACCAATCGCCCAAGCAAAAATCAGGCTGGGAAAGAGAAGAGGCATTTTTATCTTCCACCAAACACTAATAGGGTGTTTTCCAAGGCTTAAAGCCGATTTCGTTAAGTTACTATTATAGCTTCGCCAAGCGCCATCGAGAGACAAATAGACAAAAGGAAAGGCGAAAAACACATGAGACCAAAGAGTCCAAAGGAAGTAACTGCTTTGATTGATATATAAGGTTATGATCTGGATTCCAAATAAAATAGACAGCTGTGGAATCAACATTGGAATGGCGATGAGGTAATCAGACAGTGCCCAACGATGTTTCAGGCGATACTCGTGAGCAATCACGGCAAGGACTAGAGCCATTGAAGCGCAGGCAAGTGCGAGCGTCAGACTTTGTAGAATATTGTCTAAAAGACCAAACCATTCATATTGCCAATAACGAGTCGTAAAGTTGCTAGGCAGTAAATCCGGGAATCGCCATCGCTGAGCGAAGCTCCACACGACCGTCAAAGGAATGATTAATGTCGATAAGGCGAATACCGTGACTAGTGCAGGTTTTCCACCTAACGATTTGCCATACCGACCAGAGAACTGCCAACCTCGAAGCCTCTGAATGAATACCCATTCAAATAAGCGAGCAAACCCCATTAATAAGGACGCTAAGAGAAACAGAACCATGGCGCCCGCGGCTGCACGAGGAAGCAACGTTAAGTCTGGGTCACTAAACCATTGCCAAACCAGTACGGCAAAGGTAGGTGGGTTAGTCGGGCCAATGATCAGAGCAATATCAACAACCGATAAACTGTAAGCAAGCACCGCCAGTAAGGGAAAGCGCATTTTCCTAATCCACTGGGGGAAAATGCACTTCCACCATGTTTGAGACCGGTTATACCCCAACGAAGCGGTCACTTTTTCTAGTTGGGCAACATTCATTTGCTTGAGTATCGACATGCTCATTAGTAATAAGAAAGGAATTTCTTTTAGAGCAAGCATAACCACAAGACCAATGGCATAAGGGTCGTTCACTAACAAAGGAAGATCATTGACCGTTTGCTGATTCACGTCATAGCCAACAGAATTGAACAGCACTCGAGAAATAAGACCTGTTGGAGCGAAAAGAAAAGCAAAGCCAATCGCAAAAGCAACGTGGGGAAGAGCGAGTAGCGGTGATAGTGCTAACTCAATCTTATTCCACAACCGCTTTCCCCAACAAGATAATAAGATTGCAAAAGAAAGCAATGCAGCAAGATAACTACTGGCCAGTGCTGAAAACAAAGAGAGCCCGATGGACTGCCAGACACCTTGCCATTCAAACGCCCACCGAAACCCAAGAAAAGAGAGGGTGTGCATGTTTATCGGCGGTATATAGCTTAAAGACGAAGCGATCACACCGACTACCCCAGGGATAGTCGGAATAAAACAGATCAGGATAATGAAAGGGTACAGCGCTCTCAACATCTAGAATCAGTTTCCGTAGCGTTCAAGCCAAGCTTTTTCAAGAGCTGCTTGCCAACTAGGGTGAGGTTCAGAGACGGACTTAAACTGCTGCGTGTTTTTGGCACTACCTGTTAGGTACTGGCTGCTCAATACGGATGGATCCCCCCATACCGACAAATCCCCTTTTCGAGATTGAGCTTCAGGACTTAGTAAAAAGTTAATCGCGACTTGCGCGCCAGCATTCGCACTTGAGTTCCATGGGATCGCAAGGAAATGGATGTTAGAAAGGGCTCCAGCGTCCATGGCATAGGCTTTGGTCGACATCGCGAGTTTACCGCTAGCTTGAGAAGAAAAGACGGAATTCGGGTTGAAGCTGATCGCTAAATCCAGTTGGCCGTCATCTAACAATTGAATGGTTTCCGTTGTACCCGCTGGAAATTGTCTTCCTCCACGCCAAGCGACAGTGTGTAATTCGTTGAGATAGGACCAAAGAGATTCCGTGACGGCATTAAAATCACTCTCGGAAACCTGTTTTGCTAGCGCAGGATCATTATCGGTCAACTCGATGAGTAGTGCTTTAAGAAAGCTTGTCCCGTGGAATTCAGGTGGGCGAGGATAACTGACCTTATTAGGGAATGCTTTTGCGTAATTGAGCATCTCAGCAAAGGATTTAGGTGGGTTGTTTAATGTCTTGCTGTCATGAATAAAGACCAGCTGACCAACACCCCAAGGGGCTTCCAATCCAAGTGTTGGCTCTGAAAAGTCCACATCAATGGGCAGTGACTTATCGACATATTGCCAATTCGGCAGTGATTGCGTGAAAGGACCAAATAGAAGTTGGTTGTCTTTCATGGATTTGAAGTTCTCTCCATTGATCCAGACAATATCGACACTGCCGCCTTCGTTTTTTCCTGCGGCTTTTTCCGCAATCAGTCGCGTTGTTGTTTCAGCAATATCGGTCACTTTAACGTGTTTCAGTGTAACGTCATATTGTTCGGCAAGCTCTGATCCCGCCCATTGAATATAGCGGTTGATCTCTTGACTTCCACCCCAAGCATGGAAATAGACCGTTTGCCCTTTTGCTTGGGATTCAATCGTTGTCCAATCCGTTGCCAGAGCTTGAGTTGCCAATGTGGCCGTCGTTAGTAACATCGTACTAAGTAGCGTCTTCATAACCTTATCCATGTTAAATAATACCAGTGAAGTTTTTATGTTCCATTAACTAGAAATACTAATCTATCTCATTCATTTATCAATACTATTTACTTAATGATTGTCATAAATGCATCCAGAACAGCCCAGTTAATGAATTAGGGTGTGTAGGCGATGTTTCTAGAGACCCGTAAAGAGCAAAAAAGATTACAGTAAAGATAGAATTAAATGAAAAGTGTGGCCAAGTGCCGGCAAGAACCAGGCATTTTGTTCTGTAATGGCCGCGTCTTTTGTGGTCAATATTTACTTTAAACCTCTTTAAACCATGCAATTGCCTAGGATCGTTCTAATATTGTTGTAGTACAGAGGTATTGAATAGAAAGTGAAGTCAGCTAGTTTAAAAAGAATACCTGTCATTCAGGTATTCTTTTTAAAACAGAGGGATTTCCCTTTTAGCCGTTGCTCTAAAAGGACATAAGGTTAATGAGGATCGAGTTCTGCTCTCATTGGGGTGGTTTTAATGTTTAGAAATATGAAGATTGGAATGCGGCTAGGGCTTGGTTTTGCATCAGTCTTGTTGCTTCTGATGATCACGGCATATCTTGCTTTTAATGCGCTTCAAACCGCTTCATCGGGGTTCGCAGATTATCGTTCACTGGCTAGAAACACCAATAATGCAGGCCGAGTACAAGCTAATTTATTAAGTGTACGTTTAGCGGCGTTAAAATACATTGATAGTTCAGATGAGCTGTTTTTAGATGAGCAGCAAACTCGTTTTGATACATTAACCGGTTTAATGGTCGAAGCTCAGAATGAAGCTTTAACCAAAGAAGATAAGGCCATTTTTGAGCGTGTAGAAAAGCATTTACAGGCTTATGACGTCACCTTCAATCAAATTATCGAGAAAATTGAGCGTCGACATGTTTTAGTGCATGAAACGCTTAACAAACTTGGCCCAGAGATCGAAACATACATCACGGCATTACTCGTTGGCAGTAAAGAAGACGGTAATATGGATGAGGCCTACGATGTTTCGCAATCAATGCGCCATCTTCTGTTGGCTAGGCTGTATGTGAGTCAATTCCTCAATGGTAATGACTCAAAAGATGTCGTTCGGGTGCAAAATGAATTTAAACACTATTTACACACATTCGGTCAAATAACACATCAAACCAATAACCCAAGGCATCGTGCCATCATTGACAAGGCAACGGTACTCAATGGGCAATATATAATCGCTTTTAATGAGCTTGTTTCGGTTATTGAGGAACGAAATCGATTAAAGAGTGAAAAGCTAGATTTGGTAGGAGAACAATCCGCCAAACTCATAGAAGGTTTCAAACTCGCCATTAAAGAGAGGCAAGATTTGCTAGGCCCTCGGTTACAGACCTCAAATGATCAATCGAAAGCATTTGTTATCGCAATTAGCTTCATCGCGGTATTTTTGGGCGCTATTCTTGCCACTATTATTACGAAAATAATTACGGTTCCTGTTCGAAAAGCCGTATTGATTGCTAATCGACTCGCTAAAGGGGATTTAACGTCAAACATTTCAATTGACAGCGAAGATGAGACAGGACAATTGCTCAAAGCGATGAAGCATATGGTACAACAACTCTCAGGCATCATTGGTGAAGTAAGAAGTACATCAAACAGCTTAGCCAGTGCATCAGAAAAGGTGAGCGCAACAGCATACTCGATGAGCCGTTCTTCTGTGACTCAGGCTTCCAGTGTTGAGCAAACGAGAGACTCAATGGAAGACATGACTGCTTTGATTAAATTGAACACTCAAAATGCCAAGGTAACGGATGATATGGCCTCTAAAGCGACCTTTGAAGCGCAAGAGGGGAAAGTCGCGGTTGAGCAAACGGTAATCGCGATGAAAAAAATAGCGGATAGAATAAGCATCATCGATGATATCGCTTACCAAACGAATCTACTGGCATTGAACGCAACGATTGAAGCCGCCAGAGCGGGGGAACATGGTAAAGGGTTTTCGGTCGTGGCAGCAGAAGTGAGAAAGTTAGCTGAACGGAGCCAAAGAGCAGCCCAAGAAATCGGAGACGTTGCATCTGACAGTGTTATTTTGGCTGAAACAGCAGGACGGTTGTTGGAGCAAATTGTCCCTTCGATCAACAAAACATCCGGTTTAGTTCAAGAAATCAATCACGCTTCCGATGAGCAATCAGCAGGGATCGAGCAGATCAACGATGCCATGAAACAACTCACGGTCATTACTGAACAGAATGCTTCAAGCTCAGTTCAGCTTTCTTCCACGTCAAATGAAATGAGTACGCAGGCACAACGATTACAATCAGTGATGGGTTTTTTTAAAGTTCGTGAAAAGCGCTAACGTGCGAAGCGAAAGCGTTACTAAGTAGACTTCTAATACGAAAAAAGAACGGCGAACCGTTCTTTTGTTTGAGCGAGTACATTTATGTATATAAGTCGGGTTTAGTTTACCCAGTCGCGCAGCGTGAACGTTAACGTGTGTGCATCATTTTCAAGTACTAGGCTGTCTTTTGTTAGAGTCATATTGCTCCAGTCGGTAAGCACTTGAGACATGACCATTTCGGTGTTCATTGAAACGTCATCACACATTTTCATTGTCATGCCCATTTTTTCAATACGGAACTGGTTTTCGTTTAATTCAGCTTGTCCAAAGAAATTGTTGCAGCCAGCGTGTCCGTTAGCCGTCATGTTCTCCCCAACTTCTAAGCGCACAGGTCGATTGTCGTTATCTTTAACAATGTTTTGACCATCGATTTGGACAAGTTCCCAGTTGTGGTGCTGTAGATCTTTAGGAGTGATGACTTGTCCTTCCTCGCTGACATTTGTACAGGCAGCCAACAATACTGGAACAGAAATAGCAACAACGAGCGTTTTTAAACTAAGCTTCATAATATAAAACTCCGAACTGAAATATGACCAAGCAATGTGCTATTCGGTCTAAGAATGCAAAAAAGTATAGTTAATAAAACAGTGTTTTTGTCAGAACTAAGTCATAGTTTACTCTGCGTCACAGTTTTGCTAATTTAAAACACGCTCTTAATAATTATTAACTAACATATTGAATTATAGAGACTTAAGGGGGTTGATTTGGAACAATTAGAATTCTTTACTGTACCAAGCCCTTGTGTAAGAGTCTGTCTCACTGATGAAAAAGGGTATTGTCAAGGCTGCATGCGAAATCGCGAGGAGCGTTTTAACTGGTTATCGATGACAACGGCACAGCAGCTTCATGTTATAAAATTGTGTCGACAACGGTACCGACGAAAAATGTCGCAAGGAAAACATGATCAATCACCTGATATTGAAGCAAGTGACCCTCAGCAAGATCTGTTTTAATCGGAATACTTGGTGTTTTGAGGAAAGAATGACAGAAGAGAAGTAACGCCGCACACCATTATTTACAATAACTTGTTTCCAAGCTCTTATTTGTAGAAGCTTGTTTATAACATCCAGGCGGCGTAATAGGATCCCACTTATTTTAGCCCCCAGGTATCACTAACCCATCCCCCGGCACTTTCATCAAAATGACTGCCGCTAAATCGGTGATTCCTTTCGACACACTCTTCATTGTGGGAGCCATCGTTCAGTAGGTGCTGAATATAGTTAGCCATTACGTCGTTGGAAAGTTCACGTTGCTTTCGTGTCGCGACCTCTTTTATGAGTTGTAATCGATATGCAGTGCTTGCTCTTTTCATCCTCAATGACCTCCTAGTTAACAGACTTAATAACAAAATTTAGAAGCTAATCACATGAGCGTCAAACCGATTTCGCCCTAATTCTGAGACTTTTTTCGTGCTTTTAAAAGAATCGAAAAAAACGGTCGTAGAATCAAAAAGTAATAGAGTGGACAAAAATTGAGAAAGTCATTCTATTCGCAAAAATAAAGCGGAACAGATGATAACGGTAGAGCCAACAGATTCATTAATTAGCGCTAGGAAATGTTGAAGCCAACTATTCGGCGTATTTTGGATAGTCTGGGCCCATTATGCTAAAGTTAAACGGTGATAGGTCGAAACCATAGTATAAGAATACTAGATAGATTAATTCATATGTGGATGCATTACTCACATAGTTAGGGATAAGAAGTAGAATGGAGTGGTTGTCATATGAGTGAAAATCCAGAGCAAAAGCGCCAGTATTATCGGCTAAAGTACCCAAAACGAGCGAGGCCGATCATAAGGATTCATGAACGTCTTTTCCATGTGACTGAAGTGTCTGAGAAAGGCATTCGTTTCGTCATTGATGATCCTGTTGCAGTACACCATGGGCTAGATTTATCGGGTACCCTAAACCTACATGATGACAGTGAAATCAGGATTGAAGGCGAAGTACTGCGCCTAGACAAAAACGAAGTGATTATTCTATTGTCCAAAGGCCCTAGCTTTAAAGATATGGTTAGAGAGCAGCGACACATTCGCCAAAATTATCCCGTGCACTTCGCTAAATTAAGAGCATGCACGGCTTAACCACTTATTTATCCCCTGCCTTTTCTTTAAGATCCTCTATCTCGGTTTACTGAAAGTGTTTGATGAAAGCGTTTGATCAAGTAAGTCGGCGATCGTGTCATAACGTGCGGGCAGGTTTCTGTGACGTTTTTGTACCATGTATAACGTTTCATTGACTGGGGACTGGGTCGAAACAATATGCAGCTGTTCTTTTTCTTGAAAACTGTCGATTGCGCCTTGAGGAATAACCGTAAATCCAATCCCTTTAGCTACCGGAAGGAGAATCTGGCTAAGTTGGTTTATATGACCAGAATGTGGAATGTCATCCAGATTCATATTTTCTAGCTCTTTATCGCCGCATAAATCAAAGTAAAGTGATAAGTAGTGATTAGCATCAGGGTGGCTGATGAGTCCACATTCGATCAGTTTTTCTGCGGTTATTCTTTCATTGTCGAATGACCGAGGTAAGACCAGACATAAGGTCTCGTTACCAATGGTTTTACTCTGGAAAAGGCTCCCTGTTGGAATGTGAGTAACGATGCCTAGGTCGATCACGCCCGTTTGTAAATCATTCAAGATCTTGTGATTTGGTGCGGCTTCAAGGTGAATACTCAAGTCGGAGTGCGTCTGCTGCAACGTGATGAGTTCGGGGTATAGACGTAACGCCAGCGAACCCGAACATGCAATCTTACATTGACCTGAAAATGGATTATCAAAGCTCAGGCTTTCAACCAGCATCGCCTCATTATTGGCCAATGTGAGTGCGTATTGATACACCATTCTTCCTTGTTCTGTCAGCTCAAAGCTTTTTCCTTCTCGCTTAATTAACGAGTGTTTACATGCTGACTCAAGCTTTTTGATATGTTGGCTGACACCTGGCTGAGTCATGTGGAGTGTTTCTGCGGTTTGAGTAAAGTGACCGACGTCAATCAGAGTTCGGAAAGTTTTCAACCAGGTTGGATTAAGCATGGTGGCTACCCTTTATAACAAATTGTTATCAAAATAAAGTATGATAATAATTTTCAAGTTAATGTGATTCAACGTTTATTTTATCTAAATATCTTGTTTCCTTTTTCTGAAAGATACTCTGAACATGATGGAGGATTGGGTAAGATATACGTTGTAAATGGGCCATATTGAAGGTTTATGTTGCCGTTTATCAACACCATACCTGCTGGGTGTTTATTGCATGATGAAAATGAGCACGATATATTGATGCTTCTCGAAAACTCGATACAAAGGAATGCCACATGAGTGATTTTTATCAACTGTCGATCAATACCTTGCAAGGCACTGAAATCAAAATGAACGAACTTGAGGGAAAGGTTGTTCTTGTTGTGAATACGGCAAGTCAGTGTGGTTTAACGCCGCAATACGAAGGGCTACAACAGTTGCATATGCAGTATTCAGCGAAAGGATTAGTAATTCTAGGCTGTCCATGCAATCAATTCGGTCAGCAAGAACCAGGCAGCGCAACTGAGATTGAAGGAGGATGCCTGATTAACTACGGTGTCGATTTCATTATTAGTGAAAAAATTGAAGTGAACGGTGACAACACGCACCCAGTATTTGGTTATCTAAAAAAGCAATTACCGGGTCTGTTCGGTGATCGAATAAAATGGAATTTCACCAAGTTTCTTATTGGAAAGGATGGGCAACCCATCAAACGTTTTGCGCCAACAACCAAACCTCAAGCATTAGAGTCTATGATCAGAAAGGCACTAGTTTAATCCTCCCTCCTCGGCAATTCAGGCAGCTAAGTGAAACTTTGGCTTAGCGACTGATATAGCAAGCTATTCGTCGTTGCCGAAGATATCACGAGAATAAACAATATCACTTACGTCGTTCAGTTCATCAGCCATACGGTTGGTAACGATGATATCAGCTCGGTCTTTAAAGCATGCCAGGCTAGGTTCAACGGAGCAGTTATATATATCTTCTTGGTCTAGAAGCGGTTCATAGACAATGACTTCTATTCCTTTTTTAACCAAACGTCTCATGATTCCTTTTATCGAAGAAGCTCTAAAATTATCTGAGTCGGCTTTCATAATTAAGCGATAGATACCAACGGTTTTTGGCTGGCGTTTTAAAATGGCGTTAGTCACAAAATCTTTTCGAGTACTATTCGCATCAACAATCGCCTGAATCAGTTTGTTAGGCACGTCATGGTAGTTAGCGAGAATTTGCTTGGTATCTTTGGGTAAGCAGTAGCCTCCGTAACCAAAAGAGGGGTTGTTGTAGTGCCCCCCAATTCTAGGGTCCAAGCTGACCCCATCAATAATCTGTCGACTATTCAGGTCATGGCTTTCTGCGTAAGAATCCAGTTCATTAAAAAATGCAACACGCATGGCTAAATAAGTGTTAGAAAACAGTTTCACGGCTTCCGCTTCAGTAGAGTTCGTTAATACGATGTCGATGTCTTTTTTCATCGCTGCGGCTTGCATTAATTCTGCGAACGCATGGGCACGCTGGCTTTGCTCACCCACAATAATGCGTGAAGGGTAAAGATTATCGTGAAGGGCTCGACCCTCGCGAAGAAACTCTGGCGAAAAAAGAACACTCGCTACACCAAGTTTATCGGATATTTGCTTGGTAAATCCGACGGGCACGGTGGATTTAACGACAATGGTTGCTGAAGGGTTAATGGTGGTGACTTGCTGAATGACAGACTCGACACTACTGGTATCAAAGGCGTTAGTGGAGACGTCATAATTGGTGGGTGTCGCGACGATGACATAGTTAGCATCACAGTAAGCGTGATAAATATCAGTAGTCGCAGACAGAGAAAGAAAATGATTAGAGAGATGATCTTCTATTTCGGGATCTGCGATTGGACTGATCCCATGTTGAATTTTCTCTATTTTTTCCTCATCAATATCCAGCAACGTAACGAGATTTTTTTTCGCCAGTAGTACCGCATTCGATAGACCGACATAACCCGAGCCAACAACAGTGATTCTCATATCGCCTCAATTCATTTTTCAAAATTGTGATAACCATTTACAAGTCATGCTAATCAGCATTTATTGCAGAATTGGGTTAACCAAATGAATAGGAGGTTACATAGATATTATTTAGCGTTCCTCTGCTGAGTAAAATAAAGCAACAAGCTCGCCGCTGTGTGAACGCGCAGTGTTGGTTATGCTGTTAGTAAAAAATAAACAGCTCAGAGGTATCGAATAATTTAAAGAACGTTATTGTTTTCATGGCAGTACCTAGCTTGAGTTGGATGGAGGCGAGTGAATCACCTTCATTTTATTATTATGAAAGGTTCAGATAACTTCTTTAAACCTAGTAGAGATTCTAAACCTTTACCATAAGCTTCACCCGCTTGAGTGAACTAATCATCTTTAACTTGGTGATCGTAGCGGTCGGTATCACCAAGCATTGATCGCCAACGACTATAGTGAAACGTACCCCCAGATTCCCTTTGAGGTTAATTGGTTATCTGGGGTTAATTGGATATCTGGAGGGGGGGAGGTGGTTGCTTCTGCGATGTGGGCTGAGTCGTTTGTCTAATAAGATATTACCTATTGTGAGCTTTGCAACATTTCGGAGTACCCACCAGCATTGTGAACATGGGTGAACCCTTTTTGTTTCAATTGCTCTAATGCAGCCCCTGAGCGGCGACCACTTCGGCAGTACAAGACAATTGGCGTGTCTTTAGCAATAGACTCAGACCATGACTCTATGTCTTGCAGAGGATGAAGTTGAGCGTTATCTAGGTGGCCTTGTTCATACTCTTCTGGGGTTCGAACATCAATGAGCATAGAACCTTGTTTTATTTTCTCCCAACCTTGGTGTGCTCTTTCTGAAGCCAATGAGGAAAACGTGCTAATAGACAGAAGTAAAGACAGCAGTAATAAATACGTTTTGTTGGTCATAGCTGAGCCTAAAGTAAGTGACAGTAAACTCATTGTAACAACGATTTACCATCAGATGGAGTACTGTGTGCTATTTAATGAGACGCACTCATCCTATAAGTTTTTCCAGTTCTGACTAGGCGTCATAGTTCTTGCCGAGCCTGAAACGATTTTATCTCGAACAAAATTTAACCGCGAAAGATCAACACGCCCTAGTTTACCTTTAACTGTAGCCACTCAGACTGTAACTACTAGGAGAGTACCCACTAAGACGGTTAAATTTCGTCAATTTCTTCTTTGATCCCGTAAACCCGAGCTTTTTCTAACTAACTGCTACACTCAAAGAATGAAATAAATCTCGCTTTATAAAAGAGATATTGAGTAGTTCAGTTGGAATAGGAGGAGAAATGGTTGATTCTCGAAAATTGTTGATCATTGAATCAGACACGGAATTTTGTAATACGATGGTTGAACAGCTAAAAGGCACCTATAGCGTTGAGGTCGCCTTTAACTTTAACCGAGCGCAAGATCTGATTGAAACGTATCAGCCCAATATCGTGCTGCTAGACACACACCTAAATAACGAATCCACGATTGAGTTTTATAACAACCTAAAAAGCCTAAATCATTACGATGATTTTGCCGTTGTATTTATTACTGAAAACACATCAATACAGGAGCGACTCAAAGTCTATCAAGCGGGTGCTACTGAAGTGCTAGTTCGCCCTTTTGCCCATGAGGAGTTGATGGCTAAGCTCCATGTTATTGATAAGTATCTGATAGAGAAAAGACAGCTGTTGTCGGACTATGATGAAGCGAAATCCGCATCGACAGAGTTTATGAAAGAAGCGAGCCAGCATGGTCTGGTTGTCCAGTTTTTTAGAAACCTATCCTATTGTCAGCATATTGAGCAACTGAGCTTTACGGTTTTTCAAACAGCGAGTGCACAAGGTTTACATGCTTCCATGGTGGTTCGAGATGAGCAGGACCATTATTTTGATAATGTCAGTGGTGTAGTGAACCCGATCGAACGCAATATCTTTGACCTTTTACATACTAAAGGTCGGGTTTTCCAATTTGGCAATCGTCTCATATTCAATGACAAAAATTGTGCAATTTTGATAAAAAACCTCCCTGAAGGCGATGAACGTTTTGTCGGGCAAATTCGAGATATCTATGCGTTTGTTATTGAAGGCCTAGAAGCAAAGTACCAAGATATCAGGCGTCAAAACATGATGTTAGATATTGTAAAAGACATCGCTAACACTGCTCAGCAAGTATCAATGCGAATCAACGATTTTGATGCTATATCCGCGGAAAACCTCAGTGAGTCACAGCAAGAGCTCAATAGTAGTTTTCACTTTTTGGGGCTCTCTTATGAGCAGGAAGAAGCGTTGTCAGCATTGTTCGAATCAGGGCTAAAAAGAATGGCGTTTGCAAAAAAAGAGCTGACGAATATGCAAAGTGTATTAGAAGATTTGGTATTAAAAATAGAGAACGCAGATATGCTCACGGTCCCTAGCGAAGAAGCGCCGAGAGAGGATACGGGTGGAGACGTAGAACTGTTTTAAGCTATTTTTGATCACTTTCTTACTGTGATTGGTATTAAAATCGGCTTGGGTAGTGACAATGTGTATTATATGGAAAAAGCCTAATGATGAAGTAAGATCATTAGGCTTTTTTCATTAATGAGTAAATGGCACTACCACATTAAATCATCAGGTACGACGAAATCTGCGTATGGGTCATCTTCTGCTAGTGTTTCTTCATCAGAGGTGTTGTTTTCGATGATCGTTTCTTGATCTCGCAGAGCAATTTTATCAGCAACACCTGCTGGGATCACGGCGTAGCTTTCACTGTAACGAGCAATCGCGAGAATGCCTTTGATGATTTGCTCACGAACTAAAGAGTCAACATAAAGAGACTTAACCAGTGTGCCATCGGTAAAGTTGTATTTGATGTCGCCTTTCAGGTCGAGTTTGTTCATTTCAATCAGCTGCTTCACTTGAGCTTTTAGTTCTTTACTCAATTGTTGCTCTTTGCGCTGTTGATTCAGCTCTTTATCACGCTCTTGCTGTGCAAGTTTATTGGCTTCAACCGCTTCTTTTGCTTCACGCGCTTGAACTCGTGATTTTTTAGCGCCTTTTTTGGCTTTTTTGAGTTTCTTTTCGTTTACTAAGCCTGCTTTTAGCATTTGCTCTTGTAGCGTTAACTTTGCCATGATTTATCCAACTTAATCAAATTGGCGATAGTTTATCGTTTAGGGCAGAGCAAATAAAGCCATTGCAGCGTAATTCAATTTGTCATTGGCGATTCTATGCTAACAAAATCGGATAAATCCACCTTCTACTGCCCTTTAATCGGCGCACGACCTTTGGTGGATCTTCCCAAACCCTTATTTACTTTCAGGCGGCGCAATTAAAGGAATTCTAAGCGTGAATTTGGTTCCTTCTCCCTTAACACTCGTTACCGTGAGTTCACCGCCGAGTAACCCTGTCACAATGTTGTAGGAAATATTAAGTCCCAATCCCGATCCCCCAGCCCCGAGGCGGGTGGTAAAGAAAGGGTCAAAAATCTTGGGTAAGTGCTCTGGTTCAATGCCTTGTCCGTTATCAATCAGTTCAATCATTGCAAAGTGCTCATCAACGAGAGAACAGGTGATGGTGACAAGTTTTGTTGTCTGATTATCAAAAGCATGAGTGATAGCGTTAGATAACAGATTCATCATAACTTGAGTTAAAGGCCCAGGATAGTTGTCCATTACGATGGAGTCAGACAGCTGTTCCTCTAACTGTATTTGCTCGCGTGATAACGTTGGTGTCATTGTAATACGCAACTCATGGAGTATTTCAGCCAAATTGAACTTACGACGTTGATCACTGGTTTGGTCAATGGCGACTTGCTTAAAGCTGGTAATCAGTTCCGCGGCTCGCCGTAGATTATGTTCAATGCTGCTTGCGGATTCAGCACTTTGAGATAGATACTGATCCAATACCGATTTTCTTAATCCTTCTTTGGTTGATTCGATAAAATCGTTATTAAAATCTTTGATAGAGCTGGCGACCAACAGCGCATTACCTATGGGGGTGTTCAATTCATGGGCTATCCCTGCGACCAGAGACCCAAGGCCAGCCAATTTCTCTGAATGAATGAGTTCATCTTGTGTCGATTTTAAAGTCTTGAGGGCTTCTTGTAGTTCAATGGTGCGTTCATTGACTCGTTGCTCTAGGAGCTGTGTCTGTTGTTCAATGGTCGATAGATGCAGCCTACGGTCTGTTTCTGTTCGGGCGACACTTTCAAACCAATGTCTCCATCGGCTAGGAATGTTTGGAATTGAAATATCTTTGGTCTCAGGAATTTCTTCTACAAATTGGGCCAGTCTCAAAGCGGGCTGACTAAAGTTCCAGTGCTGATATAACACAACAAATAGCAGTAGGGCTGCAAACAACATCCCCATGATAAGGTAAGGTAAAATGGCTTTGAGAATATAGCCATTGATATTGGCGTCCGGTATCTCTAGCACGAG
Source organism: Vibrio genomosp. F10 str. ZF-129 (assembly GCF_000287055.2). Lineage (GTDB taxonomy): Bacteria > Pseudomonadota > Gammaproteobacteria > Enterobacterales > Vibrionaceae > Vibrio. Next base: position 33,248 of record NZ_AJYQ02000019.1, on the reverse strand, counting down.
ATTCCAAGGCGTATGCTCAAGCGAGTAAGAAATCCAATAACCGCCATCCACGTTTTGAATTTGTTCCGCCGGGATTTGATGAGCCTCTCCTATGTTGACCAAAGAAAGTACTTCTCTTTGAGAAACCGCGTCCGTTTTGTCTTTTAAAGCGCCTTGGCTATCTGCGACAACCGTGCCTGTCGCATCAAGCACAACAAACCGGCCGATTTTAGATGGATGGCCATTAAGTATTGTGTCCAGCACTTTTAAGGTAATGTCGGTGCCGACTGCGCCAATAAAGGTGTCGGCCTGATAGACTGGGGCGAGCAAAGAAATCATCATTCCTTTACCCCCCGCATCCATGTAAGGTGGCGTCCATACCTTGTTTCGTTCGAGGTTTTTATCAGGGCTAACCAGTTGCAACGGAAAAGTCCCGCCTGCTTCATAAATAACGTTGAGCGCTTCATCCATGTTTGCGGTGCCCGTAGCAGCGAGGAGATCCTTAAAACTCACCCCTGGAAAAAGCTGAGACAATTTTTTATGGGCGTCATAATAGTAAGTCCACTGAAATTCTTTGTGTTGCTGGTGGGTGGCAACCACCGTAGGCATCATGGTGAGTAACGTGCGTTTGTCGAAAGAAATATCGCCAGCATCAGAAGCGACAAAAACCTGCCCCACTACTTTTTTCAATTCAGCGGGTAGAGAGTCCCATGGGGCGGCATCAGGGGATTTATTGGCTTGTTGTTCTAGGTAGGTCAACGATGCTTGGCTCGGCATCAAGTCGGGGTGTTCACGCGCCGTTTCAACGGAATATCGCATATGATCAATGTGATCGAGTGACACAGAAATAGTTTGAGATAGCGCTTGTAATGTTTGGACGCCCTGGTGGTTCTCTTCATTTAGAATCTGTTGCTTTATCTGTTGACTGAGATAAAGCGCATTACCCAATGTTAGGCCTATAATCAGCAGTAGACCGCCATAAATCATAGAGCGATAGCGTTGTATCAGGACTCTGGAGCTGACCCTTGCGCTAGAGGTTTTGTCAGTGTGATTAGATGAATTGCTCACGTAATACTCCTGTTTTTGGGTACGCGCCCTGCTTCCAGCTTATTGATATGAAAGCTGCTTATTGACAAGAATATTGTCGATGTCAGGTCGTGTTAGGCTTTACTTTGTTTAAGCTCTGAAATGAGTTCTTCTAGAACCATCGCCTTGGCAAATAACCAGCCTTGACCTTCTTCACAACCAAAGGATTTGAGCTTTTCAAATTGCTCATCGGTTTCAATACCTTCAGCGGTGACTTCAAGGCCTAATGTTTGTCCAAGATTCACGATCATTTTGGCAATGCTGTCGTCTTCGTCCATCGCATCAACAAATGCTCTATCGATTTTTAATCGTGTTGCTGGCAATTTGTGCAGAACGCTGAGTGAAGAAAAGCCTGTTCCAAAATCGTCTATTGCGACTTTGCAGCCGAGCTTTCTTACCTCAGTCAGCACGTTGCAAATGTAATCAAAATCATTCGCCGCGACGGTTTCAGTGATTTCTAATTCCAATTGCTGTGGTGAAATCCCAGTACTTTCTAGAGAGTATTGAAGCGAAGAAATGAACCCCGAGTCTTCAAGTTGAGAGGGTGAAATATTAATAGCCATGCTGATGTCTTCAAAACCAGCCTGATTCAACTGCCTTAATTGCTCACACGATCGCTGCATGACAAAAGCACCGATGGTCAGCATCATTCCCGATTGTTCCGCGAGTGGTATGAACTGATCCGGTGGTATGAGATCACCACTGTCCGTTCGCCAACGCAGCAATGCTTCCATGCCCGTTATCGCTTTGGTTTCAAGGTGATACTTCGGCTGATACATAAGAAAGAGCGCATTTTTGGTCAGCGCCAATCTCAGCTGGGTCAATAGCTGTATTCTTTCCCGAGCACATTGCCCCATGTCTTGCGAGAAAGTCATTGCTCCGCCACGTTTATGGACTTTCGCTTGCTTGAGCGCGACCTGCGCATCTTTGAATAAGTCGGTTAGCTCTGTGGTGCGCTCTGCAAGTTTGACCAAACCAACACTGGCACTGAGTTTAAAAGGTTGTTCGTTGACGATGAATTCACTTTCGAATGTGTCAATGATAAGAGATGAGTTCACTTCCGATTCAAGGCCAATAAGCGCAAAGACATCACTGCTTACTCGAGCCAGAAAACATTGAGGAAAGCGGCTTGTTAACCGATTAATGACTTCTTTGAGCACCGAGTCGCCAAATTGATGACCGAAACTGTCGTTGATGGCTGAAAAATCATCGAGATCAATCAAGGCCAATAGAGAGGCTTCAGAATGATCGATTGGGCTGCACAGATATTTAAGTAGGTAATTAAGATTGGGTACCTTGAGTAAAGGGTCTGTATAGGCCTGCTCTTCAAGTTTGTTGTAGAGAAAGACATTATCAAAACCGACAGAGAGGTTGGCACAAAATACTTCGAGTAAATGTTGGTCGACGCTGTTTAATGGACGATCAATATCGACGTAGGCGGCGATTCCTCGCCCTCTGTCGGTAGAGAAGTAAAGGGTGAGCCCATCATCGACTAGGTTCTTTTTTTGTTGTAAGCAGTGTGTGAGCAATTGCTTTATTTTAGGCGATTTCAAACTGTCTAACGGAGCCTGAACCAGGTTACTGTATCGACCTGAAGCGGCAATAACATGAATATTGTCGGAATTGTCATGGGAACCGTCTTGAGCGCAGATTAATCCGTCGGGTTCTATTTGTATTAATGCACTAATTTGCTTAACGGCACCCTCAGCAAACAGCCTCATGCCATGGATATTTGCCATTTTCGTACTGGCACTGACGACATTTTCTAACCCCTGTCGCATGACTTTGTGCTGCCTAATTTGCTTGTAAGCACGTATGGCGCTGGTCAAAATAGTAAAAAGGCGAATGCGAGTTAAGTCAGATTTGGTTCGGTAATCATTGATGTCGTACTTTTTGATGGTTTCCATCTCTGGTGCATAACCGGGTTGTCCAGTACGCAGGACGATACGAACGTCATCTAGCATCAAATCATTGCGGATGGTATCGACCAGATCTAATCCAGAGTGCTCAGACTCCATAACCACATCCAATAACACGACACTGATGTCTTCTTCTACTTTGAGCAATGCCTCGGCTTCGGCGGCTGAGTAGGCGTGCAATAATTCTAGCGTTCGATCCTCGATCACTAAGCTGTTTAATGTAAGGTTAGTAGCAACATGGACATCCTCGTCATCGTCAACCACCAATATTCGCCAGTAATGAGAGTGATCAACCTCTTCAATATCGCCTTGTGTGTCGTCGATAATAGTCAATAACTCATCGTGAGCACTGTTTTCCTTTGGCATCCAATCTCCAGATAAATCTAGCGAGTTAATGTGTAATAAACTCAGTTTATTAGGGCTCAGCTTTACGTTAGCAGGCCCCTTATAACTGAGTAACTAACCTTAAGTAACCAACGTCTTTGAGTATAGAACGGTTTTTGGAGATGTGCCTGAACTGGGATAAAGAAGCGCCTTTAACCTTGTTTAATACAAGGTTATGTATGCATTAGTTTTTTGAGTTCCTGTAGGTGCGCTATTGCCCGTCACGACTTCTAAGTTTTGACGAGCGCTGCTGAAACTGTTTGATGCTTTTTTTGTTGTTGGTTCTGCGGTTCGCTTTCTTATCTCTTGGGGCTCGCTTACTCCCGCTTGACGATGGCTTATCAGTGACTGGAAAATCAGCCAGGGTTTGCGTGATAAGTGGGCGGTGAGTGCATTGGCGAATGGCGTGCAAATAGTCAGCCTCTCCATGGCACACCAATGAGACCGCCAGCCCTTGTTGTCCTGCTCTTGCGGTTCGCCCAACGCGATGAACATACGCCATCGGATCGGAAGGGAGTTCGAAGTTTATGACGACAGGAAGATGATCAATGTGAATTCCTCGGGCTAAAAGATCCGTTGCAATGAGAACTTGTATGGATTTGTTTTTGAATTGCTCAAGTGTGTATTCACGTTCTTGTTGAGTTTTATTACCATGCAGTGCAGCACAATCAATACCCGCTTTCGTGAGTTTTTTTGTCAGCGCATCGGCATTGTCTTTTGCTCCAATAAACACCAAAACTTGTTGCCAACCTTCACTGTGTATCTGTTGAATAAGTGCCTTGGCTTTACTGCCTTTGTTCACCAAGAAAAGCCTTTCTTCTATATTGTCAGCGACCTGGTTGGCCAACGTTACCTGGACATAAGAAGGCTGTTTTAACTGAGTATTAAGGCGCTCTTTGAGCTCATCGGGCAGTGTGGCTGAAAACATCATCGTTTGTCGATTGTTAGGCAGGGCATTGCTAATGGCTTGAATATCTGACCAAAACCCCATATCGAGCAAACGATCCGCTTCGTCAAACACGACGCTATGAATACCACTTACATCGAGGTGACGACTTTGAATCAAATCCAATAAGCGCCCGGGTGTGGCGACGATGATGTGTGGTGACGGTTGCAGTTGCTCTATTTGAATTTCTTTTTCGATGCCCCCACACACTGAGACAATCTTAACGCTCTGGGTTTGATCCAATTGCGCAATGTTGGTGGCAATCAGTTGTAGCTCTGTGGTCACTTGAGCCGCCAGTTCACGGGTAGGCACGACAATAATAGCGCTTGGTAACAATGCGTTGTGAGCATTTATCTCAAGTACTTTTTCTATAATGGGCAGGCCGTAAGCCAGTGTTTTGCCACTTCCTGTCTGAGCGATGGCAAGTAAGTCGCCCCCTTTTAAAGCGATAGGAATCGCCTGTGATTGAATGTCAGTCGGTGCACGAAACGAGCTAGGAAGAGCATGAATAAGAGTCGAACTCAAAGTTAGGCGAGAAAATGGCATTCACAGTACCCAATAAACGATATGGAAATTCTGGCCGCAACCTTACCATAGAGAGAATAGGGGGCCTATTGGTTTTCATTTTGCTCCTTTGCTGAGCGAAATTTATCCAATGAGAGGTCGAAGTCACAAAAATAGTGCCGTTCTAACGGGTATTGCTCTATAATCTTCGGCCTTATTTTTGGTTATGCTGTTTGTGGTCGTAGCCGTCAGATTTTAGGAACACAACAATGTCATTTTCATCTCAGAATTTTGCGCCAGAAATTGTGAAAGCACTGTCGGAGTGCGGCTACGAAAAACTAACACCGGTACAAAAGCAAGCCATTCCCCATGCTCGTCGTGGTCACGATATTCTAGCGAACGCCCAAACGGGAACGGGTAAAACCGCCGCTTTTTCTTTGCCTATCATTCAGCAATTGCTTGATAAGCCCAAAGCAAAGAATCGCCATCAAGCGAGAGCCCTTATTCTTGCGCCAACACGAGAATTGGTTGCTCAAATTGCGCAAAACATTGAAGACTACATTAAGTACACCGATCTTTCTGTTGCTGCGATATACGGCGGGGCGAAAATGTCATCGCAAGTAAAAAGCCTCCAGCAAGGTGTTGATGTATTAGTTGCCACACCGGGTCGATTAATTGAGCATTTAGATGATAACAACGTCTCATTGGTGAACTTAGAGTTCTTGGTGTTTGATGAAGCGGATCGCATGCTCGATATGGGCTTCATCTCCTCTATTGAAACCATTATGGGCGGAATCTCAACTAAGCCTCAAACTATGCTCTTTTCAGCGACGTTCTCGCCACAAATGAATAAATTGGCAGGCGAAATTTTGCGCCAGCCAAAACGCATTTCTGTCGCCAGAGAAAATGTGACAGCAGAGACCATTGCACATGTTGTTTACCCAGTTGATCAAGAGCGAAAACGTGAAATGCTCTCAGAGCTGATTGGTCGTAAAAACTGGAAACAAGTCTTGGTATTTGTTAACTACAAAGAAACTGCCAATATGCTGTTAAAAGAGTTAAAACTCGATGGCATTAAAGCCGTGTTATGCCATGGCGATAAGGCACAAAGTGCCCGTAGAAGAGCCCTGGAAGAATTTAAAGAAGGCAAAGCTCGCGTGATGATTGCAACGGACGTTGCAGCGCGTGGCCTAGATATTAAAGACTTGCCTCACGTAGTGAACTTCGACATGCCATTTTTGGCAGAAGATTACGTTCATCGCATTGGCCGCACCGGTCGTGCTGGTCAAAAAGGGCATGCCATTTCCTTTGTAAGCCGTGAAGAAGAGTTGACACTGCAGCAAGTTGAGTCGTTGATAGGTCATACGATTTATCGAGTAGAGCAAGCAGGTTATGAGCCAAAGAATCGTGATGCGCTGTTGGAAAAAATGCACTCCAAACCGGCGTTTAAAAATCGCAAAACAAGAACAAACAACCCATCTGACTCCAATCAAGGCTCAGCAGAAAAGCGAGCAAGATTGCGCAAGATGATTGTGAACAAAAACAAGCCTGCAAGCCTAAAGAAATAGCGGTTCTACGTTTCAAACCCTATATTTAAAAGCGCTAAGTTCAAATCAAAAACGCCGAAGACTATTATCTTCGGCGTTTTTTTATACTTCTAATTCGGTCATGACTTACAAAATGAGGCTTATACCAATCACAGAAAGAAGGTGATTAGAAATAGCGTAGGAAAAAGTTAAGCAACAAATTACTCATTAATTAGAAATAAGTGTCTGCTTGAACTAAATTAAATAGTAAACAAAACGTGTAGGTGCTTATGAGCGTTTCAAATTGGGCTGAACAGTATTGCTCTGGCTCGTCAGAGTTGCTGGTGCTTTATCATCCTGAACAAAATTATGTATGCCAAAGCAAAGGGCTATTGAAGACACTTTCGCCAGGCGCTTTAGATCAAGGCACTTTAGATCAAGGTGCTTTAGATATCCTGAGGTTTCTTTCAAACCTCACTCCTGAGCAATTAAACTCCCCCGACTTCAGCGGTTTTTCTATGAATCTAGCGGAAGTCACCTGCATCGACGGTCTTTATTTTTACCGCTTAAACATAGTCACACCCACACCTTCAAATGGGCAGAGTATCCAACCCATTCGCAACAAAGAAAACTTGACGTTCAATGAGCAAGCACGACTTCTGGAGAAAGCACAAAAAGAACTTATAGAGTTAGAGAAACTGGCTTCCTTAGGGGCGTTGGTGGCTGGCGTGACTCATGAAGTCAATACACCGATTGGCATAGGGGTCACCGCAGCATCACACTTATTATTGGAAACCAAATCCATTATCGAACGGTATGACAATAAGACGATGAAAAAGTCGCAGCTGGAAGACTTTTTAGAGGGCGCGTTAGAAAGCGGAGAAATCATTCAAGATAACTTGATGAGGGCCAGCGACTTAATTAAGAGCTTCAAGCAAATCGCGGTAGAACAAACTATTGATTCCATATTTGATGTGAATTTGAAAGAGACGGTGACCCACATCAAAAACAGTTTTCATCATAAACTCAAAAATAAGCCCGTCACTTTTGTGAATAATGTTGATAGTGATCTGGTGTTTAGAACATGTTCAGGGAAACTGAATCAAATCATGACGAACCTCGTCAATAACTCGCTTATTCATGGTTTTGATAAAGGCAATAAAGGCAGCATTGAAATTACCGCTAAACGTGAAAACGGACACATACACATTTGCTATTTTGATACAGGTAGCGGGGTAGACGACACGATACTCACTCAATTGTTTGACCCTTTTTTTACCACCAAAAGAGAGGAAGGTGGTACCGGGCTTGGCCTGAATATTGTCTACAATATTATCAAGCAACAAAATGGCCAAGTGGAAGTCAGCCACGTAAAGCCGTCGGGCCTTCAATTTAATATCATTCTGCCAATCGAGGTAAATCAATGAGCGATGATCTGTTTAATGATGATTTTTTTGCCGATGAAGAAGAAGCGCAGGATAAAGTGCCTCAAAAACCCTGGAACGTACTGATTGTCGATGATGATGAAGAGATTCATCGCGTCACCAAGATGGCATTGCGATCCTTTGAATTTGAAAATAGACCGCTGAACTTTATTAGTGCGTATTCCGCCAAAGAAGGAGAAAGCGCTTTTCTAACCAATCATGACATAGCAATGGTGCTGCTTGATGTGGTTATGGAAACGGATCACGCTGGGTTAGAGTTAGCAAAATGGATTCGAGATGAGCACGGTGATCTCAATGTTCGAATCGTGTTGCGAACAGGCCAACCAGGTCAATCGCCAGAGCAATCAGTGATTAAAGACTATGACATTAATGATTACAAAGCCAAAACGGAATTGACAGCGCAGAAACTCTACACCACAACACTTACCGCTTTGCGAGCCTATCAACACATTATGATTCTTGAGCAAAGCAAGATGGGGATGGAGCAAGTGGTCATTGCGACCAAAAATGTGATGGATAAATTGGGTTTTGTCGCGTTTTCAAAAGCTGCGCTCGATCAAATTATTACGCTTATTAATGTCAACGACACCATGCTGATTGACTTAACACCAATGACCAAGGCCCAAGTTTCTGGTACTCAAAATCAAGATGGAAAAAGTAAGGTAGATGTCATTTGTGGGACGGGTCTGTTTCAAAACACGCAGGATAAATACACGTGTTTAGAAGAGCTACCGTTTCAGTGTCTAGTCGCTAAGTCCCGACAAAATAATGGTTCGGTTTTTGATGGTGAAGAAATTCTTATTTACTGTAAAAGTGACAATCATGCGGTGGCTTTTTATATCGCCACGGGACGAGAGTTGGGGCAACTCGATCGTCATTTACTGGAAGTGTTTACCGAGAACTTAGTGGTGGGATTGAAAAATATTGACCTGAATGAGCAAATGAAAAACTCTCAAAGAGAGGTGATTTATCGATTAACCGAAGTGGTAGAAAGCCGTTCGAATGAAACCGGTTATCACGTTAAACGAGTTGCCCGTTATTGTGAATTGTTGGCACAGCTGTATGGTTTGAATGAAGAGCAATGCGAAACCATTTTATTTGCGTCGCCACTGCACGATATTGGTAAAGTGGGCACTCCAGACCGCGTTTTAAATAAACCCGCTAAGTTAAATGCAGAAGAATGGGCGATCATGCAAACTCATGCTGAAATTGGTCAGCAGATGCTACAGGGTTCTGAACTAGAGCTATTGGATGCGGGTGCAATCATAGCGGGTACGCATCATGAACGCTGGGATGGCAATGGCTACCCTAACGGTTTAAGTGGCGAAAACATCCCTATTTATGGAAGGATTTGTGCGCTGGCGGACATTTTTGATGCATTGTGTTCAAAGCGTGTTTACAAAGACGCTTGGTCAATTGAAAAAGTATTTGACTACATTGAATCCGAATCAGGGCTGTTTTTTGATCCAAAACTGGTAGAGTTGTTTTTACATAATAAAGCGCAGTTTTTAAATATAAAAGAAGAGCTTAAAGATCCTGAATGCTAACGCTCGACTATTTTCATTTACCCTCTCCCCTTGATGATAGGTAATGAATAAGAAATGGAATGGTTATTATGACTAAATGGTTGCTGGTTTTACTCACTGTATATTGTTCCGCTCTATTTGCTGCCGAACCCAACGTATTTCGAGTCTATTTAGATGCCGATAGAACAGGGCATATTGAATCAGCGCGATCAATTGAACAGGGGGTTCGTGTCGCGTTTTCGGAAGTTGGCGATCAAATTGGTGGTGTTCCGGTAGAGTTTGTCGTGTTAGATCATCGTGGGAATTCGCTTCGTAGTCTAAAAAATATGGAACGCTTTTCAAAAGACCCTAATGGGTTAGTGTATATCTCAGGAATACATTCACCGCCATTGATTAAATATCGTCAGTTTATCAATGAATCGCAGATGTTAACGCTCGTTCCTTGGGCTGCCGGTGCGCCAATTACTCGCTATCCATCTTCTGAAAACAATTTTGTTTTTCGCCTATCGGTTGATGACTCAAAGGTTGGCCGTATTTTGGTGAAACATGCGTTAGCCAATCAATGTCAGCAACCTCAACTTATGCTAGAGAATACAGCATGGGGAAAATCAAATTATGAAGCCATGAAATCAGCATTGCCTGAAGAACTGAAAGCCAAAGTGCAAGTCACTTGGTTTAATTGGGGGATTTCTGATATTGACGCAAGAATCAAAATTCGAGAATCCATCGACGCGAATGCCGATTGTTTATTATTAGTCAGTAACTCTAGGGAAGGTCGGTTGATTGTTCAGGGGGTGAGTGACCTTAAATTGCACATGCCGGTTTATAGCCATTGGGGAATTACCGGAGGAGATTTCGCGCAAAAAGTATCCCTTGAAATCAGAGACAATGCTCAACTGCATTTCATTCAATCTTGTTTCAATTTTTATAGCCAACAGAATAACGATTTTCAGCAAGATGTCTTCAAACGAGCTCAGGCTTTGTATCCCGACGATTATGCCACACGCAATATCGCTGCGCCTGCAGGCTTCGTGCACAGTTATGATTTGGCGAAGATTTTCCTTCATGCGGCAGACAATACGGGTTTAACCCACGATGCTAAATTGAATCAAAGGAAGCTAAAGGCATCGCTGGAGTCATTGACAGCCCCCATCCAAGGTTTGATTAAACAATACCACCAACCGTTTAGAGTCTTTAGCTCGCAAGACCTCGATGCGCATGAGGCGTTAGGGCCTGATGATTTGTGCATGGCTAAATACGATGAAAATAATGCGGTGAAAATAATTCACTGACTTGGGTATGTTGATTTTTCGAACAAAATTTAACCGCGAAAGAACAACACGCCGTAATGATGTTGCAATGGAATGTTGGAGTAAAACGAGACGCCTATGATTGAGCGTAAAAAGAATAGAGTGGATAAAAACACGTTTGGGTTCGACAAGAAAAATGGTATGCACCTCTTTTCGGCTTTTATCTTGTTGGGTGCTTGCGTGTTTTCAATAGTAAGTTTGTTTTTTGTCCAGAAGCAGGCAGAAGATACCGCACGCTTAATTGTAGATGAAAGTAACGCGGGGCGATTCTCTACGATTGAGAATTACACCAAGGAGTTCCTCAATTCCCATCAACAGACCCTAATAAAAATGGTGGAGCACCCGCTCGTTCGAGCTTCCACATTACAAGGTGTGGCGGATAAAATAGCGTTTGAAGATCAAATCGCTAAACTCAAAGTCACAGAGGTAAGCAGTTATTTTAGTGTCTATGATTTCATCGGTAATGAAATCTATAGCGAATCGATATTACCGGAAAATGTGGTCAATTATATTCAATCTGGCGTGAGTGATGAAAGTTTACTGACTTCTGTATCCTATTCTTTTTTCAAGAAAAATAGCGTTCGCTACATAATGATATCTGCGCCTATTCTTTATAATGGGCTTGCTGAGGGGTTAGGTGTTTATATTTCAACCGTCGATGAAAACAGGCTGAATTTAGGGCTGAGTGATGATGGTAGCTATTGGGTTGGCATAACCCAAGCTCGGTTAGGTTGGAAAATGATCGCTCCCGCAGGTTGGGAAGTCCAAACTTCTGAGATCCCAGAAAAAGCGCTCTCTGTCTCTTTCGCTTTGTCTCCTTCACTTTTTATCCATGCACAACAGTCACTGTTTAACAGTTTGCTTGTCGGTTTGTTGGTCGCCACCACGGTAGCGTTTTCTGCGTTGTTTCTTCTTGGTCGCCGAGTTCTGGTTTCCCCTTATCAGCAGTTGTATCGTTCTGAGCAAGAATTGATCGTTTATTCAGAAGCATTGAAACGTAAAGAAGAAGAATCGGCGCTCCTCGCTAGGGTGGCGAAGCATATGCGAGATGCTGTTATTTTCACGGACACAGAGACCAAGATCACTTGGGTGAATAATGCGTTTGAGAAAATGACAGGTTATGGGTTTGAAGAGGCAGTTGGAAGACGACCAGGAGAGTTGCTGCAAGGTGAAGGCACCGACAGAGAAACGACCCTGAAGATTCGAAAGGCGATCCAGAATCGCGAGTCTGCTTTTTTCGAAGTTATTAATTACACCAAGCAAGGAAAATTGTACTGGGTTGAAGTCGCCTTAACACCTCTTTACAACAAAGCAGGAGAGTTAGAAAGCTTTATGGGGGTTGAAAGAGACGTAACACAACGGGTTAATTTAGAAACGTCACTTAGACAAAAAGTGTTGGAAGCGGAAGCGGCGAATATCGCTAAGTCTCAATTTTTAGCGGCCATGAGCCACGAGTTACGAACGCCAATGAATGGTGTGTTAGGAATGGGCGAGTTGTTAAAATCGACCCAGCTGTCGGTTACTCAACAAGGACATGTTGATACTCTTTTACAGTCTGGCTCACACATGATCTCCGTCCTTAACGATATTCTTGATTACTCCAAAATTGAAGCGGGAAAACTCGATATATCGTCCCACAACTTTTCATTGATGAGTGCAGTGGATAAAGTTATCCATATGTATGAACCTCTTTGTCGCGAGAAAGGGTTGAACTTCGTTCAACAGACGCCTAGCCATAGTGATGAGATCATGGTTTGCAGTGATGAAAAGCGCATTGTTCAGATATTGCAAAACTTGCTGGGGAATGCGTATAAATTCACGTTAAAAGGAGACATCAAATTCGAGCTGAAGATTGTCGATAATGGGGTAAACAATAAAACCTTGTCGATTGCAGTAACGGATACGGGTATTGGTATTGCAAAAGACAAACTGGGTGACGTGTTTGAAGCTTTTGTTCAAGCGGACAGTAATAGCACTCGCAACTTTGGCGGCACAGGCCTTGGGCTAGCGATATGTAAAGAAATTGTCCACGAGATGGGAGGCCATATCCATGTTGACAGTGAATTAGGTATAGGCAGTCGGTTTAGTGTCGACTTACCGGTTACGCTGGTGCAGAGCCAAGGGCATGTCTACATGGCCGAGACCCCTATGTTCACAGGCAGTGGTTTAACGGTGCTCATTGTTGAAGACAATAGAGTTAATACCATCTTGCTCTCTAAGTTGCTTGAGTTACGAGGATTTGAATACGATACCGCGGAAAATGGTCAGATAGCGGTTGAGAAAACCCAGGCAGGTCACTTTGATTGTATCTTTATGGACAACCACATGCCGGTCATGGATGGCATCGAATCGACCACGTTGATTAAAAATCTGAAGCTGGATAAAGAACCTGTGGTATTCGGTTGTACAGCGGATGTATTTGAAGAAACCAGATTAGAAATGATGGCCGCTGGCTGCGTAGAGGTTCTGACTAAACCAATAGGCTTGCAGAAGTTAGATGAAGCTCTTCATCACTGGATGACGCAAAGGCAGTCGACTAACTGTTTATTGTAGTACTCAAGTTATTGCAGTACACGAGGTATTACAGTTTACGAGGTATTACAGTTTACGAGCGGTTCTAAACGACAGAAAGGCGATTTTTCACAAAAAAAGGATAGAGCTGTATAGATTTTTTAACACCCGCTTCACATCGAATTTATTAGTCCTTATCGACATTTTGTGCAATTGAAGCGATCTTAGCGTCCTTAAAAGCCAGAGCTTATGACTGAACTGGCGAAGTGAGTAATTTCAGTGATATTAATAAGGACATTCAAACATGGATAATGAACATTCTCTTCGCGAGAATCTCTTAGCGTTGATTCTGGGCAGTGCGCTTGTGTCACTCGGGGTGATATTTTTTAATCAGGTCGGTCTATTGACAGGTGGCACGGCTGGGCTGTCTATTTTTATCACCAAGATCTCGGATTACTCTTTTGGCCAAGTTTTTTTCGTTCTCAATCTGCCGTTTTATATTTTGTCGGTGACGCGAATGGGCTGGCGTTTTTCTATTAATACATTTGTTGCGGTGAGTATTGTCTCGTTTGCTGTTGATCACTTGTACCATGTGATTCAAATCGCTCATATTCAGCCGTTGTACGCTGCTCTGCTGGGCGGTGGACTGATTGGAATGGGCATGCTCGTCATTTTCCGACATAAAATGAGCTTAGGTGGTTTCAATATCCTCGCGCTCTACTTGCAAGAGCGTTTTGGTATTCGAGCGGGTAAGGTTCAAATGGGGCTTGATTGCTCGATTGTGGTGATGTCGCTGTTTATTGTGAATGTGGAACTGATATTGCTTTCAATCGTAGGGGCTATTGCGACGAACTTGATTTTAGCGATGAATCATAAGCCTGGCCGTTATCAGGCGGTGGTGAATAGTACGCCTTAGCTTTTGATGTGAAGCCTTTGATGTCAAACTTTTACGTAAAGCCTTTAAGGTAACGTTTTTAAGATAAAAAAGTGGTCTAGATAAAATCTAGACCACTTTTTTCGGGTAAGCCTTTTTTCGTTACAAGCCTTGTGCTCAAAAGCCTTACCTTAACACGCGAGTCTTCACAAACCTTGCAACCACTACACCCTGTGGTTTTCTTCTACTGTATTTTCTTCCCTGAGCGCTGCTGTTCTTTTAACGCCAGCTTTGCTTTTTTACGTTGTTCAATCAAATGGGCAGCTTCTCCGCCAACATGGGTTTCGCCACGTAAGTTAGATAATTGAACTTGCTTTTCACGTTCACGGAAGCGTGCTTTTTGCTCATCACTGTGTTTGTCAACGCACTTAGGGCAGCTCACGCCTTTTTCGAAATGCACCGATTCTTTGTCTTCATTAGTGATGGGTAAGCGACAAGCGTTACAAACATCGTAACCACTTTTTTCTAGCTGATGATTAACGGCTACACGTCCGTCGAACACGTAGCAGTCACCTTCCCATAGGCTTTCTTCTTCTGGTACATCTTCCAAATACTTGAGAATGCCGCCTTCCAGGTGGTAAACCTCTTCAAATCCTTGCTCTTTCATGTAAGCGGTTGATTTTTCGCAGCGAATTCCACCGGTACAGAACATGGCCACTTTTTTGTGTTTAGCCGGGTCCAAATTGTCGGCAACGTACTGTGGGAATTCACGGAATGTTTCAGTGTTTGGGTTTACTGCATTTTTGAATGTACCAATGTCGACTTCGTAGTCGTTACGCGTATCCACGAGTAACACATCAGGGTCGGAAATAAGCGCATTCCAATCGCTCGGTTTAACGTACGTACCCACCACATTAAGAGGGTCGATACCTTCAATGCCCATGGTGACGATTTCTTTTTTCAGCTTTACTTTTGTGCGGTTGAAAGGCTGCTCTTCGTTAAACGATTCTTTGTAAACAACATCGGCTAAGCGAGTATCTTGCTTGAACCATTCAAGTAATGTATTGATGGATTCACGTTTACCCGCAACTGTGCCATTGATTCCTTCACTTGCTAGTAACAAGGTACCTCTAATTTTATTGGCTTCAAGGAGTTCGGTGAGCGGTTGGCGAATTTCTTGGTAATCGTCTAGCGTGACAAACTTATAGAGTGCGCATACAACATAGTGAGACATGGTTTTTCCTTCTGCGAGCTGGAACGTAAATCCAGTGCGTGCCTTTTAGGCATATTAAAATCACGCGAAGTATAACCAAGCATCGCTAAGACAAAAACCCACACAAAATAGGGATATTTACCTTTTTCATTGTGGGAGTTAATGTGAGAGTTGTTGTGGGAGTTAATGTGAGAGTTGTTGTGGGAGTCGTTGTGGGAGTTGTTGTGGGAGTTGTTGTAAGAGTTAGTGGGCCAAACAACATGCTCCGACTGGATTGGCTTTGTTTAGGCACTTTTTAAGCAATTTGGTTTAGAAGCTTATTTTAGAAGCTTTAGTTTTGAAGCTTTAGTTTAGAAGCTTTAGTGAGTTCTCTTATCTATCCCAGTGGTGCTGATTAGGATCATTGTTGGCAATCCATTCAGAGTCTTCGCGGGCTTTTAGGTATAACTGCAACCCATTGTACGATGCAAACGCCGTGACACCGCCTAAATGCTCAAAATCATCAAAGAACGCGTCTTCTTGTTCACACAAATCAGAAAGGTTATCTATACCGTTTTCAATGGCCCATCTTATCGCAAACGTAGGAGCGATGGTGCCTGACACAGAAACCTCTTCCATTGAGTCTTGCTCTTGATGCTCTAAAGTCTCCACTTCGTGTTTTTCTGCTTCCTGCTGGTAAATCTCATCAATGATCTGGGTGCGTTGAGAATGGGAAGGGCGTCTATTTAACTTGGCTATTTGGAGCGCGTAGTCAAATCGTTCAGGCGTCAGTATTTGAACAAGTTCAGTGATCAGCTCTTTGTCGATTCCTGTCGCTTCCACGAAATAGTCGATGCATGCACTGAGAGAGGAATAGTGAGTGCCATTAAACTCGAAATAGCTTGTATCGTCATCACAATCGATTGGAAGTTCGTCAACGCAGACTGGCCACCCTTGGAAAGAGACCCGCTGTTTGGCGATGTTATACATTTCCCAGGCACTTCGGCCAAAACCACCTAATATCGCCCCTGAGAAATCGCTATCAATGAGCTCTTGTTCCGTCCAGTTTTCCCCAATCCCCAAATGCTTAGTGTACTTCGAGATAAGCGCTTGTTTGATATGAGCACGTAATGCCCAAATTGAGGTTAAATGGTTAGGATAGCGAATAGAATGACATTCACTGCACGCTGGTATTGCCAGTAAAGGGTGGGTTACATATTGACGAGATCGCGCGTTGCTAGGGAAATTTAGGCAATCAGAAGAGGGCTCACCACAAAACCAGCAGGTGTAACGCAGGTTGAAGGGAATATCGATGGTAGAATACGAATTAAGTGGTGGTTCAATTGGCATATTTTTGAGCTACGGTTTTGGCGGGCTAGGGCAAAATGAATCAGTCTACCTAGACAACCAATAAGTGAGATTTTGTAAAAGGGGATAGTATCAGTAAGTTGAGCATGCCTCCAAGTGCGCAAATCGATCTTGCTAATAATTAATATATGATTGTTTAAACTAGAGGAGACGGAAAACGGTCGCCCAAGAAGAGGGAGATGCACTGTCGACTGTTTAACCTGGTGACGATTCGTGTTTTATCACCAGGTATCAGTGAGAGGTTTCAATCTTTAAACTTAGACTCTAATCTCAAGCTCCACATTTCGGTACAAAAGCAGAGGCTCTAATATTCTCTAGTGCCTAGGGCATGTTACAGTGATGGAGACTTTAGGTATTCATGCAATTGCGTTTCAGTTGGTAGGGCCGTCATTGCACCTTTCGCAGTTGTTGCTAAGGCTCCACATGCATTGGCTTGAGTAATGATAGTGACTAAGTTATCCCATTGTTGCCAATCTTCTGTTGATGAAAGCCCAGCCAACAAACCGCCAACAAACGCATCTCCTGCGCCGGTGGTATCTATTGGAACCAAAGGTTGACCTTTAACCCATTGCCGAGTGTTGTCCGAAATGATGATTGCGCCGTCTTTTCCTTGGGTAATGATGGTCAAAGGGATGGTGTAATGATGTTTTAGCCAGTCAATGGCTGATTCGGTATCGCTCTTTTCGGTTAAATAGAACAGCTCGTCATCTGAAAATTTAGCAACATCTGCCAAAGCGATTGCATCTAAAACGACCGGTTTCATTTCATGTCGGTTCGTCCATACATCGTCACGCAAATTGGGGTCGAATGAAACATAACCGCCTGCGGATTTTATCGCTTTCATGGCATTTAAGGTGGTTGAACGTGATGGTTCATTAGCCAGTGCAATAGAGCAAACATGAAGCCACTCCCCGCGATTGAAGGAAGGGATGTCAGAGGGCTCTAAAAATTGGTCTGCACTGGGAAGAACCATGAAGGTAAAACTGCGTTCTCCATCATCATCGAGATCGACGAGCACGGTCGACGTTCGATGTTTTTCATCAAGTAACATGCTTTGGGTATCCACTCTTTCATTGGTCAATACCTGTTTCATGAATTTACCTAGTGGATCACAACCCACGCGACCAATGAAAGCAGCGTTTCCCCCGAGTCGAGCAATACCCACCGCAACATTCGCAGGGGCCCCACCAGGGCATTTTAAATAGGTATTATCTCCATCTGGAATGAGATCAACAACGGCGTCTCCAGTGACCCATACTTTAGCCATGTTCTTTACCTTTTAGTGTATTTCTAATTTTCAAGTGAAGTGCCAAGTGCAAAAGCCCTACTCGTTACTGTGTGAAGCTTGGCTGCAACACAGAGTCTTTAAGTAGGGCAGTTAGCCGATAGATAATCGATTAAGCGGTTTTTGCTGCCAATCTATTTTGTTTAGCGTGATAGCGCTTACCAAGTAAAATCGTGATAGAGAATGCAACGGCAAACGATATCGCCATACCAACAACATAGACGCCGACTTTATCTGGAGTAATCGAGATAATGCCCGGAAGTCCAGCAGCGCCAAGTGCTTGCGCTTTTACTTTGAAAAGGCTAATAAATGCACTCGCTACGGCAGCTCCGACAATGGCCGCGATAAACGGGTAACGCAATTTTAAGTTGACGCCAAACATTGCTGGCTCGGTAATACCAAGTAAAGCGGTCACGCCAGAGGGCATTGCAACGCCTTTCATTTTGCTGTCTTTTGTTGTCAGACCCACCGCGAGCGCTGAGGCGCCTTGGGCAACATTTGACATTGCAGCGATAGGGAATATAAAACTGCCTCCTGTTACGATGATGTTCGTCAACAGCTGGGTTTCAATCGCAATGAAGCTATGGTGCATTCCTGTGATAACAAAGGGTGCGTAAATAAACCCGAATAACGCGCCGCCAACAAAGCCTGCTGAGTCATATAACCAAGTCAGCCCGTCACCTAATAGGAAACCTAAATCACGTGTAAATGGCCCAACGAGCGTAAAGGTAATCACGCCGGTAATGAAAATCGCCAGCATTGGGGTTAATAAATTATCCAATACGGATGGGATGACTTTACGTAAATTTTGCTCTACTTTTGCCAATATGAAGGCGGAAACTAATACGGGTAATACCGACCCTTGATAACCTACTTTTTGAATTTCAAATCCTAGAATATTCCAAGTAGGAATGTCACCAGTTATCGATGCACCGCCGAATCCCCAGCCGTTTAATAAGTCAGGGTGAACCATCAACATACCGAGGGCTGCGCCTAGATACGGGTTACCACCAAATTGTTTCGATGCTGAAAACGCTAATAAAACGGGAAGGTACACAAAAGGGGCGTTTGCAAAGGTATTAATCATGGCAGCAAGGTCGGCTAAACCAGGATTAGCATCAATAATAGATTGTCCTTCAATGAACAAGCCATTTGCGGTTAAAAGATTAAATACCCCCATTAAAAGTCCGCCAGCGACAATAGCTGGGATAATCGGGACAAAAATATCAGAAAGCCCCTTTACTGCGCGTTGAACAATATTTTGCTTATCAGCACCTGCAGAGGCGACATCCTTCGTCGACATTTCGGTGATGTTTGTTAGTTTTGCCATCTCAGCATAGACTTGGTTAACGATGCCTGAACCAAAAATAATCTGGTACTGACCGGCAACTTTAAATTGCCCTTTGACTCCCTCTAATGCGTCGATTTTCTTTTCATCAATCAGTGAATCATCTTTCAGTGCTAAACGCAGGCGAGTAGCACAATGCGCAAGAGCTTGTATATTTTCTTTACCACCTAAGGCGGAAAGCAATGTTGTAGCAACAGCGGGGTAGTTCATATCCTGCTCCAGTTTGTAGGGTTTAATTTTTTTTGGGAACGTTTGCAATTTAAATATTGAGATAATTCGATAAATAGTCAAAACATTAAGACCAATAGTGTGAAAAAGATCATGTTAATTCTAATATGATCGTTTTTTATGAGAGTGTTATCGGTGATATGCTCTTTCTATGACAATTTTTTCGCAAACCATCCCAATAAAGGAACGAGAATGGCTAGCTTGCATGATGTAGCAAAACTCGCAGGCGTCTCTAAATCGACGGTTTCCAGAGTTATTAATAATGAGTACGGTGTTAAGAAATCCACAAAAATTAAAGTAGAAAAAGCGGTACAGGAGTGTGGTTATGTCGTTAACCAGGTAGCGAAAGATCTAAAGTCGCAAAAAACAAACCTGGTCGGAGTTATCGTGCCTCGTATGGCTTCAAATGCCACAGCACAAGGGGTTGACGGACTGAGCGCTGTTTTTGAACGCAGTAATAAACATGTGTTGTTAGCTAATAGCCAGCGAGAGCATCGAAAAGAAGTCGAGTTTATTCACCTGTTTAACCAGAAACGAGTGGAAGGTATTTTGCTGTATGCGACTCACTTGGATGACGATATTGTCAATGCGATTACTCAATCGCGAGCCCCCGTGGTCTTAGTGGGACAAGATGGTTCGTTGCATAATATCCCCAGCGTTATTCATGATGATTTGAGAGTGGGCTTTGAAGCTGGGACTCGGCTAATTAAAGCGGGTTGCCAGCATGTCGGGTTTATTGGTGTAGACAATAATGATATTGCTGTTGATGGCTTACGTTCTCAAGGGTTAGCTCAAGCGTTAGAGCGAGATGGTAAGTCTGTAGAGTGCCATTATCATGGCGACTTTTCCATCGAGTCTGGTTATCTGCAGATGTGCCGTATGTTAAATGAACATTCTACTGTTGATGGCGTTTTTGCGGCGACCGATCGCATGGCTTTGGGCGCGATTAAAGCAATTCAAGAGTACAATAAAACGGTGGGTAAAGAGATTAAAATATTAGGTGTGGGTAATGATGAACTGGCAAAAATAGCCGTTCCTGGGCTGTCGACATTCAATTATACTTTTGATTATGCAGGAGAAAGTGCAGCCAGCCTCTTGCTGGAGTTGATCGAAGGAAAGAAGAATGTCATGAGCAAGTTGGTATTAGGGTTTCAATTCGTAGAGCGTGAAACTTGCTAGTGATCGTTTGTAATACGCATGGCGATTAGCCCTCTCAATTTGAGGGCTTTTTTGTCGTTTCAATGTCTGACCACCTCAATATTTTGTCCAATATAGCGAGTTTCATTTGTCATTTTTATTTTGATGGATTACGATTGCAAACGTTCCCAATAAAAATCAAAGCGAGATGACGATGTTAGAGCCAATCTTAAAATGTTGCGGTGGTACAAGAAACCTTAATCGTGTGCTAGTGGATGGCGAAAAACTTGTTTTTGAAATCAACAATAAAAATTGGTTGGAACTGGATGGGTTAGAATTGTCATGCAGTGATGTTTTGGGTAAAACGCAGGTGTCGTATGGTTTGCCAACAAGGTTGTCATCTAAAGCTTTACTGAGCATTGGTGAAGACATTCGAAAAAATCAATTGCGCTTATTGAGCGATGTTCAAAAACCGATCCCATGTACCCATCGCCCAGATTGGCACATCTCACCTCCGCAAGGGTTGCTGAATGATCCCAATGGCTTCATTTATCATCAAGGTCAGTATCACCTTTTTTACCAGTGGTCGCCTTTTACTTGCACACACAAAGACAAGTACTGGGCACATCTCACAAGCACCGATTTAATTAACTGGGTTTGGCAACCTGTAGCATTGACCCCTTCTGATTGGTTTGACTCACATGGTGTATTTTCAGGGCATGCGCTCGCTGTTGGAGATGAGTTATGGCTTTATTACACAGGAAACACTCGCATTGGTTCTGAGCGCATTAGGCAAACGACTCAATGCTTGGCCATTTCAACTGACGGCATTCATTTCAATAAGCAGGGTCCAGTGATAGACAAGACTGCTCCGAATGTGACAGAGCATATGAGAGATCCAAAAGTGCTTCGTGACCAAGAGCAAGATCAATGGCTCATGTTGCTGGGTGCTCAGCGCCAAGATAGGCTGGGTAGGTTAGCCGCTTATACCTCAACAGACTTACGTAACTGGCAATTTGATCGGTTGTATGGCGATGAGTTAGGTGATTTTGGGTACATGTGGGAATGCCCTGACATGTTTGAACTTGGCGGTCAGTCATGGGTGATCATTGGCCCCCAAGGCATTGAATCCGAGAGCGAATATCACAATGCTCCTCATCATAACCGAATAGCCAAAACCAGCAATCAGAGTACAAAAGGCTTTTTTCTGGACGAAGCTCAAGCGTTAGACCATGGCTTCGATTTTTATGCCCCACAGACACTACTGACACCAGATGGACGTCGTATCCTATGTGGTTGGATGGGGTTGCCCGATGAAGTCGATCAACCAAGTGAAGGGTGGGTACATCAATTGACTGCGTTAAGACAGCTAACGTTTGAAAATGGACGCTTAAGACAATGGCCAATTGCAGAGCTGAGCAAGCTACACGGGGAGGAACAGCGACTAGAACTCAGTCAAAACGGACTGAATATAGGGACTAAGTCTTTTGATTTATCGTTGACCATGTCATGGGGGCAAACTTTGCATCTCTTCGAGAACTGTACCCAGCACTTAAAAATTGAACTAGATGAGAGCAGTCGTCGACTTTGCCTGGATAGAACTCGAACCTTGATAAAGGAAGGTGACGTTATTCGAGAGTTACCTTTGTCGAGTGAGAAGGTTTCATTGCGCATTCTGGCGGATAACTCATCGATAGAGATCTTTGTGAATGAGGGAGAACAGGTATTATCTTCACGAGTTTTTACGGGTGTCGATGCTACCCAGATATCCCTTCATGGTGGCGCTACAATGGCAATATTCAATTCAATTGCTCAATCAGCTGCGCCATTTGAAAAGGATTAGGGGAAATAGGGGGATAACGGTTCTTCGATTGCCAGACTAGTAGATCGGTAGCTAGATGAGTTGTGCTTTCATAAAAACACCAGCACAACTCATACTCTACTAGGTCACCAAATTCTTGGTAAGTCAGCTTTAAGCAAACAGCTTAGTCTACATAAACCAAACAGCTTAGTCTGCATAACTCCAGTTACGTTAAATGTTCACCAAAGAACGCAATGGTGCGTTCCCATGCTAACTCGGCTTCGGTTTCTGCGTAGCGGCCGGTTGAATCATTATGGAACCCGTGATTGACGCCTTCATAGATATAGGCGGTATAGTCGGCTTTTATCTCTTTCAATTCGGCCTCGTAGTCTGGCCAGGTAGCATTTACTCGCTTGTCTAAGCCTGCAAACTGTATCAGCAGTGGGCCTTTCACGTTCTTTCTCAGTTCCGGTGCAGCAGGGGTGCCATAGAAGGGAACACCTGCATCGAGCTGTTCGGGCATCACTGCAGCCAGCATGTTGATAATATACCCACCAAAGCAGAAGCCGACGGCACCTAACTTACCGCTACTCAGTTCATGTGATTTGATAAAACTCGCCGCCGCGATAAAGTCTTCCTCGATTTTGGTTTTATCCATGCTCTTTTGCATAGCACGACCTTCGTCGTCATTTCCTGGGTATCCACCCAACGGGTAAAGCGCATCGGGTGCAAACGCAATAAAGCCCTTCGCTGCGAGCCTTCTAGCCACATCTTTAATGTACGGGTTTAGCCCGCGGTTTTCATGCACAACGAGCACCACCGGAGCCTTACCTTTTAGTTCTCTTGGCACGACAAGGTAACCTTGTCCTTCACCACTTCCTTTAGGTGAAGGAAACGTTTCATAAGTGGCTTTAATAGATGGGTCGTTAAACGAAACCTGCTCTGCCAATGCGTAATTTGGTATTAAAGCCGAGGTTAACGTGGTCATCGCAAACCCGAGGGCTAACAAGCCAGACAGGCGAGTCATGAACTCCCTGCGGTTGATAAGCCCATGCGCATATTCGTCATACCAATCAAATGCTTCTTGTGGAATGGCTCTGCTATGGTCTTGCTGATCTCTATTCTCTTGAATCATTTTTCTTCCTTGTTGATGTTGGCTGATAAGACAGAAGTCACTATCCGCTTGGTATTTAAACCGTTTGGTATTCAAAGCTTAGTCAGGTTGAAGTGATAAACGCAATTATTTACATTCATTTACAAATAAAGAGGGGGATGAGGAAGTATCCGAAACCGTGAATTTTAGGGGAAGGTGAGTACATAAACTTAGTAAGAAGGAAACGAATCAGGAGAGTATTACTCTGTTTATCGAGCTGAGTTGGATATAA
Organism: Vibrio genomosp. F10 str. ZF-129; assembly: GCF_000287055.2. GTDB lineage: Bacteria > Pseudomonadota > Gammaproteobacteria > Enterobacterales > Vibrionaceae > Vibrio. The sequence goes on along the minus strand of NZ_AJYQ02000019.1, from coordinate 9,494 downwards.
AACGGCAGATTAAAGTGTAGGAAATTAGGTCTACTACTTTTTGTTAGTAGCATCACCCTTTGGTTGTATAACGACCATTAATTACTTGTTTGACATATTCCTTAACATAATTCGAGTATTTAGTAACAAAATTATGCATTTATATGCCTTATGTTTTGACATTGGTTCATAAAAAGTTTGTAATCGCACGTCATGATTTTTATCTCAAATTATCATTTTCTTAACAAAGCCCTTCGGTTAATAAGGATTTTAAGCCAATGGTTGGTCTAGGCATTCAAAACATTTTCCACTTAAACAAAATGGGTAGTTCAGTTCGTGCGATTCTAAGCAGTAAGCAAAGACGAATGAACAAAAAGCAAAAAATTGAGAAAAATACCGCCACTAAGAAGACCATTGTTTTTGAAGCCATGGAGCCTAGGCTGCTGCTTTCTGCTGACACATTAACCACCGCAGATATTAATGCGCTTCATGAGAGCTTGCGAGATCAGTTAGACCAATTTGATGCGTTTTTAGAGCAAATCGAAGGCTTGGAAGCGGTGAATAGTGGTTCTATTCAGCTTCCGTTTATTGATCAAGACAGCGACGGTTTCTTTGGTCAACTTGGCAATGTTCTCGATTACAGCAGTATTGTTAGTGACACACTTGTTGAAAAACTGAAAAATGATTTTGAAGCCCAAGAAATCACTCCTGGCGCCAAATATACTGAGTTCCTCAATGACGTTTTTTCTAGTGCTGATGGTGAAACCACACGAACATCGAACATCACTCTTAATAAGGTCGATGGCTTAATTTCGGTCAACTTTGATTTTTCCCTAGTCGATAATGATGATTTTCAGCTTGATTTAAGTAGTTTAGGAGAAGGTATTAAGCTCACTCATGCTCAAGACGTTAACCTGAGTATTGACCATACGATTAGTTTTGATTTTGTTTTAAATACTCAAAATAGTATGAATCATTTCGATGATTTAAGTGTGAACTCGGATATTGGAGTGAGTGCGGAGCTAACGGGCGCATTAATCAAGTTAGGGCTGTTCGATTTCAAAATTGGCGAAGGCGTTCTGAATGAAGATGGCGATAAAGAGCTAGATTACACATTAACTGTTTCCGTCGGGTTAGACGATCCCGCCCAAGAATTGGTGTTTAACCCTGAGTCGCCCCTTTCAGCACAGGAGTTAATAAAAGCGGATTTCGGCTATGCTGAAAATCAGCAGATTGTTGATTTAAAACTCTCTCTAGATAATGACCAACTTGTGAATGGTTTAGCTCTCCCTGATGAGGCGTCAATCACGGTCACCACTGCGGAAACAAACGAGTTAAGTGATGCTGCCATTGTGATGAATGAGCAGTTATCTGACCTCACACTTTTTGATGCGAATACTCTCTATATCGCATTGGAAAGTTTGGTAGAGCGTATCGACACGATTTTTGACCACGATGCATTTGACCTGGATATTCCATTCTTATCCGATCTTGAGCTGTCGGAGCTATTTTCCTTAAGAGAGTCACTACAGACGAACTTACTGGATGCCTTTGTGCCAGTCTTGGATTTGATTGGCTTTGAGGGGGAGAGTTCCAACGAGTACACATCCACGAACACCGAACTTCTTGGCGCAGAGATACAGGCTGATGGCAGTGGAACATTGCTACAAGCTATTTCAAGTAACTTCAGTTTCGTTATTACGTTGAGTGATGGAACTCGGGAATTGATCGAATGGTACCCGACAGAAGAAGCTCCTGAAATCACAACGATTGATGCTTTAGTTGCGGCACTGCATACCTCTATTCAAAAAAATACTAATTTAAAAGATCGGTTGTCGGTGACTAAAGATAATAACCGCCTAAAATTCACCGATTCAAGTCAAAAAGTCGATGACGAGAAAGTAATAAAAATATCTGATCCTCAACGTCATCTCGCTGTCGATTCTATTGATGATGTGGTTGTCGCGTTTGCAAAAGCTCTAGGCAATGATGTGGCCAACGCTTCTGGTGAAGACATTAAAGCTTGGGCTGAGAGCCTAAACCTGCGTTTTGAAGACAATGCACTCAAGTTTGATTTGAGTTTTTCTCTGCCGAAAGTGTCGGTGGAACAAGATTTCAGTGATGGTTTATCACTTGGTGATTTCACCGGTATTTCTTCAGATGGCACGATCAATATTGAAACCAATGCCGTGTTTGATATGACGCTTGGTTTGGATGTAAACCCAATTGGTGAAGGCGCGGGAGATCTTTTCAACACCGCACTCAAAGACCTGAAAATTTGGAGCGAAGGGATCGAAGCGAGTGGCGATGGCGCTGAACTAACTTTTGTTTCCCCATCCGGCGCGTTAATAGAAGTTCAGGTTTCTGGCGACGACACGATTCAAGATGTCATCAGTAATATTAATATAGCGGCTGATGGTGCTTTCTCAGCCTCGTATGATCCAGAGCTACAGAAAATTGTTATCAGCCAGATTACAAATTCGCTCGATCCCGTCGTTTCTGACGGCCCTATATCTTCAAAACCTGGTACATTTGGGGATGAATACCAATCGGTAGTCAATCTGAAAATCGGTGAAGATGGCTCGCTACAAGCCACTCAAATGGCGGACAGTTGGTCTTCAAGTAGTGCCTCCACGTTTATGCTGCGTATTGGCAGTTTAACACCAGTAGCAATAGCCATAGATGCAAAAGCTGACCGTGATCTCAACGGCTTTATTGACGCATTTAACCAGGCCCTAGATAGCCTTAACCTAGACATCAGTGACCTTGGTCTAGAACAATCAGATCTAAGCGGGTCAGTCAATGCAACGAGTATTCATTGGGGAGACGTTATTTCCGTCTCTAGAGATGCCGACTCAAACGAATTTCGCGTGGTATTTACACCGGATAGTATTTTAAAAGTTGAGAGTGAGAAAGACTCTGCGGGTAACTTACTGAGAGTGTTTACCTCATCTTCGGCTAAAGCTTTTGGTTTGTCTTCAATGACGCTGGGTAATGCAGAGTTTTCTGCGTTGCTCAATGGTGATTCCCTAGTCGCTCAAGTGCTAGGGCTTAATGGTTCCGCAGATGCCAAAGGCAAAATATACAGCGGTGAGTTGCATGGCCAAGATCTTGGTGACCGTGTTTTCTTAGAAGACACGGGCTTTTCTGCTGTTGTGACTGCTGAGCTAAATGATGTCGATATTCAAGCTAATATCGGAATGCTTGGCGTTGAAGCAGATCTTAACGGTTACTTGTCTTTAGGTTCTAGTATCGTGCTGGCCGATGATGACAATCGAGTTAACCTCAACCAGTTGTTAGAGGCGAGCAACCAAGGAACGTCAGAGTCTTTGGTTTCGGTTGATTTCTTCAGCGGCAAAGAAGGCGGCTTACTTGGCGACGTGGTTATTGATAACGTAGTTGCAGTAGGAGATGTTGAGGTTGCTCTGGGGAAGTTAGGGATAAATGCTTCGATTGAACTGCCTCAATGGGAAGATGGGCAATTATCAAATCCAATCGTTAACTACGATTTCCAAGGGCTAGATAGTATCGGTTCACTTTCATCCATGAGCTATAGCGATATGGTTGAAGGGCTGCAAACCATACTTGCTACGTTGGATAGTTTGCTGGGGGCGGGTCTATACGATACCGCACTGCCACTGATTGATCTTAGCCTGAAAGATGTCTTAGATATTACGGGAGATTTAGCCGAGAAAGTCGACCAAGTGAAAGAGAATCCAGATATGGCTCTGGATCTTGTCGAGGCTGAAATTGAAAAGCTACTCTCGATCCCTTCAGACGCTTTTGATATTCGTTATGCCGCAGACTATCAAGGGTCTGGCCCCGTAATTCTACTTGATCTTGACTATGAGCTAGCGGGTTTCAATCAATCCGTTGCGCTAAACGTAGACTTACAGGAACTGCTGAAAGGCGTGGATGATCCTGATGTACGTAAACTATTGGAAGGTGTTGGCAGTTTAGTTGGAATTGGCGCAGATGGCGCGTTGGATTTAACACTCACGAGCAGTTTGACGGCGTTAATGGGTATTAAGCTGACTTCGTCGACCACGCCTGCGAACGGCAATACGTTGCTGAGTGAGCTGAATGATGGACAAGGCTTGCCAACCGATAAAACGGAGCAAGCGGATCTTAAATTTACGCTCAAAAGTGGTGAGCAATTAAGTTTAGATCTCGATTCTCTTAATGTGTCGACAGCGACACTCGATGTTTTGATTGAGGCGATTAATGACCTATCCGATGATTTAGTTGCGAGTTTAGAGAATGGGCAAATTACTCTTACGGATAACAGTGTTGCACCGCAGGTCATTGACGGGCTCGACGCACTTGGCGAAACGCCTCAGGATATTACACTACCGAGCACCTTCAATTTCGATAATCTTCCCAACAGTTTTGACCCAGCAGATGCGATTCAATTCTCTATTAGCGTAGACGGCCAACGTATTGAATTGCAGCTAGCCGCAGATCCAGAACGCAGTCTGTCGCAATGGGTTGAAGATGTGAATCGCGAACTGAATAAAGGGCTATTTAACTACTCTGACGGTACTCAAGGCTCTTCAAACAATGCACACATAATGTGGAGCCAGTTGCTAGAGTTTAGCTTAAGTGACAATGGTGAATTATCACTATCGACTGACGTACAAACTTGGAACAAGTTAGCGTTAGTCAATGGTGCCACTATGAGTATAGCGGACATACAAGCTGAAGAGCCTGCGTTGCTCATTGAGGGAGTGTCAAACACAGATATTCTTCATGCGTTGGGCTTAGTACAGTTAGAAGCCAGCGGTAATCAGTGGAGTTCAGAAACCTTAACCGTTGAAAGTACGGGGGATCAGTTCTTCTTAGATACTGCTGAAACAGGATTAAAGATCAATGCAGAGCTGAATGGCACCGATCTTGACTTTAAAACGTATCTCAGCGCGCTCGAAATCGAAGTCAGAGACGGCACTGCCGTGATATCTGGAGATGATGCTGAAGGTGATAAAGCAAATAGTGAAGATTTCAGCGTCGTTGCTGGCGATGGTAACGATCTAGAGTTCAAGTTTGGTATTACTGACGATAAACCGGATACTGAAGGTGATGAAGATTCGCTGCTCTTTTTTAGTGAGTTTAGTGAAGTCGACACGACCTTTGTCGACACTTCAATCAGTGGTGGAGCGCAAGCCATATTGCCAGTGTATGTTGCCGGAGTGAAAGTAGGTGATGTTGTCATTAATATCAGCGATATTGTTGATGATAACGGAGAGCGTGAAGTTGATATCCAAACGCCTGATTTTGCCTCTATGTTTGCGGAGCTCAATTACCTCAATAACCCTGAAATACTCATCAGCGGTTTAGATACATTTTTTGCATCCCTAGATAAAATTCTAACTGACAGTGTGTTTGGTTTTGAGATCCCGGTTATTGGTAGTGCGTTAGAAGGGGCAGGGGATTTTGTCTCCAACCTGCGTAACGCCATTGTCCCTGCATTATGGCAAGAGTTAGAAGAATTTAAACTCAACTATCCTGGTATACCGCCAACCACTTCAACGCTTATTGCAAGCGTGTTGCAGGAACAATTTGATGAGTTAGGATGGAACGCAACGGTAACGGGTAATGATAATGTAGAATCAAAATCAGTCGACTTTACGATTGATTTTGATTACGAGTTGTTTAATACCGATATCGATTTAGATGCTGACCTAGGCTTTCCAGGGCTAGGTTTAAGTGTTGAAGATGGCACTATAGGTGTGAGTGCGATTGCCAGCATGGCTTTGGGCTTTGGTTTTAGCATCGAAAATGGCTTCTACCTTCACGATGTTAGAGATGTTAACGGTGTATTAGTCGATCACAATGAGCTTGAGCTTAAAATTGTGGCTGATTTTTCCGATATGCCAGAGCTGTCGGCAAGTTTGGGTATTCTTCAAGCATCGATATCAAACAACAAATCAGCGGATGTTCAAACATCACTGACCGGTACCATCGGTATTGATCTTAACGACGGTAACGACGATGGCATGATGACCTTTGATGAAATGAAGGGTCAGAAACATATGGTTGAGGTACTGGCTCAATTTGAGACTGTGCTTAACCTTATGCTTGATGCAGGATTTGAAGATAACTTACCAGTAAGTTTGCCAGCCATTAGTACCAATTTATTCTTTGACCATACTTATTCAAAAGTCCTCTATGGCGAAAAACATGAAGTAATGACGGTTGAGGCATTTGAACTGCGTGATATTACTTTAGATGTGGGCGAGTTCTTAGAAGGATTCTTAAAACCAATTATCGGCTTTGTCGATGATGCACTTGACCCAATTCGTCCAGTTCTTGATTTTATCAACTCTCCGGTTCCAGGCATATCCGATATTCTGGGTCGAACTTCGCTATTAGATATCGGTAAAATGACGTCTGGAGCAAACCCAAGCTTTGATAGCGCGGTCAAATTTATTGATATGGTTAACAAAGTTAATACGCTCATTGAACTGTTAGAAGACAAAACAGATTTGACGATCAACTTTGGTACTTATGACTTTGGCTCAGATACGGATCCGTTTGCGGGTGGAATGAGCGAACATGAGTTTGATTTAGCCAATCTGACGGGGGGCGATTTTAACGCTAACGATCCATACGGAAGCCTTTCTAAAGAGAATCCGGCTCTAGCTGGTGCTCTTTCAGGCAGTGAATCAAGCAGTTCAGACAGTAAATATGGTCTTTCATTGCCTATATTGACCGATCCTATGATGGCGCTGAGACTTCTTTCTGGTGATACCAGCAACATCGATTTGTTCTTGTGGCACTTTCCATCTTTTGCTCTTTCTTTCGAGAAAACCTTAGGAGCCAAGGTTCCTGGTGTACCCAAGGTCGGGTTGAGTGCTGATGTTGAATTTAGCGTTAATCTCGGTTTTGATTTGGCCTTTGGTTACGATACCAGTGGCTTTACCAAAATGATCGAAAGCGGTAATTCTAAATATATTCTTGATGGTTTTTACATTGCGGATTATGAGAACGGCAGAGAAAAGCCAGAAGCATGGTTTAACGCAACCATTGCATTGGATGCCAACGTCAACCTATTCCTCTTCAAAGCTGGCGTTGAAGGCTACTTAAATGCTGATTTTAGTGCTGATTTAACCGACCCAAATGAAGACGGCAAAATTCGCGCCTCTGAATTTATCCAACTTATCACTGAAACGCCAGAGTACCTCTTTGAAATAGATGGAAAAATATCGGCAGGAATAGATGTTTATTTTGATGTCTACTTTAACTATTTATTTGGTAAAGAAAAAATTGGTGGTGACTCTTGGGCCATTCTTCCTAAACAAACCTTAATCGACTTTAGTCATAATTATGAGCCGAAACTCTCGTTAGGTAATGTTGAAAACGGAAAGCTTACTTTAAACATGGGGGACTATGCGGGCGATCGTACCGTTGGTGAGCTTATCGATGGAAATGAAGAGTTCCGTATCGTTCAATCCGGTAACGATATTCTGGTTTATTCTGAGTTTTATAAAGACGGTGATAAAGCACAACGCTTCTCCAATGTTGACGAAATCGTCATCAAATCAGGTGCTGGTGATGATGTATTGAATTTTGAAGGATTCAATGGCGGCGTCTCTATTGATATTGACACCGGTAGTGGCGATGACAAGGTTTTCTTCAATACGACGAACGCTTTTTCTGCCGCAATGGTCACAAGATCCTCATCGTCAAATGTGACGATTCACGGCGGTATTGGTAATGACCAAATCGTTGTTGGTAATGGTAATTACGTGATTTATGGCGGTGATGGGGATGACACCATCACCATTACTGGAAGTGGAAATAACACGGTTCATGGTGAAGCTGGTGATGATGTTATTTCAACGGGAATCGGAAATGACACCATTCATGGCGGTCGAGGCGACGATAGAATCACCACTTTAGGCGGCACTAACACCTTATATGGTGAATCTGGTGATGACATTATTATTGCCGGTCTTGGGTCTGACACGATTTATGGTGGTATGGGTGATGATCGTATTCTCGCAGATGGCGGCACGATTGATCTTAACTCCATGGTATCGAGCAATAGTTCCGGTGGAACGGACACGATTAGAGGTGGTGATGGTGATGATCTCATTATCGCTGGATCGGGCAAGGACACTGTTTTCGGCGAGCACGGTAACGACACCATTGTTGCTGATCTTGGTGAAATAGGCTTTGGTGCGTCGAATATTACCTTTGCAGAAGCAACGGGTAATGTAGGTGGTGATGACAGCATCGATGGTGGTTTTGGACAAGATATTGTTCTAGGTGGTGCAGGCTCAGATACCATTAAAGGTGGGGATGGGCTTGATGTTTTAATTGGTGACAATGGCTACGTAGATGGCGCAGATGGCGGAAAAACACTGGGTGAGTTTATTGCGCAAGCCAATGAATTCACGGGCAGTGTATCCAATACTAGCGACAACATAATGGGTGGTGCTGGTCGCGATATTATTCTAGGTGGAGCTGGTGCAGATACTCTCAATGGCGGCGAAGGCAGTGATGTCATTTTAGGTGACCATGGTGAAGTGATACGTCAAACGACATTCAGTGCTGCTTATACATCGATCAAATCAGTGCATAGCAACCAGGATGGCGACGATATTATTATTGCCGCTGGTGGCAGTAATACTGTGATTGGCGGGTCCGGTTCGGACACCATCACTGCCTCTCCTCAACAAGGCGTCGTCGGTAATAATATTCTTGTTGGAGATCATGCCAATATTCAACCTGCAGGTACGACCGTCGGTATTAATCCAGCTCCAGATATTGTATCAACATACGTTGATAAGGGCGGAAATGACATCATTAAAGGTGAATCGGCTATCGATATTATTATTGGTGGTGCAGGAAATGATGTACTTGAATCCGGTGCAGGAAATGACCTAATAATTGGTGATGTAGGTTCTGTAACTCGCGATGAGACCTTATATGTTCTTGAAGCCAGTTCACTAAATACATCGATTGCAGGTAATGACAACATCACAGCTTCTGCGGGTAACAATCTTATTATTGGCGGCTTAGGTGAGGATGAGGTTACAACTGGCAACGGTCAAGACGTGGTTATTGGTGATTTAGGTGTGATTACCGGAGCAACTGTTGATCGTAACGGTGTTAAATTTTCTTCGAAAGAATCTTCGTTTGGTGGTGACGACACAATTAATACCGGCAGTGGCTCAGATGTGGTTATCGCCGGGAACGGTGATGATGTTATACAGACTGGATCAGGAACAGATATCGTGCTTGGTGATAACGGTGACGTTATCGGAGAAGCCCAGTTCACTTATGACACAGATTTAGATGCACAGATAGTAGAAAATTGGCACTTTGTTGAGGTGAATTCTGGCGCCGACAGCGATGAAGTTCACGGTGGTAATGACACTATTGATGTTGGTGCTGATAACGATATTGTCATCGCCGGGACGGGTGATGATGAAATCATCGGCGGTGCAGGTCACGACGTCTTACTGGGTGACCTAGGTATCGTGGTCCCAGCCAACGGACAAACCGCCGAT
>NZ_AJYQ02000018.1:120257-136693 GCF_000287055.2 Vibrio genomosp. F10 str. ZF-129 | reverse complement strand
TGCGCTCTACCAACTGAGCTAGTATCGCTTAGATTTCCATTCTCTAAAAAATGGAGGCGCGTCCCGGAGTCGAACCGAGGTCCACGGATTTGCAATCCGCTGCATAGCCACTCTGCCAACACGCCGCCGTAACCGCAATTGGCTCGCATTTTACTGCGTTCCTTTTGGGTACGGGATGCATTCTACGGATTCAGTCGTTTGAGTCAACCCTATTTTTTGATTTTTAAATCGTTTGGCTAATTTGCACTCAATACAAGGTATATTGGGTGTTTTAATCGCCACAAATCGTCATAAAATCAGATCTAAACTGTTGAAAATGGACTGCTAATAAAAAACGGGCTAACGCCCGTTTTTTCATTGATGTTCTTCGCTTAACAAATCGTCTTTGGCGGCCATCAAGTACTGAATCATTGACCAGAATGTCAGAATCATCGCAATATAAATTGCCGCATAACCTAGCCAAACCATCCAATCATCGTGTTGCCATATCAGGACCCAGAGCGCAAACATCTGAAAGCCTGTTTTCACTTTACCAATCCAGGAAACTGCGACACTCGCTCGTTTACCGATTTCAGCCATCCACTCACGTAATGCAGAGATAATGATTTCTCTGGCAATCATGGTTACTGCTGGAATGGTAATCCAAATGGTGTGGTAGTCATCGGTAATAAGGATAAGTGCCGTCGCCACCAACACTTTATCGGCAACAGGGTCTATAAACGCGCCAAAACGAGATGTTTGCCCTAATTTTCGAGCTAACATGCCATCTAACCAATCGGTAAAACCAGCAACCCAAAAAATCATTGCGGCAGCAAAAGGCGCCCACGAATAGGGAAGATAAAACGCTACGACGAAAACCGGAATGAGAAAAAGTCGTAGTAAAGACAAAATATTGGGAATATTAAAACGCATATTTTTAAAGCTCTTATTCATTGCGCGTTTATGTTGCGGGATTTTTGCTATTGTTTCAATGCTTGATAAATGTTTTCTGCCAAAGAATGACTCACACCCGGCACTTTGGCTATTTCTTCAACAGTTGCACGCTTTAATTCTTGCAATCCTCCCATATACTTCAACAAAGCCTGACGACGCTTTGGCCCTACACCTTCTATACCTTCAAGTGAACTGGTTCGACGCGTTTTTCCACGCTTTGCTCTGTGACCGGCAATCGCATGGTTGTGACTTTCATCTCGTATGTGTTGCATTAAGTGCAATGCAGGTGCATCACTCGGCAAGTGGAATTCTTCACCCTCAGTGGTTATTAGGGTTTCTAAACCTGGCTTACGCGTTACCCCTTTCGCTATACCCAATAGCCTTGGCTGCTTAGGCCAATCTCCCCAATATTGGCTAATAATTTCCAATGCTCGGTTTAACTGCCCTTTGCCCCCATCAATAAAGATAATGTCTGGGATTTTGTCGACATCAAGTTGTTTTGAATATCGGCGTTCTAATACTTGCCCCATCGCTGCATAATCATCACCGCCAGTGATTCCGGAAATATTATACCGACGATACTCTTGTTTAACCGGGCCTTCATGGTTGAACACCACACACGACGCTATGGTGCTTTCGCCCATCGTGTGAGAAATATCAAAGCATTCCATACGCGCGATATTATCGATATCCAACACGTCTCTCAGCGCCTTAAATCGCTGAGATATGGTCATCTTGTGGTTTATCTTAGTCGTAATTGCAGTTAGCGCATTGGTATTCGCTAATTTTAGGTAGCGCCCTCTTGTACTGGTCGCATTCAAATGAAAATTCACTTTTCGACCCGCGATATTAGACAAAGCTTCTTGTATGGGGGCGGTATCCGTAATTAAGTCGCCATTAAGGACAATTCTATTTGGCACAGAGCGAGCTTCGTTATGGCTCAAGTAGTATTGACTTAAAAAGCTGTAGAACACCTCTTCTCTGACCGTATTGTTCGGGATTTTAGGGAAATGGCTGCGACTGCCGAGTATTTTCCCTTGGCGTATCATCAATATATGAATACAGGCAATGCCGTTCTCTTGGGCAAACCCAAGGACGTCCATATCATCCATACTGTCATCAGAAACAAACTGCTGCTCTTGAACGCGTCGAATTGCCTGGATTTGATCACGAAACTGGGCCGCATCTTCAAAACGAAGCTGTGTGCTGGCTTGTTCCATTTTCTCAATCAGCAGTTTTAAGACTTGTTGATCTTTTCCCTGCAAAAACAAACGAACATAATCGACCAACTCGCCATATTCTTCTTCAGAAATAAGGCTAGAGACACAGGGCCCTGCGCAGCGGCCTATTTGGTACATTAAACATGGTCGGGTTCGATTTCCGTAAACCGTGTCTTCACACTGCCTGACAGGAAAGATTTTTTGCAATAGATGAAGGGTTTCTCGGACAGCGCCTGAATCTGGGTAAGGCCCAAAATACTCACCTTTCTTTTTTTTAGCCCCTCGATGCATTGATAAACGCGGGTGTTTATGGGCGCTAATGAAGATATAGGGATAAGATTTATCATCGCGCAATAGCACATTATATTTAGGCAGATATTGCTTAATATAGTTGTGCTCAAGAATGAGCGCTTCTGTCTCAGTGTGAGTAATAGTAACGTCAATTTTGTCTATGTTAGAGACGAGTGCTTTGGTTTTCTCGCTATCAACGTTTTTTCTGAAGTAGCTGGTTAAGCGTTTCTTAAGATCTTTGGCCTTTCCAACATAAATAACAACAGCCTCGGTGTTATACATTCGATAAACACCGGGCTGATTGGTAACAGTTTTTAGAAAAGAAACAGAATCAAAAAGTTGGGGCACTATAGCGTCTCTGTATCGAGCATCCCGTGCCTTATCGCTAAGTGAGTCAGTTCAACGTCACCACTGATGTCTAATTTACTAAATAGACGATATCGGTAGCTGTTGACTGTTTTAGGGCTCAAGCTCAATTGCTCAGAAATATCTGTAACCTTTTGACCTTTGGTGATCATCATCATGATCTGAAGCTCGCGCTCAGACAAATCGGCAAAAGGGTTCTCAGAGGCAGGTGAGAATTGACTTAGCGCCATCTGCTGTGCAATGGCAGGAGATATATAGCGCTGTCCGCTATGAACCACTCGAATTGCGTTGACCATTTCATCTGGGCCAGCTCCTTTAGTCAAGTAACCAGCCGCTCCGGCTTGCATCACTTTTGTAGGAAACGGGTTCTCTGTATGCACAGTCAAAACAATGATTTTTATATCAGGATTAAAACGTATAATTTTCTTGGTTGCCTCTAGGCCACCAATACCAGGCATATTCATATCCATTAAAATGACATCAACATGATTGTTGCGACACCATTTTACAGCATCTTCACCGCTTTCAGCTTCCCCTGCTACGTTCATACCACGGACGTCTTCAATAATACGTCGTATCCCTGTGCGAACCAGCTCGTGATCATCTACAAGGAAAACATTTATCAAACTTGTATCTCCACACTTGTTAATCTTCTTGCAAACAACTCTGTGTGAGGTTTGCTATACAATTCGCTTAGTTTAACTCATTTTTGAGTCGAAACTCATAATGAATATGTGCGCAAATCCAAACTTTAGCAAGCAATTCTTGCCCAAATGGATAAGTAATCGCTGTTATTTGTCTTCTGCGTAACCTTCAATTTGTCTTCTGCACAACCTGCCCTACCTCTCAATCCAAGAATGTAATGCATTTGAATGAATAGATAGATTAAGTGAATGGTTGAAAATGCAACTAATTTCATTTATTTATATAGCTGTAACAATTTATTGCTACAATGACCCCGTGAATAATTAACATCAAATCAATACAATAAGGATATACCATGAAAAAGCTTCTTGCAGTGGTTGCTCTAGCTTCGACTCTTCCTCTTTCTAACATTGCCATTGCTGACACAGACGTAGGTTGTGGTTTTGGTACTATGATTTTTGACGGTAAATCAGGCAAAGTATTTAAAGTCCTAGCCGCAACAACTAACGGTACATCGGGTAACCAAACATTTGGTATTACTTTTGGAACGTTGGGCTGTGATGGCACTGGTACTATTAGTTCTGCACAAAAACTAGCGCTATTTATCGACGGGAACTTAGATAACTTGGCTCGTGATATCGCTAAGGGAGAGGGTGAAACACTTGCCACTCTATCTGAGGTTTGGGGAATTAAGCAGGCTGACAAAGCCGCTTTTAACACTCTAGCGCAAGAAAATTTTGCTGAAGTATTCCAATCTGAAAACGTCACTTCAGAAGAAGTGTTCGCAAACTTGAATACGTTAGTCTCTCAAGATCAAACACTCGCTGATTACCGTATCTAGTGAAACAATACTACGCCAAGTGCCCATCAAGGGCACTTTTTTATAGCTTTACCTATCGTTAGTCATTATTCTGACAACCATTAAGTATATGGATTATAAAACAATAGCGGTTAACAATGAATTTTTGGACTGTCGGTTTTTCACTAACGATAAGCGTTAGTGCCACGTTTTGTTCTTTCGCTCAAAGCTCTACAAATTCGTTAAGCGCCTCTTTTAACGCTGATGAATTTAGCTTTTCTGAATTATCTCAACATCCCTACTGGTTGAAACTTGGGCATTATGTCGACAAGCCTTTGCGTGGTTTACAAAGTGCTGTTGATAAGGATGAATTTTTCCTAGCCGCTGATGGCAAAGTCAATCCAGAAACAGAACTTATAGCGACCGTCGAAAACCTGTATAGCACAGACTCAGAAATCGCCCAGCTCACCCAGTGCCAATATCCCGCTCGGTACTCTTGGCTTGAGTCGTTACACGGTAGAGAAGCAGTTCTACATTGCCCTGACCTTAAAAACTGGCTTGATGTGTTAGATCCAGAGGGAATGACACTCGTCTTCCCCACCGCTTTTATGAATGACCCTTCATCGATGTTTGGTCACACACTACTAAGAGTTGATGCAAAGGATCAAACACGCCACAAAGAGCTCGTCGCTTTTGCTATCAATTTTGCGGCAGAACCGGAAACCCAAGATAACCCTGCCCTTTACGCAATGCGAGGCCTTTTTGGTAGCTACCCTGGTCGTTTTGCTGTTATGCCCTATTATCGAAAAGTTCGAGAATACAACGACATCGAATCTCGAGACATTTGGGAATACAAGCTCAATTTCACTGAAAGTGAAGTAAATCGTGTTTTACTCCATTTGTGGGAAATGCAACGTGCTGAATTCGACTACTATTTCTTAGATGAGAATTGCTCATATCAACTGTTAGCGTTGTTGGAACTCGCTCGCGATGATTTATCACTCATTACTGACTTCCCTCTTCAAGCTATCCCATCGGATACGGTGGAAGCTTTGGCAAAAAACGGGCTTCTTGAAACGCCGCGATATCGCGAAGCGTTTGGAACTCGATTACTACATCAAGCCAATGAGATTGATCAACGTTTATTTGATGCCTCAATTCGAGCCAAACAAGGAGAATTCCCGTCCGATGTCGAATTTGACGAAGATGAGCGTGCGGCCATATTAGAGTTCGCCTATGAATGGTTAAATTTTGAGTTATACGAAGACGGTCTAGACCGTGACGCCAAAGCAAAGCAACTGACTCAACTTCTGTATCAGCGAAGCAGAATTAAAGTCGATTCTCCTTTTGCTTCTGTGCCTGTGCCAGAGATATCCCCAGAGCAAGGACACGCATCGGCCCGAGTCGGCTTAGGACTGCAAACGAGTAATAACAGTACCGACAAAGCCACTCTTGAATGGCGTGCTGCGTATCATGATTTACTGGATTCTCAGGCTGGGTTTATTCCTGGTGCCCAGATCAGCTTTCTAGATACACAACTCAGTATTGATGAAGATTCAAACACCCGCCTTGACCGCTTGTATTTACTTGATGCAATGTCGCTTGCGCCAAGTAATCGCATTTTCAACAGCTTGGCATGGAATGTCCGAGCGGGCTTTGACCGTAAACCAAGCACAGATAAACTCGCAGGACGTTGGTTTGGCCAAGCTGGTGTGGGTAAAGCCTGGGGGCAAGCCGACAAGCTCCATGCGTATTCACTGCTATCGACAGAGTTGAGTGGTGGCCAACTAACCCAGTATGACGCCACTGTCGGTATTGGCGTTGAAGCGGGCTTATTGTATCAAGTGGCCGACCAGCACCGAATTGGGTTACAAGGCCAATACTTAGCCCTTATTGACTCCAATGCCGAGCAAAACTCAAGCGCAACGGCAAGTTGGCACTGGACATTGAATCGTCACTGGGCAGTACGCAGCCAAGTAAGCTACCAACATTGGACTAGAGAAGATACGTCAGCAAAACTCACCGCCTATCTCTATTACTAGCATATTTAATCTAGGCTGTTCTATTACGGCATGTTGAGCGTAATTGCGAATGTTGATAGTCGTTGTTGAATGAGAATAATTGTTGAATGATAGTAGCAGGATTGCTGTACGGTGACTTTTCTCCCTATTCGCCACAGTTCTATCTGTTACTTGTTAGGCGGAATATTTGTTACACTAGAGAGGCTACATAACGTAGCCTTTTCTTTTTTACATAACTGGTGTTTAGATAGCTTTATTTTCAAGTCACTATTGCTTTGATAACTATCTATTTGTTTAGGTCACTCTTTTTTTAGAACACTATAATTTGTGAGGCAAGTTGTTTGGCTATTAACCAAGGTTTTGTATTAACTCGCCAAGCACGTGATACCGTCGGCCAAACACAAATTGACTTATGGCTAAGTACTGAACAGGGCCCCGTTCAAATCATCGTAAAAGGTGAAAAGTGCGTCTTTTTCATTCACGACAGTCAGCGCCAAAAAGTGATGTCAATTGCTTCCGACCTAAACCTTTCTCTTGAAGTCAAACCCTTATCGCTCAAAAGCTTCGATGGTATTAATCTGGCTGCCTGTTACTGCACAACAATACGTGATGCACATCGTTTGGACGACGCGCTAAAAAATCGTGAGATTTTAACTTTAGAATCAGACGTGCGATTAACTGATCGTTTTTTAATGGAACGTTTCATTAAAGGAAGCATTGAATACACCGGTCAAATTCAAGCTAGGCCATCTTACACAAAAGTCACTCACGCTAAGTGTCGACAGGGTGACTACATTCCGAACCTCAATGTGGTCTCTTTGGATATTGAATGCTCAGAGAAAGGCATCCTCTACTCGATTGGATTAGACAGCAAGATGGACAGTCGCGTCATTATGATTGGCCAGAAAGAAGACAGTGAGACCCCCATTGAATGGGTTGATGATGAGAAGGCTCTTTTACAGGCGCTACTCCGTTGGTTTGCTGAGTTTGATCCTGATGTCATTATCGGCTGGAACGTTATTGATTTTGATTTTCGTCTTCTTCATAAAAGAGCCGAGTTCAACAAGGTCAAATTAACGCTAGGTCGAGCTAGGCAAATGAGCTACTTCCGAACGTCAGTGAGTACCCAGCAGAGCTTCATTACTCTCCCTGGTCGTGTTGTCATGGATGGCATTGACACACTCAAAACCGCCACCTATCACTTTCGATCTTGGTCATTGGAATCCGTGTCCCAAGAAATGCTAGGGGAAGGCAAAAGCATTCATAATGTTCATGACCGCATGGATGAAATCAATCGAATGTTTCGCCAAGATAAACCCTCTTTGGCGAAATACAACTTACAAGATTGTGTTTTGGTTAACCGAATCTTTGAGAAAACCCATCTCATTGATTTTGCCATCGAGCGTTCGCGTTTAACCGGAGTTGAGCTGGACCGAATTGGGGGCTCTGTTGCAGCCTTCACCAACCTCTATTTGCCGCAGATACATCGTTCTGGCTATGTGGCTCCGAATCTAGAACCAGAGAACTGGCTCGCCAGCCCCGGCGGTTATGTGATGGACTCACAGCCAGGCCTTTATGATTCCGTATTAGTGCTCGACTTTAAAAGCCTTTACCCGTCGATCATTCGCTCTTTTCTAATAGACCCAATGGGCTTAATTGAAGGGCTAAAACAAGAAATAGGAATCGGCAATGAACAAGCGGTTCCAGGTTTTCGTGGTGGTCAGTTTCATCGCTCCAAACACTTTCTTCCTCAAATGATTGAAGATCTGTGGAAAGCACGAGACCTCGCAAAACAAAGGAACGACAAAGCTTTCTCTCAAGCGATTAAGATTATCATGAATTCATTTTATGGGGTTCTCGGTTCGTCTGGTTGCCGATTTTTTGATACTCGGCTGGCATCGAGTATTACCATGCGCGGTCACGAAATCATGAAAAAAACCAAGGTATTGATTGAAGCGGAAGGTTACCAAGTGATCTACGGTGACACAGACTCAACCTTTGTTTCCCTGAACAAGCAATGCAGCCAGAATGAGGCTGACCAGATAGGTCAAATGCTTGTGAAAAAAATCAATGCCTGGTGGGATAGCCACCTCAAATCAGAATATCAGCTCACTTCAATGTTAGAGTTGGAATACGAAACTCATTACCGAAAATTTCTCATGCCGACGATTCGCGGTGAGGAAAAAGGATCGAAGAAGCGTTATGCAGGATTAAAAGGGGAAGGCGCCCAAGAGCAGATAATCTTTAAAGGGCTAGAAAGTGCCAGAACCGATTGGACGCCTCTGTCACAACAATTTCAGCAAACACTTTACCAGCTGATATTTCACGGTCAGTGTCCAAAACTGTACGTGAGGCAATTTGTGGAAGCCACACTCGCGGGCCAATACGATGACCAACTCATTTACCAGAAGAGATTAAGACGTAAACTGCATGAATATCAAAAGAATGTGCCTCCTCAGGTGAGAGCGGCGCGTCTGGCTGATGAAGTGAACCAACAACTTGGGCGGCCGTTGCAATATCAAAACAAAGGATTAATCGCGTATATCATTACAATCAATGGCCCTGAGCCACATGAGTATCGAAAAAGCGCCATTGATTACCAACACTATATTGATAAACAGCTCAAGCCTATTGGTGATGCAATCCTGCCTTTCATTGGTTTAGATTTCACTCGCCTTACTGAACCGCAACTCGGTCTATTTTAATGGTCTTAGCGGGCTGATACATCTTGGCCATTATCTATTGTGAGTTGTTCATTGAGGTGACAATATTCCCTGTAACTCTTACTAGGAAGAGAGCGGCTATAATACCAACCTTGAACTGATATCGTATCACTTTTGGGAATGAAGCTAAGCTGTTCAAGGGTTTCAATCCCTTCTACCACAACTGAAATATCAAGTCTTGTCGCAATAGACAGGATGCTTGTGAAAACCTTTCTCCCCTTTTCGGAGCTTAGTGCTAGAACGAAAGAACGGTCTATCTTTATCGCATCAATATTAAATCGGTTCAGGTAGCTTAAAGAAGAAAAGCCAGTACCAAAGTCGTCAATGTAGACTTTTACGCCCAAGTTTTGTAACCGATTAAAAGACATCATCAGCTTCTGCTCATCCACCAGCAAAGTTTCTTCCGTAATTTCGATATTGATTTGGCTGGCGACGGGTGTGATCGCTTTTAATATTGGCGTCATCACATCTTCAGTCACTAATGTTTCTGGAGAAATATTGATGCTAACCGAAGTCCTATTACCGCTTTTATTCCAAATCTGGATATCTTTCGCTACTTGTTTAAACACCCAGACATCAAGATCTTTCATTAACCCAGCTTCTTCAAGCCAAGGGATAAAAGCGCCAGGATACACTAACTCTCCACTGCTTGATGTGGCCCTCACTAACGCTTCACACCCTACCACTTTACCCGTGAGCGAACAGATCTGGGGCTGATATTCCATACAAAACTCTTTATGACTGATGACCTCCAGTTGATCTTCCAATGATTTCGCCTTTTTTTCTTCGCTTTGAGCGATCGCAATCGGATCTTCACGGAGCGTTTCAGCCTCTTCTTGACGGCGCGTATAAGTGGTATCTAAGAATGGGAAATCGATTTTTCGGTTTGCATAGACCTTATTGAGCCCTCGCACCGCAGGCAGATAAATCAAAGTACCAATCAATACATTAAAGAGTTGAAGGCCGAGCGCGCCAACGTCGCCATTTGTCGATATCCAGGCATTAATTAATACCGGGCTATTAAAGGGGACAGACACAACAGGCACCGATACCCACCCAGACTGAATCGCAAACATGGAGGTACAGACATTGACGATAGGCACTAAAAAAAATGGGAAAAACAGCCGTGGGTTAAAGATAATTGGAAGGCCAAACAACAAAATCTCATTGACGTTTATTAGACCAATGGGAATACTCGCTAAAGCAATAACCTGGAGTGCTTTTTGTTCAGAAAAGACCAGCAGTGCCAAAACCAAAGAAAGCGTAGCACCGCTTCCTCCAATGAACACAAACGAACCCATGAAAGATAAATTCATAGGATACGGCCCCGTACTCCCTGCTAAAAACGTAGAGTAACTTAAGTTGGTTGCTTCTTGTAAATAGTCAACCAAGGGGAGCAACGCGTAGTATCCGTGAATACCGATAAACCACAGCGTTGAATTTAATGCCGCGAATACCATTCCAAATGTATAAGGCTCATTGGCATAGTCCAAATAAACCGCAGACAATAAATGATTGCCCGTTAATCCGGTAAAAATCAGGCTGTTCACGATCATCACAATCACTCCGGTGATCGTGGCTGGTAGCACTAAATTTAGGGATTCTTTAACAATTTTCCCACCACTATTAGACCGAGTTATTTTCAAACTGCCTAATTTCAATAAACTGGCTAATATAGGAGTGGCGTACAACGGCGTGATTATCGCGATAATAATATTAAACGTTTGTACTGATTGTTGATTAGGTAAGACTTCACCGATCACCACTAGGTAAAGAACAGACAGCAAGGCAACAGGCGGGCGTGGTAATTTCCACTGCATAGCTAACACATACGACAGCGCTGCTGTCATTAGAAAAGGGAAAAAACTCGCTATCGAACCATGAATAGCATACAGCGATGTTACCCACTCCGTCCTTCGACCAAAAACAAACTCGCCCATGCTGGCAAAGAAGAGAAAGAAGGAGGACAACATTAAACAGGGCAATAGCCAAATCATGCCTTCTCGAAGAGCAAGCAACGAGGGTGTTATAAACTTGAGACTAAAACCTTCAATAACATTCCATGTTGACTGGAGTCTCGTGACGATCATGCCCATCGTTTCCCTTAAACTTACTGGCCTTTTTATAATTTAGCACATATGGGTAAGTTGTCTTGTTTCTGGGCAATGATTGGAAAAGGTTTTGCATCACTTCCCAGGCAATGAAGGGCTAAGAACGATATGATGGGTTCAGATAGGATGTTGAAGCTTCATATGTATTAAGCAGAAAATAACTAACCGATTCGAAACTCAGTTTTTTTATACTGTTCGACGAGCCAATCGCCAAAGCTGTCCAGTATCCCGATCACCGAACGCTTTGGTATTACTCTTCCTGTCAGCAATATTTTGAGTCTGTCTATCTCGGTTTTTTTCATTGGATAAAACCGCAGAAAGTGCTCGCCACATTCAGAGGGATCCTCCAGCCAAAGTTTGTCTCGGTACATGACCAGAGAATGGCTCGCGCGCAGTAATTTCTTGGCAATTATTTTCTGTGCCCTGACTTGCTCTTGTGGTGAACTTGCACGAGCTATTCGATTTCGATAAACCGCGACCCAGTCTTCTACATCCATGTTCCAGTGCTTGGCTATTTCCCAGCTGGGCTCATAGTCACCAAAGCATTCGGATAAATCGTCGCCGTATATACACACCGAACAGTGTCTTAGTTGAAACCCCCAAGAAAATATACTCTCCAATGTGGCGACTTCGGACAATAATGCCGTTTTTATGGAGACTTCAGTTATATGGCTAAAACTTTGTTGAAAACGCCATTTGATCGTATTGAGTAACGTCGTTCTCGAATCATTAAACGAACGGTTCGTCACCACGATCACATCGAGATTTGATTGCCCAGGTTTTGCCGTCTTTCTTGCAACACTGCCATAGAGATAAATACTGTGGAGGTTTTCGCCCAACCCACCCCTTAAAAACTTAACTAAGTCATTAACGGCGGCTTGATAGTCGATTTGGAAAGGTTGTTTCGGGTCAATTACAGAAAGAGTCATGAAAGGTATCAAATACACTCAATAAAAGGATTCTATCTTTATGATCTCTCAGACAACGAATTCGATCAAGATATTCCTTCTTGCCACTTAATTGCTATAATGCCCCCAACCTAAATACAAAGGATCCCTCTGATGCCTAGAGCCAGTGAAATTAAAAAAGGGTTTGCTATTGAATCAAACGGCAAAACTCTACTTGTTAAAGAAATTGAAGTAACCACCCCTGGTGGCCGTGGCGGAACTAAGATCTACAAAATGCGTTGTACTGACCTGTCCAACGGTGCTCGTGTTGATGAGCGTTTAAAAGCCGATGACGTTGTAGAAACGGTTGAAATGTACAAGCGTCAGTCTACCTTTTCATACGTAGATGGTGATGAATACATCTTTATGGATAACGAAGACTATACCCAATATACCTTCAACAAGAGCGACATCGAAGATGATCTCATGTTCATCAATGAAGAGACTCAAGGTATGCATGTCGTTATCGTAAACGAAAAAGTTGCTGGGCTTGAGTTGCCATCAACGGTTGAGCTTGTTATCGAAGAAACAGATCCGTCAATTAAAGGCGCATCGGCATCGGCTCGTACAAAGCCAGCACGTTTCGCTACTGGTCTGTCTATTCAAGTCCCAGAGTACATCGCTACAGGCGATCGCGTTATCGTTAATATTGCTGAACGCAAATACATGAGCCGAGCGTAACCCTTATGTCTGATGAGCAAAACCTGATCTCTTATGATGACGTAATCGATGCTGCCTACGACATTTTTCTTGAAATGGCACCCGACAACCTAGAGCCTGTTGATGTGATTCTATTTACAGCTCAATTTGAAGAACGTGGAGCAGCGGAATTAGTTGAAACTGGTGAGGATTGGCCTGAGCACGTGGGCTTCGATGTCGATAAGGACGTTTACGCAGAAGTTCGGATTGGCCTTGTTGATGAAGACAGCGATGTTCTTGATGATGTCTTTGCTCGTATGCTAGTCAGCAGAGACCCAGATAATAAGTTCTGTCACATGCTTTGGAAGCGCGATTAATTCGCGTTAAGCCAACTCGGTTAACAACGCCAAACTGTTATTGATATACGCTTGGCGTTTTTTTGTCGACTCAAAACATCGCTGATCTATTAGACTCAACTTAAAATAACCAAATAAAAGTCATTAAACTAGGCGATAACTGATCACGTACAATTCCGTGATACCGGGATAAATATCTTCAACCACACTTTTTAGTACATCCAGCGTCATATTCTCTTGCTCAGCATGAAAATCGGATAATTGGCTCAATAGAATCGGCTCCACAGACTGAATGTGTAGCTGACAAAACCAACGTCCTTCTTCCAAGGTTTTAACATCAACCACACTTCCAACATGATAATCGCATTCGCTTTTATCTCGAATCGTGATGGTTTTCTCGCCCGATAAAATATCAGCTTCAAATCGTTCAAAAAATGTCATTTCGGTGGGGTAAGACATGCCTATTTCTCTGTATTTTTTCTTTCTCTATGATTGCTGGATTGTACAACGAGAACCCGCCAGTTGATACTCGCCTATGAGCTTTATTCTGCCATGCAAATGTCGAATGAATTTCTCAATAGAATAGTATGCTCGTCATATTTCATCGCCTATGGTTTGCAATCACTCTCCAATTAACTCACTATTTGTATAGTCAATTATTTCGAGTCGTCTTATGAGCAACGTTCCTCTTTACATCCAGATCAAACACTTTATTTCTGAACAAATACAATCGGGGAACTGGCCTGTCGGGCATAGAATTACCACAGAAGTCGAACTGACCAAACAATTTGATGTCAGCCGGATGACCGTTAATAAAGCGATTAGAGATTTGGTTAACGAAGGAAAACTGCAACGTAAACCGCGAGCTGGGACGTTTGTTTGCGCAATACCAGAAAAAGCACAATCTCCACTTTTGGACATACGAAATATTGCTGAAGAAGTCGCGCAACGTGGTAAGAACTACCACAATCTCGTTGTGTCACAAACCTCAATCGAAGCTGATGAACGCATTGCTACACAACTCGGAATCATGCTAGGGAAAGAAGTTTATTATAGTGAAATCATACACTTTGAAGATAACAAACCAATTCAACTAGAACTGAGATGGGTAAATCCACGTTACGTTCCCCAATATTTACAACAAGATTTCTCTGCCATCACGCCCAATCAATATCTTTCTGACAACTGCCCGCTTAACGCAATTGAGCATACGGTGGAAGCTATTTCACCAGAGGATAACGTCAAAACAGCATTAGCACTGACCACCAACGAACCTTGCTTATTGCTGCATAGACGCACCTGGAGTGAAGAGAACTTAGTCAGCACTGCTTTACTCTACCATCCAGCGTCAAAATACAAATTAAGCTCTAAGATTCTCATCTAATTGAGCACATCACACTAAATCACGATCACATTTTTGTAACATTCATCTTGTCAGCCTGCTTGAGTTGAACTATTAATTGTATATACATTTAATATCCATTGAGGCCGTTCATGACATCCGTTACCGATCTTACGCTTATCAATGCTCGTCTTGTGTCGATGACACCAGGTAAAGAAGGCTACCAGGTCAGCACTGAAAAAGTCGTCCAACTAAAAAACGGTAAGATCGCCTCAATTCAAGACCAGAGCGATTTATCCTCGGGCAATGTGCTTTTAGGTAACCCAAACGGGCACCATTCGGTAGCGGGCCCTATTTATGACTGTAAGAATAAGCTAGTCACGCCGGGCCTTATTGATGCTCATACTCATATCGTCTTTGCTGGCAATCGCTCAAACGAATTTGAAATGCGCCTTCAAGGTGTGCCTTATACCGAAATCGCGAACCAAGGTGGTGGTATTCTCGCTACCGTAGAAGCAACCCGTAAAGCCACAGAAGAACAATTAGTCGAGCTTGCTATTCCCCGCGTGAAAGGGCTTATAAACACTGGCGTTACCTCCGTTGAAGTTAAATCGGGCTACGGTTTGGCATTAAATGATGAAGTGAAAATGTTACGCGCCGCCAAAGCTCTTGAACGTCATGTACCGATAAAAGTAGAGACCACATTACTCGCGGCGCACACGACCCCTCCGGAATACAAAGGAAAATCGGACCAATATATTGAACTCATCTGCCAAGAGATGATTCCTTTGGTCGCAGAAGAGAAACTCGCTTCATCTGTCGATGTTTTCTGTGAGTCCATAGGGTTTAACCTCAAACAAACAAAACAACTTTTCCAGGCCGCTCAACAGCACGGTTTACGTGTTAAAGGCCATACGGAGCAGCTGTCGAACCTCGGAGGCAGTGCCCTCACGGCAAGCTTTGATGGGCTGTCTGTTGATCATATTGAGTATCTCGATCTTGAAGGAGTACAGGCGCTCGCCAGCACCAATACCGTTGCCACATTATTGCCCGGCGCTTTTTATTTTCTGCGAGAGACACAGCGTCCTCCCATTCAACTGCTCCGAGATAATCGCATTCCCATGGCAATCGCTACGGATTTTAACCCTGGAACCTCACCGTTCGCTGACTTGACGATGATGATGAACATGGGCTGCACTTTATTTGGCCTCACACCAGAAGAAGCACTCCGAGGGGTGACCTGTCATGCCGCCCAAGCCATCGGGCATGGAACAACTCGAGGACAACTGCAATTTGGCTTCGATGCCGATTTAGCCATATGGGACATCGCTCATCCCGCCGATCTCAGCTACCAAGTCGGCGTCCCTAATTTAGCGGCGCGCATCGTTAACGGCGCGTTATATCACCGTGAAGGGCATAACAATGACTAACCCACACACCGTTACTGATCACACATTCCACTGGCAAGGTCGACATGATGCCGAAGACGCAGAGCTTGGTAAGCGCGTTCATCATGTCGTGAAGAAAATGCAAGCTTATGATCTTAATACCACCGACAACTTTGTCAGTATCTTAGGGTTTCCTAGCGATGCAGGCGTCGCAAGAAATAAAGGACGAATTGGCGCGAAGAAGGCACCAAATTTGATTCGCCAAGCGTTAGCCAATATGGCCTGGCATAAAAACGTATCACTTGTCGATTTAGGTAATGTTGCTTGTGAAGACGATCAACTCGAAGATAGCCAAGCGCAATGTGCGCAAGTGATTACAACTGCCCTCGCCCGCTCACCTGTAATTACGCTTGGGGGTGGGCATGAAGTCGCCTGGCCGTCGTTCTTGGGGTTAGCCAACCATTTAAAAAGTAAGGCACCTGAGCTCAAACCCAAGATTGGAATCATTAACTTTGATGCGCATTTTGATCTTCGTGCTTTTGAAAGCAATCATGCTGACGTTAACCCCAGTTCTGGTACACCCTTTAATCAAATTAGCCGCTACTGTCAGAGCAACGGCTGGGGTTTTCACTACGCATGTTTGGGAGTGAGTCGC